>CAZIZR010000004.1:0-167760 GCA_964543865.1 uncultured Chloracidobacterium sp.
GTGACGGCCGTGGTCTTTGTACCACTGAGCGACGGTCGCATTCTGGTGCATGTGCTCGATGATGTTGCGCCAGCCGATGCCGGTGTTGTACGCACAGAACGAAATTTCGCCCTCTTGGGTACCGTAAGGGATGATGCACATCTCGGTGCGGCGGAAATCGTAGTTAAACAGATCCTGGAACCACATACCTGCGATAAAGAGGAAGTTCCAAGGGTCCTGACGGCGTTTTTCGATGTCTTCCATCGTGCGATCGCCGCTGACCTTGCCGTAATCTTTGCCCGACAGGCCAAACGACTTGTCAAACTTTGCGAGGATGCCGCCCAGCGTCAATGACGGAGGAGCACCATACGGATCGTAGTTTTTCAGCAGTGCGAGGCCCATCATGATATTCGAGAACCACTTGCCGCGGTTTGTATCGGTGATGTGCTGCATGTCGGTGACGAGTCCCTGAATGTTAAGGAACTGCGGCACAGGTGCCATTTCTTTTGTTTCTTTATTGACCATCATCGCCGTGCCGACACCGCAATTTGGGTGGCAGCCGCAGCTGACCTGTCCCCAATCATTCTCAGGCCCGTGGACGACATCCGCAAAATCGGCGAACGCACCCATGAGCGACAGCGGGAACCAGTCACGCGTCGGTTCGGTGATGCCGACCTGATCCTGCACGTCGTGTGCGAGGTGGGCCAGCGTGTAACGCTGCTGCAGACGGCGCTGCTCGGTGATGTGCTCGTCGCGGCCCGTGAACGACACCGGCTGAAACGCGATGAACGAGATCTTTTTAGGATTCTCGAGAGCAAACCGGATGATCGTGCCGACCTGATCGTTGTTAACGCCGTTAACCAGCGTTGTCACAAGGATGATGTCAACGCCGGCTTCGTGCAGGTTGTTGATCGCACGGAGCTTGACGTCAAACAGGTTGCCGATCTGGCGGTGCGAGTTAGCGTCGTTGCCGATACCGTCAAACTGCAGATACACAAAACGAAGACCTGCCTCAGCGGCTTCGCGGCAAAATTCTTTTGATTTGGCGAACTCGATTCCGTTGGTCGCGGCCTGGACCGAGTTGTAACCAACCTTACGAGCGTAACGCACTGCATCAAGGAAATACGGCGAGAGCGTCGGCTCACCACCCGAATACTGCACCGACATCTGACGACGCGGTTTGATCGAGATGGCGTTGTCGAGGATCTCTTCGACATCTTCCATCGAGAGCTCGTGGACAAAGCCGACCTGATTCGCGTCCATAAAACACGGATCGCACATCATGTTGCAGCGGTTGGTCAGATCGACCGTCAACACCGCTCCGCGGCCGTACTTGATCGTCGACGAACCGTGGTTGTGCAGCTTTTCGTCGTTGTGCGATTCCATATCGCGGCCCGGGAAAAGCGACTCGATGTGCTGGAGGAATTTGGCATCGATCGCCATCATGTCCTCGATCTTGCCGTGCTGCGGACAATCTTTGATCATCCACACCTGGCCGTCACGTTCGATGATCTGCGCCTTGATCTCGCCGACATTGTCATTGACCAGCGTCGAAACATCGCGCTCACCCGACAAGATCTGCTCACGCGCCTCGATCACGCACTGCGGACACAGCGAATCGGTCGTACGAGGAAAGCCAAGCGTCGGCTTGGTCTTTTGCCACGATTTAAGGATCGGTTTGTCAGCCCATTTCGGGATGAACGATGCGTTAGGCTTAAATTGATTGATGCTGCGGACGGCGTTGAACGCGCCTTTGGCGACGTACGTCAATCCTTTTTCAAAATGCTTGATAGGTCTCATGTTAATTTGATCTCTCCAAATAAATACTTGCAATAGGCCAAATAGTATCTACGCGATATATGGCCGTAATAAGACGCACATGGAGTAGCAAGGTGCGTGCCATCGCCGGCAATAACCAAACTAGCCGATAAGCCCTGTATTTACAATCTTTTACACGACTCAATAAGTGTCATAATATTATGACAGTAACGCGCCGTTTCGACACACTCTCAAAACCATCATACCCCGTGTCCCCTATTGATACATTAATGTCTGGTATCGTCATCGGGTCAGACCACTTCACCAGCCAACCATCTATCCATGAAGCGCGCATGCGCTTATTCGGAGGCGCTTAATAAACTGAACACTACCAGGTAATATAAGCGCTATAATCAATAAATACATTAATTGATATCTTGTAATTGTTGTAAATACAGATATTAATTGGTACAAAAAAATTGTTCTTTTTCGCTTTACATCCGTTAAGCATTTGTGCTATGCTTCCACCACTTCAAGGGAAATTGGGTTGAAAATATATATTACGCGGTTTTCCGAGAGGTAATCGAACACATTGCGTTAAATGAATATCCGCTTTGGGACATCGGGTTGGCGAGCCATCATCGCCGAGGACTTCACTTTTGAGAACGTCCGGCTCGTAGCGGAATCGATTTGTGGTTATTTGAAAGATAAGAGTCCGGACTCGGGACAGAAGCTGGTCGTAGGGCATGACTCGCGATTCATGGGCGAGACGTTCACGAATGTCGCCGCCGAGATCGCGTCGCGAAAGGGTTTTACGGTGCTGCGATGCACCGAACCGACACCGACACCGGTGATCAGCCACTCGATACGCGACCAGCGAGCGGCAGGCGGCATCAACTTTACCGCGTCGCATAATCCGCCTGAGTATCAAGGCATTAAGTTCTCGACGGCTGACGGAGCCCCGGCACTGCCCGAGATCACAAAGCAGATCGAGCATCGCATCGCGAACAAAATGTCCGGTCACGATGCACCCGGCGGCGAGATAAAAGATTTTGACCCGCGTCCGGCTTATTTGGACGATTTGAAAACTAAGATACGTTTCGACGTGATCGCGGCGGCAAAAGGCCGCTACGCCTACGACCCTCTGTGGGGGACAGGCCGCGGATATTTGAATTCCGTTCTGCAAGATCACGGACTCGAGGTCGAGACGCTGCACGATTGGCGGGACGTGACATTTGGCGGGCAGCCGCCGGAACCGGGCGAAGAACACATCCCGGATCTGAAAAAGCTGGTAGTTGAAAAGAGCTTGACGCTTGGGCTCGCTACGGACGGAGACGGCGACAGGTTTGGGGTTGTTGACACGGGCGGTGCGTTTATCACGCCAAACAGGCTGATCGCACTTTTGACAGATTATCTTTGCGAAACGCGGGGCGATCCCCGCGGGGTGGCACGCAGCGTGGCGACGTCGCATCAGGTTGACAGGGTCGCAAAAGCTCGGGGCATTACGCTCCACGAAACGCCGGTCGGTTTTAAGTTTATCGGCGAGTTGATAAATAACGACGAGATCATCCTGGGCGGCGAAGAGTCCGCCGGACTCTCGATACGCGGGCACTTTCCCGAAAAAGACGGCATTTTGGCCTGTCTTTTGGCAGCGGAAGCAGTCGCCGCTCGCGGGATGAGTTTGACAGAGCAGCTCGACGAACTGTTCAAGCGTGACGGAAAGCTTGAATCGGGCCGCATCGGGGTCAAATTGACACCGGATGTCGCCGCAAAGTTGAAAGAAAAGCTGGCGCAGGAGCCGACCGAGATCGGCGGCCGGCGAATTGAAAGTATCAACCGCATGGACGGCGTGAAATTCCTGTTTGGAAACGACGCTTGGATGCTGATGAGGCCGTCGGGCACCGAGCCGATGGTGAGAATTTACGCCGAGAGTGAGTCGGCGACTGACTTGGAGGAGTTACTTGAGCAAGGCCGCAGATATCTATTGGGGTGACGCAGCAACGGGAACAACGTCCCGCCGCACGGTCACACGCAAACGCCGCAAACCAGCGGCCGCTGCGACACGCAAACAGACGCCGTGGTGGTTGTCGTTCGCGATCGTGGTCTCGATATTTGTGATGCTCGGTGTCTCGATCAATTTCCGTGCATTTACCGAAATGCGTGAAGAGGCGGGCCAAAACACTAAGTTAGCGGCCCAAATACAGAATCTTATGGACGAAAATCTTGCCCTGCAAGAAGAGATCCATAGCTTGAAGAGCGATCCGAACGTCATCTTGCGTGAGGCAAAACGTATCGGCATCCCGCTCAAAGGAGAACAAGTTTCCGTGCCGAAGAACTAAACGTGCGAAGGAGTTGGTTCGTTCGACACATTGCCCTACCCATTAACAATCCGCCTTTTGCCTACAACCTTCGCAAGGCCTACAGTTAATCCAATCTGATCATTTGCGGCTCTGAGTTCCCGAAACTCAGAGCCGCACTTCACTTTTAAAGGAGAAAGGCGAAAGGATAAGGGATAAAGTTAGGAAAGCTGAGTGAATGACGAATCGCATTCCGGCTTCCTATCTTTACTTTATCCTTTCGCCTTTATCCTTTATCCTTTCTACCGCGGACATCCGCGAACACAGGCGTTGTACTGGCGGCGGCAAGCCTTTTTGCCGAGGCGGCATCTTTTGCGTTCTTGCCTGCAAACATAGACACATCCGCTGCCCTGGCAAGGTTTGGCGGCAGGTTTGGTCGAGGTGGCTGCCGTTGCGGGATGGACGAACAGCACCGACGAGAGTACGAGTACCGACATTGCAATAAAGTTCTTCATATGGTTTCTCCTTATGGGGTGGAACACTATACACCCAGCCCGCCCCATGTCACGTTAGACGCAGGAAGTCGGCGAAAAGCCGAGCAGTTGTCAGTTGTCAGTGGTCGGTTGTCAGATCTTACTTTATCCTTTCGCCTTTATCCTTCATCCTTTCGCCGCCGCCTGCGGCGTGTTTCCCTGCCGCCGCCGAAGTACGCGAGCAGCATTACGATCAGGTGGGCGGCGAACCAGATGTTGTCATAGCCCATATTCTGGTAGATGTAGATGAGGATCAGAACGCGCGGCGAGAATATGCCGAGCAGAATGTCGGCCCATTGCGGGACGGAGTTTGCCGGGAACGCTGCCGGGAACATCACGAGATACACCAGCATCACGAGCCGCGGAAAAAAGAGCGAGAATAGCAGAAAGTAAAAGTCCATCTACGGATATTTAACCACGAAACACACAAAATGCACGAAAAAAAGACCGCGAGCATTACACCCGCGGCCTTTTCTTCTTTCCCTTGAATGTCCTTCCAGCTGAAAAGAATATAACACATTACGGATTAACCGTCACGAGGCCGATCTCGCTTGGTTCGCCGTAGTTGGCGTTGTTTTTGCGAAGCTGCACATATACTTCGAGTTGGACGGGTTCGCCGGGCGTCGTTGGCGAATATGTTACGTCGAGAGCTTTGCCCGTGCCGGTCGCGGCGAGCTGCCAATCGCCGCCGTTAGCGGGTCGCAGCCACACCTGCCAAGAATCGGACTCTTCGCGTTTCGAAACGACGATCGAAAACAGATAGCCGTGTTTGGATTCGCTGAGGACGATCTCGGGCTGGACAAGCGAAGGCGTGAGCGAATCGGGCTTTGAACCGCCGATGCCGTACTTTTCGCCAACGGCGTTCGTATATCCTGCCGAAGCCTTTATACGCGCCGCCGCCTCGATGATGCGTTCATAGATCCCACGCGGAACAGGATCCGGCAGGGTCAGCGAGACATTTGTCGGCACGGCGGGCGTCGTGCCATCCACCGGATCCTCGAGCACGCTGTCGCGAAACGCCCGCATCGTATCCATATACGCCCCAAGCGTCACCATCGCATCGGCGAGGAATTGCACCATCGTGTTATCCGCGCCGATCTGCACACACTCGGCATGCGTCAGGCCGTGCGTCTCGCCCGTCGCCGTGACGTTATTTGAAAAATTCAACATCCAAGCCGCTATGTCCTGCAAGTTGCGTGGAAACCAAAGTGTTGATGGAAAAGGCATATTTGTTCTCCTGTTAATTAGTTTGTCCGCGAGGGCCGCTCGTGGAGCGTCCAAGACAAACTGCGGAAGGTAAATTAACAGGAGTCAGGTAAGGTGCGCTTTTAAAGTGTGGAAGTCCTTTTGTGTTTCCAATGACAAATTGCGGATTCAACCACACGCACACCGATTCGACGTCTGAGAAAAACGTATTACCGACCGCAATTTGTCTTGGAACAACGGCAGTATGTCACGACATCGTTACAATTGCAAGAACTTTTTCGACAACGCCTAGCGGCGGACCAACATTAGCGTCCGACAGACTTACACTAGCTCCGGACAGAGTTACATTAGCTGGCGACAGCCTGTCGCAAGCCTCCGACGGGTTGTCGCGAGCTTCCGACAGACTTACATTAGCCTCCGACAGATTGTCGCGAGCTTCCGACAGACTTACATTCGTCTCCGACAGGTTATCGCGAGCTTCCGACAGACTTACATTAGCCTCCGACAGGTTGTCGCGAACTTCCGACAGCCTAAACGGAACAAGTGTAACGGCAACACTCGCGTCCGTCCGCTCGTTTTATACCGTTGGTAATTTGTTATTAACTAGAATTGGCCTGTGTTTATCAGGCTTTGACCCGTCGGAGACGGTGAGATAGTTGTAGCCCACATCGCGAGATGTGAGTAAGGGATCAGGATCGTGTCCAAACCGTCGGAGACGGTGGCATAACCAATAACGGTGTTATTATGCCGCGTGTTCCACACGCTCAGGGGCTTGGCTGGCATTGTTCCCACAGTTCGCACTGTGGGCTACAAATATGCCGTCCGCTCAGCGGACTCACGGATCGTGTTCCTGTCGCCAACGGCGACGTACTTATAAAGCCTAGGGTGAACGAACGCGAGTTCGTGTAACCCTAGGTTTGTGCGGATCGCGCGTTCGCTCCCTGAAAGGGAGCAACAAATTGGCACTGTACAGTTCGTCCCCTACAGGGACGTGTATGTTTTGTCCGTCGTTACCTAGGGTTACATTCGCTACGCTCATTTCACCCTAGGCTTTATACGTCGGTCGCCGTTGGCGACGGGGATCTTTCCGCCCCGGCCGTTGTTCACTGTTCACTATTCGTTGTTCACTTTCCCCGCCCCGCCTATGCTAACATCCTAAAAATGAAGACATATCCTTCCCAACGCTCAGTAATTGTAGCTGCTTCAATTACCGCTATCTTGTTCGCCGGTCTAGGTTATCTATATTTTTATCGGGAGTACGAGGTAAATAAACTCCCCGATAATCATGAGGTTAAGTTACTCAAGAATGCGTTGACTGAAGAAATAAGAGTAATCAACGCTGAAACCAAGCAAACTCTTTTTCGCTATTCCGATGGGAATGGCATTGTGCTTCAAGACGTTCAGAAGCTACCCAACGGCGAGTGGAAAATAATCATGCGCGACTTGAATCAGTCTAACGACAGTGTTTCTGTTCCTGAAAGCGGATATATTTCTGCGGAAACAGCAATTCTCATATTGAAAGGTAACCTGAATTCATCTATGGGGAGCGACGAATATGATGTCTCGGTAATAGATCGACCTGCCTCTTGGGAAGTGCGTTTTGCGACGAAGTGTTTAGACTGTCAGGACGGACATCCATACGGATTGATTGATAAGAAAACCGGTGAGATCCTTCAATTTTATCGGTATGGTGAACCGATGAAGATCCCGGAGAATACCCCATAATAAATGGATGAATCGGCGGCAGGCTCTGCGATCTTTCCGCCGATCCGACCCCGAAGACCACACTATTGTAGTATGTTCGAACCGTCGGAGACGGTGAAATACTTGTAGCCCACATCGCGAGATGTGGGTAAGTTGCCAGACAACGACCCGAACCGTCGTAGACGGTGGCATAACAACAACGCCGGACATTATGCCGCCGTTTCCAACGGCTCTGATATCTGGATGATCCGTTCCCACATCTTGCGATGTGGGCTACAAATATGCCGTCTGCTCCGCAGACTCACGGATCGTGTTCCGTGTCGCCATTGGCGACAAAGAAAAAGGCTTCGCACCATGCGAGGTGTTTTGCTCATTTGACCTTAATGCGTTGCTATCTGGTTCTTAAGACTGCCGGATCAAGGCGATGTCGGCGGGGCGGTGGGTTTTGAAATGTTTTAGGAGCAGGCTCGGGGCGAGGCGGGCTAGCCAGGTGATGGCGGTGAGTTTTAGGGAGCGGCGGTGGCGGTTGGCGACGCGGAACGCGAGGGCGGCCAAGCGGTAGTCGCCGCTGAGGAGATAAGACTTGCCCTGCTCGACGGCGAGGTCGGCTTCGAGGCCTGCGATGCGGCGGGTTGCGATCCCGCGTTGCTCTTCGTCAAGCTCGATGGTATTCATCACGCGGACAAATGCGTCACGCTCGCGTTCGACGCGGGCTATCGAGTCGCCCGAGAGGCCGGTCGTTTCGACGCGGTATTTGAGCAGGACTTTTTCCTGATAGCCGATCTTCGCACCCGCCTTTGCCATTCGCAGCCAGAGGTGAAAATCGTGTGCCCGCACGCGTTCGGTCTCAAACATACCCGCCGCGACGATAAACTCTTTCTTTGCCATCACGCCGGACGTGATGACGTTGCATTTCAGATCGAGGATCGCATTAAAATCGGCCTCGCCGGTGGATGGAGCCGTTTCCATAAAGGTGCGGCGTAGTGCGGAGTTCATGCCCGTCAGCATCGCGTCGCAATAGACCATGTCGAGGCCGTTGCGGTTCATAAACACATACTGCGAAGCGAGAAAATCCGGCAGCCAGACGTCGTCGCCGTCGAGAAACGCGATGATGTCGCCGCGGGCGTGTTCGATGGCGGTATTGCGGGCCGGGCCGGCTCCCTGGTTACGCTGGCGGATATAGACGATCTCTTCGAGATGGTTGCGGATCGCACGTTCAAACTGTTCGGTGTCGGGCGAGCCGTCGTTGACGACGATGATCTCGTGTTCGCGATACTTTTGCGCCACCACAGAATCAAGCGTCTCGGCGATCACGTCGGCGTTGTTGTACGCCGGTATGACGACCGAGATCCGCGGGCCGCTGAGTACGTTGCGGCCGACGCGTTTGCTGACATGATTTGTGACGGGCGTTTCAAGCATTATCTTGAGCTGCGGATGGGTTCCCAGCGGGCGTAGCGTTCGCCGCGCAGGAATTTGTAAAAACCGACGGCGGAGGCGAGATTGGCGAGCACAAAATACAGCGGCATTGCGAGCAGGCTGAGCCGATAACCGGCACGTTCCATCAGCCAGCCGACAAATGCGAGCAGGTAAAACAGCACCTGGAGCGCGAATGTTCCGGCGTAAATAAGAGATTGCCCGGCGAGCACACCGTTCGCGATCAGCACCGCAAGAAGTAGGAACGGCACGGCGTAACGGAGCACTTTGTGCGAGATGAGCTGGACGGCGAAAAAGCCGCTTTTTAGCGGATTCATCATATCGCGGTTTCGCCAGAGATCCGTAAAGGTTTGCGAGATCACACGCACACGCATACTGAGTTCGTCGTCCGAGCGGCTGTTAGTACGCTCGTAGCAGACGGCTTCGGGAGCGAAAATGCTGCGAAGCCCGTTGCGATAGAGATTGGTGCAGATGAGAAAATCGGAGCAGGCTTCGGCGTACATCGGCTGGTACGCAGAGCGGCGCACCGCATATAAACACCCCGAAGCTCCGATCAGCGAGCACGCTGTCGATTCGGCGGTTTTGATGAACGTCTCGTAGTTCCAATAGCTTTTGGCACCGCTGCCGACGATCGTGCTGGCGTCATCGACGTAGATCAGCCGACCGGCGACGCAGCCGACCGTCTCGTCCGCAAAATGCGGCAGAATGCGGCGGAAAACGTCTGTGGCATAAAGCGTCGTCGCGTCGGAAAAGAGGATGATGTCGCCGCTGGCCAGTAGGACGGCGTTGTTTTGCGTTGTCGTTTTGCCGACGCGTCCCTCTTGGCGAAAGAGGATCACGCCGCGATCCGCAAAGGTTTTTACGATCTCATCCGTCCCATCGGTCGAACCGTCCGAGGCAACGATGATCTCTAGTTTGTCGGCGGGATACTCGATCGCGAGCGTGTTTTTGAGCTTTGCACGGATGTCGTTCTCTTCGTTAAACGCGGTGATTAGAACGGTTACTTTTGGTTCGATATCGCCGTTCGCCACCGGCTTTGGAAACACGCGGCTGACCAAATGCACGAGCAGCGGATAGCCGACATAGACGTACGCGAGCACGCCGATGCACAACCAAAATACTATTTGCTCAGCCGTAAATATCATGTTGCCGGTATTGCCTGTCTGTCCATCACCGGAGCAGTCTCGGCTTCGTCAGCCGGACGCTCGATGTTATAAATCCTGCGAAATGCCACCGCGTATGCGATCAGGTAATAGATGAACCAATTGTACGCAACGGATGCAAAGAAACTTGAGACCCAATAGCCGACGATGCTCGCTTGCAGGCCGATCGAGACGTAGTAAAACCAGTCAAACTCGTTGCTGTCGAAATGCTTGCGTTCGATCGCACTGAGTTTGCGAAATGGGCTGATCATAAAGATCATGTACGCCACGAGCCCAAGTATGCCGAGCTCGGCCGAGACCTGTGTAAATGCGTTGTGCGATTGCAGGTCGCGGATGCCGACGATCGGGAAATTACCGATGCCGATGCCCCAGGGGTTGCGAGCCGACACCAGCAGCGAACGCCACAAAAGCTCTTGCCGCTGATTGCTCGAACCGACGCTGTCGAGCCCGGGAATAAAGATCGAGAGCATGCGCAGGCCGTAATTGCCCGGCGCAGCGACCATCGCAATTGCGCTTATCAGGATCGACGCGATCGCGACGTTGAGGCGATATTTGCGCCCTACCTTAAAAGCAAAAAAGACCATACAGGCGACTAGTCCGAGAAAGCCGCCACGCGAAAACGTGACCATGTTTGCCCCGATAAGCAGGGCTCCCATGCCGAGATATATGAGCCGCATTACTTTGCTCTTAGCCGCGATGCCCATGGCAAAAGCTATCGGCGTCATCATCACAAAGTGCATCGCCATCTCGTTCGGGTTGCCAAACATACCGCCGATCTCGACGCCGACGCGATATTCTTCGACCGTAAATTTGCCGCTCGTATAGAGTTGCAAAGCCGAAATGCTCAGATAAATGCCGATGCCAAACGACAGCCACATCATCCCCATCAGCCGCTTGCGTGTGCGGACGACGTTGACGAGCACGATAAAGATGATGACCGATTTGCTGAACGAATCGTTAAACGTGTCCCACGCCATGCCCGGGTTTTTTGCGATGGGCATTGTGAGCAGCGAGAGAGCGGTCAGAGCAAGCAGGGCTTTGACCTCTGTGGACATCGTCGTCAGCGTGCCCTCGGTCGCGATCTGACTTGGAAAATATATTGCGAGCGTTGCGAGTGCAAAATAGAACGCCGTCGCGGCGAGAAACCCGAGCCCAGGCACGATCTCGTATGGCCTAAACAGCACCATGATCGAGAAGAGAAAGAGGCCGACGTAGGTAAACGTGTGCCCATTGCGGGCGAGCCAGCGGTCCGATGTAAGCAATGTTTGGTCAGCCTTGAGCCGCTTCTCTTTCTTTTCGGACTTAACCTCGGGACGCTTGTTCTCAGCGGCGACGGTCGTCGTATTGACTACGACAGGAGCGTGCGATGTCGTTTGCACAGGTTCGACCGGACGTTCATCAGCTTCGTTGCGGCGATGTAGATTGCGCAAGCCAGATGGCTCAGGCCCCATTTCGTCGGGCTGTCCAAACGACCGAAGCGGCGGCAGGTCGTTAGAGACCGTGCCGCCGGCTTTGGATAGCGGGGACAATGAGCTGTGATCCTTACTTTTTGATCTTTCGATGGACATCTGATGCGACTGTGAACATATCTGTTAGAGCAAATTGCTATTAGGCCGCAACTTCTTCTTTTTCCATCGTGATCAGGTCGCGGACCTTGTGTTTGAGTGCTTTTTCGAACTGACGCGCCTCGTTGACACCGTTGAACGAAAGCTGCTGTAGGTTTGCCTCGATTCGTTTGCGGTAATCCGATACCAGCGAATCAGACACGCCGAGCATCTCAGCAACTTCAAGCTGCGTGCCGCTGTCAGAGATCAGATAGCAGTGCCACAGGACGTTTATCATGCGGTCATACTGCTTCGCTTTTCCGCGGACGGATTTGTTGAGCGTGACGAGAAAGTTATCGACAAAACCCGCGGCGGCAGTTTCAGCTTCGTTACGAAGCAGGTCTTCCTCGGGCGTTTCGCGGTTGTCGGTAAATTCGAACGGCATCCTGTCGTCGTCATCTTCGCTGCCGCCGCTGCCGACGGGCACAAGATGAATGTCCATGATCGGCAGACGCGACATTACGAATGAGCGAAGCGAGCGGACATCGACGGGCGAATCGATAGCCTTGAGAACGCGGACGATAAGTTTCTCAAGCTCAGGATTGCTGATGACGATCTGTGCGTCACCGGTGCAGCCGACCATGCGGGTATCGCGGCTCTGGAACGAGACGGCTTTTACACGAACGTCCATTTCCTGAACATCGCGACGGGCCTTTTGCAGTTTCCAGTCCGACAGACCATACAGACGGTCAGCGAGACGGCGGTGAGCCTCGGGGTTATCGACGTTGTCAAAGCGTTTGAAAATCGCGCTCGTTTGTATCAGCGTCGAGATGCGGCGGGCTAGACGATACGATTCGGGGTAGCGTTTTCTGAGCTCTGCCGTCAGCATATTGGTTAGCTCGATCTGGCTGATCTCGGCCTCGATCTCAGGGTCGGACATCTCCGTATCGATGTAATGCTGAAAACGGTCTTTTGACAGCAGAGCGACGAACAACTCTTGGGTGAGGTCGGTGTAAGCGTTATGCTTTCCCTCTTCGACCAAAAAGCCGGCACGCTTTGAGGCCCTGACCAGTGGGTGCGACGACACTATGCGGTGCAGCTCGATCCATATCTGATTTACATCAGATGTCTTGAGACTTTCGTTCCACTTGCCGACTTTGATCTGTTTGTTCTGGATCGATCGGGGCAATCGATCCTTTGTTTTTACTTCACTCATAATTCAGCCTTTCCGATTGAGATGTCCTTTCTTCCAATGCGGCTCAGATCTTGTTTGAAGTTGTGTCCAGTTGTCTGCGAGCGTTGCAGACAAGCCGACCTTCGATGCACACGGGTGCCATGCGGGTTGCGAACACAATTCGCGGGGTCTGAGCTAATTTTTGGGGTAGTAGAGATTTGGCGTGATCAACAGCGGTTGATGGCGGTCGATCTGATCATCTGCTAGGTAAGTCAGCTAAATGCTCACAACCTACATTTAAGATAGTAGCAATTATTGTCAGTTTGCACAACAAGTTTTTGCAATATTGTATATTTTTTATACACTTGACTTAAACCATTGTAAATCAATCACTTGAGCGGTTATTTGTAGGCAACATGACCACATTTTCCGTGTTTTCAGAAAAATTGTTCGCGAAGTTTTGGAACGAATCGGTCATTACAGATTTACTTTTGTTGTAACAAAGAATAGGTTCGCACCGCTGGTTGTCAGCGTATAAGGTCGAAATGTGCTCTATGGTTTCATCAAAGATGACAGGTTTCTTTAAAAACGAGGATTGTCCTTCGTCAAACGAATTGCTCGAATATCAAAACGGCGATCTGGCCCGCTCACGCGCGAGCGAGATCGGCCGCCATCTAGGGATCTGCGATTTTTGCGAAGCCGAGGTCGAATTCTATTCCACCTATCCACAAGGCCGCGACGAAGCCGCAACCGAAATAGCCGAGATCCCCGCACCGCTATTCCAACTCGCCGAAGCCCTGCTAAAAAACCGCAGCGGCGACACCGGTTCGCTCAATTCCCTGCTCAAAGAAAAAACTGACTTGATCCTGGATAATGCCTAGCTGCCACAGATCTCGTCGATAGCTTCTTCGTATTTTTCGTCGATGACGTTTCGCTTGATCTTGAGAGTGGGGGTCATTTCGCCTTTGTCGATAGAGAATTCGCGGGGGAGCAGATAGACGCGTTTGACGCGTTCGTAGTCGCTGAGTTCACGGGTGAGTTCGACGGCGTCCTGCTGGACACGCTTGATAAACTGCGGGTTTTCGCACAGCTCTTCGCGGGTGCCTGAAACGTCAACGCCCTCGTCTTTGAGCACTTCTTTTAGCGTGTCCCAATCCGGCACGATCAATGCACCGACCTGTTTGCGTCCACTGCCGACAACGACCGGTTGCGCAACGAGCGGGCTTTGCTTGAGCAGGCTCTCGACTTGCAGAGGTGCGACGTATTTGCCGTTCGATAGTTTGAAAAGGTCTTTGATGCGGTCGGTGATGAAAAAATGGCCGTCGTTATCGACATAACCTACATCACCGGTGTGGTAAAAACCTTCGTCATCAAGCACAAGAGCGGTCGCCTCGGGATTATTATAATAGCCCTGCATCACGTTTTTCCCGCGTATCAGCACCTCGCTGTCTTTTTCGGCGATCTTCATCTCAATGCCTTCGAACGGCGTTCCGATCGAGCCGACCTTGTTATCGTCGGGGCGATTGGCACAGGTCACGCAAGCCTCGGTCATACCGTAGCCTTGCAGGATGGGGATGCCCGCAGCCCAGAATGCGTAAGAGAGTTTTTTCGAAAGCGGAGCTCCGCCCGAAACAAAAAACCGCAGGTGCCCACCGACGCCGTCACGCCATTTTGAAAATACTAGTTTGTTTGCCAAGGCATGCTTCGCTGCAAGCGGCGGGGGCATACGGCCGTGCGTATCTTTGACAGCCCAGTAGTCCTGCCCGACGACAAGCGCCCAGTCGAAAAGCTTTGTTTTCCAGCCGCCGGCCGATTTACCTTTTTTAACTATCTTGTGATAGACCTGTTCAAAGAGCCGCGGCACGGCGGTCATTATTGTCGGTTTGACCTCTTGCAGGTGCGACGCGATCTGGTCAAAGGCTGCACAATAATGTATCGAAACGCCGTTTGCACACAGCACATAAAAAACCGTCCGCTCAAAAATGTGCGACAGTGGCAGCACGGCGAGGCTGCGGTCGGTCGAGCGTATCGGTAGACCTGCTGAAATCGCGACGATGTTCGACACAAAATTTTCGTGCGTCAGCATCACGCCCTTTGGCTCGCCGGTCGTGCCGGACGTATATATTATGGTCGCAAGATCGGTCGTCTCTATTGCCGTGAGGCTTTGCTCGACAACCTCAGCGTCGATCTTGCGATGCTCGTCACCGGCTTTTTCGACATCGGTGAGAGTTATCGCACGGCTGTCGTCATCGGGGCGTCCGTCGGCGTCAAAAAAGACGAGCTTTTCTATCTGTTCGACGCTGCGAAGCGCATTTTCGGCGTGTTTCCAAAGCTTTTTGCCGGAGATGAACAGCATCTTGGCACCGGAATTTTCGAGGATAAAGCGGATCTGCTCGACCGCCTGCGTTGTATAGATCGGGACGTTGACCGCCCTGAGCGAGAGTATCGCAAGATCTACAAACGACCATTCGGGACGGTTTTCGGAAATGATCGCCACACGGTCGCCGGGCTTGATGCCAAGCGCGGCAAGCCCCATCGCGATACGTTTGACGCGCTCGATGGCCGCTTCGCCGTTGATATAATTCCAAGTGCTCTCGACCTTAAACGCAAGCGCGTCCGATTTGTTGTGCCGCCGAAATGATTCGAAGCAAAAATGCGGTATCGTCTGAGGTATATTTTCGAAGCCGGCGAGATTATTGGCCATCATTAATCAATGCGAATTATTGAACTGCAAAATGTTCAACAATTTTCGCAAAAGAGCGTAACTTAGTCCAATGGCAGACGTGACGGTTACTCAGAATACCCCTGCGGATGAGCCTGTTTCCATTCCCAGGCCGAGCGGATTATCATCTCGATGCCTGAGTTTGTCGGTGTCCAGCCGAGGACGTTCGCGGCCTTTGCAGCGTCAGCTATGAGACGGTCGGGGTCGCCCGCGCGGCGGGCATCTACGCGAACATCTATCGTGCGTTCAGTAACCCTTCGAGCGGCATCGATCACCTCGTAAACCGAGAAACCTGCTCCGTTGCCGAGATTGATGTGTGTCGATTCGCCGCCGCCGGTCAGATATTCGAGCGCTTTGAGGTGTGCATCGGCAAGATCCGCAACGTGAATGTAATCGCGTATGCACGTGCCGTCGGGCGTTGCATAATCGTCGCCAAAGACAGGCACAAACGGCTGCTCGCCATTTGCTGTGTTCAATATTATTGGTATCAGATGAGTCTCTGGGTCGTGATGCTCGCCGCAACGTTCGGTCGCACCGGCAGCGTTAAAGTAACGCAGAGCGACAAATTTTAGTCCGTATGCCGCGTCATAGGCTTCGAGTATTCGCTCGGTAATAAACTTTGACCAGCCGTATGGATTTACCGGGTTTTGTGGGTGCGTTTCACTGATCGGTATCTGCTGCGGATCGCCATAGGTTGCACAGGTCGATGAAAAAACGACATTTTTTACGCCGCATTCGATCAGGGTATTTAGCAGTTCATTGGACTGGACGGTATTGTTCGCAAAGTATTTCGCCGGATCGGTGACCGATTCGCCGACATAGGTGTATGCCGCAAAATGGATGCACGATGTGACGTTATGATCCGCAACGATCTTTTTGACAAGCGCTCTGTCGCCGACATTGCCCTTATAAAACGGCACGCCGGCCTCGACCGCTTGCCGGTGGCCATAAACCAGATTGTCGAGCACGACGACCGGGATATCTTGCCCGCGCAGCATCTCGACCGTCACGCTGCCGATATAACCTGCTCCGCCTGTAACTAAAACTGTCATAGCATTTACAATTTATCAGGAAAAGGTTTTTAGTTCACATCGAATATCGGGCAAACGTATTAAAATGTTAATTAAACATAGAGATGGATCTGTTAATGCTTGAGGTTGATACAAATAAATGCCGCGATCTGACATACTCCGGCTCGCTCGAATGGCTCGAAACGAACGGCATCGGCGGCTACGCGTCCGGCACCGTCGCGGGCGCCCATACACGGCGTTACCATGGGCTGCTCGTCGCCGCAACGAGGGCCCCGCTGGGGCGAATGCTGCTGCTTTCGAAATTTGAAGAGACGCTCATAATCGATGGCGAGCGTTTCGATCTCTCAACAAATCAATACCCCGGCGAGATCCATCCTGAGGGATACAAATATCTGACCGGCTTTCGGCTCGAACCGTTTCCGATATGGACGTATGAGGTAAATGACGTCGTATTGGAAAAGTCCGTGTTTATGCCGCACGGCGAAAATACCGTTGTGTGCCAATGGAAATTAAAAGAATCCGCGATCCGCGATCAGCAATCCGCAATCGAAATCCGGCCTTTGCTTGCCTTTCGCGACCATCATCATTTGCGGCACGAGGACAGCGCATTTAATGGAGATTACGCAGTCGAGGACGGCGTTATCTCTTTGCATCCATATCCCGAAATGCCGCAGCTACATTTTGCCCATAACGCAACCTCCATCGCGCATCAGGGTCATTGGTACCGCGATCTCGAATACGCCATCGAGAAGGAACGCGGGTTTGATTTTACCGAAGACCTTTTCCAGCCATTCACCCTGACATTTGATCTCGCATCCGAGGCGGTAATTATCACATCGACTGAAATGGGGACAGCGATTGGTGTGGCAGAATCAGAGCAGGCTGAGATTAAACGACGAGCGGATCTGATCGTCCGTGCCGAGACCGACGACGAGTCGCTGTGGCCGCTGATACTCGCGGCGGATCAGTTTATCGTGGATCGCGGCGGCGGCAAGACGGTCATAGCGGGTTACCCGTGGTTTTCCGATTGGGGCCGCGATACGATGATCGCTCTGCCGGGGCTGACGCTTGCGACAAGGCGGCCCGAGATCGCTCGCAGCATCATTCTCGAATTTGCAAAACACATCTCCGAAGGCATGATCCCAAACCGTTTCCCCGACGAAGGCGAGACGCCCGATTACAACACCGTCGATGCGACGCTCTGGTTTTTCGAGGCGATCAGGGCTTATGCCGACGCGACCGGCGACTACGAAACAGTACAAAATGAGCTTTATGACAAGCTCGTCGGCATCATCGACGCGCACGTTGCAGGCACCCGATTTGGCATTCGCGTTGACAGCGATGGCTTGCTATATGCGGGCGAAATAGGCACGCAACTGACTTGGATGGACGCGAAAGTTGGCGATTGGGTCGTCACGCCGCGTATTGGCAAACCGGTGGAGATACAGGCGTTGTGGTACAACGCGCTCTGTATTATGGAGACGTTCGCGACGCGGTTTGGCGACACTGAAAAACAGGGCCGCTATTCTGAAATGGCGGCGATATGTCGCGACAGCTTCAACGGGCAATTTTGGAACGAGTCGGAAAATTGTCTCTACGACGTGATCAATGGAGATGAAAAGGATGCATCCGTTCGGCCAAACCAGATCTTTGCCGTCAGCCTGACGCACTCGGTGCCCGATCCAACGCGATCCCGGGCGATTGTCAAAAAGGTCGTCGAAGAACTGCTCACTCCTGTTGGCTTGCGTTCGCTATCGCCGAAAGATCCAAATTACGCTCCTATTTACACCGGCTCACCCGTGAGTCGCGACGGCGCTTATCACCAAGGCACGGTCTGGGGCTGGCTGATCGGGCATTTTGTCGATGCGTATCGCAAAGTGCATTCAAAAGACGTGCGGGCAGAAAAACGTATTGACGAGATCCTAGCCGGGCTTCGCGAACACCTCAATGCCGCAGCGGTCGGGCAAGTCAGCGAAATATTTGATGGCGACCCGCCGCACACACCGCGCGGCTGTCCGGCACAGGCATGGAGTGTTGCGGAATTGCTGAGAGTTTTAATGCGCTGATTTTTTTACGCCCAATAATTACGGTCGAGCGAGCGGTAATTGATCGCCTCGCTGATGTGGTTTGGCTGGATATTATCGCTGCCGTCGAGATCGGCGATGGTCCGCGATACTTTTAATATTCGGTCGTGCGCACGAGCCGACAAGCCCTGACGCAGCATCGCTTTTTCGAGAAGCTGCTCGCTTTGGTCGTCGAGAGCACAATGTTCGCGTATCTGCCGTGCCGACATCGCCGAGTTAGAAAACCCATCGCCCGCAAACCGCTTGACCTGACGCTCGCGGGCGTTCATCACGCGACCCCTTATCGTTTCCGAACTATCACCATCGGCCCCACCTTTCCCTCGCAGTTCGTTAAATTTTACCGCCGGTACGTCAATGTGTATGTCGATGCGGTCCATCAGCGGGCCTGAGATCTTGCCGACATAACGCTGGATCTGCATTGCTGAACATTTGCATTCACGCGAGGAGCCAAAATATCCGCACGGGCACGGATTCATTGAGGCAACGAGAGTAAAATTAGCCGGAAACGTGAGTGAAGTCGCCGCCCGCGATATCGTAACGGTCTTGTCCTCCATCGGCTGGCGTAATACTTCTAATACGCTGCGGTCAAATTCGGGCAGCTCATCAAGGAACAAAACGCCGTTGTGAGCTAAGCTCACCTCGCCCGGTTTTGGCACCGAACCGCCGCCGATCAGCCCGGCTTGCGACACGGTGTGATGCGGCGATTGATAAGGCCGCTCAACGAGCAAACCCGATTTCCCCGTCAACCCCGCAACCGAATGTATCCGCGTGATCTCGATCGCCTCTTCAAATTCGAGCGGCGGCAGGATCGTCGGCAGACGCTTTGCAAGCATCGTCTTACCCGAACCCGGCGGGCCGATGAATAGGATGTTGTGGCCGCCCGCACTTGCGACCTCAAGCGCCCGTTTTGCCGTCTGTTGGCCCCGAACCTCATTAAAATCAACGCGGTATTTCGTGCTGTCTGAGTTTAGTGCTGACAGGTCAAGCCGCAACGCAGCAACGCGGGTGTTGCCGCCGGATTGTAGGTCCTGGGCAAGCTCCGCCGCCTGACGCAGGTCACGGATCGGGAAGATATTTACGCCCTCGACTACCGCCGCCTCGGTAGCATTTTCCTCCGGCAGCAGCAGATTCTTAATGCCGGCTTCGCGGGCCTTTAGAGCAATAGATAAAGCACCGCGAACAGGCCGCACACGCCCATCGAGCGACAGTTCGCCAACGCTCAGCGTATTTTCCAGGCTCTCGATCCCCAGATCTCCCGCCGCACCTAATATTCCCAAAGCTATCGGCAGATCAAACGCCGCCCCCTCTTTGCGGATATCCGCCGGAGCCAGATTGACCGTCGTTTTGTGAAACGGAAAGAAATATCTGCTGTTGGTGATCGCCGCGCGAACGCGCTCTTTTGATTCGCGAATCGCCGTATCCGGCAGCCCGACAATATTAAACGGCACAATCTCGGCCTCTTTTGATACCGGCTGCAGATTGACCTCGATATCGACGACGATCGCATCGATACCGTAAACAGTCGCCGATTGCGATAGGAAGAGCATACTCGTGAGCTTACAAGTGATTTATCCCAAACAAATTAACACTTTTACGCCATTTACGTCAACGAACTCGCAACTTGGTCCACCTTGGTCCATCTTGGTCCACTTTGGTCCGGACCGGACCAAACATCCTTTATTTTTTTAACTAGGTGCGAATATTTTGTGTATTTTGTATCATTAACTAGATTAGAGGACCCGGCGTAACGCGGCTCAAGAGGAATTGATGAAACGATCTATCACGACACTGGCATTATTTGTAGTTTTAACGCTCGCGTTTTCGAGCCTTTCCGGTTGTGGCAGTACTGAGACCGCAACGGGCAACAATACTGCAAAAAATCCGGCCAATGCCAATACAAAAACGGGCGGTACTGAGAACAAAACGGCGTTTCCGCCTCTTGCCACGGGATTGTCCGAGGCCGAGTTCACGCTGCTGGACGGAGGCAAATTCAAACTCTCCGGTAAAAAAGGCAAGGTGCTTTTGGTAACGATCTGGGGCACTTGGTGCGGGCCGTGCATAGCCGAAATGCCCACGCTTATCGAGCTGCAAAATCAATACCGCGATCAGGGTCTGGAAGTCATCGGACTCAATATTGGTGACGGTGCCGGAACCCCCGAACCGCTCGATAAGATAACCAAATTTGTCGCCCAAAAACAGCTCAATTACACGATCGGCATTAGCTCTAATGCCTCGACAGGTGAATTTTATAAGATCACAAAACAGCAGGTTGTACCGCAATCGATACTGGTTGATCGCGAAGGCCATCTGCGTGGTGTTTTTGTCGGCGGCGGTGAGCGGATCTATCAATTGATGAGAGAAACTCTATTAAAAACGATGGCGGAATAACGTCTAGACGCTCTCAACAGGCACTTGTGGCACAACGAGTATCGTCTTGTGACTTGCGAGGCTTACCAAACCCGGAGCGGACCGCTTCGGTTTATTTACAAATTTCTTTAGCGTGTAATTGACGGCGGCCTTTGCCTGTCCGCGGGCGTCGCTGTAAAAAGCGGCAAGCTGAGCGGCCTCGGTCAGCGTTCGATCCGGGATCACCTTGCGTCCGGCGTTGCGGATAACAACGTGCGAGCCCGGATAATCCGCCGCGTGCAGCCAAGTGTCGAGCGAACGAGCAACGCGAAACGTCAGAAAATCGTTGTCAGCGGCCTTTTTCCCAACTAGTATTTCAAACCCGTCAGTCGAGATAAAACGCCTTGCTCCTTTGAACTCGACGTTCTGCTTTTTCTTGCGCGTAACGGCGATCGGCTTTCGCGGCGGAGCAACTAGGGATGTGAGATATTCCTCATTTCGCGATTCGATGGCGGCATCGATCAATTCGAGCTGTCTGTTCGCCTGCGTCAGCTTAACTTTGGCAGCGGCCATGCGCTCGTTGATAAAGCTCAGGCCGTTGCGTGCCTTAACGTATCGGCGAAAATGATCCTCCGCCACCTCGCTGATCGACTTGTTACGCTCGCCGATGATCTCGATCACGGGGGCCGCTTCGTCAAAATAGTCCGTCACTTTGATCACGTCTCCATTCCGCTCGGCGTGATGGGCGTTCGCCAAGAGCAGATCACCGTAGCGTTTCCAACGCTCAGGATCACCATGCTTTTCAAGGTCGGCGTGTAAGTTTGCGATCAACTTTTGATGCTTTTTGATCTCGGCGACGGCTTTGCGGCGAACGTCAGCAGCAAGCTGCTGAAACTTTTCTTCCCGAGTAGGTTTTGGCGTTTCGCCGTTCATAAGAGCAGTTTAGTGTATCCACAAAAAAGCCCAAAGTATCAGAAACTTTGGGCTTTAGAACCTGTCCTTTGGCGTCCCAGCTAAAACTCTCGTACGAGTATCGTTCCCGACATCAGATCATGCAGGGCACGGTTCTCTTCGTTAAAGAAAGCCGTGGCAAAACCCGCACCGAGAAACGGTAGCAGCACGAGGAAAACCGAGGTGTTTATCGCCGCTTGATGCAGTGTCGGATATTCATTTTCAACGGCATCGACTAGCTCAAGCGAAAATAGCCGCATACCTAGCGTCTTGCCGACAAAACCAACAGACGCTGTCATATACAAGAACGAAACGATCGCAAAGGTCGCTGCGAACACAAGCCCGCCCGACAGGGTTGACCATTCCGCACCACTAAACGCGAACGGCGAAAGCAGCAACATCGAGGCAAACGCCGCGATGATAAGGTCAAACAGCCCCGCACCAAAACGCATCGAGATCGGGGCAAGATCTTCGATCTCGTCATCGTAAATATCAAGGTTGTCCTGATCAATGGCCTCTGCGTTTTCGGCCTTGATACGGATACGTTTGATCTCGGCAAATTCGGGCGGCAATGCACCGGAATTAATCGCAGTCGCAACCGGAGTTTCCTCGATCGGTACCACACGTTCGATACGCTCGGGCTGAGCAGGCAGCGGCGGCAGCTTGTTTGTGTCACGCTTTTCCGCAGTCGGCGGGGGAACGACAAGCTTTGGCTTTACGACCGGTGGGGCAGGCCTGATTGGTGCCGGAGCAGCGGCCGTGCGGCCACTTGTCTGCACCACGTCAAACGGAAACGAACGGTTTGGGGCAGGTTTCGCTGTAGGAGCCTTTGCCATCTTGGCTGGCGGATCGAGAAACGTTTGCCGCGACTGGTCGATGCGCTTCATCGCGTTTGCGACACGAGGATCCGTGATCCCGGCTCTCATCTCAGCCTCAACGGGCGGAACGATCTCGGCCTTGAGGGCCGCACCACCGTTTGTCGGGAACGACCTTTCTTCTGCTGCGGCAACAGCCGTCTGTCCGCCTTTGCGCTGCTGCACGGCATTTTGCAGTTGCAGCCGCCAATCCGGCAGCGATGAATTTTTGTTTTGAAATTCGACCAGCGTTGGGCTTGTCTTCGGTGAACTGAGCCCCGCCGTATCCTGACGCTTTTGCATCTGCGGACGAGCGATCATCGGCGAACGCTGCGGAGCCGGCACGACCGGCATTTGCGGCGTATTCTCAGCCAGCGTGGCCGGCGTTTCAACAGCCCTTGCGAGTGGTCCAGACGTTATCTTGGTCTGAAGTTCCTCACGAACGCTATCGTTCATCATGGTTCCGCATGCCGGGCAGATCGACAATGTCGATGCCAAACTCCTATCACATACAGGGCAATTCATAGGCGTAGGTTTTTTGCTGAGGTAACTTAAGCGCTAAATACGTAAAAAGCAAAGTGATGATATCAGAGTTTACATTAACTGGTCAACACTAAAGCGCAGAGACTATTGAGTTTTTCCGTATTTTGTGAGTATAGTGCATGTGTATAAAGCGCCCTGTGGAAAATATTACAACCGCTGCCGGCCGGCAAATCCGCCGTCGGTCTCATGCCACCATTCGATCTCGTCGCCCTCGCCGAGCATCCAGCAAAGTAGAACGACACGCCCGCCCCGCATACTTGGGAAATCGATCAGCCCGGTCGTGTGGTCTTTCAGCTCGATACCTAGATCGTTTAGCTCGGTCGTGAGTTTGCCCAGCTTGTAAAGCGTATTGACATAACCGGTACCGCCCGGCATACCGCCTCCAAATTCGGATGCTCCGGCTGCGGCACGGGCATCGCCTCGCATCGATTCGACCTGAAAATAAAGGCTGCGTATCGACTCTAGCTTTGGAATTATTGCGGGCAGTACGGCGTTTGCCTCTTCGAGAGTGAAAAGTTTCATTGGCAATTCCAGTTTGCCTTTAGCGGTTAGCGCGGTCAAGCAATTTCAGGGTGAAAATGATAATATTGCCAATTGTTATGGCTGATACGCCCAAAGATCAACCCGGTTTCGACCCGCTCATCCAGACTGAAAACATCGCATACAGAACCGATGAAATGGTCGTCTGCGAGGCTTGCGAACGCAAAAACCCGCCGAACCGTTTGAAATGTATGTACTGCGGCGGAGCGTTGGCGATCATGGCGGAATTTGTTGATCGCATTATCACGGTTACTCGAAAACTTGAGGACTGGGAAAGGGGATCTAACGTGATCTTTCTTTCTGCCAACGCCGGTGCTGTCGCCCGGGAATCGGCAGACCTATTGCAAATCGAATCATCGCTTGCCGAAGCTATCTTCTCCGCCGCAACGCCAGTACCGCTCGCACGTGTCGAAAGCGTCGCCGAAGCCAACCTCCTAATAACCCGTCTCTCCGATCTCGGCGTCACCTGCTCGGTCGTGACCGATGAGAGCCTCAACGCGGACGAAATGCCGGTACGAATATCGGGCATCGATATCAGTGATGGCATTATCTCGGCCATTGATTTCAACACACAGGAAATTACCGCGATCCCGTCTGATGAACTGGCCTTGATCGTGACCGGCGTTTTGTCAAAAAGTAAGGTTGATATCATCGAAAAGAAAGGCCGTGGCGGCAAAGCCACTCTGCTTGAGGAGACAGAAGCCGCGTCGGATGATGCCGTGATCGACATCTACAGCCGCAACGACGCGAAAGGATTTCGGATAAACATCTCGGGATTTGATTTCTCGTGTCTAGGTGATAACAAAGGACTGCTCGCAAGCGAGAATATACGCCGACTGGCCGTCTTTCTAAAAGAAACTGCTCCGAATGCCCGGCTCGTCGCAGATTATGTGTCGATCCGACACACGCTTGCGGATGTTTGGGAGGTAGACGCCCGCCGCGATGCCAAAGGCCGACAGCGTGCCGGATTTGGAAAGATCGAGTTTGGCAGCGTCGCGACGACCAGCAATGTGCGGCAATTTACAAAATACTCGCGGCTGCAATGGCAACTTTTATGAAAGGAAAGGGACAAAGTTTCAGGGACAAGAGAAGAGGGGCAAGAAACGACGAACGGGCAAGGCCGTCACGCCGTGATGAGCCGAGAGCATCTTCCGCCAACCCTCGTCCGTCATCCATCATATATGGTCTCTCCCCGGTGCTTGAGGCTCTGCGGGCAGACAATCGCCGCGTTGATAAAGTGGTGATCGCGGACGGTGCGAAAGAGCATCGGCTGTCTGAGATCATCGATATTTGTCGAGCACGGTCGATCGCGTGGAGCCGCGTGACGCGAGAGACGTTTGAAAAAAATCTCGAACCCGGCGTCAATCATCAAGGCGTGATGGCGTTTTCGGCGGCAGCAGATTACGTTGACGCGGATTCAATGCTAGATGCCGCGTCAGAAACTCCGCTGTTCATCGTGCTCGACGGTGTCGAAGACCCACGAAATCTTGGTGCTACCCTACGTGTCGCCGAATGTTCGGGCGTCGATGGCGTCGTCATTCCCGAACGCCGTGCGGTCGGTCTCAACGACACTGTCGCGAAATCATCCGCCGGTGCGATCGAATACGTCTCTGTTGCCAAAACGCCAAACCTCAACCGCTTTATCGAAAAACTAAAAGAAAACGATGTCTGGGTCGTCGGTACGAGCGGTGACGCTGAGATGTCGTATACCGATTGGGACTGGACCCGCCCAAGCGCACTCGTGCTCGGCAGCGAAGGCACAGGGCTGCATCGTCTCGTCGCAGAGAACTGTGATGTGTTGGTAAAAATACCGATGTATGGAAAAATAGATTCGTTGAACGTATCGGTCGCCGCCGGCGTAATACTATTCGAAGCGAGGCGGCAAAGAGCCAGTGGCAGTAAGCAGTAGCAAACGGATGCAGAATTTTTCCTTTTAACTTTTGCCTTTTTACTTGAACCCCTATGTTTTGTCCAAAATGCGGCCAGCAAAATCCTGAAACCGGCAAATTCTGCCGCAGCTGCGGTACCGATCTCGGTAACGTCTCGCAGGCATTGTCGTCGCCCGCTCCGTCCGCTCCGCCGCGATTGGTCAACCACAAAGGCAAGCCGATAAGCTACGAGAGCGCGATGGCCAAGATCTTTACTGGTGTTGCCTTTTTGGCGGTGTCGATCGCTTTATCTTTCTCTATCGGTCGTGGATGGTGGTTTTGGATGTTGATCCCTGCTTTTACCAGCCTCGGAGCCGGTATCGCCCAATACTTGCAGATCCGCCGTGTTGAAAAAGGCGTCCCCGTGCACAACCCCGCTGTCGACACGCCGCAAGTTTCCGGCGGACAAAATACTTCGTTACCGGCGGCTCAAACAGAATGGGCCGCTCCCGAAAGCCGTTACAAAACAGGCGACCTCGTTCCGCCGAGCGTAACCGACGGCACGACGCGTCACCTCGAAATGGACAGCGAAGGTAAAACGATGACTTTGCCAAAAAAGTAAGGGTTATTTTTTCCTGAGGCTCATCTTGTGGCCCGCCAGGCGTTCGATCACGCCTAGATACCGTCGCGGAAACAATCTCGAAAACATGCTGATAAGAAACGCGTCCTGGCCTATGAGGATGCGGGGATTATTGTCCTTGATCCCCTTTACGATCACGTCGGCAGCGGTTTCGGGCGAGGTTTTGGCTACCCGGTCAAAGAATTTTGCGCCCTGCTGTTTCCATTCGTCGGGCGTCTCGGCACCGACGCGTGAATTGCGGGCGATGTTGGTTTTGATACCGCCGGGATGAATGCACTGCACCGTCACGTTCGTCCCCGCCATTTCGTGCCGCAGGCTCTCGGTAAAGCCGCGAACGGCAAATTTTGATGAACAATACGCCGTTTGTTCTTCGGGGGCGATAAAACCAAAAACGCTTGAAACATTTAGGATATGAGCGGATTCTTGCTGTTTTAGGATCGGCAAAAAGACCTTGCAGCCATAGATGACGCCCCAATAATTAATTCCCATCAGCCATTCCATATCTTCGATGGATATCTGCTCGAACGTACCCATCACGCCGACTCCGGCATTGTTGATAAGATGTGTGACACGTCCATGACGAGCGACTACGTCGTCGGCAAGCTGCCGGACTTGTTTCAGATCGGACACGTCTGTGAGGTGTGTTGAGACAGGAATGCCCGTCGCCTCGACCATCTTTGCGGTCTCGGCTAAACCCTCTTCGTTCACATCTGTGATCGCGATACCGGCGATCTTTTCGGCCGCGAGACGCACCGCCAACGCTCGCCCGATACCCGACGCCGCTCCCGTAATAACCGCTACACTATTGCTATCCAACATAATTCGTTCAGATCAAAAAATTTCGTCTTGGTCCGGTCCGGACCAAAGTGGACCAAGGTGGACCAAAGATATATTAACCGCAGATGGACGCAGATAAACGCTGATAAATAAATACTTTTCTTCCGATATATCTGTGTTGATCCGCGTTAATCTGCGGTTAATTGGTTCTTTATTTCCTAACAACCACCCGGGCGTTACCGGAGTTTGCATTTACGTCATAAACACGGATCGTCACGGCGTATTCGCCCGCTGTCGGCACGGCGATCTCGATGGTGTAACGTTCACGCGGGCTGTCTGAGATGCCATCGTCCGAATAGATAGGCTTCCACTCGCCGCCGTTCACGCTATACTCGGCACGCGTAAGATAGCTGGCCGCATCAACCGCGTCAAACGTCACTCTCGCTTTGTCGATCACGATCTGGCCGGGCACCGATGCGGTGACGACAGGAGCTGTGTTATCGATGTCGATCGGCTCGGTCATGCGTTCTCCGGAAAGAGCGGTTGAGGCCGGATTAGACGGCGTATCGCGAACAATGACCTTGAAAATATAACGCCCGTCGGCCAGCGCTTGGCCGTCGATCGAGATAAAATTTTCCGTCAGATCACTCCGCAACAGCTTAAACGCCGCGTCGCCGACCTCTTTGTAATAAATGTCATAAACCACCCTGTCGCCGTTCCGATCCTCAGCCGTCCACTGCAGGGCGGTCGCTCCGCGCTGATAAACCCGACGCGGCGGTACGGCAACAACCGGAATGCCATACGCTGCGGGATCTAATCCCGACAACTCAATATTCGGATCGATCTGGATCGGCGGATTTGCCGCGAGGCCGACATTGGTCGGCAGAACGCTGATAGAGAGGACCTCTGGTGCAATATTGCGGGCTACATATGCGACATTAACCTCGCTCAAGGTCGCTCCCGACGTTTTCAGCACGGCACGCCATTGTAGGTATCTGGCCTTGGGACTTGCGATCTGCACTCCTTTAGGGTCGGTTGCAGCGGTACTCCAGGCGCTCCAAGTCTCGTCGGCCTTTTCCGTGTTGCCTGTGCGTGTTTGTATTGTCACACTGCCGCTCGATCGCCACCATATCCGTCCCCAAGTCGCACTTCCCTTCGCATCCAAGATAGCTGATTCATACGTACCTTCGGCCACCGTTTCAGGCCCAAAGCGAAACAGTGAACCCTGATTGCTTGAAGTCGCGATCAGCCCATTGCCGGATGAACGAATGGTTGATATCTGGCTTGCGTCGGTCTGCAGAGCGAGCGTTTCGCGGCCTTCGTTTGTAACATTGTAGATACGACCTTTGTCAGCGGTGCCGATAAGCACGCCGTTACCCGTCTGATGTGCGTAGAGCGAAAATCCGACCACGCTCGGCGAAGCCCAGATAATATCGGTCGCGCCGTCCGGCAAGATGCGATAGACGGCAGATTTTGCTTCTTTTAGATCGTAGCGGCTTTTCGCCGGAGTTTCGGGTGTCGTTGCGTTTGGCTTTTCGACGGTGACGGTTTTGCTCTCGGGCTTGTCGGCCGCTTTTTCCGCATCGGCCGTTTTTGGGGCCGAAACAGATTCTGCCAATGCCAGAGCATAAACAGAGCCATCAGCCCCGATGGCCAGCTCATGTATTTCCCTAAGCGAAGAGTCGAGCAGGCTAAACGGCTTGCCGTCCGCACCAAATTTCATCACAATGCCGTTCGCGTCGGTTCCGACGTAGAGATTTCCCTGTTTGTCGGCGGCGAGCGTGATGATGTGCGATTCGCTGGTGTCAAAGAATAACGAGGATTCGGGCGTAGCGTTTGCCGCCCGCACCTTATATATCTTGCCGCCGTCACCTGTGCCGACCGCGAGACTGCCATCGCTCAAAACAGCGAGCGACCAGATATATTTTTCCTTCGGGTCAAAATAGACCTCCGCCTTGCCGCTCCCGTCGATGCGATAGATCTTGCCGTCCGGCGAAGTCGCGGCGTACAATTCACCGCCTTTACCCATAGCAAGGGCCGAGACATTTAGCTCATTCAGGTCAGCAAGCATCGATCCCGCACCGGTCGCCGTTACCTTAAACACCTTGCCCTCGCCGCCTGTTCCCAGGTAAACGTTGCCCGCCGCATCCGACACGCTCGCCCAAACATACGACTGTCCGGTCTTAAAGACCTCGGTCAGCGTTGGTGCAAGACTGATCGTGCCGTCGGCGTCGATCGACACACTGCGGGCATCGCCCTTGAGCACATCGGAGCGCGAATTGACCGACCAAACCGAAGGCTCAGCGGCCAATGCGGCGGCTGAAAAAACCAACAGTAATAAGGAAATGCAAGAAATTACTAATTTATTCATTGATGGCGATTAGGATAACAAATTCAACTTAAAAAGGGACAGTCAGGAAGGCCCGCTTGCCCTGTCATTTAGCAACTTGTTTCTTTTTCTTGGGGTGATAGCAGAGCGAGCTTCGAGAAAACTAGTCGCATCGCGCATCTCGTCGGCGTCGCCGGTGATCAGGCGAGCGCTGCGTTCGCGGGTGAGATACGCCCAAAACCATGAGAACATCACCGTCAGACGGTTGCGAAAACCGATAAGGAAAAACACGTGCAAAAACAGCCACATCAGCCACGCGACAAATCCTTTGAACTTCATCCCGGCCAACTCAGCGATAGCTTTGCTGCGGCCGATCGTCGCCATCGTGCCTTTGTCCCAATAGATAAAATTTTCACGCGGCTTGGCTTTAAGATCGTTAAGGATATTGTTTGCGGTCAGGGTACCCATCTGCATCGCCGCCGGCGAGACACCGGGAACAGGCTCGCCATTTTCTTGCATGAGCGTAGCCATATCGCCGATGACGAATACGCTTGAAAAGCCGTTTAGCGACATATCTTTTTCGACGACGACGCGGCCGGCTTTGTCGGTCTCAACGCCCAACGCTTTCCCAAGCGGCGAAGCGGCAACGCCCGTTGCCCAAAGAACGACATCGCAATCGATCCACTCATCCGCGACCTTTACGCGGCCTGGATCGATCTCGGTGACAAAGCTATTGAGCCGCACATCAACGCCGATCTGCTCAAGCTGCTTTTTGGCGCTGACCGACAGTTCTTCGGCAAATGTACCAAGCACGCGGTCAGAGCCTTCGAACAGCATCACCTTTGTCTTACGCGTGTCGATCGCCTTAAAATCATTGGCCAGCGCCTGACGCGCAATGTCCGCGATCGCCCCGGCAAGCTCGACGCCCGTCGGGCCGCCGCCGACGACGACGAAATTTAGCTGTTTTTGAACACCGGTAAGATATGCCTCACGTTCGGCGTGCTCAAACGCAAGTAGCACTCGGCGGCGAATCTCAACCGCGTCCTCGAGCGTCTTTAGGCCGGGAGCGCTTTGTTCCCATTCGTCATTCCCAAAATAGGCGTGCCTCGCGCCGGCGGCGATCACCAAATAGTCGTATGCTACCGGCGAACCGTCGGCAAGAATGACCTCAGAATTTTCTTTGTCAAAACCCGTCACCTCACCGAGAATGACCTCGATATTTTTTGCTTTGGCTAAAATGCGGCGGATCGGCTGGGCGATCTCGCCCGGCGAAAGCACAGCGGTCGCGACTTGATAAAGCAAGGGCTGGAAAACGTGGTGGTTCTTGCGGTCGATCAGCGTGACCTCGACCGGTTTGTTTGCCAGAGCCTTAGCCGCCCATAAGCCGCCGAAACCTCCGCCGACGATAACTACTTTTTTCCTGTCGCCCATAATTACAATCTCAGTATGTAAGGCGGGAAAAGAAAAGTAAAAGTATCGTGAGAGGGTGATATAATTTACTTGTGAAAGTTGTTGACCGAACCGAAATGACCACGCGGCTAACGACAGCTAAGCCCCAACGTAGCGTGAATAAAGTGAACGGGCGACGCTGGCATCGTCAGTCCCTTTGACGATAGCTCGGCCATCTGCGAAAACCGTGATCTCGTTTTCACCTGACAAAAAACGGACAAGATACTCATTCTGCTTGACCTCTCCAAGGCCGCTGAGATTTTCGGCAAGTCTTACGAGGTCCAATTTTGTCGCCTTCGGCGGGGCGACCTGGACTGCATTGCGCCCGCAGAGAACGGCGGAAAACTCTTGGGATTCAGCGTCGAGAAATTCAAACTTGTGCTGACCGCAAGTTTTGCAATCCGGGTTTGGTCCGCCAAGTTTGATCCGCTGCCGGTCGTTCGCCCAGACGTCAAACTGCATCAGCGAGCCGTGCAGTGAATCAATATCACCGACCAATATTTTTAGTACCTCGGCAATCTGCGTCGCGGAAACTGTGGCAATTATCGGCATTATCACGCCCGCCGTATCACAAGTCGGCGACGAACCGGCATCGGGCATCTCGTTAAAAATACACCGCAAACACGGCGTCTTGCCGGGAATGATCGTCATCGTCGTGCCATAGCTCGACACAGCGGCACCGTAGATCCACGTCACGCCATTTTTGACACAGGCGTCGTTGAGCAAGTACCGAATCTGAAAATTATCGGTACCGTCGATGACCAGATCGCAGCCGTCGATGAGCGATTCGATGTTCGAATTATTGACATCAGCGACGACCGCCTCGACCTCTATTTCGGAGTTTATCTCAGCAATGCGCGATCTTGCGGCGATAGCTTTTGGCAGCCGTTCGGCGGCGTCCGATTCTTTGAACAGCGTCTGCCGCTGGAGATTGGTGAACTCGACAAAATCACGGTCAACGATACGCAAACGTCCAACGCCAGCCCGCGCGAGCATCTCTGCATGCGCCGCTCCAAGCGCACCGCAGCCGACGAGCAGGACACGGGAATTCAACAGCCGCTCCTGTCCTTCGCGGCCTATCTCTCGAAATAATATTTGTCTGCTGTATCGTTCGTTCAAGCTTTTTTGCGGATACGTTTTGACGAAACCCATTCGTCCCACTCTTTGCCGTAACCCGTGTAGGTGATGTAGTGCGAGCCGCCCTTAACGTCGAGCACTTTGGCCGGGTACCATTTTTTCTGCCATTCAACCTCGACCGACGACCCTTTGGGAAACTGCACGACCTTTGGCGTGCGGATCATTTTGTCGGTAACCCATTCGTCGTCGCTCGACTCGTAGCCGTAATAGTGGACCTTGTGGCTGCCCGTTTTAGCGTCAATAATAAAACCTTTGTACCAGCCATCGACGCTGTACGCCTCGACCCGCTCGCCAACGCGGGTTGACGCCGCCGTCTGAGCTTTACCAATTACCGTCGCCGGATCAAAACGCCCGGTAAAAGCGATGGTCGCCATCTGCTCTTCGCCAAAGAGCATATCTTCTTCGCTGTTTTTGCCGAGTTCGGCAAAGGTTATCGTGCCGTTGCGGTCGCGGTCGACAAACGCCGCGCCGCTAAAAGCCGAGATCAGCGATTCGGTAAAGGTCCAGTTGCCGGTCGAGACTTGGCTGGCGAGCGAGGATGTCAGCACGCCGTACGAGACTTTGCGCGGCTTGGCTTTGACGGCCTCGGCCATCGCTCCTGAGTAACAATTATCGAGAGCGATAATCGCGTGCGAGCCACGAAAATTTCGCTCGATGGCGTCCGGTATCGAATCAAAACGCCAGCCTTTGATCGAACCGCCAACATCGTAAGTTGCTAAATACGGTGTTCCATCGTCCTCGTCTTTATAACCGTGCCCTTCGAAATAAACGATCACCCAATCACCGGGAGCGGGCTTTTTTAGAAACTCGGCAAATTGACGTTCGACCGTCGCGGTCGTCGCTTTGGCGTCGTTGAGATAGACGATTTGCGCGTCGGGCACGCCGCGGCTTTTTAGCGTATCACGCAGAACGACGTCCTTGCGGTTCTTTGTCGGGAACGACGCAAATGTACTTGAGTCTTTCCATTTGACCAGACAAACAAAAAACGCCCACGTCCGCTGCGGATCCCAATTTTCGGCGGCTCTGGCTTGCGAAACTGCGGACAGAAAAACGGCAATAAAAAGGAGCACGATCAGAGCACGGCGGTTTGGCATAAATGGTGAATTTTCCTCAATCAAACAAACGTCGGACGAAGTTTCGCACGCTCACGTTGTCCTCGTTTTCAAATATGCTCCCGAGATTCGCACTCTGGTCCTGCATCCCGAGTTTTAGCCGCTCATCGCGGAGCCGAGCACGCTCGTCATTTATCTCGTTCTTTTCCCGCTGACGGGCAATATCCATCCCGCCTTTTTGGATAAAATCAATGATCTTTGGTAGCTCGTCGGCGTCAAACCACACGCCGTGTTGTTTGCAAATATCGACGATCACGCCGGACGCACGGGCGAAATTATTGCGGTTCATCAGGTCGCCGCAATCGGGGCATGGGACGTAATTGACCTTGGTGAGTTGATCGCTGCGAAGCGTACGGTTGCCAAAATAGACGAGCACCGCCGAGCTTTTTTCGCGGTCCGCACAGATATTTTCAAACGTCGCGGTGTCTAGCCACAGACCATCGCATTTTTCGCAGCCGCGAATTTTTGTTTCGCCGATCTCGAGGTACTCAAGACCCGCACGGCATCGCGGACAATTGCCCGCATCACCATCGAGACTCACGTCTATGGGGGCGGCAACAGCTCCACAATGCTGGCAAAACTGGGTACCGATAAACATCAGCCCGAAACACGACGGACAGCCGACCGTCTTGAGCCGCGTCTTGCAAAACTCGCATTGGCTGTGATCGCTGGCGACACCGGCACCGCAGTTTGGGCAATTTAGAGCTTCGACATCCATTGCATCTACCCTCTCATTCTCGTAAGCAGCAACTCACGCATCTTATCCGGACGAGCCTCTTTGCCCGTCCATATCTCAAACTGCTTTACGCCTTGAGCGATCAGCATTTCGAGCCCACCGATAGCCGGAACACCCGCCGCTTTTGCCGCCCGTACTATCGGCGTGTCCGCCGCACTTGTCACTAGATCATAGACAAATCTTACACCCGAAAGCTCGTCGGCCGTAAACAAAGATTCGTCCTCGAGCGGGCCTTTCATACCAAGCGGCGTGGCATCGACGATGATATCGGTTGTCAGTGCGCTGGTTTTTAGTTGTTTGTATTTGACCCCAAATTCATCGGCAAATGCTTGTGCTTTTTGCAGATCGCGGGCGAAAACGGTCACATCCGCACCCTCTTGCTGCAAAGCATAAACACACGCTCGCGAAGCTCCGCCCGCTCCAAAAACCGCAACACGAGCATCGCGGACCTCGCCAAAATGGGCCTTTAGCGGCGTGATAAAACCGTGCGCATCGGTGTTGTAGCCAGTGAGTTTGCCGTTGCCGATCTTGATCGTATTGACGGCACCGATCTTAGCGGCGGTCGGGTCAATAGCGTCAAGATGCGGAATGATCGCCTGTTTATGCGGCATCGTCACCGAAAATCCGCCAAAATTAAGTTCGACCTCGCGGGTTGAAGGGCTGACCATTCGCCGGATGAAGGCATCGCAGTTCTTGACCAGCAAATGCATAAAAACCGCATTGACACCCGCCGCCGCAAACTCGGCATTATGCATATTCGGCGACAAAGAACTCGAGACCGGATCGCCGATCACACCGAAAACTTTGGTGTTTTTATCGAGTTCCTTTACACGGTATGTTTCGATCAGATCCTTTGCGGTTATCTGCCCGTCGGCGGTTTCTTTGCCGGAATCCAGCGACGCGTAAGTTAAATAAGCCCCGTGAGCAATCCCTAAAATCCGAGTCCATTTCCCAGCCTCGCCCATCGCGATCGGGATCATTTCCTTGCCGTTGGTTTTAGCTCGATCTAATAATTTCCAGACCGGAATAGCGTCGGTAATGTCATCAGCCGTCACCACGAGCTTTATGATGTCGGCATTCGTTGCCGCAAGCCGTTCAAATATCTGATCGAGTTCATCCGGCACACCTTCAAAATCGTGATATGAAACGACCTTTTTAGGATCACCATCAACACTGTTAATGACATCTTCTTCAAGGTCAACAAATTGGAAATCAGCACATCCTTCTTTCCAAAATTCGAGCCGGTCTGAAAGCGAGAGAGCGTTCTTACCGCCTTGTTCGTTGACACGAAATGTCGCGAGCAGAGGCTTTTTACATTTGAAATTTGAAAGTTGAACTTTGAAATTTTCGAGCTGATCGCTCCGCAGACAATCAAACCGCACCTCTATCACATCGGCGAATTGCTCCGCGCGTTTGATATTGGCGATCATCTCGTCTGCGGTTTCGGCACAGACCGATACGCAGATCTTGCCGTTATTCACTGGTCGAATCCTTTAGGCTGGTGACAATGCTGCCGCTGGTAACTAGGCAAATGACGGTGCAGACCGCCGCTGCGATGACTATCGCCGTATTTCCGCTTTGTTTGACGGCAATAGCAGTTGCCGCCCAAGCAACAGCGAGAGGATAGATATAATTTTCAATCTGCCAGCGAACCACAAAAGCTAGAACCGCCGCGACGATGAAAATACTGACGCCCAGTGCGTTCCAGGCAGTTGGCGACAACTCGATGCCGATGTATTTTAGGAAGATCGCAAAATTTACAAGGGTTGCCGCCGTGACCCAGCCCGCATAAACGCCAAACGGCGCGGTCGTGAACAGCGCATTTCCGCCGCTTCGTCGCACCAAAACGAGCATCCCGAGCAGCGTTAATAAAAGCCCGACGATCAGCCATAAACAAATACCGATCTGGTCGCAGTGCCAAAAATAGATCCATGCGCAATTGAATACGCACGTTGCGATGTATAGCGAACGGACGGGGCGAAAGCGTAAGACGTTACTTGGCAAGGCTTGATAAATGCTGAACGCGAGCATTCCTAGATAGATCAGGCTCCAGATGGAAAATGCGTATCCGGCCGGCGTGATAACGGTCTCGTATTTGGCGGAGATCACCTCGGGCGTCACGCCGTTGACATAGCCTGTGGCGGCGAGCCCGTTAAAGACAATAGTGCCAATTGTGGCAACGATGAGCAGGATGGACCGCATCCGATCCTGTGTATTTGCGGCAGTTTGCATATCCCGATTATCGCATCAAACCACTAAAAACATTGCCAAAACAGTTGCCTAAATTCACGATTTCGTATGAAAATACCTCAAAACGTAAAGTTTTGTAAATTTGGCGAGGTGTAAAAAATATTCTTTCCAACTAAATACCTTAGCAATGCGTCATAAGTGCGTCTGTGGCATTGAGATTGCCTATGATATTAGCGGAAACGCACTTTCCCTCTTTCCCCGAGAAGCGTGAATTTAATGAGAGAGGAAAGAAAATGATTACGATGAGAGTTTTACACAAAACATTATTTACGTTGGCTTTTGTGCTCGGGCTGTCACTGACGGCTATGGCACAGAAAGACGACACAAAAAAACCGCCGCCAAAAGATCCGCCGCCGGTCGTCAACCCGCAGCCTAAGCCGCCCAAACCGACGCCGACGCCAAAACCTGAGTCAATAGGTGCGGTTTGGAAAAACGAGATCATCTACACCGCATAATTGCCCCAAACAAATTAGACAAAGACATCTCCGTCAAACGAGGTGTCTTTTTTATTTTAAACACGCCCGTCATAGATAACAGCTTTGCCTAAATTTCTGTTAATCTTTCTGCATTATCCGGGAGAGACAATTATGAGCAAGCAAGCCGTCAAGATCTATCGAGTCGTACTATCCGCTGCCGTAGCCGCACTATTTGCGTTTAGTTCATTTACGCCCGCACAAAAGATCGATCCGTCACTTTCTCAGAGTATGAAATGGCGAATGATCGGCCCATTTCGTGCCGGGCGAACGGTTGGTGCGGTGGGCATACCGTCTCAGCCAAATGTCTTTTACATCGGCGTCAACAATGGCGGCGTATGGAAAACGACTGACGCTGGGCGGACGTGGAAACCGATATTTGACGATCAGCCGACGGGCTCGATCGGTGATATCGCTATTGCGCCGTCAAATCCGAACGTGATCTATGTCGGGTGCGGCGAGGGTTTGCAGCGGCCCGATCTTTCGACCGGCGACGGTATGTATCGTTCGCGGGACGGCGGCAAAACGTGGGAACACCTGGGCTTACGCGAAGGCCAGCAAATAGCTTCGATCTCGGTCGATCCAAAAGATGAGAACCGCCTATTCGTCGCCGTGCTCGGCCACCCTTACGGGCCAAACGAGGAACGAGGTATTTACCGCTCGACCGACGGCGGCAGTTCGTTTCAGCGGGTTCTGTACAAGGACGAAAATACCGGTGCGATGCAGGTCGAGATCGACCCGAAAAACCCGAAAGTGGTCTATGCCGATATGTGGGCGGGGCGTCAGGGACCGTGGGAAAACGGTGCTTGGCAGGGAAAGGAAAGCGGTCTATTTAAATCGACGGATGGCGGAAATACTTGGAAAAAACTGACTAACGGGCTCCCGACCGTCGAGCAGGGTTTGGGGCGCATCGGATTTACGATCTCGCGTTCGGACAATGACCGACTGTATGCGACAGTCGATGCACAAAATGCATTTGCAGGAATTTATAGCTCAAATGACGCAGGTGAAAGTTGGACACGCGTCAATGGCGATCCGCGTTTGTGGGGACGCGGCAGCGATTTTGCGGAGCTGCGAGTTCATCCAAAAGATCCGAATACGGTCTTTGTTGCAAATGTCGCTTCGTACAAATCGACCGACGGCGGAAAAACATTCACCGCTTTCAAAGGTGCTCCCGGCGGCGACGATTATCACCGTATCTGGATCAATCCCGATCAGCCCGACATAATGCTTTTTGCCGTGGATCAGGGAGCAACTATTACCGTCAACGGCGGTGAGACTTGGTCAAGCTGGTACAACCAGCCGACAGCTCAGTTTTATCACGTCATCACCGACGATCAGTATCCATACTGGGTCTATGGCGGCCAGCAGGAAAGCGGTTCGGCGGCGGTCGTTTCACGCGGTTCGACGGGTGCGATACTTGCGAAAGACTGGATGACCGTCGGCGTCGAAGAATATGGCTATGTCGCACCCGACCCACTCGACCCTAACATCATCTACGGCGGCAAACTCACGCGTTTTGACCGCCGCACCGGCCACGTCCAAAACATCATGCCCGAAGCGATCCGCAGCGGTAAATATCGTTATTTGCGAACCGCGCCGGTCATTTTTTCGCCCGTGGACAAACGGACGCTTTATTTCGCCGGAAATGTGCTATTCAAAACGACGACGGGCGGGCAAAGCTGGGATGTAATTTCGCCCGACCTCTCGCGTGACAAATGGGACGTGCCCGACAACGTCGGCATTTACAAAACGCCTGAGATGTCCACAATGCCGCGTCGAGGCGTGATCTACACCGTCGCTCCGTCGTATAAAGATATCAATACGATCTGGGCGGGAACAGATGATGGCCTCATCCACGTTACAAAAAACGGCGGCAAAACTTGGACAAATGTAACGCCGCCGGGGCTCAAGTCTTGGGCAAAAGTTTCGCTCATCGACGCCGGACGATTTGATGCAAACACTGCGTACGCCGCGGTCAATACATTTCGCCTCGATGACCTGCGGCCGCACATTTATCGTACAAAAGATGGCGGCAAAACGTGGAAAGAGATCGTCAATGGCATTCCAAACGGCGGTATCGTCAATGCGGTTCGCGAGGACCCGGAGCGTCGCGGGCTACTGTTTTGCGGCACCGAGCAAGCTGTCTATTATTCGATCGACGAGGGTGAAAACTGGCAGCCTCTGCGGCTCAATATGCCGGCGACCTCGATCCGCGATCTGGTGATAAAAGATGACGATATCGTCGTCGGCACGCACGGACGCAGCTTTTGGATACTCGATGACATCACGCTGCTGCGGCAGATCGGCTCGGAAACACAAGGGCAACCCGCGCGGCTATTCACGCCGCAGCTTGCGACCCGCGTAAAACGCAGCCTGCACACCGACACGCCGTTTCCGCCCGAGGAACCTGCAGGACAAAATCCACCGGACGGTGCGATCTTCAATTACTATCTAAAAGAGCCGTCTAAAACGCCGATCGTTCTTGAGATCACGGATAAGTCGGGAAACCTGATCCGCCGCTTTTCGAGCGACGACAAACCGCCCGGCCCGCCCGCGTACGATACCAACCGCATCAATCCACCCGATTATTGGGTCAGGCCGTTCCAGCCGCTAAAGAACGAGGCCGGCATGCAGCGGTTTGTGTGGGACCTATTGTTACCAAACCCGCCAGCCGACCGGTATGACCTACCGATCTCAGCCATATACAAAGACACGCCGTGGGGTCCGCAAGGACCGGCAGTTATGCCGGGGCTTTACACGGTCAAATTAACGGTGGACGGCAAAACGTTTAGCCAAACGCTCAAAGTTCGCATGGACCCGCGTGTCAAAACGTCACTGATCGGGCTCAAACAGCAGTTTGATCTGTCGATGCAGGCCTATGAGAGCATCAAGAAGGTCGCCGAAATGACTGCGGCGGTCAAAAAATTCTCTGCTGATATCGCAAAGTTGCGTACCGTCGCCCTGATGAATGAAACGCAAAAAGCTCGTCTCGATATGATCGAAGCCAAGATCAAAGTGCTAAATGACGGAGCACCTCAAAAACCAGGAACGCCGTTAGCCGTCGGCGACTTTCCGCTCGGACGACTCGGCGGGGCATTTACGCAACTGCTCGACCTGCTCCAAGACGCGGATGTCGCCCCTAGCACACAAGCAGTCGCCGCGAGCAAAGATCTGCAAGCCGCTCTCGCCAAAGCCGAGACAGAGTGGGCCGCGATCAGATCTATGATGGCCCCAAATTGAAAGGCCGGGCGTAAATGCCCGACCCTAGAAAATGGTGCCGTCTACAAGATTTGAACTTGTGACCTATCGCGTGTGAAGCGAGTGCTCTACCACTGAGCTAAGACGGCGAATTCAGTGAATAACTAATAGTGAAAAGTGAATAGTGTGAGAATAATATTTTTCACTATTCACTTTTAGTTTCTAACTAGATCGACGGGTCGTCCGCCTTTGCGGGGCGGTTTTCGTCGGTACCCTTGATCGTGCTGAGGCTCGAATCTGTGTAAAAATGCCGGGTTCCCGTCGCGGTGACGCCCTCGGCAACTTGCGGGTCGGCGGTTATCGAATAAAATCCTGGCTTTGTTGCCGAAGCCGCTTCGACGACCATTGTGAAGGTGTAACCGTTCACGACCGGATTCTCGCCCTTAAATTTTTCATCGAGGCTAACCTTGGCGATCAGCTCGTCAAAAGTAGCAAAGCTGCCCTTGTTTCGTGATGCATACTGGGCCTGAAATTTGCGGATGTTGTCCATCGACTGTGCCGCCGCGGTTTCGTTGCCGGAGCGGATGACCGCTTGCCACGCGATCGTGCCGACGCCGATCAGCAGGCCGATGATCGCGATAACGATCATTAGCTCGATAAGGTTAAACCCGCGTTGGTCCTTAAAACGTGATCTGAGATTGTTCATATAAATGCTTACACCTTTCCCGTTTTCATCACGAAAAGATATTGATTAAGTTTCAAAAGTTTAGATGGTTTTGCGACGAAATTCAATTCCCGTTCGGAGTCCCGCCTTTAGGCGGCCGTCTTACCGACAGAGAAAGCCGCCTAAAGGCGGGACCCCAAACTTTGCAACTTTTTTGTGCGGCGGTGGTTTGTAATCGGGTAGAATAAATTTGCAGCTCAAAACGCTGCGTCTGAGTTTTAATGAGAGATTGGATAGGCACAGAAACTGAAAATGCGGGCAAAGCGGTCATCCTAACGGAGGATATCTCGGGCAAGATCACCGCGCTGCAGGCCGCCGTCGAGAGCGTGATCCGCGGCAAGTCCGAAACGGTCAAGTTTGCTCTGATCGCCGTTTTTGCCAAGGGGCATCTGCTGATCGAAGACGTACCGGGCATCGGTAAAACAACGCTTGCAAACGCTCTAGCACGAGCGATGGAGATGTCGTTTCAGCGTATCCAATTTACGTCCGACCTGCTGCCGTCGGATATGCTGGGCTTGTCGGTCTTTAATCAAAAGAGCGGTGATTTTGAGTGGAAAGCGGGGCCGATCTTTTCGAATATCGTGCTCGCCGACGAGATCAATCGTGCGACTCCAAAAACGCAATCCGCGTTGCTCGAAGCGATGGCCGAGGAACAGGTTACCGTCGAGGGCGTGACGCGGCGTTTGCCGAGGCCGTTCATGGTCGTTGCCACGCAAAATCCGTCCGAGCATCACGGCACGTATCCCCTGCCCGAATCGCAGCTTGACCGATTTATGCTCCGGCTGCACATCGGTTATCCTGCGCTCAATGACGAACGCAGCATACTCCGCGACCGCGAATCTGCCGATCCAATAAATGCTGTCAAAGCTGTGTTGTCGCAGGCGGAACTACTTGAGATACAAGCACTTGTCGCGGACGTGCGGTTTGACGACGCGCTGCTTGATTATTTGCTTCAGATCGTTGATCTAACTCGTAAACACGAGATGATCGAGCTTGGCATTAGCCCGCGCGGAACGCTTGCGCTGTTTCGCTCGGCACAGGCACTCGCGTTCATCGAGGGTCGCGATTATTGCATCGCCGACGACATCAAGCGTCTCGTGATACCGTGTTTTGCACACCGTCTGATCGTTGCCTCACGCGGCGCAAGCCTACGCCACAAGACCCGCGAAGCCGAGCAGATCCTGCACGATATTTTGCAACAGGTGACCGTCCCGATCTAAGAATTGGCCCACGAAACACACGAAAAACACTAAAAAAAAGAGTTCTTTTCCTTTCGTGTTTTTCGTGTATTTCCTGGGCATATCTTCTTAAATGAATCTTCGACTCGCCAGCCAGCTTTTTAGCTTTCGCGATCTGCGAAATGCCGGTCTCGGATTGCTCGTCGTGCTCGGCGGGCTTGCTCTCGCGGGCCTGACGCTTTACGCGCATCAGACGGGCAATATTCGGCTTGCGGGCATTGCTGCCGGAGCATCGCTGGCTTTCGTCCTGATAATTTTGGTGTTTGTCGTTCCGCCGCTTGTCCGTAACGCGGGCCGCGAAGCGTCGCAGATGAATCTGCCGTTCGAATTTACGACCGGCGGTGCGATCATGCTGGTGCTGATACTGATCGTCGGCTTTTCTGCGTGGAACACCGGCAATAACCTGCTCTTTATCGTGCTGTCATTCCTCATCGCAACGATGATCGTCGGCTTTTTTGCGGGCAGCATCTGCCTGAAAAAACTCGATATCAAGATGCGTTTTCCCGACACGATCTTTGCCGGTGAACCGACGCAAATTCTCGTTAGCATCACCAACCGCAAGCGTTTGTTCCCTGCGTTCTCGGTCGTCGCCGAGGTTCGCGGCAAAGAGCGTGAGCGTTCGATCGCGGCTGACGATCTCGACGCGATTCTGCCCGCGTGGATCGCTAGGCGGCTTGGAGCGGCTCCGGTCATAAGGCGAACGCTGAGCCATTTTGTCTATATCGGCCGCAGAGAGACGGTCGAGGTCAAAACTGCCCATATTTTCCCCCATCGAGGGAAATTGACTATCAGAGATTTTGAGCTTTCGACCAAATTCCCTTTTGGCTTTTTTCGCCACCGGCGGCGTTTGCCGGCTAAGGCCGCAGAGCTGATCGTCTTTCCAAAGATCGAGCGGTTCGAACCCGAGCCGGACAATACGCCAATGAACGCAGGCGAACATTCCGCCGGGCGTCGCGGCGTCGGGCAAGACCTGCTCGCTCTCAGAAATTACCAGCCGCAGGACGACCTTCGCCGCATCGACTGGAAAGCGACCGCCCGCACGATGAATCTCACCGTCCGCGAATACGCCGACGAAGACGAAAAACGCGTCTCCGTAATATTTGACACCCGTATCACAAAAGACGCCGCAAAAGAGCTGCCCGTACGCGAAAAGATCGCCGCCGAACAACGCGGTAAAACCGTTGTAAGCTCCGAGCAATTTGAAGCCGGAGCGAGCCTTGCGGCTTCGGTGCTGGCTCATTTTGCGGCGGAAAATGCGTCGTTTCAGCTAGTGATCGATGATAACGCCGGAACGCTCGACACCGGCCGCTCGCACCTCTACGATTCGCTCAAACGCCTCGCCCTCGCTGAGCCAAACTTCAATTCCGCAGAACCTCCGCGCGACTTAGCTCGTATTCTCACTGAAACAGATGACTGCCAATATTTTTTGGTCACAACCGGCGGGCCTGCGGCGCTGTCATCCGGCATCTTGCAGCGATTGAAAAAATTAACTTTTTAAGGTTATTCTTGTCATATTTCCGGCTCCAGCGGTGTATTTACTGTGAAGAGCATTTTGATGCTGAAATGAACGAGAGTACCGACATATTTGTGGACATAATGTCCGAGCATACAGCGGCGACGGCGGCAACAGAAAGAATCGAGTTTGAAGAGGCGTTCGCGCTTCATCACCGAACCGTCTTTCGCGCTGCCCGGTCCGTGGTACAGGACGCCGCCGTTGCCGAAGATGTCGTGCAGGAAACCTATCTCAGGCTCTACAAAAATCTCGATTCGATCACCACCGAAGAAATGCTCCGCCCGTGGCTCATCAGGGTCGCGATAAATGTTGCAAAGAATACTGTTCGAGGCAATATTAGGGCGAACAGGAGAGACGATAATTACGTCAAAGAAACAGGTAAAACTCACGCCGCGTCGGTCGAGTCCGACTACGAAGAAGCGGCAGGAGTTACAGAAATTCACCGGGCGTTAAACCGGGTAAAAGAGCCGCTCAGGAGCTGCTTGATATTGAAACAACAGGGGCTTTCTTACAAGGAGATCGCCGCGAGCCTCGACCTTAACGAGTCGAGCATTGGCACATTTGTAGCACGTGCCAGACAGGAATTTGCCCGTTTTTACGGCAAACCGGGCAAGGAAACGATATGAACGCAAACTGTTTTGACATAGGGATGATCCAGGCCTTTTTGGATGGTGAACTCTCAAAAGATGATTCGGCACGGGTTTCCGGCCACGTCGCGATATGCGACGTGTGTGCGGTGATGCTCGCCGAGGCTGAGGAAGAATCAGCACTCGTATTCCCCGCATTGGAGCGCGAATTTAACACGCTCGTCCCGACGCAGCGTCTGTGGAACAAGATCAACGATTCGATCGAGACCGAACGCAGCAACCAGTCGATCTGGAACAAAGCTTGGGCGTTTTTAGCCGTAGCCCTCGCAAATCCGACATTCGCCGCCGCCGCAAGCATTTTGATCGTAGTCGGCATTTCAGCCGCAGTTTTGCTCAATCGTACGCCCGAACAGCCGCCGGTCGCCGAGGTTATTGCTCCGAAGACTGCCACTTCGACCGCCGTTGTAAATACGCCGCAGGGCGACACTGTCGTCGAACCAAAACCGGCCGCTCCGTACACCGTAGAGCGTGCCTCGACCCGTTATGACGACCGCCGGATAACGGCTACGACTGCGGTTTATAAAACAACTGCCAGCACAAATAACGCTCTATATATGCCCGGCGAAGAGAGCTATGTAAAGACTATTTCGAGCCTGTCAAAGACGGTCGAGACACAAAAAGCCGACACACTGCGCCCGTCCGAACGTATCGCTTACGAACGCAATATGGCGGTCGTTGATGACGCTATCGCCAAGATGCGTCGCGAGGTCAAGAAAAATCCTAAAAACGATTCGGCCAAGCAAATGCTGTATTCGTCGTATCAAAACAAGATCGACCTGCTAAATTCGGTCTCGCAAAAAGAGGAGCTGATGGCGAGCCTCAGATAGCTGACACCTGCCGAATTTCGATGAATAACCCACTCGCAAAAATCATATTGAGGATAGCAGCAGTGTCTCTGTTTGCCGCCGCCCCTATGCTCGTTCGGGCACAGCCATCGCTGCCCGATCCGCCGTCACGCGTGTACGGCGTAAGCAAAAAAGATCCGCTGCCGGTGCTTGCCCCGATGACCGGAGGCGATACCTCGGAAAAGTCGATCGTCGTTGATAAGAAAGTAAATCTGTCGCTGTGCGTTACCCAAGGCAATCTGAAAGTGAACGGCTGGAACCGTGGCGAGATCCGTGTTTTTGTAAAAGACGGGGCAAAATTCGCGTTTAACGTGCAAGCAAAAAGCCCAAAGACCGACTTGCCAGCTCTGATGTTTATCGCCGGTTTGGACACAAAAACCAAGGGGAAAAATTCCGTCCCGACGGAGTGTATATGGGGCGATGAGATCGAGATCGACGTGCCGGTAAACGCCGTCGTTAATATCAAAGGCCAGGAAACTACGACCGAGATCGACACCGTTCGCAAGGCCAGCGTCAAAACCGTCGGCGGCAGCATCAGTCTGCGTAATATTAGCGAGGGTGCGGTCGCTCTGACATACGAGGGCGACGTAACGGTCGGGGATTCGACAGGGTCGATGTCGCTTGAGAGCACCAACGGAAATGTGGTCGTTTTTAGCTCGGGGCCAAACGAGATCGGCGATTATTTTAAGGCAAAGACCAACAGCGGCAACGTCAATCTGCAAAAGCTCGATTACCGTCAGGTCGATGTGACCTCGATCTCAGGCTCTGTTTCCTACAACGGCGAGATCCTCAGCGGCGGCAATTACAGCCTGAGTACTTCGAACGGCTCGATCCGGTTGGCGGTGCCCGTCAGCACTTCGTGTCAGGTGATCGCGACGTATGGATTTGGGACATTTAATTTCGACGTTCCTCTAAAGCTTGAGACCGAAAACATAATGGAAGGCCCCGTAAAAAGGGTCGTCGGCAAGCTCGGTAGTGGCGGAGCGAGTGTCAGATTGACCACCAACAGCGGCAGCATCGTCATCAAAAAACCGTAGCCTATTGCTCATCCAGCCGCTTCCCCGTTCGCGTTTCAAACTGCTCCGACATCGACGGCACTTCGCCATCCGCAGCATCGCGGCTGATCCGCTCGACACGCCACATCGGGATAAATTGATCGGTCATCGCCAGATGCTGTTCGCCCGACGCTATCGACCGGCACCAATCGTCAAAATACCCAAGCTCGATCGAACGGATGCTCAATCCGGCAGGATCGATCTCATCGAGTATGCCCAGCAGCTTTTCGCGCGGGCTGTGCAGGACGGCAATGACGGTTTGGCCGGATTCAAATTTCATAACGCTAATTGTACTTCAAGTCAGAACCACCTGCGGTAGCGGGTGGTTTAATTTGTTCAACCGCCCACTACCGCAGGCGGTTCTGACAATTTATACTTGTCTTAGTAATGCACATCTCCAAGATCGAGCTTGAGAATATCAAATCTCACGCCGCCTCAACCTTTGAATTTACCCGCGGCACGACCGCCATCACCGGCGAGAACGGTGCGGGTAAAACCACGATCATCGAGGCGATCGCGTGGGTTTTGTTTGACCTGCTCGATTATAAAAAAGAGGATTTTGTTAAACGAGGCGAGAAAAAAGGCGTCGTCCGCGTGACGTTTGAAAGCGGGCTCGACGAACGCGAATACATCGTCACACGCGACACCGGAGCGGGCTATAACGTCACCGATCCGGCTTTGCAGACCCGCATTGCCGACAAAAAAGAAGAGGTTTTCCGCTTTCTCTGGCAGCATCTCGGCCTCGAACCCGGCACAGATCTAAAATCCTTGTTCAAACAAGCCATCGGCGTTCCACAGGGCACATTTACCGCCATCTTTTTAGAAGGTGCGACCGAGCGAAAAGTCGCGTTTGACCGTCTGCTCAAGGTCGAGGAATATCGCCAGGCCGCCGAAAAACTGCGCGAAACGTCAAAATACCTCGACACATCCGTTGCCGCTATCCGCGAAAAGATCGCCCGCGTCGAGGGCGAGCTGTCGCGATCTGAAACGGTTGAAACAGAGCACAATACTGTGGCAGAACAAGTCAAAACATTAGCGACCGAGATCGAGACTTTGACCGCCGAACTTACTTCAAAACAAACCCGCGTAAAAGAGCTGGACGATCTCGAACGGCGTGTTTCCGGCCTAAAGTCCGCTCTCGAACGCAGCCGCTCTGACAGAGATCGGGCCGAGCTTGTCTTAAAGCAAGCCGAACAGTCTCTGACACGCTCGACCGATGCGGCGGCAAATCTCGACAGCGTTCGAGTCGGACACGAAAGCCATATCGCCGCTCTCGGGCGGCTAAAAGAATTTGAACGCGAGCGTGAGGTCCGCGACCGTCATCGGGGTGAGCTTGCCAAAACCGATGCCGCTATCGTCAACGTCAAAGCCGATCAAAAACGTCTGAATGACGATCTGCTTAAGATCCAAAACGCCCGGCAAGAGATCGAATCTCTGCGGCCAAAAATGACGGAACAGGCCGCCATCGAAAAAGAGATCGCCGAATTACGCGACCACGCGACGAGCGCCAAAAATATTGACGAACGCATCGAAAGCATCGAGCGTGAGCTAAAACGTCTGCGTGAGCGGTATCGCGAAAATCAGCAAAAAATGCGTAACGCCGAGGAAAAGACTGCACTTGCGGCGTCTCTCGCGGCGTTAGAGACGCGAGATGCCGAGCTTGTGGCTGAAATGGCGGCTCTAAAAGCAGGGCTTGACCGCGATCAGAAATTTCAGGCTGAGATCAAAGACGGCTTTTGCCCGATCCTGTCACAGCGTTGTCTCAATCTAAAAGAGGGTGAAACGCTTGAGAGTTTTTTGTCGAGCCAGTTCACCGAGACGACGACGCGGATCGCTCAGCTCGAATCGACGCGCGCCGCCGTTATAACCGATCTAGCAAAGGCACGCGAAGGCCATCAGCAGCTTGCCGCACTCGAAACCTACCGCCAGCGTGAGACAGAGCTAAAAGATGAGGGTGCCGAGCTTACCGCAAAAAAAGCATCGCTTGAGGCCCGTCGCGGTCCGGCTGAAACAGAGCAGCGTATCACCAGCCTGACGACGCAGCTAAAAGCGCTTGCCGATCCAGCCGCACGAATTCGTATTCTCGAACGCGAGATCTCACGCGAGCCGGAAATTCGCGAGGGTCTCGGCAACGTCGAGAGCAATCTCGAACGGCTCGAAAGTGACCGCAAACTCCACGTCGAACAGCTCGATGAATTTAAGGAACTCGATGAGCAGTGGTCACTCCTAACCGTCGAACGCGATGCAACTGCGGATGCACATCGAGTCTTTCTAACAAACGAGGCTGAAGCCGCCGCTTTGGCAAAGCGAAAAGAAGAGCTGGATGCTGCATCAAAGGATGTGGCCGCAAAAACCGCGGCTGTCGAGACGGCCGAGCGGGATCTCGCGGCGGCGGGTGTCGATTACGACGCCGAGCTGCACAACACAGAGCGGGCAGCTCTGCTAAACGCCGAGCGCCGAGCCGCCGAGATACGGGCGACGTTTGATGCAGCAAAGCGGCGAGAGCAGCAGCTTGCGGCTGAGCTAAAACATTTTGCTGATATTAGAAAATCTCTGTCGGGCGAATTCAAAGAAAAAGAGCGGCTCGAAACAGTTGCCGAGACGACCGCTTTTATCCGTGACACGCTGAAAGAAGCCGCTCCGCGCGTCGCACGCAACTATGTTTATCACGTCTCGCTTGAGGCAAATCTACTGTTTCGGGAGATCACCGGAAACGCCGAACGGACGCTGAAATGGGGCGAAGATTACGCGATAATGTTAGAAGAAGATGGGTTTGAGCGGCCATTCCAAAGTTTTTCGGGCGGCGAACAAATGGCGGCGGCTCTAGCGATCAGGCTCGCCTTGCTAAAACAATTGACCGATATTCGCATCGCATTCTTCGACGAGCCGACAACAAACATGGACGCCGAACGCCGTGAAAACCTGGCAATGCAGATCAGCCGCATCACGCATTTTGACCAGCTTTTTGTTATTTCGCACGACGAAACGTTTGACAATTTTGTCGACAACGTCGTATCGGTCAGCAACTAGAATATGAAACACGTCACCATAGTCTGCGACGGTTCAAGCCTAGGCAACGGGCGTGGAAACCCTCGCGCGGCGGCGGTCGCGGTGCTTGGGTTCAAAGGGTTTTGGAAAGCGGTCGGCGAGTATCTCGGCAATGCGACAAATCAACAGGCCGAGATCGCGGCGGCGGCCATCGGGCTTGAGAGCCTGAAAGAGCCATGTGTGATCACGCTACTGTCCGATTCGCGTTACGTGGTCGAGACAATGGGCGGCCGGTGGAAAAGAAAAACTAATCACGATTGGTGGAAACGGCTCGATGCGGCTTCAAGACGGCATCAAATAACTTGGAAATGGGTCAAAGGCCACGACGGCCACGCCGTGCAAGAAGTCGCCGATTCAATGGCACGAAAAATGGCGGAGCTGGGTTGTGTGGACGAAGCCCTGCTCGAAGAAGCCGTTGTCGAACTCGGTGTCCAAGAGATCTGAAAGAAGAATTACCCACAGATGAACACAGATAAACACAGATCAAATAAGAGCGACGGAGAGACATTTTTTTCTTCATCCGTGTTCATCCGTGTTCATCTGTGGTTGAAATTCTTCCCTCGGCGTTTCAGCGTCTCTGCGGTTATTTTTCTTTTCTGTTTCTCGGCCTTTGCTCAACGCGGCAGTCAGGGATGGACTTGGCAAAACCCTCTGCCGCAGGGCAATCCGCTGTACTCGATACATTTTGCGCCTGACAAAGAGACGGGCTTTGCGGTCGGTTCGGATGCGACGATATTAAAAACAACCGATGGAGGGTTTACGTGGAAACGCCAATTCTCTACCGCCGAAGCCCCGCTTTCGTCCGTATTTGTCCGCGACAAAAATAATGCCTTCATCGTTGGGGCACGTAGCACTTTGCTCGCAACCACAAACGGAGGCAAGGATTGGAAACAGGTTGCGGTCGATGCTCGCGATCATCTTTACGGCATTAAATTTACCGGCACATCGCTGAATACGGGATGGATCGTCGGCAGTTATGGCCGAATTTTGAAAACTGCGGATGCCGGGCTCACTTGGAAAACACAAGCCTCCGGCACGCAAGAACAGCTTCTAAACATCGACGCCTTTGACGAAACCCATGCAGTCACCGTCGGACTCGGCGGAGTTGCATTGAGCACCAACAATGGTGGTGACAGTTGGGAAAAAAGCGATCCGTGCAACGGAGCGGTCGTGTCCGACGCGGCTTATCTTTCGCAGACCGCGCTGGTCGTAGCCGGTTTTGGCGGATGCGTCGCTCGTAGCGACGATGGCGGTGCAACCTGGACGAGGGCTAATATCTTTAGCCGTGCAGATATGCTGTCGGTGACGTTTTCGGACGCCGCAAACGGTTCGATGACCGACGCCAACGGCATGATCTGGCTCACCGGCGACGGCGGACGTTCGTGGTTGCCGTTTAACGTGCGAACTAACCCCAAGCTAGTTGCCGTCCATTTTGGCGACAAATTTACGGGATGGGCTGTTGGCGAAAACGGGCTGATACTTCGCACCGATGACGGCGGATTTAGCTGGCAACGACTGAGCGGGGGCGGACGCGAGGACGTCAATGACATTGCTTTTCTCAATGATGAGATCGGGGTCGCGGTGGGCTCACGCGGCAAGATCTGGTTGACCAACAACGCCGGACGCGAGTGGCTGCTGGCGTTCTCCGAAACCAATGTAAATCTAAACGCCGTATTTTTCATTGACGGACAAAAAGGCTGGGTTGTCGGTGACGGCGGCACGGTTTTGCGGACCATCAACGGCGGTGCGAGTTGGGGTGCGGGCATCTCAAACCTGACCGAAGACCTCGTCGCCGTTAATTTTGTGTCGGATAGGGTCGGCTTTGCCGTCGGGGCGAACGGCATGATCGCTCGCACAAATTCGGGCGGTGCGTATTGGGAGCAGCTCAATTCGGGTACGCGCGGCTGGCTCGAAGATATCAAGTTTTTTAGCGAAACGCACGGTGTCGTTGTCGGTGACAAAGGCACAATATTGCGGACGACAGACGGCGGTGCAACTTGGGAAAAGATCAAGACGAATGTTCGGGAAAATCTGTACGCCGTGAGCTTTTACGATGAGAAAAATGGCTTTGCGGTCGGCTCCGGTGGCATCACTTTGCGAACGACCGATGGTGGAGCGACGTGGGCCGATCAGGAATCTCCGTTAAAACTAAATCTATTTGCCGTGCAGGTTTTTGGTGCGGACAAAGCAATAGCGGCCGGCGAACTCGGCACGATATTGATCACCGAGGACGGCGGCAAAATCTGGTCAACCCAGCCGAATATCACTGGCAAACTGCTCCAGGCGATCGTCTATCGCGGCGGCGATAAACTATGGGTAGCCGGCCGAGGCGGCACGATGCTCAAACGTTCGCTGCCGCTGACTCCATCACTTTTCAGCTTGCCAAAAGGCCCGCCTGTGTTAAAGAACGCCCCTCCACGTGCCAAACCAACCGTGCGTCTGCCGATCGTCCCTATCACCGATGACGGTGATATTCCGGCGGCCGTGCCCGTCAAAAAACCTTAATTACAATTTGATGAGGACAGATATCCACTCGCCGGAATGTTCAATTTTGAAATTTGAAATTTGAAATTTCGAAAGCTCATCGGTGATAAGTTTTTCCTGTTCGGCAAGGATGCCGGAAAGCAGCAGGATATTTTTTGTCTTTGCGATGAGCAGCGGCAGGATCGGCACAATTACATCGGCTGTTAGATTCGCACAGGTAAGATCGTATTGAGGCGTCCTGTCGTCTATCGGTCCATCGGCAAACGTGATCGCATCGCCCACGTTGTTCAGTACAGCATTTTCGCGAGCGATCTTGACCGAATCCGCGTCGGTGTCGCAGGCAAAGATATCTTTACCGCCAAGTTTGGCGACGGCGATCGCTAAAATTCCAGTTCCAGTACCAACGTCGAGTACCGACATTTCTGGCTGATACTGTTCGCCGATGGCTCTTAGACAAAGCTGCGTTGTGTCGTGTGTGCCGGTGCCAAATGCCATGTTTGGCTCGATGCGGATGACGATCTTGTCAGTATCGGCGACCTCGGACCACGGCGGAGCGATAATAAATTTTCCGATCTCGGTGGGTTTCCAGTGGCGTTTCCATTCGGCAAGCCAATCGGCGTCCTCAACCTCACGGAGGGATGTCGAACGTATGGCTGACTGATCTTGTTCGTAGATCTTTAAGGCGTCGCTGATCTCAAATTGGAAGGCTTCGTCGGTTGGAAGGTCGTTGAAATAGCCGGTTATCTTTACAGCATCAGTACCGGTTTTTCGCAGGTGATCGATCTCGGTGCCGAGGGTTTCGAGGGTGTTGAAAGCAAATTCGACGGCCTCAGCTGCCGGGGCATCTGCCTCGACATCGACCGCGAACCAGCGTTTTGGGACGTCGCTCATTCGTGCACCCCGATATCATCGAGATCGCGTTCGCGGTTGCGCCAGTCTTCGACGACTTTGACGAATAATCTTAGATAAACCTTTGTGCCGAGCAGCTTTTCGATATCGACGCGTGCCTTTGTGCCGATATCCTTGATGCGGGCCCCCATTTTGCCGATGACGATCTTTTTTTGCGACGAACGCTCGACATAGATCGCGCAAAAAATGCGGGTCAGTCCCGGTTCGGATTCGTCAAAAACCTCGGTCACGACCGCCGTCACATACGGTATTTCTTCGCCCGTGGACTGTAATATCTTTTCGCGGACCATCTCGGCCGCAATGATGCGCATTGACTGGTCGGTCATCTCGTCCTCGGAAAAGATCGGCTCACCCTCAGGCAGATGTTTGACGATGGATGCGAGGAGATCGTCAATAGCGTCGCCTTTAAGGGCAGAAACCGGCACGATCTCAGCGAATTCATACTCGCTCGAGTAGCCCTCGATCAGCGGCAGCAGAGCGGCTTTGTCTTTTAGCTTGTCTGTTTTATTTAGCAGCAGAACGGTCGGCTTTTCGGCACGTTTGATGAGGTCAAAGACAAACATATCGCCGTTACCGGTCGAGACGCTGGCATCACGCATCAGCACGATCAGATCGACCGACATTATGGCGTCGTGGACGGCGGTCATCATGCGGCGGTTAAGGAGATGCCCCGGTTTATGGACGCCCGGCGTGTCGATAAAGACGATCTGTCCCTCGGGCAGTGTAACGATGCCTTTGATACGGTGCCGTGTCGTTTGCGGCTTGTTTGAGACGGCCGCGATCTTCTCGCCGACGAGACGGTTAAGTAGGGTGGATTTACCGGCGTTTGGACGGCCGATGAGCGCGACCAGGCCGCTGCGAAAGGTGTTTTGAGTCCCGCCTTTAGGCGGCCCTTGATCCATTTAGATATTGTACACTTATCAAGCGTTAGCCGCCTGAAGGCGGGACTCCAAACTATTGCGGCTTTAACAAGCGCTGTTTGCCGGCGATCGCTTCACGAAACGCACCACCCGAAATGTCGTCGAGCTTTATCGCTTCGTCATAGAGCTTGATCGCGTATGCAGCGTTACCATCAAAGGCGTAGATGCGCGCCAGCGCAACATACGTTAGAGAAAGCAGGGCCTTATCAGTCGCACCGGTAGCTGTATTGAGCACATTTGTATAGGCGACCTTGCTCTCGAGCAGCTTTTGAGCCTGAACCTCAGGATCCTGCACGCCAACCGCTGCAAGCCCCGCGACGCGACCAATGTTGTAGTAGATACGCGGTTCGGACGGGTATTCTTTTAAAAGCTGTTTGAGTTCGGCGTTTGCCTTGACCAAATCGCGGGCGTCAATTACCTTTTGGATCGCGATGAGCTTTGTGGTGAGTGGACTCTCGACAATTGCGACCGTATCCGGATGGCTTTTTCGTTCCTGTCGGGCGGCGAGTGCTCGTTTGCGGGCTTCGGCTGTGTCGGCGAGTCGATTGGCCTCTTTTGCCGGTTCAAATGCCGCGACCATTTCCCTCAAGGACGAGGCGATATTAAACCCCGAATCCTCGATACCTTTTAGCTGCTCGGCAAAATAAAACGACAACACCGCGCCTTTTTGATATTCCTCAAACAACTGTTGAGCGGCCTCGTCGGCAAATGCGGCTTTCTGTTTAGCCAGGTCAGTAGTAAGGGCGATCTTTTCAGCGTCGGTCTTCAGGGTCGGAAGTTTTTGCCGAGTTAGATCAGTGGCGATCCGGTTTTTTGTAAACTCGGCCTGACGAATATCAACCCCCGCGACCAGCGAACGCGACATAGCGAGAAAAACATCCGGCGATATGGACGGATCAGTTTTTCTCATCTCCTCAAGCACCGGTTTTGCCCAATCGCGAATCGTCGTCATTTCTTTGGAATTTGCGAGGATCAGCGGGTCGATCACAAACCGTAAAAAAGCTCGTCGGCCTTCGGTTATGCTCACATCCGTATCCGGCGGCACGATCAAATAATAATCGTCGCGAATGTTTAGAAAATTGATATCACCCTTAGCTGCTAGATTTTCGGGTACGACAATAAAACGTCGGTCGTGTTCGCGGATCTCGGTCTTTACCAGCACCTCTTTGCTGTTTGGCCGTTTGGTCTCGACCCTTACCTTTTCCGAAAAGATCAATTGCGGACGCGTATGTAGATATTCGAGCAGCTCGCTCACCATGTCACGGGTCGATGTTCTGAGGCGTCCGTCAGCCTGTTCTCGATAGGTTTTGACATAGCTATCTAGTTTTGAACTTATCAGCGAACGCTTATAAAACTCCCGCACGAGCGGCGAGTAATCCAAAACATCGAGCAATTTTCCGGGCAGATCGCTTGTAATGATCGGGTCGCCGAGCTCAGGCACCGCCGAAAGCGAGTATGCCATTGAAATAAACGGAGCGACGATCTCGGCATCGGTCGCCTTTGGATTTCGCTTTTTATGCTGAGCAACAAATGTTGATATTCGGCTGCGCAGATCAGCGGGCATGCTCGCATTATCCTGGATCAACTGATCGCGAAATTTTGTCCCGTCTGCCGATAGTGGTGTATTGATCAGCTTGGTGACAGTGCCGTCCGGATTTGTCGTCTGCGCCATTTCGAGTGATGCGAGGACGACGAGCAGACGTTTGTCCGGCTCGATCTTGACACCGTAATTCGTCAGGTCAAAACCCGACGCCGGAGCCTGGCCAAAAGCGCCTGTCGCAAATACAACCAACAAGAGAAATAAAAAGAATCGCTGCATCGTTTAGAAAATAAAACCAAAAAACTTTCTGTTTAGATAGATGAATCTAACCGCCCCTAAAGATGTATCAAACCTGCCGCAAAATAAGAAAGGATAAAGGAACAAAACGCTTTCCTTTACCCTTAAATATTCTTAACAATTCGAGCCGTTTAGTTGTAGCTGCTAAGAGCCTCACTTTCTTCGTCGAACGTATCAAAAACGGTCAAAAGCTTTGTGATAGCCAGCAGATCCTGGATCTTTTGCGTGAGTTTCAAAAGCTTAAGTGTTCCGCCCTCTTTCTTGACGGCTGTAAAGCTCGAAACCAATTCGCCTATACCGCTCGAATCGATATAGCCGACACCTGCGAGATTAAGCAGGATCTTGTTTTTGCCTTCGCCAAGGAGGCGTCGGATAGCCGTGCGAAGTGCAACGCTGCCCTCGCCGATAGTTACCTTGCCCTCGAGGTCAAGGATAGTTACATCGCCAGCTTGGCGTTCAGTGATCGTGATATCAGACATTGTTATCTCCTCGTTTGAATATTTATTGCGATAGCAGATTTTAGACCAAACTCAATGCAAAAGTCCAAGCATCAAGCGGAAATTATCTCTTTTTTAACATTTTCACCACCATTCCGCCGCCGGAATGGTTAGACCAACTGACCTCATCCATAAATGAGTTCATAAACAGGATGCCGCGTCCGTTGGCCTTTAACAGGTTTTCGGGGTTTGTCGGATCAGGTATCTCATCAACATCAAACCCGGCTCCGTGATCGCGGACCGTAACCTCAAACCCTTCGTCCGAATCAGCAAACGTCACTTCGACTGTTTTTGACTCATCGAATTTATTGCCGTGCTTGACGGCGTTTGCCACCGATTCGCGAATGGCGAGGTCGATCGCAGACACAAAATCGTCGCCAAAACCGCAGCTTTTGGCAAATTCGTCCGCCTCAATGGCGGCTTGGTCAACCGATTCGATACGGCTCGGCAACTGGATCTCATGCATCATAAGCAAGTGTATGTGTTGTAAGTTAGCGGTTTAATACAGTTGGTGTCAAGACAAATCCGGCAATGTTCGTCTAAGATTGACTAATGAAGGTCAAACCGGCGGCTTCGCTACAGGGCACTATTGCACTGCCCGGCGACAAATCTATCTCACATCGGGCAGCAATAATTGCGGCGATCTCTGACGGCACATCGAGGCTTGAGGGCTTTGCCGCAAGTGCCGATTGCACCTCGACGCTCGATTGTCTAAGAACGCTCGGAGTCGAAATTCGGCGTGATGGAAACACGGTTTCGATTGACGGTGTCGGCAAATTTGGACTACAAAAGCCGGACGATCCGCTCGATTGCGGTAATAGCGGCACGACCATACGTCTGCTTGCCGGTATTTTGGCGGGGCAGCGGTTTAAGAGCGAATTGACGGGTGATAAGTCGCTGATAAAACGTCCAATGCGGCGGATAATCGAGCCGCTCGAACAAATGGGAGCGTCGATCGTATCCGACGACGGAACCGCACCGCTCACGATCCACGGTAGATATCCGCTCCGGGCTATCGCGTACCACACGCCTGTCGCGTCGGCCCAGATCAAATCCTGCGTCCTGTTTGCCGGACTTTACGCAAACGGCGAGACATCGACCATCGAGCCGACACTGACCCGCGATCACACGGAACGGCTGCTGCCGTTTTTTGGCGTTCGCGTTGGAACTGACGGCAGCCCGGCGAGCAAGGTCCGCTATATCAAAGGCACTTCTCAGCCGAAAGCTGCCGAGTTTACTATCCCTAGCGACATATCGTCAGCCGCTTTTTTCCTCGTCGCGGCGGCGTGTTTGCCGGGTTCAGAACTGATACTGCCTAATGTCGGCACAAATCCGACAAGAACCGCGATCCTGGACGTTCTCGAATGTGTAGGAGCAAAACTGTCGCCTCGAAAAAATCCCGAACGGATAGGCGAACCGATGGACACCCTCACCATTATCGGCGGGCTCGATGAGCAGGATGCTCCGCTCGTAATCGAAGGGGCGGCGGTTGCGGATCTGATCGACGAGATACCGATCTTGGCTGTGCTGGGAACGCAGTTGGCAAATGGTTTGGAAGTGCGCGATGCGGGCGAATTGCGGGTAAAAGAATCTGACCGTATCCATTCCGTGACCGAAAATATGCGGCGGATGGGGGCAAACGTGACCGAATTTGAGGACGGATTTCACGTCGAACGCTCGTATCTGAAAGGTGCCGTCATTGATTCGTTTGGCGATCATCGTATCGCAATGGCATTTGCGGTCGCCGGATTGCTTGCAGACGGTGAAACCGAGATCGTCGGGGCAGAATGTGCCGATGTTTCGTTTCCCGGCTTTTTCGAAACGCTGGCATCTGTCGTAAGGTAAAGAGGTTCGCCCACGAATCGACACGAATCAACCGAATAAAGGAAGAAACCTTTAGATCGATGGCTTTATTAGTGCTTATTCGCGTGATTCGCGGGCAAAAAAATTCTTAAATGAACAAGGACATCAAGATCGCACTGACCGGATTTATGGGCGTCGGCAAATCAAGCGTCGCCCGGCATCTAGCGCACAAATTAAAGTGCCGCTGGACCGATCTTGACCGTTTTATCGAGCAAAATGAGGGCCGGGTCGTTGCAAAGATCATTGACGAAGACGGTGTCGATAAATATCGCGAGATCGAAACCGCTAATTTGAAACGTCTGCTGAGCGACACCGATTCGCGGATATTGAGTCTCGGCGGCGGCACCTGGACGATCGCCGAAAATCGCGAGTTGCTCAAAGCACACGGCATTACAGGCGTCTGGCTCGAGGCGACGTTTGAGCATTGCTGGCTCAATATAACGTTCTCACGCAAAGAGCGCCCGCTCGCCCGCAACAAAGAAAACGCCCGCGAACTGTTTGAAGAAAGGCAAAAGGTCTATTGTCTGGCTGACTGGCATTTCATCGTCCGTGCCGGCCACACATCGTATGACGTAGCCCATCAAATTGCCGAAGAAATTTTTGATTAAAATCATCATTTTTCTCTTGCTAAACTTTTCGTTTTCTATCACTATATTCTCACTAAATAATTAGAGACAGTTACCCCCTCATCGGGATGACGCGTGTCGGTTAGTTAGGATCGCGTGAATTAAGGCGATAATACGTTTAATAATAAAGGACAGAATTTTTCGGGAGGAAAAATGAAAGTTAAATTTTTTACAGTTCTGATGCTCGCAGTTGCGTTGTTTATGAGCGCCTGCGGCAAGAGCGATGCAGACCTGACAAAGGCCGCCACAGAAAAACTGGCTGCTGAAAAGGTTGTAGGCGTGACGGTTGCCGTCAAAGACGGCGTAGCGACACTAACAGGCGAGGTTGCCGATCAGGCAGTCAAAGCCAAGGCTGAGGCGACGGTCAAGGCGGTCGAGGGCATCAAATCGGTGACCAACAACTGCACGCTCAAACCGCTACCGGTCGCGACTCCTGCTGCTCCGGATCCAGCCCTGACAGGCAAGATCACTGAGGACCTCAAAAAAGCTGGCTGTACCGGCGCGACTGTTGCCGTTACAAACGGTAAAGTCACCGTCACCGGCGAGGTTCCTGCGGCTAAGTACGCTACCTGCATCCAGACCATTCAACAATCCGGCATCACCGGTATTGATAACCAGCTTAAGAAAGGCGCATAAGCAAGGAGAAAAATATCATGTCAGTACAAGAAAAATATCAATCACTTCTTGAGCTTGCGAACCAGCACGGCGTTACATATGAACTGTCTGAGGGAGACGGCGGATCGCTCGTCATCACCGGCACGGCTCCGAGCGCTGAGGCAAAACAGGCACTTTGGGATGAATACGAGAGGATCGATCCTGAGTTTCGCTCAGGCGATCTGATCTTGAACATCGGTCTTGGTGACGCAGCCGGCGGCGGCGGCCACACCTACACGGTCGAATCGGGCGACAACCTGAGCAAGATCGCTGCGGGCTACGGCATCCAGTGGAAAGCCATCTGGGACGCCAACCGCGACATCCTGCACCACCCCGACAAGATCTATCCGGGCCAGGAACTGAAGATCCCTGTCTAGACAGATCTTTAACCTAAATAACAAAGCCTGCTCATTTCGATGGGCAGGCTTTTTATTGCCCACGAAACACACGAAAGACACGAAAATAAGAAGCTGCTTTTCTTTATTTAGTGTCTTTCGTGTGTTTCGTGGGCAAATATCTTTGGTTCCGGTCGATACGGCGCGAGCAATTTGTTAAAGTTCAGTTAATGTCTTTGGAAACGGATTTTATCGTTATTGGCAGCGGCGTGGCGGGCCTGAGAGCGGGCATTGAGCTTGCCTCAAGCGGCGGTCGGGTTGCGGTTTTGACCAAAGATAAGGCCAGCGAATCGAACACCGAATACGCCCAAGGCGGTGTCGCGGTCGTGCTGTCGGACGATGACAATCCAGAGCTGCACGAGGGCGACACTCTCATCGCCGGTGCAGGTCTGTGCGACGAACAGGCCGTCGAAACCCTCGTCACCGAGGGCACGAAATACATAAAACAGCTGATCGAATGGGGCGGCGAATTTGACCGCGAGGGCGGCAAGCTGGTCTTTACGCAAGAGGCAGCACACTCGCGGCGGCGGATCATCCACGCTCATGGCGACTCGACCGGAGCCGAATTTGTTCGCTCGCTCATCGCCCGTGCAGGCCAGGAAAAGACGATAAACCTGACGCCCTTTGCCAATACCGAAAGCCTCATTGTTCGCGATGGCCGCTGCGTCGGCGTGCGGTTCTTAGACCCCGTCTTGCGCCAACCGCGTGAGATCTATGCCAGGGCCGTCGTGATGGCGACGGGCGGTGCCGGACAGCTTTATCAGCACACCACAAATCCGCCGGTCGCGACCGGCGACGGTATGGCGATGGCATATTTCGCAGGTGCCGAGATGGCGGATATGGAGTTTATCCAGTTTCACCCGACTGCATTAAACCTCGACAAAGCCCCGCGATTTCTGCTCTCCGAAGCAATGCGCGGCGAGGGCGGCATCCTCAAAAACAAATACGGCGAGCGATTTATGCCGCGTTACGACGAACGTGCCGAGCTTGCCCCGCGTGACATCGTCGCCCGCTCGATCGTCGCCGAAATGCGGCGAACCGGTACGCGAACGGTCTTTCTCGATATGACCGCTCTTGATGCAGAATTCCTGAAACATCGTTTCCCAAAGATCTACGAAACCTGCAAGATTTACGGCCTCGACATCGCCAAAGATATGCTGCCCGTCTCGCCCGCGTCGCATTACTGTATGGGCGGCATCCGCACCGATCTGTGGGGACGAAGCACTTTGCCCGGACTCTACGCCGCGGGCGAGGTGACGTGTACCGGAGTTCACGGAGCAAACAGACTAGCGTCAAATTCCCTGCTCGAAGGTTTGGTTTTTGGTGCAAGAGCTGGCTCTGCCGCAGCAGCGGATAGTGGTCAGTGGTCAGTGGTTAGTGGTCGGAAAGACGTCGAAAACATTGAATCCGCGATCCGCAATCCGCAATCCGCGATCGGGACCGCAGTCCGCAAGCGCGTCAAACGCATCATGTGGGAACGCGTCGGTATTTTGCGGGACAAAGATTCACTAAAACGTGCGATCAAAGAATTTAACCAGATCGCTGCCGGTAATCTGAGCACTTCGTCGCGAAACTTCGTTACCTTAGCGCGGCTCGTGGCAACATCTGCTCTCTGGCGCGAAGAGTCTCGCGGCGGGCATTATCGCAACGATTTTCCCGAGCAGGATGACAAGTTTAAGGTTCACTCGATCCAGCGGCTCGATGCCGAGATCTCCTCAGCAAAAAGTATCAACTTTTCCCGCCAAGTTGGTGTATAATAAGGTGTTTCTAACACTTAACTTATGAACGGCACGGCCACAGTTTTTAATCTGGCGTCGATAGTTTCGCATCATGCGGGCCTCGCTCCGCAAAAAGAGGCGATCGTATGGGAGAACGTTCGCCTGACTTACGGCGAACTCGACAAACTGTCAAACCGCGTCGCCAACGCCCTTACTAAAATGGGCATCGGCCACGGCGACAAGGTCGCTCTGAACTGCGTCAACGTGCCATATTTTCCGATCGTCTATTACGGCATTATGAAAGCCGGTGCGGTCGTCGTGCCGCTGTGTGTGCTGTTCAAAGCCGGCGAGATCGAATATCATCTGCGTGATTCGGACGCCAAGGCCGTATTTGTGTTCGAGGGCACCGCCGAGCTGCCGATGCTCGCATCGACTAAGGAGGCCTTTGACAAGGTCGATTCGTGCGAGCACCTTGTCGTTATGACGGCGGACATGATGGGAGCTTCGCCCATCGACGAACACAAAACGCTGACGCAGATCACTTTTGATAAGAGCGAGGAATTTGCGGCGTATCCGACCGCGCCGGACGACACCTGTGCGATCCTTTATACGTCCGGGACGACCGGCCAGCCAAAGGGTGCCGAACTGACGCATCTAAATCTTTGGTCAAACTGCGTCACGACCTACGCCATTCACCAGCCGATGCTGGATTTTACCGATCAGCAGCAGAAAACCTGTCTGATCACGCTGCCGCTGTTTCACACGACCGGCCAGACGGTGCAGATGAACACGCAGATCTACGGTGGCAATCGCGTCGTGCTATTGCCGCGTTTTGATCCCAAAACAACGCTCGATGCGATGGTCGCCGAAAACGTAAATTTCTGGGTCGGCGTACCGACGATGTACTGGGCTCTGCTCAAGTACGCCAAAGAAAATGATTACGATATCAGCCATATCGCGGACACTATGAAGGTCTGCTCGTCAGGTGGAGCACCGATGCCGGTCGAGGTGATGAAAGATTTTCAGGACACGTTTGGCGTCCGTGTGATGGAGGGGTACGGCCTCTCCGAAACCTCGCCGCTCGCGTGTTTTAATCATTTCGAACGCCCCTCAAAACCGGGCAAGGTCGGCCAAGCCATTTTCGGCGTCGAGGTTAAATGTTTTGACGACGATGACAACGAAGTTCCGCGTGGCGAACGCGGCGAGGTCGTCATCCGCGGGCAAAACGTGATGAAAGGCTATTACAAACGACCCGAAGCGACCGCCGAGGCGTTTCGCAACGGCTGGTTTCACACTGGCGACATAGGCATCATGGACGACGAGGGCTATCTCGCCATCGTTGACCGCAAAAAAGATATGATTCTGCGGGGCGGCTATAACGTCTATCCGCGTCAGCTCGAAGAGGTAATAATCACGCATCCTGATGTCTCACTCGTCGCCGTGATCGGCGTTCCGGACGAGCGTCTCGGCGAGGAGGTAAAGGCTTTTGTCGTGCTGAACCAGGGCTCCGAGTTGACCGAGGCCGAGTTTATCGACTGGTGCCGCAGTCAGATCGCCGCCAATAAATACCCACGCCACGTCGAATTTCGCGACGCCTTGCCCATCGGCAACACCGGAAAGATATTCAAACGCGCTTTGAAAGAAGAAGCGGCTCACTCATAAAAAAAATCAAACAGGATATGCAGGATGATCAGGATTAGAGATCGTTGCCAAAAAATTTCTAATCCTTTCTATCGTGTGCATCCTGTTAAAATTCTTTCTCAGACATGCTCTACACTTTGCGTTCTTTGTTCTTTCAGGTGACACTTTTCTTTCGACCATGCTTCGCACAAAACTGCTCATCTTCATTATTTTTGCGGTCTTTGCGGTCGCATCCTGTTTTTCCTCCAAACCCCGGCGTTATTCCATCGCTGACAGCAAAGATTACGCCGCATCGTTGTTTCGCCAGCATTGCGCGATCTGTCACGGGCCTGAGGGCGAGGGCAAAACGCTCGATGACGGCACCGTCGTGCCAAATATGCGCTACGGCGAGCATCTCAAATTCAAAACCGAAGCCGAGATCTACAAACAACTCGCTGACGGCGGCAACGGCATGACCCCGTTTCGCGATCAGCTAACAAAACGCGAACTCGATCTGATGACTAAATTTATCCTTGACGAGCTTCGAAGGAAAGAGAATTAACCGCAAATGGACGCAGATAAACACAAATAAGAAAAAGCATTGAAGTGGTTTTCTTGTTCTTATCTGCGCTATTTGCGTTTATCTGCGGTTAAATATCTTCTGTTAATATATTTCTTATGAAAGTACTCATCACAGGTGCCAGCGGGCTCGTCGGGACAGAGCTGCAAAAATCATTTACGGAAAAAGGCTACGAACTTCTGCTCGCTTCGCGAAAAGAACCGGCTGACGACACGCATATCCAATGGAGCACTGAAGAAGGCTTTACCGATCCCCAGAAGCTGGAGGGCGTTGACGTTGTCGTGCATCTTGCCGGTGAAAATGTCAGCGGATTCCGTTGGACCGATGAAAAGAAACAGGCGATCCGCGACAGCCGCGTGCTCGGCACACGAAACGTCGTCGATGCCATCTCCAAGCTCAAAAAGAAGCCACACACATTTATCGCATCGTCCGCCATCGGCTTTTACGGCGAACGCGGCGACGAAGAAGTTACCGAGTCGTCCGCCGCAGGTGATAATTTCCTCGCCGGGGTCTGCAAAGAATGGGAAGCAGAATCTCGCCGAGCCGAGGATGCTGGAATTCGCACCGTTCTGCTCCGCACAGGGATCGTCTTATCAAAAGACGGTGGTGCTCTTTCGACAATGCTGCTCCCATTCAAAATGGGCGTCGGCGGAGTTGTCGGCAGCGGCAAGCAATGGATGAGCTGGATCTCTATGGACGACGAGATCGCGGTCATAAACTACGTCATTGAAAACGAAAATATTCGCGGCGCCGTCAATGCCGTTTCGCCAAATCCGGTCACAAACCACGACTTCACCAAAACCCTCGGCGAGGTGCTGTACAGGCCAACATTCCTTCCGCTGCCCGAATTCGCCGTCTCAATGATCTTCGGAGAAATGGGCGACGCGTTGTTACTTGCCAGTACAAAAGTAATGCCAAAACGGCTGGAAGATGCGGGGTTTGAATTCAAATACCCCAATCTGAAAGAAGCGATCGAAAAAGCTGTTGAGTAGGCCAAGGCAGAATTGAACCACATAGGAACATAGCTCACATAGGTAAGAAACTAAGCTCTGTCTATGTGTCCTATGTATCTATGTGGTCAATAAAACCGGTCGGCTGGGTGCAGCGTCCGTGTCGAACGGGGCGATCTGTAGATTGAGACGATACCTGCCATCGCTGACGGTCTCGGGAACATAGATTAGCTCTGTGATGGTACTGTTCACGCGGGTCTTTTCGTTTATTTGACGGCTTGCCGCTCCAACATTCCAAAAGATCCTGTGATTTTCGAGCTTGCCGTTGTCAAACAAGCGGTCGACCGAGGGAAGATCAACGAGCAGATGCTTAACGCCGCATTCGAAAATGAAACTCATCGCATCTGCCGAAAAATACGGCGGGATATTGGCCGCATCGTACACGCGATCAAGCTTTGACTCTTCGTTTGGCAATGTGCGTACAATGAGCGCAGCATCGTTTGCAGGCACGTCCGCGAGGGCCTGCTCAAGCGATCGCCGTGAGATAACGCCTTCGCCGCCAGCTATATTCTCAGGCTCAACCGAGACGACAAACGCGGGCATAATAATGTCCGTCAGACACTCGCGAACCGATATCCTCTCGTCCGTAATATGCCCGACACATTCGGTGTGCGTGCCGTTGCAATGCGGCGTGAACGTATATTGTTCAAAATTGACACTCGAACCATCACGCGTGTCACCAAGCGGTCTCGCGGCCGCCGCATCGACACCAAACGCATTCGGCTGCGGACCGTTAAATCTGAGGGGTATTGATATATCGATCATATAATAAATACAGCTTTCAGCAATTAGCTGACAGCCATCAGCTTATCGCCGACGGCTTTAACTACCGATCCTTTATCCGCTGTACAACCGCACTGAGATCTAGTTCCGCAACACTTTCAACTGTCGAGCATATCTCCATCAACAATGCGTCCTGAGCATTTCCCTTTTCTTTAGCGACGGAATATGGCAGATCCTCGCGAAACGTGACCATTGAATATTTTGAAAAGTAATCCGGATACGTTTGCTCAAGTTTTGTTTCAAGTTCGCGTTTGCGTTGGAAGATCGGGTCGGCGACGCGGTCGCGCATTTCGTAAAAATTTTCCTCTGCCATGTCTGCCATGGCGTCGGTGTTTACTTTTCGAAGCTCGCCGTATTTCGCATAGACACTTTCCCAATCAACCTTTGACCCAGTCGCTATCGCTCCCGGTTCTGACAGGAGACCGTTGAGCACTCGAACGTCCTCGAACGCACAGTTCATGCCTTGCCCGTAAAACGGTACAACTGCATGAGCAGCATCACCAAGCAACAGAGCCTTGCCGCCCGCGTTCCACGGAAAGCATTTGATCGTGCCAAGATTGCCGGTCGGGTTTGCAAAAAAGTCCTCGGTCAGTGTCGGCATCAACGGAACCGCGTCCGGAAACTCGCGGTCAAAGAAATCAACGACCTCACGCTCAGTAGTGAGTCCAACGAAGGCAGAACCACCTACGTCAGCCGGTGGATTGTTATGGGCCAGAAATAGCGTACACGTAAAACTCCCGTCAAAATTTGGCAGAGCGATCATCATAAACTGATGACGCGGCCAGATGTGGAGAGCGTTCTTTTCGAGCCTAAACCCGCCGTCCGCCGTCGCCAGAATGTGCAGTTCTTTATAGCCGTGCTCAAGCCAGACCTGTGAAAAATCAAACCGCTCGACACCGCCGTGCAGCATCGCGTTTCGCACGGCCGAACCTGCTCCGTCGGTCGCGATCACCGTGTCGCTTTTAACCCGTTCACCGTTAGAAAACTTGGCTTCACCGCTCGAGCAGTCAAAATAGACGCATCGCCGGTTGAAATGAAATTTAACGTTTTTGTACTTTTCTGCTTCGTTTATGAGAGCAATGTTGAGCCCGGCTCGCGAGACTGAGTTGATATATTCACCATCGCGGCCGCTATACGGCAGCAGCTTTTGCTCTCCCGTCACCGTGTGGATCATCCGCCCACGCATCGGCACCGCCTCGGCGAGCATATACTCGTCCATTCCGACATCTCGCAGGGCAGCAATGCCTCGATCTGACAGAGCAAGGTTAATCGAACGTCCGGCTGCGACTTCCTGTTGCCGCATATCTCCACGTGATTCATAGACGGTGACGTCGATCCCGCGTTTTGCAAGATTTATCGCAAGCAGCGCGCCAGCAAGGCCGGCACCAATGATAGTTACCCTTTGTTTTGACATTAATTATTCGCGATCTCAGTGTCCAGTTTTTCGATGCTGACCGCCGTGACCTTAAATTCCGGAGCTTGTGTAAAACGATCACGCGTCGGGCCGGTCGCGTAATTTAGAAATACGGCCGGATCGTGGAACGACGCAAATAGCTCGCCGCTTTTCACCTTATCCGTGATCTCGACCGGCAGCACCGCCTCGCCATAGTTGCTCCTTAGCCTAACCTTTTCGCCCGACGCTATCGATAACCTCACAGAATCTGCTTTCGAGACCATAAGCAGGTCGGTCTGTCGCAGTTCGTGGTTCGGCGTCCGCATTGTCATTGTGCCGGCGTTAAAGTGTTCGAGCACGCGACCCGTAGTCAACAGGAATGGGAAATCTTCCGATACGGCCTCTTTCGTCGCCCGGAATTTTATTCGCCGCAATGCTGCTTTGGTGCCGTTCGAGAAAGATTCGCCATGCAATATCTCGGTTCCCGGATGATCGACATCCGGACACGGCCACTGAATTCCGGCCTTTTCGATCCGCTCATAGGTGATGCCATATCCAGGAGGCCAGACGGCTCGGACCTCGTCCCAGATCTCCTCTGCGGAATTAAAGGCAAAATCTTTCCCAAATCCCATCGCCGCGGCCAGATCGCATATGATCTCCCAATCCGAACGAGAATTCCCGCGTGGGCTAACAGCACCGCGAATGCGCTGCACACGGCGCTCCCCATTCATAAAAGTGCCATCTTTTTCAAACGAAGTAACCGCCGGGAAAAATACGTGACCAAACCGCTTGGCGGTCTCGTTCATAAAGAAATCCTGAATGATAACGAGATCCATGTTCGCAAATGCTTTGGCCGTTTCGTGAGCGTTGGCATTAGACAGAAATACGTCATACCCGATCGTCCACAAAGCTTTGAGTTTGCCGTCGCGGGCGGCATCGATCATTTGTAACTGATTTAATCCCGACGCCGTCGGGACCGGAGTTTTCCAAACGCTTTCAAAAAGTTCCCGTCCCGCTTCGATCGTGATCGAGCCAGTGAGAATTCCCGGATCACAGCCCATGTGGGCAGAGCCCTGGACATTGTTTTGCCCGCGAAGCGGATTCACGCCCGCTCCGGCCTTGCCTATATTGCCGGTCAACAGTGCGAGATTGACGATCGTCATAACGCCCTCAGTTCCCTGCAGGTGCTCGGTCATACCAAGCCCGTGCATCGCCATCGACGGAGTGTCGGTCGCGTAGATACGTGCAGCCTTGCGAATGAGTTCGGCATCGACACCGCATCGCTCGGCGACAGCTTCGGGCGAATATTCCGCAACGAATGATTTGAACTCTTCGAATTCGTCAACGCGCGTCGATATAAACTCTGGATCCGTTAACCCTTCGTCAATGATCGCGTGGGCGATCGCGTTGAACATCAAAATGTTCGTGCCCGGCCGCAACTGTAGATGAACATCAGCATATTTTGTCAGCTCAGTCTTTCGCGGATCGATGACGATCAACTTGGTGCCGTTTTTGATAACAGCCTGCTTAACACGCGCTCCGGGGATCGGATGATTTTCGCTCGGATTTGCTCCGCAGAGGATGATCGTCCGCGCCTTTTCGATATCGTCGAACGAATTCGTCATCGCTCCCGTGCCGATCATCATCTTCATCGCCGCCGCCGACGGCGTGTGGCAAACGCGAGCACAGCAATCGACGTTGTTGGTTGCGAGCACAACACGAGTGAATTTCTGAGCGAGATAGTTTTCTTCATTCGTCGCTCGAGCTGACCCGAGAACGGCGATGCTCTCTTTACCAAATTCGGCGTCTATCGCCTTTAGTTTGTCAGCTGTGTATTGGATCGCTTCGTCCCATGAAACGATTCGCCAATCGCCGCCTTCACGGATCATCGGTTCCGTCACGCGGTCGTCGGCATCGACAAAATCGAATGCGTACCGTCCTTTCACGCAGAGATGGCCGTAATTTACAGGAGCGTCCATCACCGGTTTGACTTGCACGACGCGGTCGTCGCGCGTACCGACATTCATTTCGCAGCCCGTTCCGCAATACGGACAGGTCGTCTTTGTCCACGCGGTCGGAAATCCTCGCTCTATAACCGTCTTGTCTTCCAAAGCTCCAGTCGGACAGGCGTCCGCGCAAGCACCGCACGAGACGCAAGTACTATCGCCAAACGCTCCGAACGAGTCCGGCATGATGTGCGAATCTTCGCCGCGTCCAAGCACGTGCCATACAAACTGGCCCTGCACGTCGGCGCAAATACGGGAGCAGGCGTAACAGTTGATGCACCGCGACATATCGACATCGATATATGTGTGCGAGGGATCTGCCGCGATCGAATGGTCACCGTGAAAATCAGCTGCCGTCAGGCCGTAATCGATGGCGAGTTTGTGAAATGGTTTGTCAGGATACTTTGTAAAGGCGTCTGCAGGATAATTGCGCGCGAGCATTCTCAAATTCCATTTTCGGGCCGATTCGATCGGTTCGGTGTGGGTTTCGATCTCCATCCCATCAGCCAGAATGGTAGTGCACGAAACGGTCGCGTGGGTTCGGCCCATTATCTCGACCAAGCACATTCGGCAGGCACCAACCGGGTCCAGACGCTTGTCATCACAGAGCGTCGGAACACCCGATCCCATCTCACGAGCCGCCTCCAACACAGAAGCCCCTTCGGCGAACTCACCCTCGATTCCGTTGATCTTTGCTCGGATCATATTGCCCCCCTCACACTTTCGCCTAAGCACCAGGCTAGGTTGCTGCTGACCTTAACTAGTTCAAGGCGGACCTAAGTATCTCAGTAAAACGACAAACATCCGCAAAACTATTATACAGCGGTACGGGGGCGACGCGAATAACATCGGGCTCACGCCAATCGGCTATTACGCCCCGGGCAGTAATTCGTTCGTGAATACTCTTATCGCCGACGCGGATGGAAAGTTGGCAACCGCGTGACTGCGGGTCGCTTGGCGTTACGATGGATATTCGAGGGTCGTTGATCTCCCTTATCAAGTATTCGAGATATCCCGTTAGCTTTTCACTTTTGGCCCGGAGCGCGGGCATCGTAGCCTCATCAAAAATCTCAAGCGACGCTCTAAGTGCGGCCATTTGCAAGATCGGCGGATTAGAGAGCTGCCAGCCCTCGGCTCCGGTCAAACAGTGAAAATCCGGCCCCATTAAAAACCGTTCTTGCTTATTATTACCCCACCAACCGGCAAATCTCGGCAGGTCAAATGAATTCGCATGGCGTTCGTGGACAAACACCCCCCCGACAGCTCCGGGGCCGCCGTTCAAATATTTGTACGAACACCAACAAGCAAAATCGACATCCCAATCGTGCATCCGCAATTCGAGGTTTCCGGCCGCGTGAGCAAGGTCAAACCCGACGACAGCACCTGCTCGATGCCCTGCTTCCGTGATCGATCTCATATCGAACGCCTGTCCGGTGTAATAATTCACACCGCCAAGCATGATGAGGGCGACCGACGCACCTTGAGATTCAATGATTTCGATGATGTCTTCGGTTCGTAAGGTTGACTCGCCGTCGCGAGGCCCAATTTCGATCAGAGACGTCTCCGAATCGAGGCCATGAAACTTGATCTGCGACTCTACCGCATAGTGATCTGACGGAAACGCTCCTTTTTCAATAACGATCTTGTGACGCTCGCCGGACGGCCGGTAAAACGATACCAGCATCAGGTGCAGATTGACCGTCAGAGCGTTCATGACGACGGTCTCGGACGGCAAAGCCCCAACTACGCGTGCCATTGGCTCAGTCAGAAATTCGTGATACGGCAGCCACGGATTTCTTGCGTTGAGGTGTCCCTCGACAGCCAGCCGCTGCCAATCGTCGAGCTCTTGGCCAACATATTCGCGCGCTTTTTTAGGCATCAACCCAAGTGAGTTACCGGTAAAGTACAACGCCTCGACACCATCGGCCGCCTCAGGAAAATAAAACCTGGCTCGGAATCCGCTCAAACCATCTGCAGCATCCATCTCAGCGGCCGCGCTTTTCATATCACTATTCATCATCGTCATTCAACCAAAGTGCGATCACATCTACGTCGTATCGCTCAAGTATCGGATCAGCGGTCATCAATCGCAGACCGTTAGTTCGAGCTTGAGCCACAAGCAGCCGGTCAAACGGGTCCTTGTGGTGAAATGGCAGGTCATTAACAGCACATGCGTCGCGCATTGTGATCGGCAATTGCGACAGCCCAGCACTCTCGATAGTGTTCTTTATCATCTCGACGGGTTTCGCCGGAAGATCGAGTCTGCCCTTTGACCATTTGATCGCTATCTCCCATGCGCTGGCTACCGAGAAAAAGATCGGGATCTCGGGGTCATCAAGCAACTCACGGGCACTCCGCGAGAGTCGGCCCTCCGAATTAGCGGCCCACAGGAACACATGAGTGTCTATTAGGATGCTCACATGTATTCCTCAAATTCCGGGAGCGGATCATCGAAATTGTCGTGTATTTTTATTTGTCCCTCGTACATCCCTATCCAGTTGCGTTTCTTCTTACTGACCGGCATGAGTTTTACGACTTCGGTTCCATTTCGGGTAATAACCACCTCTTCGCCCTCGATGGCCTTGTTTATCATCTGGCTCAGCTTTGATTTTGCTTCATAAACACTGACTTTCATGATTTCGATACTATATCTAGTCAGACTAGCTAGTCAAGTCATTTTTATTAAGCCCTAACCACGTCAAAGCTGACAAATGTAGTAATTTCGCCTTTGTTTCATCGTCATACGGAGTTGTTTCTATCAATTTACCCGGCTCAAGCTCGCCTAACGGGAACGGATAATCAGTCCCGAGCATTATTTGATCCGCTCCGACTAGGTTGATCAGATACTCAAGCATGGCGGGTTCATGTACGAGCGAATCGAAATACATCCGATCCAAATACTTTCGTGGGCTGTGCAGATTGTCTTGGAATAGATCAGGCCGAACGTTGAAACCATGTTCGATGCGGCCAATGGTTGCCGGAAACGCTCCGCCGCCGTGAGCGAAACAAATACGCAAATCATGCAGCCGCTCAAGCACACCTGAAAAAATGAGCGAACAGATCGCCCTGGACACCTCGGCAGGCATACCGACAAGCCAAGGCAGCCAGTATTTCTGCATATCTTTCTCGCCCGCCATTTCCCATGGGTGAACAAAGACCGCCATTCCCGATTCTTGACAGGCCGCAAAAAACTCCAAAAACTGCGGTTCACCAAGATTTACTTGATTGACGTTTGTCCCGATCTGAACACCGGCCAAACCGATGTCTTTGCAGCGTTGCAACTCGTGAACGGCGAGAGCTGTATCCTGCAACGGCACCGTACCTAGACCCAGAAAACGCTTGGGGAAACGATTAACGATGTCCGCGATGTGATCATTTAGAAACCTTGCGGCCTCGGCTCCGTCATCGGGTTTTGCCCAGTAGTTGAACATCACCGGTACGGTTGAGAGCACCTGTATATCAACACCAGACGCGTCGCATTCCTCGATACGCTTTTCGGGATCCCAGCAGTTTTCTTCGACATTGCGAAATTGCGTCCCGTCATCGCGCACCATACGCGCACAGCACGGCTTGTAATGGTCTAGGCCGATAAAGCCGCCGTAGCCAAAGCTGTCTTTCCACTTTGGGATATCCCTCGGCAGGATATGTGTGTGAACGTCTATCTTGAACATTTAATACATTTTGGCACTTGTAGGCGATACTCCAAAATCACCAATGCCCTTTCGAAATAAAAAGGCCGGAAAGCAAACTATGTTACTTTCCGGCGTATGGGTTAGGTCATTTTACATTAATAGTTATCTGTCTTCTTCAGGCGGACGCGTTCCACCCGGACCTCCACCACCTGCTCCGGTCGGCACCGGGATATGAGGGATCTTGGCCTCGATCATCATCGCATTAAGGGCCGCAAGGTCAACGGTGATCAGGTTTCGAACCTCATCTGCCGCTGCCGGTATCCGCGTCGCGAGAATGTCGATCTGAGATAACTCCCACGCAGTTGGAGCCGCAGACGTACCGTCGATCCCGCCCATTAACTGAGCAGCGCGCTGACTGAGCGGCGTCGGCAGTTCAACAAGCGGCGGACCAGCCTGGCTGATAGTACTCACAAGTGAAGGTGGCGTTCCCCAATTGATGTATGCAGCATCGATCTTTTTGAGCAGTTCCTCGCCCGCTGTGCGGACGTTCTGCGGAACGTTCGCACCCGGTCGCCGCCATGCCTCGAGAGCAGTGTTTACGTTCGTACGCAGAGCGGCGATCTGCTGCTGGGCCAGTGTGCCGCGTGTTACGATCGGAAGTAGTTTGGCCAACGCCGCTTTCTTTTTGGCGCGGTCCTCGGCAGAGAACTGAACGCGTGGATCTTCGATCACCTCAAAGGATTTTGACATCTCCTTATCGCCCATCTTGATCTTGACCGTGTACATTCCCGGATCTACGCGAAAACCTGCTCCCGCACCAAATCCGCCAAATCCACCACCACCGCCGCCGCCGGGGCCACCAGCTCCTGGGCCAGCTCCGGTTGGTCGTGCTCTCATATCCCAGACCCAGCGGTTAATGCCCTCGCCGGCCGTGCAAAGCTGCCCGCCGCCGCCGCCAAAACCACCAAATCCGCCGCCGCCACCGCCAAAACCGGGAATTGCCGGAGGCGTAGCGGGTGCGGGCAATGGCCGCGTGCAATTTTGTGTTCTCACCACCTGTCCTGTCGCGTCAGCGATCGTGATCGTGATGTTTTGGCCCGAAGCAAGGGGTTCTTTGAGATAAAAATTGATCATCGCACCGTTCGGCGGATTCTGGCCATAAAACGCCTTGTCCGACGTGAGCGGTTTGTTGCTCCAGGTTCTCCAGTTTATCGCCCGACGGGTGTCAAAGAGGTAGATACTCTCGTTTAGCACCGTGTCGTTCAACTGTTGGAGCGGAGTAATGTCATCCATGATCCAGATCGAGCGGCCGTGCGTTGCGAGGATCAGGTCGTTGTCACGCGGGTGGATCAGGATGTCGTCAACCGGCACCGTCGGCAGATTTTGCTTGATCTGCGTCCAACTGCCGCCGCGGTCAGTAGAAGCAAAAAGGCCGAATTCGGTGCCGACGAACAACAAGTTAGTGTTGCGCGGGTGTTCGCGGATCACGCTGACAATGCCATTATTTTGCGGCAGGTTCGAAGCGATCGAACGCCACGTTTCGCCGTAATCAGACGTCATATAGACATAGACCTTGAAATCGCCCATTCGGTGGCCGTCGAACGTCACGTACGCTGTCGCTTCGTTTTCACGCGATGCTACGACACGGCTGACATAAGTTCCCTTTGGCAACCCCGGGACTTTATCAACGACATTTTTCCACGTTTGTGAGTCTCTGGTGACCTGTAAATTTCCATCGTCGGTTCCCGCCCACAGAACGTTTTTGTTGACCGGCGACTCAGAAATCGTGGTTATCGCGGGGTATTGCTGGACGCCGTCGTGACGCGAACGCGAGTTTTTGTCGGGTGCCTTACCCATGATCTGCATGGCGTTACGGTCAACATTCGTGGTCAGATCTACACCGCCGATCTTGGTCCAGCTATCACCGCGATTGGTCGATTTGAACATAAAGTTGCCGCCGTAATAGATCGTATTAGGGTCGTACGAAGAGATAAGCACCGGCGAATTCCACTGAAATCTATAGTTCTTTTCACCTTCTTCTTCGCGCGGGCGGATCGACTTGTTTTCACCCGTTTTTACGTTGCGGCGGAACAGATTCCCATCCTGCGATTCGCCATAAACGATGTCCGGGTCATTCGGATCCGGCTGGGCAAAAAATCCATCGCCGCCACCGACTGTGTACCAGTCGCTGTTCGAAATGCCTTGAGGATTGGTGGTCGCACTTGGTCCGCACCACGTATTATTGTCCTGCAGCCCGCCGCAAACCTTGTACGGCACGCTGTTGTCGGCACCGACCTCATAAAACTGCCCCAGCGGCACGGTATTGGCGTAGTCCCAAGTGCGGCCGCGGTCATACGAGATGTTGATGCCGCCATCGTTGCCTTGAATTATATGATTTGAGTCATTTGGATTGATCCAGATGCCGTGTGTGTCTGCGTGCGGAGCACGCGAAAAATTGCCGCTCCACGTCTTACCGCCATCCTCCGAATACTGCATCGCAACACCTGCAAGCCACAATCGTTGGTCGTTGTTCGGATCGACCTTAAGCTTTGAAAAATACATCGGACGCGGAACAGCAGCGATCTCCGCCATTTTGGTCCAAGTTTCGCCCTTATCCGTCGAACGATAGACGCCGCCGTTGGCGTGTTCGATCGTCGCGTAAACAATATTTGTATCCTTTGCGTAGATCGCTATCGAATTACGTCCGGTTTCGGTCAATCCGTCGGGACGCGGCGTCGGGGCATTTTCGGTATCGTACGGCATACCCTTTGTTATCTTTGTCCAGGTATCGCCACCGTCGATAGATTTATAAAGAGCGCTGCCCTCGCCGCTGCCGTTAAAGCCAAAGACCGTTCTACGCCGCTGATACATCGCAGCATAAAGGATAGTCGGGCTTTCGGTATCGATCACAAGCTCGGTTGCCCCGGTATCGTCATTGACCTTGAGTGTATGCGTCCATGTCTTACCGCCGTCAGTCGTCTTAAAAACACCTCGCTCCGGGCTCGAACTCCAAAGTTTGCCGACGGCGGCGACCCAGACGATATCCGGATTTGTGGGATGAATAACAACGCGGGCGATGTGATGCGTTTCGGGCAGACCCATATTTTTCCAGGTCTTTCCCGCGTCCATTGATTTATAGACACCGTTGCCCCATGACGAACTTTGGCGATTGTTAGATTCGCCCGTTCCCGCCCAGACGATCTGAGGATTTGACGGCGCGATCGCAACGTCACCAACACTTGGCACTGCTTCTTTGTCGAAAATCGGCGTCCAGGTCGTGCCACCGTTGACGGATTTCATGATCCCTGCCCCTGCCATCGCGGCGTAGATCACACGCGTGTCTTGTAGCGAGACCTCGATGTCATTTACACGGCCGCCCATCGTCGCCGGGCCGATCTCGCGAAAACGCAAATTTGCCATCGCGCCTTGGAGCGTCTTTTTTGGAGCCGGGGCCGGCGTAGGAGACGCAACGGCTTTGGCCTTATCTTTGGACTTATCTTTTGGCTTCTCCTGAGCCACTGCAAAAGAAACGGTAACCAATAGTAGCAACAAGCAAACGCAAATACTCCAAGTCGCACGAAGAATTTTCATGATCTTTATATCCTCTAGAAAGAAATACAGTTATGTCGGCTACATTTACGAAAAATAGCCAAATGTTATTGGAACGCTATCAATTTAGGACAGTCACGCTGAATACGCAACTAATACGCAGGGTGAAAGACTTAGTTTTACAAAAATTTACATTCGGGCTATTTTGGCGGTTCCATCACAGCGTCACACGCTTTGCAGGTGCGTAAACCCTCGTCACCGTAAAATCTTTTGAAGACGCCCTGGAATTGGGTGGTTATATCGTCGAGCTGAAAATACTCTTCGTACAGCTTTTCGTTGCAGTTTTCGCAGAACCAGAGCAGGCCGTCAAGCTCGCCCTCACGGCGTTTGCGTTCGATGACTAGACCGACTGTGTTCGCTCCGCGAATCGGGTTGTGAGGGATTCGCGGCGGTAACAGGAACATCTCGCCCTCTCGGATAGCAACCTCGACGGGCTTGCCGTCCTCTTGGATCTGCACCTTGATATCGCCCTCAAGCTGGTAAAAAAGCTCTTCGCCCTCGTCCCAATGATAGTCTTTGCGCGAATTCGGCCCGCCAACGACCATCACGATAAAATCCTCGTCGTCATAGACACACTGATTCCCGACGGGCGGCTTGAGCAGATGCCGGTGCTCATCGATCCATTGTTTGAAATTGAACGGTCTGCGGATACCCATAGCGGCTTTAACCCTAAGATGGATGGCGCTATTATATCCCGAAAACAGCATATTAAAATAGCGGTGGGCGTATCTCGCAGATACCCTGACGTTGGCGATGGTCAAAATGGAGCAAATATGAACATCAACGAAGAAAAACTGAATCAACTACTAGGCAGGTTTGTGGGTGATCTGGGAGCCACCATTCATTCCGGATCGGTTGTGATCGGAGCGGAGTTGGGTTTGTATAAAGCCATGGCCGCTGCTGCGGAACCCGTTAATTCTGAGCAGCTTGCGGCTATGACCGATACAAATGAACGCTATGTCCGCGAATGGTTGAACGCCCAGGCGGCGAGCGGCTATGTCGAATATGACGCGGCGACGGGCAAATTTTACCTCACCGACGAACAGGCGTTTGTTCTGACTGATGAGAACAGTGCAGCTTATCTGCCGGGTGCGTTTATCCTCGCAAATGCTGCTCTCAAGGCAGTTCCCAAAATGGTCGAACGATTTAGGACGGGCGACGGGCTCGGCTGGCACGAGCACCACCAAGACCTGTTTCGCGGCACAGAGCTATTTTTCCGGCCCGGTTACGCGGCAAATCTTGTATCGTCGTGGATACCTTCACTTACGGGTATCGATGAAAAGCTTAAAGCTGGCGGCAAGGTAGCGGATGTTGGTTGCGGACATGGGGCCTCGACGATCTTGATGGCCGAGGCTTATCCAAACTCAACGTTTGTCGGGTTTGATTATCATGACAAGTCGATCGAGGCCGCCCGGACAAAAGCTGAGCAGGCGGGCGTCAGCGACCGCGTCAGTTTTGAGGTCGCGAGTTCAAAAGACTTTCCGGGTAACCGCTATGATCTGGTGACTTTTTTTGATTGTTTGCACGACATGGGCGATCCCGCAGGAGCTGCTAAACATGTTCGTCAGTCTTCGCACACGGATCTTAATGTATGCAGTAATGCCGCTTTCCGTACCCGCGATCTTTTATGCCTTCGGCAGCTTTGATCCGCCATCGATAAAAGTCTGGCATTGGACATTTTCGCTCATCGAGTCGTTAATTATTTTTGAGGCGATCTCAATTGTCATGACGGAGATAGGGTTCTTTTTAACTTACCGGCCAGCCCTCAACGAAGTTGAAGGCCTATTGAGAGACCTGAACTCCGGCCTATGATTGATGACCGTTCATATCGCATGTGCTGTTCATAATTCATGGAGTTTCTGCACCGTTCGCCAATTGCGGCCGGTTATCGGTGTCTTTAATTTTCCTTCAATATAGTTCTTGCGGAACACCGCGCTTTCGGCTACGCCGTCGAGCAGCAGTGCGTATATCTCGCGTCCTTTGACCGCGAACTTTTCCCGGTCCGTCTGCTGTTCGGCAAGAGCGGCTTGTTTATCGGCGGGCATTTCTTCGCGCATGAAAAGAACGTGCATTTGTTTGTGCGTTTCGTACTGACCATCGAATGGGTCATTTGCCAGCACCTCTGTAATTTGATCTTGTTCACGAACCATGACCGAAATGCTCAGGCCAAAGCCTTTTTTGATCGCAGCTTCGATCTTTGTTACAAGTTTGCCTTCAAACGTTGAGCCCTTACTTACGTGCGAGCTATTGACACTCGGGCTACGGACATCAAAGGCCAGGTTGCCGCTGTTGATGTAGCTCGTGACATTCTTAAATCCGAGCGACTCAAATGTCGCCCGGAGCGTTTCCATCTTGATCATGTTCTTGCCCGTAACATTAATGCCGCGGAGCAAGGCAACGTGTCTCATTTAAGCATTTTTCATGTCGATGACGAAGCGATAACGCACGTCAGCCTTGACCGTGCGGTCGTACGCCGTTTCGATCTGGTCGGGCGTAATGATCTCGACATCTGACACGACATTATGCTCGGCGCAGAAATCGAGCATTTCCTGCGTCTCGGGAATGCCGCCGATCAGCGAACCGGCCAGCACCTTGTTGCCGCCAATAAGTGAGAACGCATTTAGAGCCGATGGTTCGGTAGGCACGCCGACGATGACCATCACGCCGTTTAGCGTCAACATGCCAAGATAGGTACCGTAATCGTGAGTTGCAGAGATCGTATCAAGCAAAAAGTCAAAGCTGCCGGTCGCGGCCTTGACCGCATCTTGGTCCCGAACATTCACAAATTCGGTCGCACCAAGAGCACGAGCGTCAGCTTCTTTTGACGGCGAGGTACTCAGCACGGCAACCTCGGCTCCCATCGCAACCGCAAGTTTTACCCCCATATGGCCAAGCCCGCCCAGACCGGCAATGGCGACTCTCTTGCCTGGCCCAACGCCCCAACGTTTGAGCGGCGAATATGTCGTGATACCTGCGCAAAGCAAAGGAGCAATGCCCGACAGATCGCCGGCAGCATTTACCTTGAGGGCGTATTGTTCGTCGATCACATATTGCTTTGAGTAACCGCCGTAGGTAGGCGTAACGCGGTCCATCTCGGTGCTGTTATACGTCTGGGCGCTGCCCTTAATGCAATATTGTTCTACGCCGCCGTGACAGGCCGGACATTCGCGGCAACTATCAATAAAGCAGCCGATGCCAGCGACATCGCCAACGGCAAATTTTGTGACGTTTGCCCCGACTTGCGAGACCCGGCCGACGATCTCATGCCCCGGCACCATTGGATAAATTGACGGTATCAGCGGCTCCCACTCGGCCCTAGCCTGATGAATATCCGAATGACAAATGCCTGCGTACGCGATGTCGATCAAAATATCGTTTGGCCCGACATCGCGGCGTTCAAATGCCCACTCTGAAAATTTTGCGTTTGAATCATGTGTTGCGTAACCCTTTGTTTGTATCATTATTGCTCCTATATGAATAAAACTATTTCTTGCTCATTACCCAGACATCGTTGCTGTAGATAAACCGTATCTGGCCATTTTCGGTGATCGAATACTTTCCGCCGGTCATATACAACTTTCCATCAAACACCCAAGCGGCGGCGCCGCCACGCGGGCTCCACGGAGCCGATTCCTCTTTCCAACTTATCCCATCCTCAGAAACCAGCGAGGACCGGGCAAAACTGCCATCTCGATTTGCCCCCACGAGCCACAATTTGCTGTCAAAGACAACCGGTGACCCGCCGGCGCGTTTTTGAAGATCCGATGCGACCTTGCTCCAGGTAACGCCATCCGCCGACGTCCATATTTCTTTGTCCGAATCGGGGTTGCTGTTTGGTGTACCATCGATCGTGCCGCCGCCTATGATCAATATCTTGTCGTTAAAAACAGTTATAGTACCAATATTTCGCGGCGACCACGCCGCATTTTTTACGACACGTGTCCACGTTACACCGTCCGCCGAACTCCATATATCGTTGTGATACGTCGTTCCGTCAAAACCGCCCAAGAGCCAGATCTTGTCCTTAAACACCACTAAGCCGTAAAATATCCGTCCGGGCAGGTTTGACGTTCCCGACAATGTTTCCCATTTCTTAAAATCTGTCGTTCGCCGGATCTTTGGGCTAAACCGCATCTTTTCGTAATTACCGGAGTTGTCGCCGAGCGCGTAGATCGAGTCTTTGAATTGCACGTACTCGGATTGGTAAACATTCTTACGGATCGTCGGAAGCTCTGACTTGACCCATTTCTTGCCGTCTGTTGACGACCAAATGTTTTCGGCATGCATCGCCCACATCTTGCCCTGTGCAACATAGACAGGATAGTTGTAACCCGTAGGAAACTCGGCGTGCTCGGTCAGTTGCGTCCATTCATAGGTCGCCACAACCGGCGGTTCCGATGCCGCCGTCGCTGGCTGTGTGCGGCCCGTTTGACAGGCAAATGCCGTCATCACGGTCAAGATCGTCGCGATCAGCGAGTATTTGTATTTGTTGTACATACTATTCAACCGTAGCTATCACCTTTAGCTCGATCGCTATCGGTGTCGGCAGCTTGTTGATCTCGACGGTCGTCCGGCAAGGTTGATTGTCGGCGAAATACTCAGCGTATATGCGGTTATACGTCGCAAAATCGTCTTTCATGTTTGTCAGATAAACGGTCACATCGACGATCCTGTCCCAAGATGAACCCGCATCCTCAACGATATATCTAACGTTCTGAAACACCGACCGGCACTGTGTTTCGATGTCATATGAAACGATCTCACCCGCTTCATTAAGCTCGACGCCCGGAATCACTTTTGTTCCCCTTTCCCTTGGGCCGACGCCGGAGAGAAACAACAAATTACCCACGCGGCGGGCGTGCGGGTATAAGCCGACGGGTTCGGGGGCTTTGGATGAATTTATCTGATCTTGGTCTGCCATCTTTTGATAAATGCGGAATATTCTCAGCCCGCGGCGACATCTAATAGCTTGCTGACCTGTTATTCTAGTTTGAGTATATTAGAGTTTGAATCCGATTTGAAACGAACGGGCGAATTCATAAGCAGAGGAAATATGACAGCTTTTATTTTTCAATTTTTGTCGTTTGTTTTGATGAGCACGCTGCTCGCGTGTAACACCGTGACGAGCAAAACACCGGACCTTCGTGACATCGCTCCGACACAGCCCACTACTGAAAATACCGAGGCAAAAGGCTTGCAGACAGCCGTGTTTGCGGGAGGATGTTTTTGGGGCGTCGAGGCGGTTTTTGAGCACGTCAATGGCGTTACCGATTCGCGTTCGGGCTACGCGGGCGGTGATGCTAGGACCGCAAATTACGATGCCGTGAGTGCTGGCAAGACCCAGCACGCCGAATCGGTCCAGGTTACTTTTGACCCGACGAAAGTCACTTACTCACAGCTTTTAACCATATTTTTCTCGGTCGCTCACGATCCGACCGAGCTAAACCGCCAAGGGCCTGACACCGGTACGCAGTACCGTTCAGCAATATTTTATGTAAATGATGAGCAGAAAAAGCTCGCCGAAGATTTTATCAAGGCGATCGACGCGGCAAAGAGCTTTCCAAAGCCGGTCGTCACACAAGTCGTGCCGCTCGTGAAATTTTTTCAGGCTGAGGCATATCATCAGGACTATTTAAAACATCATCCTGACGAACCGTACATCGTCATCAACGACAAACCAAAGGTCGCCGATCTGAAAAAACGGTTCCCAGAACTCTACAAAGAAAATTAGCCACAGATCACACAGAAAAAACGGATAAGAATTAGTTTTCTTATCCGTTTTTATCTGTGATATCGGTGGCAAATTCTATTTCGACTTTTCGGCCCAGATCTGCACAAGATGCACGAGTGTCTCGGTTGATTTTTCCAAACCTTTACGCGAATTAAATTCGAGCTTGCCGTGGAAATTATGCCCGCCGGTGAATAGATTTGGCGTCGGCAGCCCGCGAGCCGTAAGACGTGAACCGTCAGTACCGCCGCGTATTGGGCGGAGCGATGCCGTTACGCCCGCACGTTTTGCCGCCTCGATGGCGTAATCGGTAAGCTGCGGATAATCTTTTAGCACCTCTTTCATGTTGAGATAGCCGAGCACGCTGGCGTATTCGATCTTGACCTTGGGAAACTTTTTCTGCGTTGCGGCGACCATTGCTTTGATGGTCTTTTCTTTTGCTGCAATGCCGCTCAGGTCAAAGTCTCTGAGCAATATCTTTACGGTCGAGGTCTCGACATCGAGCGTGCCGATATACGGATGCAGAAAACCGACGCGTCCGTCGGTCGTTTCGGGACGATATGGATAATTGGCAAACTGTGCGAGAAACGCCCCGGCGGCGTATGCGGAATTGACCATAATGCCCTTAGCCGTGCCGGGATGCGTTGACGCACCGCGAAATGTAACGGTCGCTGTTCGTGCTGACCAAGTCTCATTTGAGATATCGCCAAGCTGCTCGCCATCGACGGTGTAGGCAAACCTAGCTCCCCAGCCCTTGATGTCAAACTCGTCCATCGGGCCGCCGACCTCTTCGTCAGGCGTAAATGCTATCGCGATATTTCCGTGCTTGATCTGCGGATTTTGCTTGAGCGTGTCGATCATGGTCATTATCTCGGCACAGCCCGCTTTGTCGTCCGAGCCAAGCAGTGTCGTGCCGCCGGCAGTGACGATGTCGTCACCGATCAGATTTTTAAGGTCAGGATTTTGCTTTACGGTGATGACCTGGGTCTTGTCGTCAGGCAGCACGATGTCGCCGCCCTGGTAATTCTTGTGGATCATAGCCCTTACGTTTGCTCCCGAAACGGCGGGCGATGTGTCCATGTGGGCGATAAAGCCGATCGTCGGCACCTTTGAGTTATCCGGCAGATTTCCGGGGACCATACCATAAACAATACCGTGCTCGCTGACCCGAACATTTTGAACGCCGAGCGCTATCAACTCTTTTTCGAGCAATTTCGCCAGCACAAGCTGCTTTTCCGTACTGGGAAATTTTCCCGCATCCTCAGCCGACTGTGTGTCGATCTTGATATAACGCAAAAACCGCGACATCGCCGACTCGTACGGCAATTGCATCTGCGCCGGAACGGTCGAAAACAATACTAACGACATCAATAAAGTGCAAAATAATTTCATAGCTATCCACCTACAACTTGATACAAACATTTTTCTCTTCCGTAAAAAATCTCAATGTCTCAAACCCGCCTTCGCGGCCGATGCCGCTGTCTTTGTAGCCGCCGAACAGGGTTCTGAGGTCACGGAGCATCCAGCTATTTACCCAAACAAAACCCGATTCGAGATTAGCTGCTACGCGATGGGCACGCGAAAGGTTTTCGGTCCAGACACTTGCCGACAGGCCATAGCGGACGCTGTTTGCGTAAGCTAAAACTTCGTCCTCGGTGTCGAACGGCATTATCGTCACGACCGGGCCGAATATCTCTTCCTGATTTGTGCGGCAATCGTACGACAATCCCTCGATGACCGTCGGCTGAATGTACCAACCGCCTAATTGCGGATCGCGGATCGCGGATCGCGGATTCACGCTCCCGCCGCCGCACAAAAAACTGCCGCCCTCTTGTTTAGCCAAGTCGATATACGACATTATTTTTTCAAAATGCGGCTTTGATACAACCGCACCCACATCTGTGTCGGCATCGAGCGGATCGCCGACCTTTAGTGCCGCAGCTCGCTCGACAAAATCATTTTTGAATCTTTCATACAGCGGCCGCTCGACAAATATCCGCGAACCGCACAGACAGATCTCACCTTGATTGGAGAACGACGAGCGGATCGTGGTTGCCAACATTTGCTCATAATTACAGTCGGCAAAGATAATATTCGGGTTTTTGCCGCCAAGTTCAAGCGAGAGCTTTTTGAACATCGGTGCCGCGACGCGTGCGATCTCTTCGCCGGTCTTAGTGCCGCCGGTAAATGATATTGCTTTTATATCTTTGTGCGACGACATCGCCGAGCCGACCTTTGGCCCGAGCCCGTGGACGATGTTTAAAACTCCGGCGGGCACACCCGCCTCAATACAGAGTTTTGAGAGGAGAAAGGCCGTCATTGGGGTAACTTCTGAGGGTTTTGCGACAACGGTGCAACCGGCTGCGATCGCCGGGGCGACTTTCCATGTAAAGAGATAAAGCGGCAGATTCCACGGGCTTATGCAGCCGACAACCCCGAGCGGCTGACGCAAAGTGTAGTTGATCGCCCCCTGAGCGACGTTTTCGTGCGACTCATTATGAGTATGCATCGCAGCGGTCGCGTAAAATTTGAAATTTGAGACCGCACGTGGAATATCGACCGTGCGTGCAAGCGTCAAAGGCTTGCCCTGATCGATGCTCTCCGCCAAGGCTAGCGGTTCGAGGTCGCGCTCGATCAATGCCACAAGCCGCATCAAAATATCGTGCCTCGCCTCGGTCGATGTTGCCGCCCACGCCGGAAACGCAGCCTTAGCCGCCTCGACCGCCAGATGAACATCTCGGTCGTCCGAATCCGCGATCAGCGAATACACCTCGCCGGTCGATGGATCAAAATTATCGAGATACGCCCCCGAAGCAGGCTCGACCAATTCACCGCCAATGTAATTGTGGATATTTATCATTCCGAACCGGTTAAAAACCTTTCAAATAAAAGGGACTTAGGCTATATTAACAAAAGTCGTCTAATAATTATGTCCGAATCGAGCGGATTTTTTCGCATATCTGATCGTGGATCAATTTCGTTTATTTGAAATGATCCCACAAGTGAAAATTTATTTACTTTTATGACCAAAGCTTGTCCAAATTGTAATCAGCTCAATCCACCCGAAGCGTCGTTTTGCTTAAACTGCTCGGCTTCTCTGGCGCCCGCTCCGCATATCGGAGCGCCGCCAAATCAGCAGCAGCAATGGCAGCAGCCGCCCGTTGGCGCACCTGTCGTCAATCAGGCACCCGTATCTACCTCAGGCGGCGGGAGTGGGCAAAAAGCCACGATCGCTCTCGTCCTTGCGATAGCTGCTCTTGTTTGCTGCGGCCCGGTCGCCGGTGTACCCGCAGCCATTGTTGGGTGGATGGAACTCGACGCGATCAAAAACGGCCGCTCGCCTGAGAGCGGCAAATGGATGGCACAGGTCGGGTTGTGGGTCGGGATCGCATCGTCGATCATCCACGTTGTCCTCTATATGATCTGGGTGTTGTTTTCGGCAATGGCATCGTCAAGTCCGTACGGTTATTGATAGATACTGGGTATGACTGTAGAAAATCAAAACATGCCGGTCTGCCTAAACGGACACCAACAACCCGTTCAAGGCACGCGGTTCTGTATCTATTGCGGCGTTGGAATGGCATCGGCGGCGGCATCAAACGTTGCCCCCGCTCCCCAACCACCGCCTCAGCCAAATCCTGCTCCTCAGGCACACGGAAATGTTCCGCCACCGCCGCAGAATGCGATCTATCAACCGGTCGGTGCTCAACAGAGCTTCTGCTCAACATGCGGCGGAAATGGACAGAACCTGCCCGAGAAACTGGTGATATGCAAAGAGTGTAAGTGGCTGAAACCTCTCGTGCCTGGCTATCAGGTGGACAATGCTGCATTTGCATGGGCGGCCGACGCTAAAGCGATGAATGCTCTCCGCCGCATGAAGCCTTTGAACGCTGCCGCCAAAGCGGTGTCTGAAAAGGTCGGGCGACGGTGGGTCGAGGCTTCGTTTAACGGCGTCCTGCTTGGCGAAAAACAGATGCCGCATATTTACGCTCAGGCAGTTCGGGCCGCTCGTATCTTAGGCATGTCGCACATGCCGGATGTCTTTCTTTCCGGCGAAAGGCCGTGGGATTGTCTTACGTTCGGAACCGACAAAGACTCGTTTGTTGTTGTCGGATCCGCGCTGGCGGGCAATTTTCAGGGCGTCGATATGTTGTATCTGCTCGCCCGTGAGATGGGACATTGCAAGGCCGGGCATGCTCTCTGGAAAACTGTCATCCGCTTTTTCCTTGGCGAACAAGGTCCGGCAAAAGGATTTATGGCCGGAGGGATATTTAACGCTATTCTCAGTCCGACCGCGCTGGTTGGCGGTGCCCTCGAGATGCCGCTGCTCGCATGGGCGCGTCAAGCCGAGATCACCGCGGATAGGGCCGGATTGCTTACCGTCGGCAGCGAAGAGGTGGCACGCCGCGTGCTGCTGTCGTGGTCGCTGAAATCTTCGTTCATCTACAAACAGATCAATATCGACAGTTGGATCGAGCAGCAAATGGACGATGACGGCGATCTATTACGCCTGTCTGAGCTGACCACGTCGTCAACTCCGTACCTCGGGCCGAGGCTAAAATTGCTGACCCAGTTTGCCGAGAGCCCGGAATTAAAAGCTTCGTTGAAACAGATCCAAGAAACGATCGCGCGTGCCGCTCCACCCGCGCAGCCAAAAACGGCCGTGCCAAAAGATGTTTTGAGGATCAAATGCTCGACATGCGAAACACCGATGGTCATACCGCTGTCAGTCCTTGCAGGCAAGGAAAAATTGTCGGTCAAATGCCCTGATCCAAAATGCGGCAGATCGACCGTTGTTACCAGAAAGGCAAAACCGGCAGCATCAAACGCTCCGCCGGCAAAATTAAGAGAGGAGAACCTAAATTATGGTGAATGAACAAGAACCCGTGATCATCACGGAAGAAGAAGCGGCTGAACAGTCAGGGGAAAACTCTCTGGCCGAGGAAATAGTCGAGACAATTTTTGGCGAAGAAGAGCAAACGGCAGAGGTAACCTACGTCGACACCGACGGCGATGGAAAGATGGATGCCGGTGCCGCCGACACGGACGGTGACGGCCAACTCGACACGATCGCCGGTGACACCGACGGCGATGGACGCATTGACGCTGTATCTGCCGATACCGACGGCGATGGCAATTTGGATGTTATTGTTATGGACACCGACGGTGACGGCCAAGTCGATGCCGCCGGCGAAGATACTGATGGCGATGGCACCATCGACACCGCCTATCTCGACGTGGACGGCGACGGCGAATTTGAAACAGTCCTGGCCGACGCGGATGTCGACGGCGAGGCAGATGAAATGTCCGAGGCGAACGCCGGACTGCCAACCAACGAGGAACTGTCGACGAACTCGATCGAGTTCACCGTTGGCGAAGATGGATTTCCAACCGCCGAGGGCGAGGGCACACCGGAATTTATAGCCAGTACAGATGAAACTGCGTCTGATTATCAGGTTGCTGACACCGGCTATGCGGCAGCGGATACAACGGATACCGGTTTCGCAAGTTCGGAAAACGCGACGGACGATACGGCAGAGCAGCAGGCTCATGCCGATGCGGCAAAAGAAGCTCAAGCAGATGCGGATGAATTTGTTGCTCAGGGTGACTATGCGGCAGCGGCTGAGGCACGCGAAGTTGCCGAATCAGAAGCGTGGGCGGCGGGTGATGGCAGCATGCTCGGAGCATCCGACTCATCGGATCTAGAAAATGCTGCCTACAAGCAAGAGGTCGCAGAGGATTATCGTGAGCAGCAGGCCGAGCATATCGCGGCGGGCGACTACGAAGCCGCCAAAGAGGACGCTCAGAATGCTGCATACGCAACGGGCGATGCCGATTATCAGGCTAGTGGGAGCGATCATACAGGCCAATCGGATCAGGATGTCTACAATCTTGATAATGCGGTATATCAGGAAAAAAACGCGGAGTATTTTGCTGATAATGCAGAGTGGTACGCCGAAGCGGGAAATCCGGATGCGGCCCAGAGCAGTCTTGAACACGCCGCCGAATATCAAGGCTCGGCGGACGCTTATGCGGCGGCTGCGGATCCTGCATCGACGGCATATGATGTCGATCCGTCTTCGGCGGTGGCGTCAGGCGGGGCTTATGATGCCGGAGGCTACGACGCCTCGATCGCGTCCGTTGATACAGGCATGGATGCATCGGTGGACGTAGCTCCAGTCACCTATGACACTACTACTGACGATACCGTCTAAATGAATGGACCCATTGACTCAAAAAGCCGCCTTGCTTTTCGCAAGAGCGGCTTTTTTGTTTTCAGAATTGAGAGCTATCAAACCTTGGCAAACGTCAGCCCTGATTGCCCTTGATATTTTCCACCACGGTCAGCGTAACTTACGCCGCAGTCTTCGTCGGATTCGAAAAACAGTATCTGCCCGATGCCTTCGTTGACGTAAACGCGCAAGGGGAGATTTGCGAGATTTGCGATCTCGACGACGAGACGGCCCGTCCAACCCGCTTCGAGCGGCGTCGTATTTACGAGCAAACCCGCCCGCGCATACGTCGACTTGCCAAGTGCGACGCCGGTCACGTTTCGCGGCATTTTAAATGTTTCGACCGTCACACCAAGGCCGTAGTGATGCGGCGGCAAGAGATAATATTTCGCTCCGTCTTCGGCGGTGCGGATCGGAGGCTCGATGAGCGATGCCGCTTCGTCAAACCGCTTTGGATCGATCTCATCGCCATTTACCGACGAAAAGATACGAAAACCGTCGTCCGCCAGACGCATGTCATAGCCATAGCTCGAACAACCGGCCGAAATGATCCGTTTGCCATCGGCCTCACGGACCAGATCGGGGAGGAACGGCGAGATCATCTGCTGCTCTTCGGCCATTTTTCGCAGCCAAATATCAGATTTAATAGTCATAAAAAAGGTGATAAACGTTGATAGTTTATCACCCTTTATTTACAGAATCCGAATCCGCGTCGCTCATTATGGCAGCGCGAGTTTGTCGAGCCGGATCATACCGTCCCCAACGCCAAATTTTATCGAAACGCCGCCGACGCCCGCCTTGGCGAGGATTGTCCGTTCCGTAAAGGGCACCTTTCGGTCCCGGGGCTTGAGATCAGGAAACGTATTTTCGATCGAGCCGTTTCGCAAAACGATAGCGTCTAGCTCAGCACTCAGATTTGGCGGTAGATGAATATTGAGGTCGCCACTTGCAACCTGAACATTGACGAGGCGGCTGCGCCAGCCTTTGGCGGCGAACGCCACTTCGACGTTACCCTTACCGACGGTGATATTGGTCGAACCGCTGATGATGCCGACCTTAGCATTTGATTCGATAAAATTGATCCGCATCGATCCGTCGACATTTTCAACCGCGAGATCGCCTATGCCGCCGTCGATCTCAAGATCGGTGTAGAGCGGAACGCGAATCAAATAATCTATCCGAAACGGCAGACCTAGCAATTCTTTTGGCAATTTTTTGCCCGATTTTTTTAATAGCTGTTTTGCGTGCGTGCCGATGCTAGTGACGATGACGCGCGAAGCTCCCGCTTCGGTTACAAAGCCCGTCACCTCGGCGAGTTTATCGAGACCGGCGGCATTTGGCGCTTCAAGCTCGATCGTCGCTACGATCTCGATCTCTTTAGTTTGTGCCCCGACGATGCTTACCGACCCGGTTGGAGCACCCGTTACGGTCAAGGTCCCGCCTGCGCCAAAATCGACGACCTCTGTCTTGGTTATCGTGCGTTTTGCCTGTGCTTGAGCGGTGGTCAGCGATAACAGAAAGACAAACGCGGCCAAAACTACTATTTTTTTTGCTTTCATTTGATACAAGGGTCGAGAGAAGCGAACCGTGTTTAGATTACGCTCTTTTGAAAGGTGAGGTCAACGAAAATCGTGATCGATCAACGTCCTAGAAAAGCTATCGTGCCGCGCTGATTGGTAACGGTGAGCGTTGCGCTGCCGCCGTTAACCTTACCCAAAACGCGCCGGCCGTCACCGAGATAATTTGTGTCTGCGTTGGCAAACGAACCGAGCGAGATGTTGCGGGTTGATGGTGCCGTGGCGACCATTTTGAAAGAAGCTGTAAAAGGAATACGGATATTGATACTGCCTTTTTGTGAAGAAAAGCGATAGGTGCCGCTCTCTTTGATCAACCCGTCAAAGAATATATCGCCGATAGTATTGTCGGCGGCGACATTGGTAGCTTCGATATTTGTGAGCGTGATCGCACCCTCGCTCGTGATGTGTGCCCGCACCAGAGCACTGCGAATATTCGTGACGCTGAGGTTGCCGATACGTGTTTCGATATCGACCATCGAGGTATATGGCACTCGGATCGTAAAATTAACATTGCCGATCTCGCGGCCCTGATTGTCCCTGAGCAAGTTGATGTCGATCAAGCCGGATAGATTTTGCGGGACGATGTTGGCCGCCGGTGCCTCAAGCTCGGCTGAGATGTTGATCTGTGCCTTGTCCCACCCCACGACGGTTACGGTACCGGTGCGATTCATCAACTTTAATCTGACATTCTGTCCTGCGGGATAGTTTTTGGAAAACCGTTTTTGTGCCGATGCCTCGCCGCCAAAAAGCGCAAAGAAAAAAACTACGCTCAGGAGCATCGTAGTTTTAACAACCAAAACATTTCTCAGTCGGAGGGGCATCGTCAAACTTATAGATCTGCAAAATCACGCAGCAGATTCATCTTGTCATTCATCACCGCATCGAGCATCTCCCCAGACAACTCGTCTTCGGGATCTTGGTTCAAGATCTTGGTGTAATCATTTACCGATTCATCGATGACCTGTAAATTCCGGTCAAACGCCTCACGCGTCACGCGATCCCACTGAGGCCGACGAGCCATCACACGGGCGTTCCAATACTCGATCGCGGTGTGACGCTCTTTCATCCGCCGTTCGCGTGCCTGCTGAGGCGTTTCGACCAGGCCGATCTTGCTCAAAACCTTTTCAAACGTGGTCTGCGTCGCTGCCGAGCGGGTCGTAAAATCTTCGGTCGGTGGCTGTATATAATTTTTCAGCGCAAAATACGTCACCGTCGAACTGATCACGGCGATCACCAAAACCGCTGCCGAAAATCTCAATATCGATACGCCCCAACTTCGCGGGGCGGGCTGCGGCGGTAACACCGGAGCGGGCTTCGCCTCGCTCTCGATCATATTATTTATTCGCAGCCACAGCGCCTTGGAATTTGGCGGGACGATCTCGTCGGCTCCGGTTTTACAGGCGTCAAGGATCGTGGTCAGGTCTTCGCAAACGACGGCACAATCTGCACAGAAAGCCAGGTGCTCACGAACCAACGCCGCCTGAGTCACCTCAAGTTCGTTGTCCATCAGGGCACCGATCAATTCTTTACAGTCGCTGCAATTCATCGTTAAAACGGATCTCTCACCAAAAATATAACTTCGTGACCAAATTGATAGATTAGTCGAAGCTCAATTTAGTTGCCTTGAGCACAGCATTTTATCAATAAAAATCGGCACAAAAAACACGAACAACGTATTACGCATGTTCGTGTTCCCCTTGGAAAATTATCCTAATTAATCTTGCTGCTTTTTTAATAATCCCCGTAGCTTTAGTCTAGCTTTATGAAGCTGCGATTTGGACGTGCCTACCGAGATGCCCATCATGCGGGCGACCTCTTCGTGTTCAAAGCCCTCGACGTCGTGGAGCAGGAACACATTACGGTATCCGTTTGGTAGTTCGGCGATCGCATTCCTTAACGCGATGCGGTCAACAACCTGCATTTTGTTCGGATTCGCCGACCCGGCAACCATCTGCTCAGGCATCTCGCCCTCTTCGGTCGTCCGCTCATTCTTAACGCTGCGGCGCCGAAAGTGCATCAATACCTGATTTACCGTCAGGCGGTGAAGCCATGTCGAAAATGCCGAATCGCCGCGAAAGCTGCCGACTTTGCGGAAAAGCTGAATAAAAACTTCTTGTGTAAGGTCTTCGGCCTCGGTCTGGCTGCTGGTCATTCTCAGGCAAAGGCTGTATGTCCGGCGATGATACCGTTCATAAAGCACCTCAAACGCCGCGATATTTCCGTTTGCCGCCAAACGACAAAGGTCAATATCAGGTGCAGCCGCGTCAAAAGCAACTTCGGCTACGGGTGCCCGAAATTCGGGTAAAGCCGCCGTTGCCTCAAAGCCAAAGGCGATGTCCTGTTCGATCGCTACGGAGAGTGGATCCATACTCGCTCCTAAAAGATCAGTTCCGGATTGTAAAACTTCGTCTTGGGCTATGATGACCGACCTCCTATTACAGGTTGCTTGAACGTATTGAAGATTTTATGTTTAAATTCAGCAAAGGTAAAGCAAAATTATCACTCCGCGAGTCAATGGGCTACTACCAAAGTTCGTATTTGAGCTTGTCAAATTTTAAGAAATCGATTATTTTTTAACAAATCCGACCTTAATATATTCAAGCATAGGGAGAGCCAGATGAAACGTTCACGTACACGTCTATTTTACACAACGCCGTTAATATTTGTCGCACTTTTGATCTCGACAACTATTATTTCCGCACAGAGAAATAATGGAACCAAATATCCGTCGCTGGAGAGCCAGTTGACGCAAGAATACAAAGGCCATTTTGTCGAACAAGATAGCGAATTGGCTAAACTGATCGCCGCGAATCAGGAATTTGATATGCTGCGGGCAGACGAATTTAGCGATAAACGTGGATTGCCGCCATGGCTACGTGTCTGGTGGCGCAAGGAACACCCTGAGGTCGAATACAATGCTGAAGATCCGACCAAAGGATATCCGCTTGTGCTAAAAGAGATCCTCGAGTGGATGATCACCCACCAAGATCTTAAACCAGGCCCCGGCAAAGAAGAGAAAGGGGAAAAACGCCGATCTGAGATCATTGATTCCCTAACGGCTAATGACTATAGCCCAAAAAACAACATCGGCAATAAAGACGGACAGGGCTTTATTCGTGCGGTGATCGGTGCCAACGTCCGCACCTCAGGACTGCAATCTGTACCACGAAGCGAGTCTGATGTCCGTATCAATTATTTTGATCCGCAAAAGATACTCGTTGCCTCAAATAATATCGGCGGCTCGGGCCAGCAAGCCCAATACCGTTCAACGGATGGCGGCGTTACGTGGTCACAGGGCAATCTGCCGTTCGCTCCGGGTGATACGTCCCATTCGGATCCAACGGTTGATTGGACGACCGATCGTGCGTGGTCATCAACTCTTGGTATTGTTGGCGGATCACTCCGACTCAGAAATTATGTCTCTGCCGATAATGGAGCAACATGGACGTTTGAAGCGACTCCGTCCGGCACCCAAACTAACGTTGATAAGCAGATGGTCTGGATCGATAAGAGTGCGACATCGCCATTCTTTGGGCAAACGTATGCCACTTGGCACAATGGAGCACCTGCGTTTGTTAATCGCAGAACCGCAGGAGTAGGCGGAACATGGCTCGCTGCACCGATCCAAGTCAGCGGTGCAGAATCGACCGGTACTGCGATCGGCGGCGACATCAAGAGCAATCGTGATGGCGACGTATTTGTTTTTTGGCCGACGACGACCAATCGAAGGGTCATCATGAGAAAATCTACGGATGGAGGCAACACCTATGCTCCTTTCGTAGAAATTGCAACTACATTTGACGGTTTTGACATTGGCATCCCTTCGTTTAATAGCCGCCGGGCTTTCATGTACGTATCTGGCGGTGCATTCAAAAATGCGACCAAAAATATGGTCTATGCTGCGTGGACCGATCTTTCTGGTGATGCCGGCTGTACCGCAGCCGCCAACGAGCCAGGAGCCAATGTAGCCTCGACCTGTAAGATGCGTGTGTTTTTCTCACGCTCGACCGATGGCGGCACAACATGGTCGCCTAAGGTAAAGATCAACAATCAGGCTGGACTAAATGACCAATTTAGCCAGTGGCTGGCCGTCGACGAAACAACGGGTGCTCTCGGCATCATTTATCAGGACACAGTAGGCGATCCGGGGCGAAAGAAATCCGATGTCTGGTATCAACGCTCGTTTGACGACGGTCTCACTTGGTCCGCAGCAGAGAAAGTATCAACCGCACAAACCGATGAGACTATCGCCGGTGCCGACAGCGGTAACCAATATGGCGACTACAACGGCCTGTCAGCTTATGCGGGTGTCCTTTTCCCATCGTGGACAGACCGTCGTGACGGACTGCGCGAAGAGATCTATACCGCTCGAATATTTGATCCGGCATGTACCGCGCCGGGAGAACCGACATCCGTCTCAGCCAGTGCAACCGCGGCTAATCAGATCACCGTCGGGTGGACCGATGGTGCTCCGCCGTCGACAACTTACAATGTCTATCGGGCACCGGGCACGTGTGCCGCTCCAGGAGCAGCATATACTCTACTTGCATCGAATGTGGCGGCAACCAGCTACATCGACAATAGCGTCTCTGGAGGATCGACCTATACCTATAAGATTACGGGTAAGGACGGAACCGGCGGCTGCGAATCGGCCCTCTCTACCTCTTGTAGCAACGCAACTGCAACAGGAGCTTGTACACTGGCTCCAACCTTTGCGGGACTTGCCACTGCAACAAACGCTGCCGGAGCGACGTGTCAGACTAACCTTTCATGGTCAGCAGGCTCGGCCGGATGTAGCGGCCCGCTCAGTTATAACGTCTATCGTTCGACCACATCCGGTTTTGTACCGGGACCGGCCAATCTGATTGGAAATACTAGCTCGACCACGTTCACCGACACTAACAGTCTGATCAATGGAACAACTTACTATTACATTGTCCGGGCAAAAGACAACGGCAATTCAGTAGTGGACACCAATACAGTTCAGCGTAGCGTTACGCCATCAGGCCCGGTAACGTTGAGTACTATAACTGAGACTTTTGAGGGAGCAGGTGGTTTTGATAATGTTGGTTGGACTAACCAAGCGCTCAGTGGAGCTACGATCTGGACTTGGGACACTACACAGTCGCAGACACCTACCCATTCCTGGAAATCGACCAGTCTGACGACCGTTTCCGATCGTGTGCTAGTGTCGCCTCCATTTGGAGTAAACGCGGGTACAACGCTCAGCTTCTGGCACACATTTGCTTTCGAAAGTGCAACGAGCTGCTTTGACGGCGGCACGATCGAATATACGACCAATGGTGGTGCAACATGGACCGTTATGCCGGATGCCAATTTCACAGCGGGCGGGTTTACCGGAACGGTCAGCAGTAGTTTTAGCAATCCGATCGGCGGCAAACGAGCCTATTGTAACGGCACTATCGGCCCAATGACGCAGGTCCAGATCAATCTCGCGTCCTTAGCAGGCAACACAGTTCAGGTTCGCTGGCACGAAGGCGATGACAGTAGTGCTGCGGTCACAGGCTGGTTTGTTGATTCGGTCACTATCGCAAATGCCGGCGTGGCCGGTGCGTGTACACCAACTGCTGCGGGGGTCGAGGTCACGGGACGTGTTTTTGCATCCGCAGATGGACGCGGTGTGAGAAACGCTGTCGTAACAATGACTGACGAAAATGGCTTTTCGCGAACAACAGTAACCGGAGCCTTGGGCACATATCGGTTCACTGAAATTGAAACTGGCCACAATTACATCGTTAGCGTACGTTCGCGGCGGTTCACATTTGCTCCGCAGGTCGTTCAGATCACGGACAATGTCGCCGGTCTGGACTTTGTGCCGGAACCCTAAACAGGTTCTGACTACCTTTTAACTTAAAAGCCCGGCGAGTGATCGCCGGGCTGTTTTTTTTCGTTTTAGGAAAACCTAAAAGTTTTGTGTAGGTTCAAAACTGTAGAGGATAGCGGCAAGCTCACCACGGACGCCGACATCATCAACGCTTTTTACCTCTTCGGCAAGCGAAGTTGCCAGCATCGTTACCTCAAAACCATTGCGGGCGTCGAGCCTTGAGGCAGGAATAAACAACCGGCGACCCCAGACGATAAGCTTTTCGCCATTTTCGGATGTTCCGCTACCCTGAAATTTGACCTCGTATGCACGCCAGTCGCCATTGAGCTTGATCTCACCTTCGGACACCATCTGATAACCGGGCAGCAGCTTTTTCAACGTCTCATTGGTCTCTTTGACCATCTGCGGGAATTTTTCGGCGTCGTTGTTATAGGTCCCCTTGCTCGGGTAATAGCTGACGAGCATCTGCTCTTTTAGCTTACCCTCAGGCGTCGATCTGGAAATATCCAAAAATTTGCCGCGGCCGCCTGCGGTCACGCTTTCTTGCGGGCCGTTGATCTTCCATTCTTTCGGGTAATACATCGAAAACCCGACAAAATTACGCAAAAGATCGCCCTTCAGATCCTGTTTATTGTTGGAGTAATAGTTGGTATTAGCCGGCTGCGCTATTTTACGCGGCTGCGGTGGCATCTCGGTATCGGTAGTTATCGTCGGCGTCGAAGGGCCATTGCTGTTTTGTGCCGCATTTGGATCAACCGGTTTCGGGCTGGACGAACCCAAGAAATAGTACAAACCAAGTACCAGCAACCCAAGCAGGGCTAAAATGCCGACAACCGCAAGTATATTGCTGCGCGAAGTCTCTTCCTGAGGCGGTTCGGGTGATCGGTTTTTCCACGCTGGCTCGACCGGTTTTGCAGTAGAGCCTGTTTCGAGCGGTTGTAATATCTCGACCTTTGCTTCGGTTGCAACGTTATGGCCCGCTACGGCTGATTCCCTGACAAGATCGTCATCTATGACCGCAACAGGCGTAATTACCGGTACAGCATCGGTCAAAGCACTATAAAGCGCGTCGCCAAACTCCCGAGCTTTCGTGTATCGTCCGACAGCTTTGAATGCAAATGCCTTGTCAAAAACATCATCTACCTCGGGGGAAATGTCAGGATCGATCTGAGACGGCCTGTTTTTTAACCCGGTTTGCTGCAAACGCATAAGCTCTTTGGTGCTCTCACCCGTAAAGGGGACATTGCCTGTGAGCATCTCAAATGCCACGACCGCCAGCGAATAGGTATCACTCGCCGCTGTCGAGACACGTCCGTCCAGTATCTCGGGGGCTTTATAAATGGCATTATGCGGGTTTGGATCGCCGTTCGACGCACCAAAATTTACGAGTTTTATCTGCTCAGCGTTGTTGTCGGAGATCGAGAGAATAATATTCTCAGGCCGTAGGTCACGATGGATAATGCCCTCTTGATGGGCTTCGCTAAGGGCATACGATGCCTGACGAACGACTCGGGCGGTACGAGCTGCTTGAAATTTTCCGTGAATACTCAGAATGTCTCGTACGGACAACGCGTCGGTGTATTCGCTGATAAGAAACTGTGTTCCGTTAGTGAACGCACCGGAATCGACAAGTCGCGCAATATTTGGATGGCTAAAATGCGAGAGCGACACGCGTTCCTCTGCCATAATGCTTTCCATCATCGGATCGGCATCGGCTTCGAGCAGAATGCGAACAAGCACCATTTTATCGCCGGCGACCTTGTCGTCGGCAAGGTATGCGAGACCGGTCTCATCTCCACCTAGATACTCAGTTACCTTGTAGCGCCCTTTGACCATGCGGCCAACAAAACCTTCGGGATCATTGGTGTCGAAATCGCCAAAAATACTTGCCGTCCGTTCGCTGTCACCCAGATCGACGTGGCCGGCGGGTATTTCGTACGGATTTATTTTTCGTGCGGCTGGTCTCGCTTCGGAAACCGGATCAGTAATTGGCACGGTCGGTGGGGGTACGAATTCCGGTTGTTCCACGATCACCGGCTGGATGTCATCAAGCTCAAAAAAAGGCAGGTCATCGGCAACAGGTTCTTTTTTATCTGCGAAAAGATCGAGCTCAGGCTCCCTAACAAAGACCTTTGGTGCATCCGCCAATATCTCATCTGAACCGCCGACAGGAGCGGCTTTTGGTATGAGATTTGAAAATATACCGGAAGCCTGCGGCTGATCGTATGAATCTGAGATCAGGCGCGAACCATCGGTCGGGCAAAATCGCCGCGAACCTTCTTCAAAATTCTGTCCGCATTTCGGACAATATACTTCCCCTGTCATGTTTTGTTCACCGCTTTGTTGTGTGCCGCTTGTGGGAACACAGAGATACCTAAATTAGAAATAGATAATAGCTGCCAAATTTCAATGAACGGGCACGGCTAAATGGATGCTTGTCGCGGTTATCCCCCTTGTGATCTGGTTAGTTTTGCGGCGAGTGCAGGATTTTCACCATCAAGCGAGATCGCCTGCATATACGAACGCTGTGCGCTTATCCGTCGTCCGGTTTTAAGATAGCCGTCACCGACAGCCTCAAACTGCTGGGCAAGACGCCGTTTTTCGCTAAGCGGAACGCTGCGAACCGCCTGTTGCAATGAGCTCTCTGCCTGTTCAAATCTACCCTGCCGTGTGTACAGAGACCCGAGCAAACTGTTGGGCATAAAGCTGTTAGCACTGACGGCCAGGCTGCGGCGTAGGATCAGCTCCCCCTCAAGGAAATTAGATTGTGCGATAAACGCACGCCCAAGCAGCAATAGAGCCGAAGGATTTTTAGGATCCTCCTCGACCGCTTTTCTGAGCAGCCTTTCCGATTCGGCGTAACGCTGTTCTGACTGCATAACGTCGGCAACAAGTATCATCGTCGCTACATCGGTCGAACGCTGAATCGCGTTTTGATATGCGGCCGCAGATTCTTTTGTCTGGCCGCGTCGCCTGAGCAGACGGCCAAGATGTGCGTAAGCAGGAGCAAACGTTGGATCGAGCTCGATCGCCCGGCGATATGCGTTTTCCGTTTCGGCACCGATCAGGCCGCGAAGCTCCATCGACACGCCAAGCTGGTCAAACGCCAGTTGGTTCTTTGGTGCAAGCTGAATAGCCGTACGAGCAAGTTTTTCCGCCTCTTCGTATCTATCCGACAGATTTGGTGCCGACAACGGCTGCGTCAAAACATAACTCAGGGCAACGTGTGTCGTCGATTCTTTAGGGTCGATCTGCAACGCCGAGCGATAAGCAGTCTCTGCTTCTTCCCAACGCTGCTGGTCGCTGTAAAGGTTCCCGAGGCCATACACAGCACGCGGATCTTTTGGCTTTAAGGCACGTGCCCGCTGATATGCGGTTTCTGCCGCCGAATAATTGCGGTCATCGCGGGCATTATTACCGTCAGCGATCAAAGTCTCGTAGAGGCGACTTGACGCGGCGGTAACCGGAACGTCGATAACGCTGGTTTTAGACGGCCTAACTTCAAACGTCTTAGGCCCGGAATTGCCGACAGTGGTCTTGGGCGTGGTTTTTGGTTTTACCGCTGTGATGCTCGAACCCGGGTTAGTTGCAGGTTTTGTCGTTTTAGGTTTAACCGGCTGAGGCTTTGGGGTAGCAGTCTTGGCAGTCGTGGTCTTTTTCTTTGTAGTGGCTTTCGGAGTGGTTTTCTTGACAGTTTTGGCTTTCGCAGTCGTCGCAGGTTTTGAACCGCCGCCAAACAGCTTATTGCTACTCCCGAGGTCCTGTCCCGAAACACAGATAGCCCCTGTTCCCAACGAAGCAATTATTGCAAAGAGCCTGAAAAAACTGCTCATAATAACCTCCCCCTCGGGGAGCCTAATTCTGGGTAACTAGTCTAAAACCGAGTTCCTTGTCCCTCTTTGTAGCATCAACGTCGGCACGGAACATAGACGTAATGCCAAATTCACCGACTGATTTATTCAACGCTGCTCCGCCGCGGATCATAAAATACGGCTCCTTGGTTTCCTTGATCGACCCCTTACTGCCAGGATAAAGACTCGCCTTTGAACCGGTCCACTCATAAACATTGCCTATCAGATCGACGACGCCCCAATCATTAGGACAGGCTTTGGCACCAACCGGTTCGGGCTCAGTGTTTTCTTTATCAACAACGGCGCAACTTGCCTTAAATTCGTCACCCCAAGGGTATCGATTACTCTTTGGACCGTTGCGGGCCGCAAATTCCCATTCATCCTCGGTCGGCAATCGATATGTAACGCCATCGCGTTTTGACCGCCATTCAGAAAAAGCCTTGATATCGTCTACGTTGACAAACCTAACAGGCATATTTTCCTGACCGGCGATAGGCTTATCATTGACCCAATGAGCCGGAACCGGGCGATAACTCGTTGCCGTGATGAACTGCAAATACTCGGCGTTTGTAACCTCGGTCTTGTCCATTTTAAATGGCTTTACGACGACGCTGTGCTGCGGCTTTTCGTTATCACGGCCGGAGTCGTTACCCATATTAAATGTCCCGCCGGGTATCGACACTAGCTCGGCCCTTGCCGCAACGGGTGTAGTTGCCGGGGTCGGCGTAGCATTATTTCCCGCGGGCCCAACGTTGCCGCCAAAAACGCCCATCAGATACGCCGCACCAATACCGCCGCCAACGATCAATAAGAGGGCCAATACGCCGCCGATTCCCAAAAGTGCCTTAGACATTCCGGCCTTTTGAGGAGGCATATATTGGGATGATAGATTGACGTCGCGGGTACCATACGTCTGATGAGCTGTCTGGCCCATTGCGTCGTTAATGACCGTTGCCTGAAAATTTGGGTCATCCGTCCTGCCAGACCCGCTAACACTAACATCAGCGGGCATTGGAATAGCCGATCGCGAATCCGTCACGCCGGGCTGTAGCTCGGCAACGATCTGTTGAGGCTTGCCGTCGCAGACGACGTCGCCAAACCAGTCTTTGAATCCGTTGTGGCTGATACGCAGATGATGGTTGCCGCTCTGTATGCCTTCGAGTAATAGCTCGCCGTCATTGTGAGTCTCGCCAACGGACACATTATCGACAAACACCCTGGATTGCGGCGGTTTTGTTATGACTTTTAGCGAAGAAACGGGCAAAGACATCCCGACCGTGCTGTGTAGGGTCGCGGCTCCGGGGTGGATCGCGGCGGTCAGTTCCTCGACAAACTGCTCGACCGTCGCCGTTCGTTGGGTCTTATCCTTTTGCAAAGTATGTAGGACAGCCCTCTCGAGTTCGGGTGAGACCCGCGTACTATAATCGGCAAATGTCGGAGCAGGATCGCTGATGTGCTTTTTCATTATCGCCGGTATCGACGAACCCTTGAACGGCACATCACCCGCAACCATCTGGAAAAACATCACGCCGAGCGAATACACATCTGACCGTGCATCAGGCTCTTCGTCGGCCCATTGTTCGGGAGCCATGTAATACGGGGAACCCATCAATCCGGTTGTCTGTGCCTGAATAAACGAACCCAAAAGCTCGCCGGATTTGATCTTTGCGAGGCCAAAATCGAGGATCTTCACCGCTTGCGACAGATTAGGCTTGTCGCTACAGATCATTACGTTTAGCGGCTTGAGATCGCGGTGAACGATGCCCTGATGGTGTGCCGCACCAACGCCCGCACAAACAGCTGTAATGAGTTCGAGGGCACGCTCAGGTGAAAGTGCTTTTTCCCGAGCGAGCAGATCGTGGAGCGATTCGCCCTCGACATACTCCATCACGAGAAACGGCAAGCTGCCGTCAATGACGCCGTAATCTGTAACGCCGACGACGTTTTGGTGTCGAATAGCTGCCGCAGCAAGTGCCTCTTGTCTAAATCTTGTTACGAGCTGCGGGTCGTTGCCAACGAGGTCGGGCAGGATGACCTTGATCGCAAGCTGAGTTTTTAGAAATGCGTGTCGAGCCTTGTACACAACGCCCATTCCGCCCTGGCCAATGCGGCATTCGAGCTGATATTTGCCCTCCAAAACAGGTTCACCCGCAATGGTGTGCGAGGTCGGCATCCCGTCATGCGGACAGGTCGCGACATCATCGGCGAAACAGTTTTTACAAAGCTGACATTCTTTCATTTAACAACCGCAATGATTTAGATGACTCAACAGGCGCAAATGTACTATTAAAGCACGAATTGATTTTAGTTTTTTTACCCCTTGCAAGCAAGGATGAAGTCACGGCACATCCGCTCAACCTTTTACGACGATATTTATCAATCGGTTCGGCACAACGATGACCTTGACGATCTCTTTGCCGTCGATAAATTCGCGGGTCTTTTCGTCAGCAAATGCCATCCGCTGCATCTCGTCGTCAGCCGTTCCCGGCGCTGCCAAAATACGCGAACGCAGCTTGCCGTTTATCTGCACCGGTATCTCGATCTCATCCGCTTTTGCAAGGTCTTCGCTATACTCCGGGAAACGCGCATCATTGCCGACGATGCCATTTTCGTTGCCGATCAGCACCGAATACAGTTCTTCTGCCGTATGCGGAGCAAACGGCGTGAGCATCAGCACAAGGCTCGTCAACGCTTCGCGAATGGCAAAGAGATCACTTTCTGCCGAATTAGCCGGATCAACGCCAATATCGCCGACCGCATTAGACAGTTCCATCAACGCCGCGACCGGCGTGTTAAATTGCAGCGCCTCAAAGCTATCGGTAACACGCTTGATCGTCTGATGCGTTTTTTGCCGGAGTTTACGCGCGTTTGGAGTTTCGGCTTCAACCAGCTCACCGCCTAAAGGTGAGCCTCCGAGAGCGTCTTTCCATTTATATACTTGCCGCCAAACACGTTGCAAAAACCGAACGCCGCCCTCAATACCGGCCTCGTTCCAGACCAGTTCGTTCTCGATCGGCGCGGCGAACATAATGAACAAACGCGCGGCATCGGCACCATAGATCTCGACCATCTCGTCGGGATCAACGCCATTGCCCTTTGATTTGGACATCCGCTCGATACCATATTTTAGGGCTTTACCGTCTTTCGCGACGGCTCCCGTCATCTTTCCTTTGGCATCGCGTGTGACCGTCACATCGCCCGGCATGTGATAGATCTTTTTGCCCGTCGCATCGTCATAGAACGTCTCGCCGACGACCATCCCCTGCGTGAGCAGCCGCTTGAACGGCTCATTAAATGTCACCAGCCCCATATCACGCATCATCTTGGTCCAAAACCGTGCATAGATAAGATGCATCACCGCGTGATCGTCGCCGCCGATGTATTGATCGACGGGCGTCCAATAAGCCGCGATCTCGGGGTCGAACGGCAACACCTCGTTCGTTGCGTCGGTGTAGCGAAAGTAGTACCACGACGAATCGACAAACGTATCCATCGTATCCGTCTCGCGTCTCGCCGGGCCATCGCAGTTTGGGCAAGACGTATTTACAAACTCCGGCACCTTAGCAAGCGGCGATTCACCCGTCCCCGAAAAAGGTGCCGTTTCAGGCAACCTGACAGGCAGGTTCTCAAACTTTTCCGGAACAACGCCGCACGTGTCGCAATAAACGATCGGTATCGGTGAACCCCAGAAACGCTGCCGCGATACGCCCCAATCACGCAAACGATACGTCGTCGCACCTTCGCCAAAACCATTTACTGCGGCAAACGCCGTCATTTCTTTCTTAGCATCGTCCGAGCTTTTACCAGACCATTCACCGGAATTTACAACAACGCCGTAATCCGTGAACGCGACTGGAGCCGCAAGCATCCCTGCTTGCGACGTCGGCTCCTCCGGCATGACTGCACTATCATCAGAAACCGCTAGCCGCTCTCGCGGCTGGCCGGCAGGGATGCTGGCCGCTCCAGTCGGCTCGATCACCGTTCTAATGTTCAATCCAAACTTCTTAGCAAATTCAAAATCCCGCTCGTCATGCGCCGGAACGCTCATCACGGCTCCGGTACCGTATTCCATCATCACATAGTTGCCCACCCAGACGGGCAATTCCTCGCCGCTAAATGGGTTGATCGCCCGCAAACCGGTGTCGATACCATCTTTTTCGATCTCGGCTTCGTGGTCGGTCGGCTTGGCATTTTCGGCACGGATAAATGCGATCTTGCTCGCAACTTCCTCTGAAAAATGGTCGATATTTGCCTGGATCACGGGATGTTCGGCCGCCAATACGACCGCGTTCGCACCGTAGATAGTATCGATCCGCGTCGTGAAAACTCGCACGGTGCCCGAATCGGCCGTGCCGCCGTCTAGGTCGCAATAAAACAAAGTTTCACCTGACGTTCGCACCTCAAAATCGACAAACGCCCCCTCAGACCGTCCGATCCAGTCGCTCTGACGTTTCAGCACATTTGCCGGCCAGCCATCCTCGATCTCGGCCATATCGTCTAGCAGCTGGTCGGTGTAAGCGGTCGTTTTAAAGAACCATTGCTCGAGATCCTTCTTGGTCACCGGGTTGCCGCAACGCCAGCAAAGCCCGCCGCTTGCCTGTTCGTTCGACAGCGTCGCCTGATCGGTCGAGCACCAGTTGACCTGCGTCAAACGCTTGTACGCTAGGCCCATCTCGTACATTTTCAAAAAGAACCACTGGTCGAATTTATAATATTCGGGCCGGTGAGCGTACATCTGCCGCCGCCAGTCATAGCTGATCCCAAGTCGCTGCAATTGGCCGCGCATCGTGTCGATATTTGCTTCGGTCCACTCACGTGGATTGACGCCGCGCTTTACCGCCGCATCCTCCGCCGGCTGGCCAAACGAATCCCAGCCGATCGGATGCATGACGTTAAACCCTCTCAGCCGCTTGTACCACGCCATCGCGTCGCCAGCCGAATAATTTCGCACATGCCCCATGTGCAGATTGCCCGACGGATACGGCAGCATCTCTAGCTGGTAAAATTTTGGCCGCTCGTCGCCCGCCTCCGAGTAGAAAGCTCCGCTCTCGGCCCACCGTTGCTGCCATTTCTGCTCGACCTTTTTTGGAAAATATTTCTCGTCCATCTGTTTGTATAAAAGACTTAAGTTTAGCGGATAAACACGGGTCTATCCACTTTTCGACGTGATAGAATCGTGATATTCTGACAAAACCTTTGAAACCTGCGTTTCGGAGCAAACGAACTTAATGATAATAACAATAATTTTGCAGACGTTTCGGACATAAGTTCTAAGCCCCTCGGTTCGACCGTCTGCCCCGACAATAGGAGGCGTGAGATGGTCAACCAAATCAACAGAACTGCCGCTCGTGATATCGACAAAATATCCCCCACCGACGCGGCCCGCAACTACAACGAAAAAGATACGTCGAACCGTTTAGCCGACACCATTTTTGCCGACGAGGTCATCGCATTTCTCGCAAACGCCCATGAAAACCGCCGGGCCCGTCAGGTGACCGAATGGGAACGAATGGGCGGCAGACAGGTGCATCACACAGCATGAGAAAGTGGAGGAGTAGAGGAGCAGAGGAGGAGGGGAGAAGCCGTTGTGTTCCCCCCATCTTTTGCTTACTTTTTTTAGTGTGTTTCGTGGGCAGTTCTTATTCCCAAGATCTTGACATCATCAGATTCAACCTCACCTCCGGCAATACCGAGCTAAAACGCAACGCCCTCTACCAGATCAAGATCATTCATACCGAAACGGCATCGCGATTAGCTGTGCCATTGCTATCCGACGCTGACCAGATCGTCCGTGCAACGGCTGCGTCGGCGGTGATCTATCTGCCAAAGGCCGAGGCCGCTACCGCGTTGATTCCGCTGTTAAACGACAAAGCCGCGTTTGTACGAATGGAGGTTGTCTATGCCCTCGGGACCATCGCCGATAGTTCCGCATCATCACGGCTAATTCGCTTGCTGCAAAAAGACCGCGACCACGCCGTAAAGTCAGCCGCCGCTGTCGCTCTAGGCAAGATCGGCGATATTTCGGCGGTCGATGCTCTCGTAGCGACGCTAAAGAAAAAACCTTCCGAGACGGACGAATTTCTCCGCCGCTCTGCCGCCAAAGCTATCGGCCAAATCGCAAATTTTACGAGGTACGGCAAAGGTTCTGCCGTAACACCTCAAAATTTTCTGCCGTCAAAATACAAAGAAACCGGCTCTGACGATCTCGCATCTCCGGCTTTCAGCACAGCGATCAGCACCTTGACCGCCATTCTAACTAATCAAAAAGAATCCGATGACACCCGCCGCGAAGCAGCCTTTGCCCTCGGAGCGGTCGGCGATGCTTCGTCAGCGACGATTCTCCGTTCATACCTAAATTCCCCCGACATTTATCTTGCCGAGATCTGTAAAGAGGCTTTGATCAAGCTCGGCAACCCGCAATAAGTCTTCACCTTTGACGCCGGATTTGGTTTAATTGGATAAATGCAAGCTACGCCAAAACAAGAAAGATCTACAGATCTGAGCACGTTTTACACGTCTGTCCGTGCTTACACTGAAAAGCTGTGCGAACCGCTCGAGACGGAAGATTACATACCGCAGCCAGTCATCGATGCCTCGCCGCCAAAGTGGAACATTGCTCATACGACGTGGTTTTTTGAGGAGATGGTTCTCAAGAAATTCGTACCGGACTATAAGCTCTTCGACGAAAATTTTAGCTTTCTTTTTAACAGCTATTACAACTCGGTTGGCGATCGGACAAAACGCGATAACCGCAGCCTGAGCCGCCCGACCGTCAAAGAGGTTTTTGAGTATCGCAGATACGTGGACGAAAGAATGCTTGCCCTTTTGTCAGAACCGCCTCCGTCAGAGGGCGGTCAGGATGACAGCCCGGAAAACTGGGCGCCCGCTCACGCAGGCGGTTCTGACTTGACCGACCTTATCACGCTCGGCCTCAACCACGAGCAGCAGCATCAAGAGCTTTTCCTGACCGATCTGAAATACACCTTTAGCCTAAATCCTCTGTTCCCGGTCTATCACGCGGATTTTGCCTTTGACGAAAATACATCCGGAACGGGCAAGTTCGTCGAAATAAAAGGCGGTATCCACGAGATCGGACATTACGGCGAAGGGTTTTGCTTTGACAACGAGCTTTCCCATCACAAGGTCTATCTCGAGGATTTTGCTATATCGGACAAGCTCGTAACCAACAGCGAGTTTATCGAATTTATTGAGGCTGGCGGTTATGACGACCGTATGCTGTGGCATTCGGACGGATGGGATTGGGTGAAACAGAACAACGTCGATTCGCCGCTTTACTGGCATGAGATCGACGGCGTGAGGAAACACTACACGCTCGCGGGGCTTCGCGATCTGCCGCCGGATGCTCCTGTGACGCACGTATCTTTTTACGAAGCCGCCGCGTACGCCGAGTGGAACGGCTGTCGTTTGCCAACCGAGTTTGAATGGGAGATCGCGTCCTCGCAATTTGACTGGGGCAAGCGTTGGGAATGGACAAACAGCGCATATCTGCCGTATCCCAACTTCAAAAAAGCTGCCGGAGCGGTGGGCGAATACAACGGCAAATTTATGATCAACCAAATGGTGCTTCGCGGAGCTTCGGTCGTTACGCCCGAAGGGCACAGTCGCCCAACGTACAGAAACTTTTTCAATCCGCATCTAAGATGGCAGTTTACGGGGATAAGACTGGCGAAGTAAGAATCTAACAGGATGAACAGGATCGGCAGGATGAAAAAAGAAAAAGTATATTGTTGATGGGCCGCGTCGAGACTACTATCCTGATCATCCTGTAAATCCTGTTTTGAATAACCCAATGGAATCTTCAACTTCAACCGAACTCTCACAATTCGCCGAGGATGTCCTCAACGGACTTTCCTCGACGCCAAAATCCCTTTCGTCAAAATATTTCTACGACGACGAAGGCTCGCGGCTATTTCAGGAAATAATGAAGCTCCCCGAGTATTATCTGACTGGCTGTGAGTTAGAAATTTTTCAGAGTCAGGCAGCTCAAATTCTCGCCGGTTTTACAAATGATGATTCGTCAGACGATCCGCAATCCGCAATCCGCAATCCGCACTCATTTGATCTGATCGAGCTCGGCGCCGGCGACGGAACCAAAACGGCAGTTTTGGTGGATCATTTTCTAAAACAAGACGCCGACATCTCGTATTCGCCCATCGATATTTCGCAAGAGGCGCTGGATGCACTTACCGAAAAATTTGAGCGTGAGTTCCCTGCATTGCGAATGAACGCGATGAACGGCGATTATTTCAAGATCCTCGAATCGCTAAAAACAAGGGGCGGACGCCGCAAGGTTCTACTCTTTCTCGGCTCGAATATCGGAAATTTTGGTGCAGATGAGTCGGTCGCATTTTTCCGGTCTCTGCGTGAAGTAATGAGTGACAACGACCTGCTTTTTGTCGGGTTTGATCTGCAAAAAGATCCGCACGTCATCGCCAATGCATACGACGACGCGGCGGGAATAACGGCAAAATTTAACCTCAACCTGCTTACCCGCATTAACCGCGAGCTTGGCGGCAATTTTGATCTCGATAAATTTACCCATTACGCAAACTACCGTCCGATCGAGGGTTCGGCTCGGTCGTTTTTAGTCAGCCGAGAAAAACAAACCGTGCGGATCGACGCCTTGGGACGCGATTTTGAGTTTGACCAGTGGGAAGCAGTTTTTATGGAGATCTCACAAAAATACAGTTTGAAAATGATCGCCCATCTTGCGGCCGCGAGCGGATTTGAGGTCAAGCAAGATTTCTTTGATAGAAAAGGTTATTACTGCGACTCGCTCTGGCGACCTGCCCGATGAACATCAACATCCTCCGATTTGATTCCCTCGGCTCAACAAATACCGAAGCCGCCAACCAAGCCCGCCAAGGTGCTGACGAAGGCCTGTGTATGATCGCCCGCGAGCAGACTGCCGGACGCGGACGGCACGGACGGACGTGGGTGTCCGAACCCGATTCGGGGCTGTATTTCAGTATTGTTCTGCGGCCAAAATTTGATCTGAAACACTTGCCGCTGATCACTCTGATGGCAGGCGTCGCGGTCTATGACACGCTCAAAGAATTTGGCCTAAAGCCTGATATCAAGTGGGTCAACGATGTGTTGATCGGCGAAAAAAAGATCAGCGGCATATTGGCAGAGACGGTTGATACGCCCACAGGAAATGCTGTCATCGTCGGCATCGGGATCAATCTAAAGAGCAGCAATTTCCCCGACGAGATCGCCGAGACCGCGACTTCGATCCAAGCTGAGATCGCCCAAGCCAACTCTCCGGGTAATGTTGAGGGTGCTTTGATCAAATATCTTAGCTATTGGTACGAGATCCTAAATAGCGACGACGGGCCAACCGAAATAGTCCAAAATTGGCGCGTGCGTTCGTCTTACTTTAGTGGAAAAGACGTCCGGGTTACGTTGCCCGACGGCGTTCTTGAGGGCACGACCGACGGGCTCGAAGAAAACGGTGCCCTCAGAGTGAAGACCGGTGACGGTTCGGTTACAATCGTTCAAGCCGGAGATGTTGAGCGGCTGAGAGAGATTTGAAAAGACGTTTATCAGAAATTCACCCGTTTTTTTACCACACGCGTATTTGGCAAAAGCGAATGTTTCGCCACATTGCCGATCTGCCGCGTATCGGGCGTTTTGCGTCTGAAAAGCAGACTGACACACTAAAATTTACCTGTAAAAAACATCAGTCTTTGCTGCGTCGCAGGCTTGGAAATTCTGACCCGCAATTGCAGGAAAACAAGATCAAAAACCTGCGGCTTGCTTGTCCGCCCATTGACGGCATCTTGATCAAACCTGGCGAGACCTTTTCCTTTTGGCGTTGCGTCGGCGAGGCAACCGCCGATAAGGGCTATCACGAGGGTATGCAGCTATCGCGTGGTGAGGTTGTTCGTGGCGTCGGAGGCGGGCTGTGTCAGCTTGCAAATCTGCTTTACTGGATGTCGCTGCACACGCCGCTTGAGATTGCGGAAAGACATCATCACAGCTTTGACCCCTTTCCGGACGAGAACCGCGTGCTCCCGTTTGGCAGCGGAGCGGGCGTGTTTTATAACTACATCGACCTGCGGTTTTACAACCCGACCGACCTTACCTTTCAGATCAAGCTCTGGCTGACCGACGACCATCTAAAGGGTGCGATCTACTCTGACCGCGAGACGCAATATTCGTATCACGTCATCGAAAAAAACCACAAATTTTCGAACGAAGACGGCAAGAATTTTCGCGAGAACGAGATCTGGCGTGAGGTCATTGACCGTCGAACAGGCAACCGCGTGGCCGAAGAGATGCTCGTCAAAAATCACGCTGAGGTCAAATACGAATTGAATTTCGCCGCCCAAGCGTGTAACGTGTAAATACACAGGAACGGAGTATGAACGAAGAATTTGAATTAGAAGCCGATTTTGATTTTGACGAAGATCTCGAAAAAGACCTGGTCGGTTTTGACGAAGAGTATGATGAGGATCTGGCCGAGTTTGAGGACTTTGACCAAGAGTTTGAAAACGTATCCTTACGCACCGCCGTCATGCAAAAAGATAATATGATAGCTCTGCTCTGCATCAAGACCGCCACGGTCGGTGCCGCGATATGCCGCGTCGATCCGCGCGAAGACCATCCTGCCGTTCAGATCTACGACGATGCTCACGCCGCCGTCGAGTGGTTCACAAAGAGCCTCCGCACAAGCCGACGCAACGGCTGGAACGTAATATACGACGGCCTGCCGCTAAAGGGATAATGCTCCTCGCCGTTGACATCGGTAATTCGGCGATAAAATTTGGCGTCGTTGACGGCCAGCGTCTCACTACAAAATTTTCGATTCCCACAAATAACGATCTGCATTCGACGCAACTTTCAGAGAAAGTCGGCAACTTGCCGATCACAAACGCATTGGTGTGCTCGGTTGTGCCCGGTGTTAATGAGCAAGTGGACGATCTGCTTCGCGAAGCGTTTGATATTGATGTGCGATTCGTGACCACCGAAATGAATCTTGGCCTCGATATCCGATACGAACCACTCGCCACCGCCGGCACCGACCGGCTGGTTAACGCTTTTTCCGCTGTTGAAAAATACGGTGCTCCAGTCATCGCGTGTAGTTTTGGTACCGCAACGACCATCGACGTGGTCGATACAAACCGGGTCTTACTCGGCGGCCTGATCGCTCCGGGGATGAAGACGATGGCAAAGGCTCTGCATTTGAACACGGCTCAGTTGCCGGAGATCGAGATCGATGCTCCCAATAGTGTAATAAATCACACAACCGAAACTTCTATCCAAGCAGGTGTTTTCTACAGCCAGATCGGCCTTGTCGAAAGCTCGATCGCTCGGATCAAAAAAGAAATTGGCGACAACCCAAAAGTTATCGCCACCGGAGGTTTTGCATCGATGATCGCCGAAAAAACTGACGTTATTGATGCTGTAGATGAAAACCTGCTACTCGACGGTCTACGCATCCTCGCCGAGCGAGAGGTTTAGGGCCAGGTAAATCCGGTCAGCGGATTGGCATAAAATGCGTCCGCTTTCCAGGTTGTCGATGTCCATTTGTCTTTGGTACCCATAATTTTCACCGGCACTATCACTTTGTTGTCGGCGAATCCGTTGCCCGACGCGACACCGTTGTCCGTGAACATCCCACCTGAAACGCTGAATGACACCTCGCGGATCTGCACACCTTTGTGAAAGACCTTTACGGTATATTCGCCGTCCGAATCGTTCATAAATCTCGCCTGACGGAACATGTTTCGCCCCTGGGCGTTCGCCGCATATTTGAATTTGTACCATTCAAAATTGAACAGCTCCCAGCGGTGCGTTTCCTTGTTTTCAAGGCTGTTTGGATAACGCTGCTGCGTCGAAGTAGCAGCTCCCATATCGTCGGTCGTCGCTATCTGTTCGCCGTTGTAAAACAGGCGAGCTTCTAGATCGCCAAGCCGCGTTTCGCCCTTGATCCACATACTAACGGTCGGTGCCGGGGCGTTTTTATCCTTTCCCCAATCGAGCCATACATAGCCGATCGGCAGATTCCAATCCTGATCGACAAAGAAATCATTTTGATTTTTGAACATTGGGATCGACGGTCCGTACTTGAATTTACCGACCTTAAATTTGCCTTGAAACAAGACACTACCATCTCGCGAATCGGTGATCTTTACGCCAAATAGACCCGTCGCGATCGTCGATTTTCCTTCGAAGCGTCCTGAAACACGATCTGAGTTAATATCGACGGTCTTTTCAGAGCCATTCGACATATTTGTGCTCAATGTTTCTGAGAACCATGGCTTGCCGTCCGGCGTGAAATACTCCGCCATCAGCCTCAGCTTTGTAGCACCGGCATAGCGGACTTTAAATTTTAGCTGCGGTATCCAGCTGGTGTAGTTCGATTCAGTCGGCATCTTCCAGTAACGATTCTCGGTGTCGCAGCGAATGTCGAGCGTTGTCTTTAACAGTACCGGATTGTCGGTCGCGGTTGGCGGTTGGGCATTGCTTGGTCCGCCGTTATTGCCGTTATTACTGGGCGATTGAACCGGACCTCCCATCGCTGGCGTAGAAACAGGCTTGGGGGTAGATTTTGGGCCAATTTGAGGGATTCTGATTATTTGCCCTGAAGCAGAAATTACTGAAAATGCGAGTCCGCAGACTAACGCAGCGATCGATCTCTTCATTATTATTTTTTCCTCGATTGAGTTTATTAGGTACAGCTATCCGTCCTATAGACGCGTGACAAGCGAGATCGGTCGCAACTTTTTTATTTATTTAACTTTCACCGTATACTTGTCCGATATGGATCAGACGAGGACAGACCTTTCACCGCCAAAACTGATCACTGCCTTACGTGGTTTCAACCTACTGCCGGCTATCGTGTTTCTCCCGACCCGTCGAAAATGTGATGAGGCTGCATCGGAAGTTGCCGCCGACAAATCGCAGCGGGCAGATCCTGAACGTCAATCCAAACGAAAAGCGATCTTTGACGAATTTGCCGCCGAGTTCCCAGAGGTTCTCGATCACAAACACGCCGCGTTGATCGTCCGGGCCGGTGTTGCGGCCCATCACGCGGGGCATATCCCGTCGTGGAAATTACTGATCGAAAAGATGATGTCCGGCGGATTGCTCAATGCTCTGTTCGCGACTTCGACCGTCGCAGCAGGCGTCGATTTTCCCGCGCGAACGGTCGTTATCAGCAACGCCGACACTCGCGGTAATGATGGCTGGCGGGCTTTGACGGCGAGTGAATTGCAGCAAATGACAGGACGAGCAGGCCGTCGTGGACGCGACAAGGTCGGTTTTGTGGTCCTTACTCCGGGACAGTTTCAAAATCCTAAAAAGATCGCCGAGTTGCTAAAGGCTCCACCCGACGCGCTTGAGAGCCGCTTTCGTGCGACCTATACGAGCCTGCTAAATCTGCTCGATGCGTTTGGCAATTTTGAGCAAGTCCGAGAGATCGTCGAAAAGAGCTTTGCCTTTCGCCGCAGCCGCCGACAGAGTGCGGACAGCCGTCAAGAGGATGGTGCCGAGATGTTGAGCGACCGCATTTGGGATCCGTTCGAACGCCGTGCCGCCGTGCTCGATCATTTTGGCTACATTGAAGTCCGTTCCGAAACGGTAACCGAAAACGGTAAATGGCTCGCCGATCTTCGTATTGATCGGCCGTTGCTCGTCGGCGAAGCTTTGAAACAAGGAATATTTGACGACCTCAAAACATCCGAAGCCGCCGGTCTGATGGCGTCTATTGCCGCGGATGCGGAGCGGAGCTATGGCGAGATGCGGGCATCCAGGACGATGAACGACATCCTCGCTGATTTCGAGGACCTCGTCGTTGCGGTGTCGAATGTAGAATGGAAAAACGGCGTAGAGCCCGCCGAAGAGATAAATTACTCCGCCGCGTCAGCCGCCGAACGCTGGACCGCCGGGATGGCGTGGGACGAACTTGTGGACCGCACGCGCGCCGAAGAGGGCGACCTTGTCCGTCTGCTTTCCCGCACCGGCGAGGCACTGCGTCAGCTATCAAATCTTCGCGACTCTAATCCCAAAGCCGCTGCCATCGCATCCGCCGCTGCGGACATTATCCTGCGGGAACCTATTCGCTAATTAGAATCTCAGCAGCATCTCGTACTGGCTCAGCCGCTCGTAAAACCCTCGGTCGGTAAAAAAGCTGACGGCCGCTGACAGCCCTTTGTCAATGTTAATGATCTGCAGCGAATAGCCCGGCGCAGTGTCGCTCTGGACCTTTTGCAAGAGCCTCGTACCGACGCCGCGGTTGCGGTAATTGAATGAGACCGCCATCTGGGCGACGCGGCCAAACTGCGACGAATACACGACATACCCTACACAGCGGCCGTCTATAAACGCCCCGGCCATCTTTTTCAATGAAAAGCTTCGTGTCACGGCGTCGATCGAATTTTGCCACGAAGGCGTGCCGTCCCAAAATGTCGAGAGCAGTGTCCAATCCGGCTCAGTGATCTCGCGTATCTCGACATCGGCCGGTGCTTCATACTCCGACGTGACCTCGCCGTCGAATTGTAATAACGCCAGTTCGCGCGTCGTGTTAAATCCAAGCTTTTTGTAAAGATCTATCGCTCCGTCATTGCCCTTGATGACCTCAAGCAGGCATTGCTCAATGCCTTTTTCCCGAAAAACCGGGATCATCGTCTCAAACATCGCGTCGCTTATGCCTTGCCTGCGAACTGCGGGCACGACGCCAGTACCGGCGTCGTACACGGTCTCTTTTCCGTCCCACAGGCCAAAACCGTTTAGTGAAAATCCGACGAGCTTGCCTTTGTCGATGCATCCAATTGTCCGGTCGAGATCGACGGCGTTGAGGGCTATGTGATTGCGAAACTGGGTCTCGGTGAGGGCAAATGGGAAGACGTAATCTGAAAATGCTTCGGTAAAGGTCTCGAACAGCTGCGGGAAATAGTCGGCGTTCAAGAACCGGCAATACCGGGAATTGGTTTCGTTTCCATTATCCATTTGTTAAAATGTATTGTGTTACTGAGGCGTAAATAGCAAATTAGATAAAGTCTGATAAAAATGCAAGTACTGTTAGCAAATGAATACGGGTTTTGTTTTGGTGTCGAGCGTGCCGTCGAGATGGTCGAAGAGGCGGTAAACGCCGGCGACACCGTCCGGGCACTCGGCCCGCTGATCCATAACGAGCAGGAAATGCAGCGTCTTGCCCACGAAGGCGTCACGACTATCAGCGATCCGGTGCAGATCGGACGGCTCGAAACTGCGGTCATTCGTGCCCACGGAGTGACGCCTGAGGTGCAGAAAGAATTAGAGGCACTTGCCGCGAAAGTCGTCGATGCGACGTGTCCGTTTGTCACTCGAGTGCAAAAGCTCGCTGCCCGCGCGGCTGCGGCCGACCGTCATGTGATCGTTGTCGGCAGCCCGGACCATCCGGAGATGATCGGCGTCAAAGGCTACGCACCCGACCACGCTTTCGTCATCAAAGACGAGTCCGAAGTCGCAAATTTACCGAGGCTTCGCAACCCGCTGGTCGTGTCGCAGACTACCATCAAGGTCAAAACTTTCTTTGACACTGCCGAGGCCGTCAAGGCAAAGACCGACGACAACGTTGAGATAATAAACACCATCTGCTCCGCGACCAAAGACCGTCAAGAAGCCGCGCGTGCGCTGTCCGGCATGGTCGATGCGTTTTACATCATCGGCGGCCGCCACTCGTCAAACAGCGTCAAGCTGCTCGGCGTGTGTAAGGAGCAGTGTGCAAAAAGCTTTCTCATCGAGACCGAAGACGAGATCAACCCCGCCGACCTCGACGGCGTCAAAACCGTCGGCGTAACCGCCGGTGCGTCCACGCCAAACTGGCTGATCGATAAGGTCGTCAAACACCTCGAAGCCATCGGCCGCAACCAAGACGCCGGCCTCAAGCCGTAACACCTTCGCGCGCCGCGTTCGGACAATTTGCATATGAAGCAGTGTCCAGCTCGTCATGCTCAATGTCTATCGGCTACGCATAACCTCCGGCGGCCACACAATGACCGGCCGTGCCCGCAACGGCGGTTAATGGAATGGCAACATCCGCGTTACAAAAAACTAAAGCCGCCAGTGACATCGCTGGCACAACGCGAGCTTCCGGCATTGGAATGTAACCCAATAATGAATCTAGAATGCGGAATTAAGGCTTGCAATACGTCCGAAAAAGGAGTTGAATTCAGGTTGATCCAAATCCAAGGAAAGAGGTGAGATTATGAACCGCTCTTGCGGATATTTTTCAGTCGTCACTTTGTGTCTGATCGTTTTTTCCGGAGCCACGATCTTTGCTCAGGACAATATAAGAAAATGTAAGGAGATCGAGGCCGCGATCGCTTCGTCGCAGAGGTCGATGGGATTTCATTTGGCGGTCGCGGCGGTGTCTGACAGATTCGCATTTTACGACGCGGCCTGGAAGAAGATAAGGGCCGCGGTCGCTGTGAACAAGGTCGCGGATGGGCTTGGAGCGATCATTCAGCGGATCGATCCGGCGGTTTTAGACATCCCGGATGTCGGCGGACGCCCGAAAGCAAATGCGAGTGACCTATTGAGCTTTCAGAGCCGGCTGAACACGCTCCTCGGACAGTTGATGCAAGAGGTCCATGAATTCGATCCCGGCGATGCCCGTGACAAGATCAACCGCGACAAGATCGAGCTGTTCTCTGTACGGGTCGATGACCTTCGCGAAGAATACAACGGACTAAAATGCGGGGCTCTCGAGACCGACCGTGGCAGCTTTCCCGACATCGGCGGCGCGTGGGAAAGCAACTATACCGACGACTGGAAGGCGACCTCGATCTCACAGGCAGGAAAAACTCTGGTCTTTACCAACGAGTTTGGCGACAGTTCACCGGGCGTATTTGTTTCGGCAACGAGCGTCAAGGCGACAAAATGGGAAGGTGGCCTCGGCGCCACCATTTCCCCCGACGGCAAAACCATCAAATGGTCTAACGGCACGACGTGGCGGCGAAAGTGAAGCCACTCGTCGCTTTGTAAGAAAAAAGGCCGTGGGCAAAACACCCACGGCCTTGTTATTTTTCGATCAGGAACCCGGTCGGGATCCTGAGAATACGTTAGACCGTCGCTCCGGGGTAGCCTTCGCCAAAGCGGACGGCGTCGCCGTCGGCGAGCGAATTTACCAACTCGTAGTGAAAATAGTCAAAATGAGCGGCGACGGGCGGTTGGACGCGTTTGTCGTACATTTCGCGTGAGCGGTCGATGGCTTCGCGCAGGCGGTCGTACAGATCGTGTGCCTGACGGCCTTCGAGCACTTTTTTCTCGTTATAGAGCTTGATCTCGGATACGAGCAGACGTGCAAAACGGCGTGCATCATTGTGCAAACGACGCTCTTCTTCGGGAACCTCGATAGGCAGATCTACCGGCCGGTCGCTGAGACGTGCTTGCGGAACTGCGGCCGCGGGCATCTGCACGGCAGGCTCGGCAACTTGCGGAGCACCGCCGCTGCCGATAGGAGCCGCGGGCTCGAACGGCTCGACAGCGCGGTCGAATGGCGAACCTGCTTCGACCGCAGGTTCGATCGAACCTCCGGAATCAAACACCATCGCGCCGCCGTTTGTTTCAAACTCAGGTGCGGGCTCGGGCTGAGGTTCAGGTTCGGGCTGAAAAGGATTTGCTTCGAAGGGATTTGCAGCAACCGGTGCTTCGACCGCAAACGGGTCGGTCGGCTGTTCGTTCTGCGTGAATGAAAATTGATCGGTCTCGACCTGAACGGGAACTTCTTCGACGGTCTCTTCAAAAGCCGAAACGACCGGAGTTTCAAACTGCGGCTCAACGACCGGAGCCGGAACATATTCCTGAACGCTTTCAACCTCGGCCGGTGCCGGGCTGTCATCGCCCTTTGCGGCGGCGGCCCGCAGCTCGACGGTCAAGCCGGCGACGCCGACGAGTGTTTGCAAAGCTTCGATATTGACGGACGAACCTTCGGTGCCGTGATCGGCGTACATCACCGCCACGCTGCGGTCGCGGGCGACGAGCGGTATCGCACACATACGGTCCGGCTGGCCAAATCCAAGCGGTTCGAGAAAAGCGGCGTCTTCGGCATTAGCACCGAACGAGCCCTCGGTCATTGCCTTGGAGGTAACGGCACTACCGAGAATTGAGTCAGCCGACACAGGGAAATGTATCTCGCGGATAGCGCCGTCGACACCCTCGGCTTCGCTGCCAAAAACTTTCCATCCGGCGATGTGCTCGTTTTTGATGATGAAAAACGCTCCTCTCGGAGCAAACGCCGAAGCGTGCTCGACGAGCGATTTTAGTATCGCCGACTGCGAATCTTTGCTGCTGATGTCAGCGATCGCGTCGCGAATTTCAGCAAACCCCACTGCCGGAGCTGCGGCCGGAGCCTCAAGTTTTTTGGCTTCTTCGAACGCGGTCGCGCTCAGCTTGGCTCCCTCGTCGCGTGCGAGTTTCAGGTGCTCGGCGACAGATTCGCGAAAGCCACCGTCAAACTCATGCTGGGAATCAAAGCGAGCGGCAAAGCTCTGAAAAGCCTCTTCCATGCGCGTCTTTTGATGCTCGTGATCCTCTTGCATCTTGCGCTGAAATTCGGCAACACTTTGCTTCATTTCGGCAGAGATATTTTTTAGATAATTCTCGAATTCAGTTTTGAGGCTTTGTTCGAGTTCTTCGCTGTTCACTTAGGGTTTTCCTCCATCGGGGCAAAATAATGTTTAAATAAGGATATATTTGCAGTTAGCAGATCTGGGCAGCGTATTGCCCTCAGGTTGGGGGCGACGATTGGCACAAATCGCCTACCATCGAATTATGACGTTTTAAGGCTGAAAATGTCAAGAAATTCTTGTGTATAAAGGAAATAAAGTTTGTTGAACGTGGGGCCGGGATCGGCTATGCGACGATGACCTTTATCTCAGGATCGATCTCGTCCTGGATCATATTTTCGATCGCCATCAATGTGCCGGTCAGCGAGCTGGGGCAACTGCCGCACGCACCTTCGTAGCGGATCTTTAGCGTGGAATCTGCCAGCTCGACGATCTCCAGCCAGCCGCCGTCGCTCGCGAGAAACGGACGGATGCGCTCGTCAAGCAGTGCTTCGATCTCGCGGATCTGCGGGTCATCGCTGGCAGCAGCGGCGATCGCACCGCCGACAGCAGCAGCCGCGGCTTTGCCGTTGCCGTTTGATACCGCGACAGGCTCAGCTGCGCGGATCGGCACCGCGAGCTCCGGCAAGATCTCATCCCACTCGGCGTCATCGGTCTTTTCGACCGTGATCATCTTGTCCATGTAAAACACCGACACGACCTCGCCGACATCAAATATCGATTTGGCAAGAGCGTCACCCGCGCCGTCCGCAGCAGATTTATACGAGTGCGACGAGCCGTGCGACACCGGTTCCTTGAGTATGAACTTTACGGCGTTTGGATTTGGCGTTTCCTGTATGTCGGCGATCTTTGGCATTTTCTTCAGCGATCAAAATGTAAATCCTAATCATTACATTTTTTTCAACATTATAAAGTATAACGCAAAACGCCCAAAGACAAAAAAGAAAAACGGCCCGGATCGCGAGATCCGAGCCGTTTTTACACAAAATCACACGGCTGTTACAACAAAATACAGCCGTCTGCCGCCATATCATACGATCCGAATTTATTCGGTTATATGAATGTCCTCATTTTTGTTGACCCTGCCCGAGAGAAACAATCCCCCGAGTACAACTGTCAGGAGCACAAAAATGATCGCCCCGGCGATATACATCGTCTGGCCGCCTCCGCTCACATATTTGTAAAACGAAAACGCCGCGATCGCCGCGGAAACCAACGCTAATAATGCAAAAAGCATATCCTTCACAAAATCACCTCCGATCGTAAAAAGGTTCCTTACGAAGTTCAACGAGCCGTCGGCCCGGTCGCCGCTGATCGGCGCCCGTCCGAATCTGCCCTACCCGACAAATTTCAAATTGCCTACTACTAAATCGTGAGTCAATCTTAACTCCACTTTACATCTGAGCGCAAGCCTTTTTTCACGCGGCTATTTTTTGAGCCAGCCAAACAGCGCATTTACCGTAATGTCGCGGTTCGTTTCGTAGATCGCTTTGGTCAGCGGAATGCCCATTGGACAGACTTGAATGCAGTTTTGCGCGTTGCCGCAATTGGTGATCCCGTCGTCGCCGAGCAGCCCGTTGATGCGATCCTCCGCGGTCATTTTGCCGGTCGGGTGCATGTTAAATAGACGAGCCTGCGCGATCGCCTGCGGGCCGATATAATTATCGTCACCGTACTGCGGACACGCCTCGAGACAGCATCCGCAGGTCATACAGCGAGAGAACGCGTAACGCTCTTGCGCCGTCTCATTCGAGATCTGCGGCCCCGGCCCGAGATCATAGCTGCCGTCAAGCTCGATCCACGCCTCGACCTGTTTGAGATGGTCAAACATCTTTGAGCGATCTACCTTGAGGTCGCGGACGTTTGGAAATTTTGACATTGGAGCGAGTGTGACAGTGTCAGAGTTCGACTCGATCAGCAGATCATCGATCAGCGCCGAGCACGATTGCCGCACTTTACCGTCAATGACCATTGTGCAGATACCGCAAACCTGTTCGAGACACGACATATCCCAAACCGGCGGCGTAGTCCGTTTGCCGTCAATGGTGACAGGGTCTTTACGGATCTCCATGAGCGCTGAGATGACGTTCAAATTGCGGCGATATTGCAGCTCAAAAATTTCCCAGTGCGCCGCAGCACCCTCTTTCTCTCGCCGCTGGATCTTAAATTTGATCGTCGCGGGTGGATTATCGAGGCGTTTCTTTTCGATATGTGCGTTGGCTGTCATTTCTTTCCTTTTGAGTAATCACGCTTACGCGGCTCGACCAGCGAAACATCGACCGCCTCGTAGCTCAGTACCGGAGCCTCGGCCGAGTATTCCGCGATGGTCGTTTTCATAAAGTTGTCATCATCGCGTTCGGGAAAATCCGGCTTGTAGTGCGCCCCGCGTGACTCATTGCGATTGAGTGCCCCGAGCGTGATGACGCGGGCGAGTTCCAGCATGTTGTTGAGCTGACGCGCGTGCGGCACAGCCTGTGTCGCCCACAGATTTGAGTCGTTGATCGATATCTTTGTGAACCGCTCTTGCAACTCGCGGATCTTGTCATCGGTCGCCTGCAGGCGGTCGTTGTAGCGGACGACCGTGACGTTATCGGTCATAACCTTGCCAAGTTCTTCGTGCAGTTTGTATTGATTTTCGCCGCCCTCATTTTTGACGATACCGTCGTTGATCGCCTGTTGCTTTTGTAGCTCAGCCGCGTGGATGCCATTGGATTCTGTCGAGCCCCGCTCGACATTTTTCGCATACTCGATCGCCGACGGAGCAGCAACAAATCCACCATAGACACAGGACACAAGAGAATTTGCACCGAGACGGTTCGCACCGTGGATCGAATAATCGCATTCACCCGCAGCAAACAGCCCGGGAATATTTGTCCGCTGTTCAAAATCTACCCACAGGCCACCCATCGAATAATGCACTCCGGGGAAAATTCGCATCGGCACATAACGCGGGTCGTCGCCAACGAACATCTCATAGATCTCGAGGATCGCTCCCAAACGCTCGGTCAGCACCTCAGGTTCGATGTGCGTCAGGTCGAGATAGACCTGATTTTCGCCCGCAACGCCGTGGCCTTCAAGACAGACCTGGAATATCTCACGCGTAGCGATGTCACGCGGTACGAGGTTGCCGTAAGCCGGATATTTTTCTTCGAGAAAATACCAGCGTTCGTTTTCTGGAATGTCTTTTGGCGAGCGCGCGTCGCCGTCGGCTTTTGGCACCCAAACGCGACCGCCTTCGCCGCGGGCAGATTCGCTCATTAAACGAAGCTTATCTTCGCCCGGAATTGACGTCGGATGGACCTGGATAAATTCGCCGTTCGCATAACGAGCACCTTGCTGATAACAGGCCGAAGTTGCACTGCCCGTGCAGGTCATCGAGTTGGTCGATTTACCGAATATCAAGCCCGGTCCACCTGTCGCCATGATGACGGCGTCTGCCGCAAACGACTTTAGCTCAAGCGTTTGCAGGTTCATTGCGACTAGTCCGCGACAGACCTGATGATCGTCCAAAACGAGCGAGAGCATTTCCCAACCCTCGTACTTTGTAACCTTGCCGCCGACTTCCCATTTGCGGACCTGCTCGTCCAGTGCATACAAAAGCTGCTGACCCGTCGATGCACCTGAAAAGGCCGTCCGGTGATGGAGCGTTCCGCCAAAGCGGCGAAAATCCATCAAACCCTCTTTTGTTCGGGAGAACGGCACGCCCATTCGATCAAAAAGATAGATGATCTCAGGCGCCATGTCGGTCATGCGTTTGACCGGCGGCTGATTGGCGAGAAAATCGCCGCCATAGACGGTATCGTCGAGATGCTTTGCCGGTGAATCGCCTTCGCCCTTGGTATTCACCGCGCCGTTAATGCCGCCCTGTGCACAAACCGAGTGCGAACGCTTGACTGGCACGACCGATATCAGATCGACCTCATGCCCCGCCTCCGCGATCTTCATCGCGGCCGCAAGGCCCGCAAGGCCGCCGCCTACGATCGCAATTTTTAATCCTGTAGCCATAAAAACCCTAAAACTTTGCCGCTCCCGCCGGTGCCGGTTTCTTTGTCTCTTCGCAAATAAATTTGGGCATCAGCCCGCACGGCCGCACGAATGAAAATGCCGCGTTTACACCGACAAATGAGAGCATTGCCGCAAGGCCGAGACATGCCGTTAGCGTTGCCTTTTGCGCCTTTTCGCCGATCACGATGCCCCAATCGACTGCGAACAAAAAGAACCCGTACGCCAGGTGCCACGCGGTCGCGAGTATCCCGAGGATATAGACGACCATCACCCAAGTGATCTGAAATTCACCCGCGACGATCGAATATGCCTTATCCGCATTACCCGCGACAGGCGTCATATTCAGATAAGGGATCAGTCCGAACCTCAAATTCAGCACGTGAAACAAAATAAAAAAGAACAAAAATATCCCGGTCGCTCGTTGCAGCACGTAAAACCAATTGCGTCCGTATCCGTAATTCACGGCATTTGGCTTTGCCTCTGCCGAGATCAGCACGCCATAGACCGAGTGAAAAATGAGTGGCAAAAATATGCCGAATATCTCGATCAGCAGCAAAAACGGGATGTCGTGTATCTCTTTTACTGCCTTGTTAAAGCTCGCCTCGCCGTTCATTGCCTTTGAGTTGGTGAACATGTGGACGAGGAAAAATACGCCCAGCGGGACGATGCCCGTGATCTGATGCAGCTTTCTCAGCAGAAAAGTCTTGGAAAATTTTACGGCCATTTTCTAAACAGAACGTAATGCTTGCTTTATTAAAATCAGGTGTTTCTGAAATTCTAATTTGAAACACAATTTTCGGCAAAGCTGATCCGGTGCTTTTTATAATAGGCTCAATATCATATAAGATAAAATGAAAAATATAGCCGGGTCTAAACAGCTATACTAATTACTCACGGATGCACATCGAAACGCTAAAAGTATTTTGCGACCTGGTCGATCTCGAAAGTTTTTCGCTGGCGGCGGAGCGAAACTTTATTACGCAATCGGCCGTTAGCCAGCAGATACGTGCGCTTGAGGATAAGTTCAAACGCCGTCTGCTCGAACGCATACGCGGCCGCCGTGATGTAAAACTCACACCTGCGGGTGAGGTTTTTTACCGCGAATCAAAGCTCGTGCTCAATGCGTACGACCAGTTGCAGGAATCCTTACGCGGTGTGGTCGGCAAGATCGGCGGCACGGTCAAGGTCGCGACGGTTTACAGTGTGGGTTTGCACGAGCTGCCCGCAAAAGTACGTGAATTTATGACCAAGTTTCCCGCCGCCAAGATCGATCTCGAATATTCACGTACGACCCGCGTCGTCCGCGATGTGATGAACGGCACCGTCGAGCTCGGCGTGCTCGCGTTTCCCGAACCAAAACGCGGGCTCACGATCACACCAATGCCGGACAATTTACTGGTGCTGATCGCCCCGCTCGATCATAAGCTGGCGGGCAAGAAAAAGGTCAAGGTCGCGGAGCTGAACGGACAGGATTTTGTGCATTTTGAGCGAGACGTGCCGACCCGCAAGGCGATGGACAAGATATTTAAGGCTAACGGAGTCGAGGTCAAAAAGGTCGCCGAATTTGACAACATCGAGACCATCAAACGCGCCGTCGAGGTAGGTTTTGGACTCGCGATCGTGCCGGAACCGGCGGTCATCGAAGCAAAAAAAGCCGGAAGCCTCGCGGTCATCCAGCTAGCTGAAAAATATTGGGTTCGCTCGGTCGGCGTCATCCACCGCAGCGACAAAACCCTGTCGCTCGCGGCAAAAAAATTTCTGCAACTGCTCGAACAGCCCCTCTCTAAAGAATAACCTGACCGGCCGCCGCGACGTATGTCATCGGCGTGGTCGGGGCCATTTCGTTGAGGGTGTATTTGAGCGTATCGACGATGCCCTCGGCATCCATATAATCGCGGCCGAGCAGGCGGCGGAAACGTTTTGAGCGGTCGCCGCCCTGCAATTCTTTGAGCATACCGCCGAGAAACGCCGTCACCAACTCGGGAGCAAACTGCTTTCCTGCGTTACGCTGCAGATCCTCTACCACCTCTTTGGCAGGCCGGCGGGCTTTGTACGGACGGTCGGTCGTCATCGCGTCAAACGAATCGGCGAGCGTCACGATCTTTGCAATATACGGTATCTCGCGATCGTAAAGCCCGTCGGGATAACCGCGTCCGTCGAGGCGTTCGTGGTGATATTTTGCCGCAAGCGGCACATCAGTATATGGGTGATGGATCGGTTGCAAGATCTCAAATCCGACGCCGGGATGGCCGTTGAGTTCTTTCGATTCTTTTGCGTTGATGCGATACGGTGCGTTGATGATCTTTCGCTCGACGGTCAGCTTGCCAACATCGTGCAGATATCCGGCAACGGCAGCACCCTCGACTTCATCTTTGCCCCAACCAAGTTCCATTGCGATGATCTCTGAAAATTTACCGACGCGGACAGAGTGGCCCTCGGTGTATTTATCTTTGCAATCGATGGCGGCAGCAAAAGCCTTGACCGTGTCGTGATAGGTCGAACGCATCTCGTCAAATAGCTGCCGGTTCTCGTCGGCGTGGCGTTCGATCTCGGCCATCAGATTTCGCTGGGCAATGGCAACGCCGATATGCTGGCCCATCGCGCAGACGATCTCTTTTTCGTAATTTGTGTAGGCTTCGCCGGTGGCTTTTTCGCCCAGAAATATCGCACCGACGATCTCATCACGCACGACAAGCGGGACAAAAAGCTCGAGGCCGCGCCGCTCAAAGCTCGTGTCGTACACCTGAAAGAACGGCAAGACCTTTGCCTGTTGGATATCGATCGGCGTAAGCCCGCATGACAAAAACTGGCGTTCGTCCTCAAGCGTGAGGCTCAAGCTCAACGGAAAATCATCGCCAAGCCCGCGTATCGCAAGCATATTCAGCTCATGGCCAAACCGCGAATATCGGGCGACCGCTCCGCGCATGATGCCGAGAGCACCTGATATCAAGTGCAGAGACGTACGGATCGTTTCCTGAAAATTGTTCTTATTCGTGATCTCCTGGCCAAGCTCGGCCAGAGCCCCAAATGCGTGGATCAACTTGTGGTCATGTTCTGCCATATTAGTCTCGTTACGCCAAGGTCACATGCTTAGTAAGACCGAGCATTTCAAATAGTTCGACGGTGGTTTCGTTCATGTCAGAAAAGACAACTTTTGCACCTTTGTTTGACGCTGTGTCGATCACGCCAAGCAAGATCGAGATGCCGATGCTGTTGACGATCTCGGTGTCGGCAAAATTGAGGATGATCTCTTTACAGCCCTCGTCGAGCTTTTGTTTGCACTCGTGCTCGATCTGCTCACCGCTGAGTTTATTGATATAGTCCCCGGCGTGTATGACGGCACGGCCTTCGACTGGTTCCAGAGAGCTGACAACTGCACTTTGTGTAGTCACTTAATTTCTTTCCTTGTATTAGTTAAGGTATGCGCGTGAAACGGCTACTTGAAGTATATGTTTAACACAACTGACCCCGGAAAACAATGGAATTAAGCGCCTCGCGTAAGGTTTTTTTGTGAAAATGACGGATACGGACTAAATCTGATCGTTTTTATTGCGAAAAACGTGTCGTTTTGGCGCTGATCTCAAGCCGATTACGTTTCTGATTCGTAAGGAACCCGTCCAAATTCGACGAGAAGCGGCTTTAGTTTCTCGACGGCTACGTCGTGGGACGCACCGTTTGTGGCTAGGATCCCATTACGGTTTTGCAGGTCGGCACGGTCGTAACGCATTTCGCAACCAAACAGATCGGTGAAACGCCCACCGGCTTCCTCAAGGATTATCTGCGGAGCACAAGTATCCCAAAGTTTTGTTCGAGGGCTCGGGTGTATGTAGATGTCGCAAGTTTGATCGGCTATCAGCCCGACCTTTAGCCCAACCGAGCCGCGATTGACCTTGTTTGCAATGCCAAAATATTCCATGATCCGCCCCATCCGCGAACTCGGATGGTCGCGTGACATCGCCATGGTCAGATCAGGGAGATCCGCTTTGGTCGAAGCCTTCATTCTCATTGGCGCTCCGCCGTCGATTACTGCCCATGAACCTGAGCCTTTGACAGCGTAGCTGAGCCTATCGTGAAACGGAAGGTAGACGACGCCTAGAACCGGAACGCCGTCAACCGCAAGGCCGATCTGGACTCCAAAATCACCGTCACGTTTTACAAATCCGGCGGTACCGTCAAGCGGGTCGATGATCCAGACGCGTTTGTTCGCAAGGCGCGAAGCCGCGTGATCGTGCTCCTCTTCTGAGAGCGTTGCGTCATCGGGAAAAGCGGCCTCAAGCCCGTCAACAATTATCCGGCTCGCGCGTTTATCCGCGGCCGTCACAGGCTCGGAAAAATTGTCGGCACCGAGCTTTTGCTCGGAGGCAAAATCGGTCGCGTAAATTTCGAGGATCGCCGCTCCGGCGGCACGTGCGAGTGTGATCGCAGCCTCTAACTCTTTTTGCAGCATCAGTACCAATGTATCACGCAGGGACTAGTGAAGATAAATGAAGCCGGTTTTTAGCCCTTTTCGACCGATTCGGTCAGGCCGCAGCGTGGGCAGATGAGGACGCGGAGGGTTTTGTCCATCCATTTTGCGAGCGCGGGTTTGGTTGGTTTACATGAACGTTTGACGGGGACTGGTTTGGCAGCGAGCTCGATCTCGCAGCGTTTGCAGATCCAATCGGTGCCGTTATAGTAAAAATCGGTTAGTTCCGTCATACAAGAAATAACCACATAGGTACATAGGGCACATAGTAAGACATCCGCTGACTATGTGTTCTATGTTCCTATGTGGTCCAAATTTTACAGAAAGCGTTATTCCTGTATTCGCCGTGTCGGCCGCGTGGCCTGTGTCCCAAGCAGTTTGACCGGTATCGTCGTCGTCTGACCGGCTCGATAGACGCCCAGTTTGATCGTATCGCCGATCTGTTTTTTATCGAGAAACCGGTACAGGTCATCCATCGTGTTCATTTTTTCGCCGTCGATGGTCATGATGACATCGCCGAGCCTAACGTTTCCGGACATATCCTGCGAGACGCCTTTTAGGCCCGCACTTGCGGCGGTCGTTCCGGGCTGGACATTTCTAACCACAAGCCCCGTATCGACCGGTAATCTCACGCCCTGATCCAGCAATCCGGCAACGCTCAAAAGATCGGCACCGATCTTTGGCCGGCGGACCTCGCCGTATTGGATCAGTTGCGGGATGATGCGCTTGGCGATGTTAACCGGGACGGCAAATCCGACGCCGACCGAGCCGCCGGCGGGCGATAGGATCTGCGAATTAATACCGATCATCCGTCCGTATTTATCAAGCAAAGGGCCGCCCGAATTGCCCGGATTGATCGAAGCATCAGTCTGGATCGCGGCGTCGATCGGCCGTCCGTTTCGAGCGCGGATCGGTCGCTGCAAACCTGAAATGACACCGGTCGTCAGCGTTCTATCAAGTCCAAAAGGATTACCGATCGCCAATACTTTCTGCCCGACGGTCAGTCTGTCCGAATCACCAAGCGGCACGACGGTCAATCCTGCGGGCGGATTCTCGATCTTGATGACCGCGAGATCCGTGTCAGGATCACCGCCGACGACCCTTGCCGGATAGGTCTTGTCACCGCCAAAGCTGACGGTCAGCTTTTGAGCCCCTTCGATCACGTGATAGTTGGTGACGATGTTGCCGTTTGTATCGATGACCGAGCCGGAGCCGTTGCCTTTGCCCTCGGAAACGTCGCCCCAAAAATCTTGTGTGTATGATGTCGTATTGATAAAAGCGACGCCCGGCGACATCGTCTTATAGACCTCGATGTTGTTTTGCTCGTCGCTGACCTGCGCGGGGTCAGAGATGCCAGCGGGAACCGGAGCGTTTTCCGCCAAAGCGACCGGCGAAGTGTCTTTTGCCCAAAACCGTCCGAAATTGTACAAAAGAGCGACCGCACCGACGGCGATCAGAGCCGACGAAAAAGCCAGCAAGATTATCTGCCGTGCCGACATTTGATAAACAGATTTCGTAGCCATAATAATTACTTCCCTATGAATAAAATATCAATTTTTTGATGCTGTCGAAAAGCATTTTCGTTGTGTTAAGGATTACGAAAAATTTTGGCGGGATGTTTCGGCGCAGGATGCAGGACAAAAAGTTTTGGTCCGGTCCGGACCAAGGTGGACCAAAATAAGGAGTGCTTATATCAAACGATCATGGCTAGGAATTGACCCGGCAATTGGCCCAGCTCTTCCATTAGAGTGTTTGAGACAACGCCAAAGGCCGCAAGGCCGGTGAAAAGGTGTACGCCCATCAGGCCGAGATAAACTGCAAGTGCGACGGCGAGGCCGTAGCGGGCAAGCGGGCGGTTGCCCCATTTGATCAGCACAAAAGCCGCTACAACACCGACCGCGACCTTGGCCGCAAGAAACGGGCCGTTACCAATATCCAAGAGGCTTGCCATCAACTGATTGCCCTCAGTTGCGACGCCGCTGCGGACCCAAACGATGGTCAATACGGCATCAAAAAGATTTAATGCAAATAAGAGAACGGTCGGTGCTAACAAATGCATTGGAAAAAGGCCTCCTGCTAAAACTTGTTTAACCTGTCCCTTAAATGACTTGACCCCCGGTTTTTACACCGGGGGCCTTTTAGTCATTGGAGACTTGCGAACTATTGTTGTCGTTCAGAATATAGTGCTAATCGTATGTGATTTCAGCAAAAATGACAATTTTATTCGCGTGTGAAATGGTGTTAGTCTGAGTGTGTAATAAACGCGATTTTTTGAAAATATTGTTTGCAACTAAAACGGGCTCTGTTTAGTCAAAGACGCTGGCATTTTGCCGTGCTGTCTGACGAGAGCCGATATGGGCCACTTGGGAGAAAAATACTATGAAACGGATCTTTAACCTAAAAAATATTGCTGCTGTCATGAGCGTACTTATGCTGTTGGGCGTAACGGGTGCGGTCGCTCAAAAGAAAAAACCGGTGCTCAAGAAAAAGCCTGTCAAGGTGGTCGTTGTGAAACCTGTAGAACCGGTGTTCACCGTCGATAGCGGGACGATCATGCGTGTCAGGATGAACAACACCATCAGCTCAAAAACCGCCCGTGTCGGCGATACTTTTACGACGACGGTCACCGAGCCGGTCTATTCGTCAAACGGCGTGGTGGTCATCCCGACCGGCAGCATCGTCACCGGCAAGGTCGATTCGGTCAAAGCTGCTGACAAAGGCGGAAAGCCCGGCGAGCTGGATTGCAGCTTTACCTCCGTCAAACTGCCAAACGGTAGAACGCGGACGATCAACGCTTCGCTCACTGACCTGACATCGGGCAAAACGACCAGCGATAACGAGGGCGGAGCGTCCGCAAGCAAGATGAAAAATCGTAAGATCATCTTTATCGGCGGCGGTGCTGCGGGCGGAGCCATCCTCGGAGCAATGGTCGGCGGCGGCAAAGCGACCGCAATCGGAGCCGCGATCGGAGCCGGAGCAGGTATCTTGGGCGAAATGATAATGAAAGGGCCTGATGCAGAGGTAAAATCGGGGACGGAATTTGGGCTGTATTTGAATCAGGCGATCACGCTGCCAAGATTTGCCGAAGCAACAACGCCAACCCCATAAACTCGTTATGTTTTTTACAGGATAGGCCGTCTGAAAAGGCGGCCTTTTTACGTTGTGTGGACGAGAAACTCGGGCGTGACGATGACCGGCGAGAAAAAGCCCGCGGCGGTGTTGAACATACGCAGGCGTGCCTGTTTGCGGACGTTGGCGATGTGGCCAAAATTCCACGTGACGAGATAGTCGATCTTGTGGACCGATGCGATCGCGACGTGGATGGCATCCGCCATAAATTTGCGGTGAAAGATGCCGCGGTCGATATAGCCTTCGGCAAGGATCGCGACCTCCTCGGCAAGTTCGAGCTGCTCAAGCGGTTTGATGAGATTGAGACAGCCTGAGCGGTAAGGTTCGGCAACGCGTTCGATCTCACGCTGGACTAGGATCGAGCTGTACGCACGATACTCGCACATCTCGTGTTCCCACCACCGGATCGTCAGATCACGTCGAAACGGTTCGCCGTTGTCGAGATATGCACCGACGACGGAGGTTTCGAGGTAGATACTGAGCTTCATCTATTCCTTTTCGGCCTTTACCGGAGTGAAAACGACTTTTGCGTTCCGAAAATCAAACGTGAGCTTGTAGTTTTTCAAGAAATTACCGCCAAGAATACCCGCCTGTTCAAAGCCTGATGCCTCGTTGATAATGTCGAGATTCAGAGCAACGGCAGTAATGCTATCTCGCGAGTGTTGGCCAAATGTAACTTTTGGCAATAGGAAAGTCGGGACGTCTTCGGTTATGCCGGCGGCCCCGATCACCGTTAATTTTTCCGGACTTATAAAAGGCACGATCTCGTCAGCCCTGGACATACGATCAGAGATCACCGAGATGCTCGCGCCTGTATCCACAATAAAATTGAGCTTTGATTCAATTCCGGGGATCTCCACCTCACCGCTCAGAAACCCGCTCGATGTCAGCCGCAACGGCAGGGAATCTGCACTAACATCGCTAAATTGACGCCGGTCCGTTTCCCGTCGCGTAAGTGAAAACTTATTTGCACCGTAATCGATCGTAGTGAGAAATTTTGAGATCAGGGCAAGCCCGATGTATCCATCGACTTTTTGGCCATCACTATGAAACCGGCGAATATAGATCGGGACATTCTTAATACTAACGTCACCAATATCTAAAGTTTTCAAAAATCCGTAGACAATTTCAAATTTGCCGTCACCGCCAACTCCGCGGGCAAATCCGCCGCGGGTAATCGGCCTTATCTTTAACCGTTTCGCCGTCTGGTCTGAAATGACTGAGATCCCCGAACCGGTATCAAGAACAAAGCGGAGCGGAGCATCCTTGTCGTTTACCCTGACGGTAAGGACGGGACGATTGCCTTCGAGATCAAACGCAACGCTAGTACTTTCCTTACCCTGTGTTAGGTACAATCCGCTAATGCTGCCCAAATACTCCAGAAAATTGATCAGGCCCTTGATACGAGCACGCCGGTCGGAATCAGTATTCTTAGAAACCGCAAGAAAATTTCGATACGCCTCTGCCGCCTCCTTATACATCTCAGCCCTCGCCGTGACCTGCGCCAGAGCAAAGGCATAATCCGGATCGTCCGGAGCGTAAAAGGCCGCCTCACGCAGATTTGCATAACTCTGATCGAGCCGATTTTCATAAAAATCGATCATTCCATACCCGGCCCACGCGAGATGCTGTCTCTTATCTAAGGCTATAGCCGCATAAAAGAGTCTCCGGGCGTCCTGAAATCTTCCGGCGGCGAGCAGCATGGTTCCTAAAACGGCACGGGCACGCGCATTTTGCGGTTCGGCAACCGCTATCGGAAAACAAATATCATTTGCCTCAACGAAGCGGCGTTGTTTAACCAGGATGTAAGAAAGTTCGACCTTAGTATCTGTTCGTGAACCGTCGAGGGCAATGGCTTGCCGCAATTTTGTCTCGGCATCGATCAGCAGACCGGCTCGGGTGAGCTTACCGGCCTCTTTAACAAGCCCTTTTATGTCTTCTTTTGAATCGCCCTGACCCAGAACCGGATAGCAAAGAATTAGGAAAGAAATTAGAAAAGACGCACAAAAATACCCGGTTGCCCGTTTGTAGATGTTTGCAAATTTACTGCTGCGCTGCATCGTTTGCTCTACTTTAATATTACACCCGTTTTCATTGACCAGAGCACAAGATCTAGCTCGTCAAAGTCGATATTTATCTCGCGGGTAAATTGTCTAAGCTTGTCTTCAACCGTTAGATACCTAAGACGCGTATTTGGTGGCTTTGGGTCGTCAATTATTTTTAGCTCAGCTAGACAGTTCAAAACGTGCTTATCGAGGATCGCGTAGCCGGTAAAACCGATGTTTCGCAGGTAATGGCTCGCCTCTTTGTACCCAAGCCCCTTAATGCCGGGCTCCTGTACCAGCCAATCGCGTCTTGCATGACCGCAATCAAAGCTCTCAAGCTTGTTACGCAGTTTTAGACCACAATGTTCGAGCAGAAATGTACGTGAAGCAACAATGTATTTAGAACGGGCATTTGGGTATCGGTGCGAGCCGACGAGAGCATTGGCAAGCTGCTGTTGATCAGCGTCCATCAGGATCGGTTTGACCGCCTCAAGCGAATTGATCCCCATCCGCGCCGAGCATCCGCCGGTAAAGAAACAAAACACCATCTCTTCCCAGTGAACACGGTCCGTGCCGCTCTCGCGAATAGCCGCAAACTCACCCAACCGCCGCCGGATCTCCGTCCGCCGCTCAGCGTGGGTTTTCCTGATGTTTTCGATGGTTATCGGCTCTCGATCGCGTGTCATTTGTGCCGATTATATCAAAACGGCAACCTAAGCAGCCTAGGCGGCTCTTATGAACTTTGTCATCGTGATGCGGGTACCGTCGTCGGAGCGTTCGATGCGGACTTCGTCCATCAGGCCGCGCATGAGTTTGAGACCCCAGCCGCGGCGGCCTTCGGTTGGCTCATCAACCTTTGCGGTTTTGTCGGCTAGACGTAGCCCGCGATTGGCGATGGTGATGACGATCTTTTCGTCGGTGACGACAAATTTTTGATGTATTTTGCGGTCGGGGCTCAAAGAATGTTCGGTCGCGTTGATACACGCCTCGACGACGGCGGTCTTGATCTGGTTGATCATTTTGGCCGGGAAATTGTGGCGTCGGGCAATGTCCTCGATAGTGTGGGCGGCGATCATTTCGGTGTCCTCGCCCATCGGGACGGTGATCTCGTATTCATCGGCGACGGGAACAGCAGCGTCGGTCGCAGTTTCTGCGTTCAACATTTGAGCGAGCAGAGCGGCCTGTTTTCGGCTAGAACCGTAGGCGTTGCGGTCTCGGAGAACGGCTAATGCATCGGCGTCAAATCCCTCAGGAGCCACGAGCCAGATCTTGAAATTTTCGAAACCGCAGTTATACGCGGCCATTTCTAGCCGGTCGCACCAAAAATTCGCTATGTCAGCCGTTGCTTCGAGTTTTGACTCGACCTCGGCGGCAATGACCGCGATCTCTTTGCCCTCGCTGTCCGTCCCAAGCCCTACCGCGGCACGCTCGGCATCGGCGATCTCAGCAAGCGGCGAATAAAACGCCGCCGCGTTTGCCGTATAGACGATCTGCGGCAGAGCACATTTATCATTGTCCTCTTTTAACGCCTGCTGGACCTTTTCTTCGTCCGCACCTTTCAGCTCGTCCTTGAATCGTCCGTAATCTATCAACGCTAGCGAAACCGGTGTGCCGTCAAACGCCGCGAGCAATTCACGCAAACCCAACGCTGAGTTGCGGCGGTAAATGCGTGCCATCAACGCCGGAGCACGGCGGATGTTGGCAGCGAGAGCCTCGCCAATGACAAGAGCACGCGAGCCGCCCTCGAGTTTGATCTTTGCGGCGATGCAGTCGGCTGAAACGACATCATTCTCATCGGCACGGATCACACCGGATTCAAAACGTATCAACTCAGCATCATTGAGCCGGGCGAGCAGACGTTCGGCGTCGTCTCCACTGAGCCCAAGATGTTTCTTCCAATAAGCAAAAGGAACGCCGCGTTCGCCCGCACTGTGCGTTTCGCCAAGCAAACGCAGTGCCTTGGCCCGCAATTCGACGCTCGGGATAATCGAGTCAAACATCGCGTCAAACGCCCGCCCGATACGCCCGCCAAATATCTCGTCCGTGTAATCGCTTTGAACACGGTCAAATGTGTCGAGGCTATCGCCATTTGCCGCCGCATACAGTGAGCGTATAGCTTCCGGCCGGCCGCCAAGCTGGGTCGCGATCAGGTCGCGCGTCTGGTCGTTGATCGCAACCCCGGTCGATGCCGCGATGTTTTCGACAAGTTCGCCGGCGTCAGCCGCTTTAAGGCAATTGAGCGGCAATGTCGGAAGCTCCGTCTTGCCAAACATAAACCGCCGCTTGCCGCTAAGAACGTACGGAATACTTGCTCTCGAAAATATCGAAATGAGATCCGCCATCAAGCTCTCGCCGCCGCTGATGTCGAGCAGAACATCAAGCCCGTCGATCATTACAAAACTTTTCGCTCCATGCCCCACTGCCCGAAGCGGAGCGCTCAGACAATTTCGCACGAACGAGCTGTCATCGCTCAGACGGCTGTCGCTGTGGCACGTTTCGACTAGCCGGTCGATCCAATATCCGTCGGCGGGCACGGCAAGCTCGGCGAGTTCGCAGATCTCCGGCGACGAATCGAGTATCTTTGTATCGCTGCGTCGAAACGCGACCGTCTGGAGCAAAAATTCGCGGACAAAACGTTTTGCGAGAGTTTTTGCATCGCCATCACTAGGCCTGATCTCAAAATAAAACGGTATGACCTCGCCGCCCGCTACAAAAAGACGGTCGTACGTCTGGCGAAGCAATTCCGACGAGCCGGCAGCAGGTTCGCACAGCATCGCCAGCCCGTCAGTCGTCTCGGCGTGTTCAAGCAAACGCTCGAGCTCCGTCTCACGGCCAACAAATTCGTCCGCGTTGCATGTAGCAAAGATCCTGTTTTCGCCAACTCGTTTCATCTAATTTGTGTGAACCGCCGGTTCCATATCTTCGAACGCCTGCACACGATTACGTCCTTTGTGCTTTGCGTTGTAGAGGGCCTTGTCCGCCGCCGATACGATGTTTTCGGCGAGGCATAGCTCTGCAGAACAGCTTGCCACACCAATGCTCAGCGTCACGCGGCGGTGCGGAAACGCGGTTTCCTCGATGTTGCTGCGGATACGTTCGGCAATGGTCACGGCCTCTTCGCTGATCGTTTGGGGCAGCAAGATCGCAAATTCTTCACCGCCGTATCTTGCCGCGACGTCGGCACCACGCAGCGTTTCGCGGATAATATGCCCCACCATCTTCAGAGCTTCGTCGCCCGCCGGATGCCCGTAGGTGTCGTTATACGATTTAAATTCATCGACATCGAGCATCATAAAGCTCATCGGAAAACCGTGGCGATTTGACCTCTTGATCTCTTCCATAAGGCGTTCCTCGATGTAGCGGCGATTGAGCAAGCCGGTCAGAGCGTCGGTCACCGAAAGCTGTTCAAATTCACCGGCGCGTTCTTTCAGCGTCGCACGGTCGATCGAAACCGCCAGCTGCGGAGCGATCGCCTGAAATAATTCGAGCGATTCTTTGTCAAACGGCTTGTTTTCGGCGTGATCTGTAAAACTCATCACAGCGATCACGTTGCCGCCGATCGTCACCGGACAGCTCAGAAACGACGCCGTGCGATAACCACGTTCGTCGATCGGCGGCAGGCCCGTTTTGCTGATGTCGGTAACGATGACCGGCTCGTTGCGGTCAAAGATCACCTTAGCGACCCGCGAACCAGCATCTTCGCCCGCGTCAAATTCATTACGCGAACCGATGATCGATTTGATCTCAAGCGACTCTGCCGTGTTGTTATAAACGAGCAAAGACGCACGTTCGGCCTGTAATATTCCGGCCGCATTTTGCGTTAGGCTGAGCCAAAGATCGTCGTTTTCGACCGACCTGATGCCGTCGCTAAAACGCCGCACCGCTCCGCCGATCAGTTCTCGACGGGCGACATCGCTGCGAAGCCGTAGTATCTCAAGCTGCGGCGCTATCGACTGGCACATGCGGGCGATCTGTTTTTTTGCATCGTCATCGCTGATCGTATCCAGCGTCGCGACCGCCGAAGATATCTCACCCGCGACTCCGATCGGAAACAGATTCATCGTCCGTGTCGCATCGTCAGAGCCTTGACGCTCGCCGAGCTCTAGCGGCATCTCGTTTTGCAAAGCCTCAAGCAAACGATGGTCGTCCGCCGCGATGCCGAGGCGCACCTTTCGCCCCTGCATCTCGCCGTACGCGGCACGATTTTCAAAACCGCCGTTGCTGCGTTCGAGCCAGACGAGTGCCTTAAAGCCGTAGTGGTGTGCGAGAAATTCCAGCATAGATTCCGTCGCGGTTGGCAGATCTGTCTTTAACAACGAGCCAAAAAATGCACGCCAAGCCTGTGTTTCGGCTGTACTCGTAACCAGCGGCGTTTCAATCGTAGTCTCAACCGGCTCGGTTTCAGGCTGTTCGACCTCCGCGTCCGGCTGCTCGATCTCGGTTTCTGCCGGCTCGATATCGTCGTGCGATCCAAATTCGGCCGCGACTTTTTCGGCGGCTTTTTCGATCTCTGACACCGAGCCCGTCAGCAGCACATTCTCAAAAAACTCGGACGGCGGATATTTGCTCCAATCGCCGGAGATCGCCCGCTCGGTCGCACGGCGGTAATTTTCGGCTTTGACAAAGGTTCGCCCGACGATCGCGACCAGTTTTTGGCCCGACTCGGCAATAGGCACACCACGACATTCGAGCCCGGCGTGGCAGGTAAATGAGACTGCTTCGCCCACCTCGACCACCTCTTCTAACGCCGTCCCGCAAAAAGCCGCACATTTGCCGACATACTTGCCAGCGGGGTTGAGGTTCGCACAGATCGAGTTGTTATTTGCAGACGCGCGTTCGCTTGACGCATCGGCCACGGCTATCGCCAGCCCTGCATCTTCGGCTATCTGCTCTAACGTCAAAGTTTGTGAAAACTCGCTCAAATCGTTGATTTATCGCCCCTAAGATCAAATACAAACACAGGATCGCGGATCGTGTGCAACCATTGTGATCTTTTATTTACCTTTGTAATACGGTCAATCGCGTCACTATTTCACGAAAAAAGGCTCGTATTTCGAGCCTTAGCCAACTTTATTTTTGGTGCCCGTCAAGACGCTGCACCAAGCCCTGCCTTTTCATTTGCCGCAATATCAGGATGCTCCGGCGAGATGCGGATGCACGCCGCAAAATGGCGAGGCTTGATCTCGACGAGCTGCGGCACCTGGGTTTTACAAGCATCGATCGCAAACTGACAGCGGGTATGAAAATGACATCCCTTTGGTGGATCTATCGGCGACGGAACATCGCCCGTCAGGATGATACGCTCGCGTTTAGATTCGACCTCGGGGTCGGGTACAGGAACGGCGGAAATAAGTGCCTGCGTGTATGGCATCAGCGGATCGCGGTAAATCTCTTTGCCGTCAGCCAGCTCGACGATGCGGCCGAGGTACATCACCGCGACGCGGTCGGACAGATGCCGGACGGCACGCAGATCGTGCGAGATAAACAGATACGTCAGGTTCTTTTCGGCCTGCAGACGCTCCATCAGGTTCATTATCTGCGCCTGAATTGAAACGTCGAGAGCGGAGATCGGTTCGTCGGCGACGATAAACTCAGGATCGACGGCGAGTGCCCGGGCGATACCAATTCGCTGCCGCTGGCCGCCCGAGAATTCGTGCGGATAACGTTTGATAAAACGGCGGCTTAAGCCCACGGTTTCCATCAGTTCCTCGACACGAGATGCGGTCGAGCCGTTGCCGATACCAAATGTCCGCAAAGGTTCGCCAATGATCTGGCCAACGGTCATTCGCGGATTTAGACTGGCGTACGGGTCCTGAAAGATCATTTGCAGATCTTTTCGCTGGTCGCGCATGGCTGATTTTGGTAGAGATGCTAGGTCCTTGCCATTGTATAAAACTTGACCGCCCGTTGGTTCGGTCAGTCTTAAAATGGCTTTGCCAAGCGTCGATTTGCCGCAACCTGATTCGCCGACAAGCCCGAGCGTCTCGCCTCTGCGAATATCGAGCGACACACCGTCAACCGCCTTCACGACCGTTGCCGGACGCAGCAGTCCGCCGCCGGAGCGGTAATGGACCTTGAGATCCTGGATCGAGATCAAGTTTTCTTCGTTGCTATCCATTCAAGTTTTAACGCAGAGACCGCAAAGATCGCAGAGAGACTAAATCTGTGTTTATCTGTGTTCATCTGTGGCTAATTTCTCTTTCTTTGATTCCTCATATACCTCATTCGCAAAATGGCACAGCGAATTGTGGTCCTCATTGATCTGCACGAACGGCGGAAATTCATTGTGGCAAATATCCTCGGCACGGCTGCAACGCGGGGCAAACGGGCAGCCAGGAGGTAAATGTGCGACATCGGGCGGCAAACCCGGTATCTGATAAAGCTCGGTCCCGTCCTCGTGCGCCGGATCGGGAACGCTTTTTAACAAACCTTTTGTATAAGGATTTGCGGGCGTCGCGAACAGTTCACGCGTCGGAGCCTGTTCAAAAACCTTGCCGGCGTACATCACGATGATCTTGTCGGTCATCCCGGCGACGACACCGAGATCGTGCGTGATGAGGATAACGCTCGTACCCATTCGCGCCTTTAGATCTTTGATAAGTTCGAGTATCTGAGCCTGGATCGTGACATCGAGAGCGGTCGTCGGTTCATCAGCGATCAATAATTCCGGATCGCAGCTCAGCGCCATCGCGATCATTACTCGTTGCCGCATACCACCGGAAAATTCGTGCGGATAGCTGTCGATACGCTGCTCGGCGTCAGAAATACCAACGAGCTTGAGCATTTTGATGGCGTGTTCGCGAGCCTGTTGTTTAGTGTGGCCGAGGTGAAGCTGCGTCACCTCCATCAACTGCTTGGAGATCTTGAGGAACGGATTGAGCGATGTCATCGGGTCCTGAAAGATCATCGCGATCCGCCGCCCGCGTATTTTGCGGACGTCATCGATCGACAAACCACGCACATCTATCCCGTCAAAGACTATCTTGCCATCGACGATCTCACCCGGAGGCTCAGGTATCAGGCGCATTATCGACAGATTTGACACCGATTTACCGCTGCCCGATTCGCCGACTATGCCGAGAGTCTGGCCCTTTTTCAACTCAAACGTGATGCCGTCAACTGCCTTGACGACGCCGTCCTCGGTGTGAAAATAGGTCTTGAGCCCATCGACCGATAAAATTGTGCCGTTACTCGTCATTTTTTGTCCTGACACTGCCGCAACCCCGATGTTTCGACGATATCGATCTCGGTTATCAGATTTCGCTTGCCGTATTTGTTGTAATAAAAGTTGATACCCGGATATTCAAAACCGTCCGTCGGCTTACCGTAAGCCTTTTCCGTCTCTTCTTTGGTTGACTGGCCGAGCACGATGCCCTTGCTCGTTTTGCCTTTGTACGGGGCTTTGATCTCGATGAGAAAGATCTCTTCCTTTTTATCCGATTGGCAAAAATAAAACGACAGCCCGATGCGGTCATAGGTCATCTGGTATGAGTATTTTTTGTTTATCTCCCAACGATAGACTTTGCCAAAACGCTTGATGACATCCTCGGACGTAGATTTGCCGACCTTGATGCCCTCGATTCCGGCACCTTCTTTAATGACATTAAGCTTAGACTTTGCCGGTGTCGGAGCAAGCTTTTGCTTCGTCTGACCGTATCCGACCGCAGCGACGCACATTGTCGCCATCAAAATAGTAACCACCTTTTTCACTGTCAATGATCTCCTAAAATTTTCTCGTTTGCGGATCGAGAGCATCACGCAGGCCGTCGCCTAAAAAGTTTAATGAAAATAACGTCAGAGCCATCGTCAGCCCCGGGAATAATAGCTGCCACGGAAAAATAGCGATGTTCTTAACACCATCCGACGCAAGGCTGCCCCACGACGCATACGGCGGCTGCACGCCAAGCCCGAGATACGACAAAAACGCTTCGGTCAGCATCACGCTCGGCACGGTCAACGTCGCATAAACGATGACAGGACCGAGAGCGTTTGGCACGAGGTGCCGAAAGATAATGCCAAATGTCGAGACGCCGGTCGCCTTTGCGGCGAGCACAAACTCCTGATTCTTTAATGACAATATCTGGCCGCGCACAACACGAGCCATCGTTAGCCAAGACACCAGTCCGAGGGCAAAAAACAATAGGAATATTTGGCTCAAGCCTTGGTTGCCTTCGCCGCCAAGCGTCGTCGAGAGCCACTGTATCCACTGCGGCGTACTCGGCCCACCAAAAACCGAAAGCAGAACGATCACGATCAAAATATACGGTATCGAGTAGAGCACATCGACGATACGCATCATCAGGTTATCGATCCGGCCGCCAAGATATCCGGCTGTCGCACCGTACGAAACGCCGATTATCAGCGAAACGGTCGTCGAGATGATACCAACCATCAGCGAAATGCGCCCGCCTTGCAAGACCCGTGCAAAAATGTCGCGGCCCGCGTCGTCCGTGCCCATCCAGTGTTTGAACGACGGCGGCATCGCTTTGTTAAGTTCGCCCGACGGCATAAAGTCGTATGTGTAACCGGTCGTCCAGTAAATGATCGCCGGGCCGGCGATAACCGCGACGATCATAAACCCTATGACGCCGAGGCCAAACATCGCGAGCTTGTTGCGCCGCAGACGCCGCCATGCGTCACGCCACAGCGAAGCCCCCTTTACGATCTCGACATTTTCGGCCATAAGCTCTATTCGAAACGGATCCGCGGATCAAAAAACTTGTACGACACATCGACCGCGAGATTAAACACCATGATAAATATCGACAAGAACGCAACGATGCCGAGCGTCAGCGTCTCGTCGCGGTTCAGCACAGACTGAATAAAAATATTGCCAAGTCCGGGTATCGCAAAGACACGCTCGACCACGACCGTGCCCGCAAGCAACCCTGCCAATGCCGGCCCTGTGAACGACAACACCGGAATAATGCCCGCACGAATAGCGTGGCGTTTGATAACGGTCTTTTCGTCGAGCCCTTTTGCCCTGGCGGTTCGGATATAATCCGACCGCATCACCTCGAGCATTCCTGCTCGCGTCAGACGTGCGATATACGCGGCATAGACTGCCGACAACGTGACGACCGGTAATATCAGCCCTGATATTCCGCCCCAACGCGCCGGCGGCAGCCAGTAAAACCAAAAGGCAAAAACCAGAACGAAAAGCGGCCCGAGCACAAAATTTGGCACCGACAGGCCGATCATCGCGAGCGACATCGAGCCGTAATCAAACGACGAATTTTGCTTCAGCGCGGCAACGATACCGGCGTTCATTCCGACCAATAGAGCAAGCAGATATCCGAGAAGCCCGATAATCATCGAATAAGGCAGATGTCTGGCGATGATCTCATTGACGGATTGGCCTTTATATTTGAGCGAATCACCAAAATCAGCGCGGGCCACGCGTGAGATCATCATCCAATATTGGCTGTACCAGGGTTTATCAAGCCCGTATTTTTCGCGGATCGTCGCCTCTACCGCCGGCGGCAGTTTCTTTTCACCCGAGTAAAAATTGCCGGGAGCGATACGCACAAGCGCCCACGTCAGCGTAACGACGAGCAGCGCCATCGGTATGATTATCAGCAATCTGCGGATGATAAAACTCAGCATACTATTTTGCCATCTTTTGCGTGCTCATCAGTTCCTGTAGCTGCCGATCAACCTGCGGGTCAGACTGGGTCAAAATGTTCTCAACATCTTTGTCCCATTTGGCCTGATCGCGTTCGATATACATAAACTTCCACGGCAGCAGCGTCCCCGGATTTGGATACATGCCCTTAACATAAGGCTTTTTCATCCAGTTAGTCGCGTTGATCGTCAGCGGGATAGACGGCTGCTGGTCCATCAGATAAAATTCCGCACGAGCGAGCATCTCATAGCGTTTTGTCTGATCCAGCTCGGCATTGGCGTCGTCGAGCATCTTATTATATTTCGGATCGTTAAAGCCCGAGTCGCCGTTGTTCGGATAGCCGTAATGCAGCCCGAGAAAGGTGAATGGGTCCATATAATCGCCCGACCACAGGCTCTGTGCCAGGCCGTTATACTGCACCTCGTGACGTTCGGAGAGAAACGTTTTGAATTCCTGGCTCTTTAACGGAACGGTGATGCCGAGATTTTGCCGCCATTGGGCCTGAACAAACTCGGCGATCGCACGGTTGTTCTCATTTGTGTTGAACATCAACGCGATCTTATCCACCGGAAACGTCGGGCACTCCCAACCATCGCCGCTTTTCTGTACCGGATATCCCGCTTCGGTCAGCAATTTCCTCGCGCCTTCGGCGTCAAACTTTCCGTATTTTGCCCAGTCGTCAGGCGAGATATTGCGTTCCTTGCGGATCTCTTCGCCCACGCCTGTATGGATCTTGTCGTACTCGGGAAAAATGCCCGAAGGCACCAGAGCGTGCAGCGGTTTTGTTATCTTGCGAAAATTTGAAAGCGCGACGTTATCGACCGCCATCGCAAAAGCTTTGCGCATCTTTGGGTCGTCGAATGGCGGCTTTGTTACATTAAAACTGTAATAGGCAGTCGAATTTTCGGGGAAATTCATATACTCGTCTTTGAATTCCCGCGCATGTTCTATCCAGGACGTGAGGACTGTATGGTTGAGAAACGCGTCGATCGAACCGGCTTTGTAGAGGTTCAAAATCGTCGCGTTATCCTCGATCGGGTAGATGTCTATACCGTCTAGACGCACGTTTGCCGCGTCCCAATAATTTGGATCTTTTTCAAGTTTGAGAGCGTCGTATGGACGATAATCTTTTATCCGAAACGGCCCGCACGTCAATATATTCTCCGGCCGCGTCCAATCTTTGCCCGTTTTATCTATCGATCTTTGCGGAACGAGCCGGAAAAGCTGATGAGCCAGCAGCCCGACAAAAAACGGCACCGGCTGGCGAAGCGAAATGCGCAAGGTCCGGTCGTCAACCGCCTCGACCCCAATATCCTTGTCCGTGACGGGAACAAGTTCGGCACCATCGACCGCCGCCTTTAGCTTTGGGTCGGCGTCGAGCTTCTTGTTGCGTTTCTTTTCGCTGCCGTCGAGCGTCAGGCGAACCGGCGAATGGATAAATTTAGAAAACTCGGTCTCAGGGCCAAAAACCGGCGATGGTTTTTCATCCTTACCGCCAAAATCCTTTTCAAGCAAAAACTCGCCGTTCTTTTTTACAAAAACCTGTCCGGTATTAAATTGCTCGGCATAGCGAATAAAAAAACCTAGCTCCGTCGATGTCGAGAGCGTTTTCGGGTCAAAACCGCGTCGAAAACTATAGACGAAATCATTTGCCGTGATCGGGGTACCGTCGCTCCACTTGGCATTGTCGCGAAGGTGAAATAAAAATTCATCGACATTCGAGCTGATCTCCCAGCTTTTCGCGATCGCCGGTATCGGCTGCATATCTTTGGGGCCGTATTCGACGAGCCCCTCAAACAGCGCCATATATATGCGTGCCTCAGGCTGTCCGGACGAAACCTGCGGGTCGAGCGTCTCAGGCTCTGAGCCTGTAACGTATCTGAGAATATTGTCTTTGGGAACGACAGTCTTGCCAAAATAACGCTTGTCAGCCGCGCTTGAACATCCGCCAACGAGCAGACTGACGCAAAACATCAGGACGAGGATTTGAGATAGTCTGCGAGTGTCCTTCATCTGCAAATAGCCCGGCAAAAACTTGTCGTTAATTTACACTAAATACCGGCTTAGGGGAAAGCCGTAACCTAATTCGCTATCGTTTTGGTTGCCAGTCGCTGTCGATGCTCACGTCTTTGAGCAACGCGGCGTCGAGGCCGTTCATTTCAAAGCCTTTGACAAACGGCTTTACCAGCGAATACGACATCGGAAAATACAGCGGTATCGCGTTTAGCTCGTAGATCGCGTCGCCCTCGGTCAGCATAACGATCGCCGGCGGTTCCGTCTTTGGGGCCTCCGCCGAAAACGGCATCGAGGGCCCGCCTTTTTTATCCTTATCAACAGGCTGTCCAAATAGTTCACCTGCGGGCTCAGCCGGACTGGATTCTGTCTCGACGCTCATTACCATTTTCGTTGCCGTTCCAAATATGGCAGTCAGGCCTACCATCTCATCAGCGGTCGGCAAAACGACGCCGCGACGGATCAGGTCATAATCGCCGCTCGATTTGACAGCCTCGATCTCGGACGATTCTTTTACGATAATATTTGTCTCAAGGTTTAGGTTCGTCTTCCACATGCGGGCGACCAAGCGGGCGATCCGCTGCTGAGTGTCGTTGCGGTTGACGACCAACCTGATCTGCGGAAAATTTTCGCCGTTTGGATAACCGGCCTTTTCGAGTAGGCTTTTGGCTTTTTCGATATCGAGGACGAGCCGCGAGACTTTTTTATCACCGAGCGGCAAAAATCCGGCGGCGGGTTGCGTCGAACCCTCAAGCTCGCCATCAGTCAGACGGTCGCGGTCGATCGATGTCGCCAGAGCTTCGCGAACGCGGCGGTCGTTAAACGGCGCGTTCTTGCTATTGACCTCATAAAAATTGAGAGCGCTGTGCGTCGTCCGGCGAAAATCGTCATACGGTGCGAGTAGCTTCAAAGCCAGAGGCTCAAAATCTGCGTTGGTAACGGCGTGGATCTCGCCTTTTTTATAGGCTTCGAGTGCGGTCTCGGCGCTAGCCGTCTGGACAAACTGCGCCTGATCGAGCTTGACCGCATCTTTGTCCCAATATTTGTCTGACCGCAAAAGTGTCACACCGTCCTTTGTGACATCAGCGACAGAAAATGCTCCGTTCGTGACGATCTTGGCGTTCAGAGGCTCGGTCTCAAGATCGGCTCCGTCGCCATAGATCGGGCGAAATATCGGGTTTGCCACAAGCTTAGGGAAATCTTTGTCCGGCAATTCGAGCGTGACTTGGAGAATTACATCGCTGACGGCTTCGACCCCGACTTTTTTGGGCGTCGCCACGCGGTCCTGACGCGGTGGAATACCCTCATCGAGGTCAGTGTTAGTCGGCGAGTCCGTCTGTTCACGTTTTGTCGCACCGGACAAATTTTGAACGGGAGCCTCGCCGGTCTTTGCCGGAGCGTGCTGAAAATCCTGAGTTTCGGCAGGTGCCGTGACCGGTTTTTCTGCCTTGAGCCCGACGATATTTTGTATCAGATCGCGATGTGCCGTTTTGTTTCCAAGCGTGCCCAGCCGTTTCCACGCGGTGACAAAATGCTCGGCGGTAACGCGTTTACCGTTTGACCAGCGGGCGTCCTTTCGCAGGTGAAATGTCCATGTCCGAAGGTCTTCGGACGACGACCATTTTTCGGCGACAGCCGGAACAGCCTCAAGCGTCTTGCCGTCGATCTCGGTCAGCCCCTCAAAAACCGCGCGGACAATGTCCGTTTCCGGAGCGGCGGCAGCTTTCGCCGGGTCAAAGCTCTTTGGCATCTTGCCGTTACTCCAGCGAAACTCTTGCTTTGGCGGCGGCTGTGTGCCCGAGAAAAACGGTTCGGCGGGCTTTTCGATCTGTGTGCAGGACGAAAAAGAAAACACCGCGACGACAACGATTGCTAAGAGCACCGCTGTTTGCCGTTTCAGTTTTTGTGTTTTCTTTGGACTCGGCATCTTTATCTACGAGGGATGTTTTAGCTCGACAACCAGCCGTTCGACCTGGCCGCGTGTATCGTCAGTTCCCTTTGACGTGTCGATCAGATGATCGGCAAAACGCTTTTTTTCGTCCTGCGGCATCTGTGCCGCGATACGCATTTTTGCAGCGTCTTCGCCCAGATCGTCCCTAGCCATTAGACGCTGCAATTGTATCTCAGGTTCGCACCAGACAACAATAAGTTTATCAAAGCGTCTGTATCCCCCAGACTCGATCATCAGGGCGGCATCAATGACCGCAATGCCCTCAGGGTCGCGTTTTTCAACGTCGTCGATCCATTTGTTTTGTGCCTCGATAACACGCGGATGCACGATGGAATTCAAAAGCTGACGCTTTTGCTCGTCGGCAAACACGATGGCACCCATTTTTTTCCGGTCGAGCCCGCCATCAGATTGCAATATCTCGTCACCAAAATTACGCACGATCTCAGCGAGTCCGTCCGTTCCCTTTGCGACCACCTCCCGCGATGTCCTATCTGCATCAAGCACATGACAACCCAGCTCGCGAAGACATTCGCAAACAAAAGTTTTGCCGACAGCTATTGAACCGGTGAGGCCGACCTTCAACATAATGGAAAACGAAAAACGTCTATCTACCGTGTCGTTTGGCGAGTTTTTGGACGTTGTATTCCGCGACTTCGGCAAGTGTCAAACCAAGCTCGTCGGCGCATGCCGAGATGTACCAGAGCACGTCGCCAAGCTCGTCTTTTAGTTTTAGACGCGTCTCGTCATTTATAACGCCACCGTGATCGCGCTGAATTTTCTTGACGATATTGGCAACCTCGCCCGCCTCGCCGGCAAGGCCGAGTGTCGGGTATTCGAGGTTTTCCATTCGTCGCGGGTAAAGAGCCGTGCTTCGAGCTTCGGATTGGTATTCTTCAAAGTTCATAATTGAGTTTTTGCCACAGAGAAGGAAATTTTAACAGGATAAACAGGATTTTCAGGATCAAAGAAAGGTTCTCATCCTGCCTATCCAGTTCATCCTGTTTGAATTCCCCGTCGAGCCTTTGCTGCGGTGATCGTGTTTTTCATCAACATTGCGACCGTCAGCAGCCCGACACCACCCGGGACGGGTGTGAAATTTGCCGCTTTTTCCATCGCAAATTTTGGGTTCACGTCACCGACCAAAGTGCTGCCGCGAGTCTCGATGGTCTTAAGCCGCTTTTCGAGATCTTCGGGGGGAAACATCTCGTGAGCGGTTTCCGCGTCGGAAAAATTATTGATCCCGACATCGATCACAGTCGCTCCGTTGCCGATATGTTCGCCGCGAATAAATCCTGCACGGCCGATCGCCGCTACCAAAATATCCGCTTGGCTCGTGACACTGGCCAGATTGGCCGTCCGCGAATGACAGATCGTCACCGTCGCGTTTTCCTGTAATAGCAGCATCGCAAGAGGCTTGCCGACGATGTTGCTGCGGCCGACGATAACGGCGTGTTTGCCCGCGATCTCGATGTCCGAACGCTTTAAAATCTCGACCACGCCCGCCGGTGTGCAAGGCACGAGCGAGGGATATCCCAGCGAAAGCCGCCCAACATTTTCGGGGTGAAAACCGTCAACGTCCTTTGCCGGATCTATTGCTTCGAGTATCTCGCGTTCATTGATGTGATTTGGCAGCGGCAGTTGGACAAGGATGCCGTCCACGTCATCGTTTGCGTTCAGGTCATTAACCAATGCCAGCAGCTCGGCGTGGCTCGTTTCGGCGGGCAGATGATGATGCTCCGAGATAATGCCGAGCTCGGCTGCGGTCTTTACCTTGTTGCCGACATAAACCTCGGACGCCGGATCTTGGCCGACGCGAACCGCCGCGAGGCACGGCCGCCAGCCGTGTTCGATCTCGATGGCTTTAACCTCCGACGAGATCTCGGTTTTGATCGCGTCCGCAATGGTCTTTCCGCTCAATATTCTTGCTGTCATAAAAGCTGTTTGGGTAATTTTACCGCGAATGGCAAAACTTTGCTAAAATCCCGTTAATGAAGCGTCATATCGAGTCGGCAATACTAATTTTGGTGATGACGCTTACAGCTATCCCGCAGGTGCCGCCGGCGAATGTGATCTCGTTAGGCGAAACCGGAGACTACGCATCAGCTATCACCGAACTGCACCAGATCGCCGCAAACGACCCGAAAACTTTTGTTGCCAATAATTACGATTACCTACTCGCACGTTATGCCGAGTCGAACGGCCAGCTCGGCCTCGCGATGGCAAACTATCAGCAGGTCGCCGCCCGCGATTCGGTACTCGCACCGTACGCCCTAAAACACCTGTCACAGATCGCCCGCTCGACCGGCAATCTGATGCTCGAAAGGCTTTATTTGCGACAGATCGTGCTGTTGGCTCCCGACAGTATCATTGCGGCTCCGGCTCGTCAGCGGTTGGCTAGAAATACGTTTGAGAGCGGCAATTACGGCGAAACGATCAGGATCGTGAACGCCGGTTATGGTGGCAATTCTCCGGCGAAAAAGAACTCGGCGGGGCTTCGCGAAGATCAGGCCTTGCTTGCCGAGGCTAATCTGCGATCAGGCAAACCAGACGCCGCCCGCGAGATATTTAACAACCTGCTCGCGACTATGCCAAACGCCGCGCAGCCTGATGATGTCGCTCAAACCGCCGCCCGAGGCCTCGACCTGCTAGATGGCGGAGCGGATAATTTTGGCAAAAAAGCACCCGACCTTGCCGAGACCGAGCATCTCCGACGGGCAAATATTTATCAATTTAATCGCGATTTTGCGGATGCTAAGCTACATTTCGATGCGATCATTGCTCGGTTCCCTAACGGCGTTAACTCAATGGACGCGATCTTGCAGATCGGGCGAGGCTATTCGCAGCAGGGCGATCATGTCGAAGCCCTGAAATGGTTCGAGCGTGTGCAGGAACAGTATACGGATAGCATCGCCGCAAAAGAAGCCTTGCTGCTATCAGCCTCAGCCTATGCCCGGGTCGGCAAGCACAAAGAGGCGCTAAAACGCTATCTAAAGTTCATCGAAAAATTTCCGGCGGACGAAAAGCTCGAGCGTGCGTACCTAAACATCGTCGATATCCACCGCGACCAAGGCGAGGATCTCGAAGCCATCAAATGGTGCGGCAAGACCCGCGAGGTGTTCAAAGGCAAACTGCCAGAGACGATCGCTACATTTGCCGAGGCCCGCATAAATATTGCCCGCGGCGATTGGGAATCGGCTCTAATGCAGCTCGAACATCTGACAACCCAAGCCGATCTCGGCGGCACAACCCCGGGCGGCACAACCTTGGCCGAAGTCACATTTCTAAAAGCCTATGCCCTCGAACAGTTAAAACGCTACGGCGAGGCGGTCGATACTTATTTATCTATCCACGACGGCCGTGCCGAATATTACGGCTGGCGGGCGACCGAGCGGCTCCGTGAAATGGCAAAAGACGAAACTGCCGGTTCGTTTATCACGCAAAAGCTGGGGCATTTCACCACCGGGCTAAAAGCAAAAGATGCGGATGCACGGCGAAAGAATGCACAGGGCGTTTTGAGACTGACCGATAAACCAGACGTTCGCGCTCAGGCAATTGACGTACTACGAGCCGCGATCAAAACTTTGCCAAAATATTCCGCTGCGCCCGAACTGAAAATTGATAGCGGCAAGCCACCGAATGACGATCTCTCCGCTCGCGGTATTTTATTGCGGCTAAAACTCTACGATGAAGCGGCGGCGGAGATCGCCGCGAGGGCGGATAGCGGAGGCGGCGGTGACGCGACAGCAGCCAAATATTATGCCCTCGGCGACCGCGGCGACAGCGCTCTGACGGCGGTCGAATCTGGCTGGAAAAGGATGCCGGCAGACTTTCCGGTGGAGCTTATACCTCGCGAGCAGTTGTTATTGCTGTATCCGGCGGTCTATGCCGGACAATTGAAAAAAGTTTCTGAGACAGACGGCACTGACACGTGGTTGATGCTCGCGATAATGCGGCAGGAATCGAGGTTTCAACCCGACGTTAAATCCTACGCAGCGGCTCGCGGGCTGATGCAGTTTATCTCGACGACCTCGACTAAGGTCGCTGGCGAGCTTGGCCGCACCAATTTTCGTCAAGACGAACTCTATTATCCGCCGACCGCGATCAGGCTTGGCTCTAAATATCTCAGCGACCTGGCTACGCTCTTTCCGCAACAGCCAGATGCCGTCGTGGCAAGCTATAACGGCGGTGAAGACAATATGAAACGCTGGCTGTCGCGTTCGCGGTCAAATCAGCCTGAGCGTTATGTGCCCGAAATAATGTTTTCTCAGTCAAAAGCGTACGTTCAACAGGTGATGACGAGTTACCGGATGTATCAGCTTATTTATGACGAGCAACTCAGGCCGAGATGACATTTGCGGGCTGTTGTTACATCATTTGAATATATGCGCGAAGTTGCTCTATTTATTTTTTGTATCTTTCTCTTTTCCGCTTGTAAGACTGAAACCAATTCCAATTCGTCAGCAAACGCTAAACGCTATCCGATGAAAGGCAAGGTCGTCTCGGTTGACAGTGCTGCCAAGAAAGCCAAGATCGATCACGAAAAGATCGAGGGATTTATGGACGCGATGACGATGGATTTTCCGATCCACGCCGATTGGGTATGGGACGACCTCAAACCCGGCTCTGAGATCCGTGCCGAGCTTGTCGTTGATAACGCCGGAAAAGACCCATATTATCTCGAAAATATCGGTATCGTCGCGGCGGCAAACCCGAACGGAGGCGACCCGCCGATAAACGAAAAGTTTGCCCAGATCGGCCAGAGCGTTCCTGATTTTACGCTGACAAACCAAGACGGCAAACTCGTCGCGGTCAGTGACTTTAAGGGCAAGGCTCTCGCGATTACGTTTATCTACGCGCGGTGCCCGCTGCCCGATTACTGCATCAGGATGTCAACGGCGTTTAGCGACCTGACGAAAATTATCTCGGCGGATGCGGAACTAAAGGATAAGGTGCGGCTACTTAGCATTTCGTTTGACCCGGCAAACGACACGCCCGAAAAGCTGCGTTCGTACGGCATCGGGTATCTGGGTAACGATCCAAAAGCAAAATTTGACGTGTGGCAGATCGCAGTCGGAAAAGACGCCGAGGTGCGTAAGATCGCTGTTTTTTTTGGCCTGCGTTACGAGGTTGACCAAAACGATAAGACGCAGATAAACCATAGTCTGCGAACGGCGGTGATCGCCCCGGACGGTAAGGTGACGAAGATATTGCCCGGTAACGAATGGACCGTTGCCGATCTGAAAAACGAGCTTGAGATGGCTTTGAGATCCACTCAAAAGTAGGGCCGCTTCTAACAATTTAAACCAAATACGCGCCTTTCGCGTATTGACTGTTTCACCATACAAATCTGGAGGGTGTATGCAAAAGCTATTCGTCCGTCTGTCCGTCGTTGTCCTGATATTTACTTTTGCCGTCTCGGCGCAAAAGCGAAATATCACCGAAAAAGACCTGTTTGATTTCGCGTGGGTCGGCGACCCCCAGATTTCACCTGATGGTGGAACGGTCGCTTTTGTAAAAGTCACGGTCAACGCCGCAAAGACCAATTACGACACATCGATCTGGACTGTCTCAACATCAGGCAACGACGAACCGCGACGGCTCACAAGCACTAGCCGCGACACTTCGCCGCGATGGTCGCCGGACGGCAAGTTCCTCGCATTTGTTCGCAGCGGCGATCAGCCCGGGCCGGCGGCCGCACCGCAGCTATATATGCTCGCAATGAGCGGCGGCGATTCGTGGGCCGTAACGACGCTGCCGCGAGGCGTGAATTCCATCAGTTGGTCGCCCGACGGAAAATGGATCGCATTTGGCAACTCGCAAAACGCCGAGGAGATCGCACGTGGCGGCAAACCCGCTCCAACGCCCGCTGACGGCCGCGAGACCGATGTCCGCGTCATTACCCGTGCGGTATATCGTGCCGACGGCGGCGGCTATATCGACAATAATCATCCAAATCATCTCTGGGTCATCGCCGCTCCGCGCAGCCCTGAGGACAAGCCGACACCAAAACAATTGACGAGCGGAGCCTACAGTGAGGGCAGTTTTATCTGGTCGCGTGACGGGTCGCAGATCTTCTACACAACCAACCGTGTCGCCGAACAATATTATGAAGAAAACCCGAGCACCGAGATCTACAGTGTTCCGTCGGCGGGCGGCGAGCCATCGCTACTGACAAAGGTCGCTCTGGGTATTGGCGGTTTGAGTCTCAGCCCGGACGGCAAGCGTTTTGCATTTACCGCATCGGTAGCTGTTAAGCCGGTTCAGTCTTATACCCAGCCCGACCTTTGGGTTCTCGATGTCGCACAAAACGCCCAGCCAAAAAATCTGACAGCCGGATTTGATTATGACGTCGGGGGTGGTGTCGGCGGGGACCAGGCACCGCCTCGTGCGGGTGGTGGCGGAGGCCTCACCTGGTCACCCGACGGCAGAAGTATTATCAGCGGCTACGCCAAAGAAGGGCGGGCAAACCTGGCAATGTTTGATGCGGCAACCGGAAAAATGACCGAGGTCACGAAAGGCGATCAGGCCGTTTTGTCGTACAGAGTAACCCGCGATGGCGGCAAGATCATTTACACGCGTTCGACGCCGACGGTGATCACTGATCTCTATATTCTTGACCGATCCAATGGAACGTCAAAACAGTTGACCAAGATCAACGAAGGGCTTTTTGCAAAGCTTAATCTCACCGAACCTGACGACGTTTGGTACACGAGCTTTGACGGCAAACGCGTGCAGACTTGGGTGCAAAAGCCACCCAATTTTGACCCGAACAAAAAATATCCGCTGATACTCAATATCCACGGTGGACCGCACGCGGCGTATGGTTATGTATTTGACCACGAGTTTCAATGGATGGCCGCCAAAGGCTACGTCGTCGTATATCCAAACCCTCGGGGCTCAACGAGTTACGGGCAGGATTTTGGCAACAGCATCCAGCATAACTATCCAGGCGATGACCACAAAGATCTGATGGCCGCCGTCGATGAGGTCATCAAGCGCGGCTACATTGACGAGAAAAAACTCGGCATCACAGGCGGCAGCGGCGGCGGCGTGCTGACAAATTGGGCCGTTACAAAGACAAACCGCTTTGTGGCGGCGGTATCGCAGCGTGACATTTCGGACTGGTCAAACTGGTGGTACACAGCGGATTTTGCACAGTTTCAACCTTCGTGGTTTAAGGGAGCACCGTTCGAAGATCCTGGATTTCGAGAGCGTTCGGCGATCACGCACGTCGCCAATATCCAGACGCCGATGATGTTCATCCTTGGTGAGGCCGACTGGCGCACGCCGCCAGCCGCCGGCGGCGAAGAGCTGTTCCGAGCCCTCAAGTACCGCAAGATCCCGACCGTCATGGTACGCTTTCCAAACGAAGGCCACGAGCTTTCACGCTCCGGCCAGCCTTGGCACCGCATCGAACGCCTGCAGCACATCGTCGGCTGGTTTGATAAATGGATAATGGGAATGCCAAAGCCGGAGTATGAGGTTACGCCACGTTAGTGGAACTATGAACGACTCGTCCGGCTACCATAGTCATCGCAACATCTCTTGCATTTGACGCAAAAACCAGCGCAGTGTGAATGTCGCTGACGGGCTGTTGCGCGGTGTGCGTGAGCGAGACGATGGCGATGTCGGCTTGTTTGCCAACATCGAGTGTGCCGATTTGGGCGTCGAGGCCAAGGGCTCTGGCACCCCCGAGAGTGGCGGTTTCTAGCATTTGTTTTGCTGAAATGAATCTGCGTGAAGGCAACGCACTTACTTCGTTCGTGCCTCTGCCCTCTGTGCGGTTTCTGGCGGCGAGGGCGGCGAAACGCGACTCTTCAAGCATGTCGCACACGTTGTTGCTCGCTACCGAATCGCTTCCCAATCCCGTTGCGATCCCCGCATCCAAAAACTGTTCAAACGGCGCATAGCCGTGGCCAAATTTGGCGTTTGATTTTGGGCAATGGGCGATCTTTGCTCCGTTTGCCGCGATCTTTGCGATGTCGGTGGCCGAGGCCTTTACGCAATGAGCGAGCAATGGCTGTGTTGAGAGCACACCGAGGCGTTCGAGGTATTCGACCGGCGTGCAGTGCGGGCTTTCCCATTCGACGCCATATTTTTCGTACACCGAGGTAAAAAATCCGGTGCCTTGCGTCAGTAGCTCGTGCTCGTCAGCAGATTCGGCAGCATGGATAGACAGGGGAATGCGGTTGATGATCGCGTATTGAGCAATGAGTTCGAACAGCCGCGAGCCGACGGTATAGGGTGAATGCGGCGACAATCCAACGCTGACAAGCCCGGATTCTTCGGCCTTTAGCTCTTCGAATTTAGCCGCAAGCTTTAGAAAATCTTCTTCCGCCGTCCGGTTGTCCGGTGAAAATTCCGTTTCCTGAAAAACAACACCTCGCAAACCCAACTTCTTAAGTGCGTGCAGCCCCGCATGTCCCATCCGGCCGATGTCGCCAAAGCACGTGACGCCAGCCTGAGCACCTTCTGTCGCACCTGCGACCGCCGCAGCGATGATGTCCTCATCCGACAGGTCGGCCCGCAAGCCATTGAGTTTCAATAGCCACGCCGAAAAATCGTGCTCAACATCATCGAGTGCACCCCGCATCGACGTTATCTCAAGATGCGAATGGCAATTTACAAAGCCCGGAACTATCGCCGCCTGTCCGTGATTGGTCACCTCAGCCGCAGGAAATTGCCGCATCAAATCTTCAAACGTCCCGACACTCACGATCTTGTCGCCGTCAATTGCAACCGCTCCGTCCCTTATCGGCTCGGATGAGATCGGCAAAACGTAACCAGCGGCGTGGATGTGCATACTATTTTAGAGTTGACGCCGCTCTGCGGTAACGGTCGAGAATCGAGGAGACGTAGTTTTTGGTCGAGGGGATACCGATGCGGGAAACAAAATCTGATTCGGAGAGGGTCGCCGGATCGGTGTCTCTTGTCCATTCTTCGACGCGACTGGGGCCTGCGTTGTAAGCGGCGAGGGTCATGGCGGTTTCGGCGGGACGGCCGCGATATTGTTCGCGAAGCTTTTCGAGATACCAGCAGCCGGTCTGTATGTTGCGTTCGGGGTCAGAGAAAAATACGTTGACGTTTTCGGCGGCCTGTTTTTCGTATTCTTTTAGGCCCGTTTCCTTTGCCCATTCGCGGGCGACAACCGGCGTGACCTGCATCAAACCAACCTCGGCGTTCGCACCGATCTTCCACCCGCGAAACCAGGTCTCTTCATAAATGAGACTCCAAACAAGCTTTTCATCGAGGCGATAGACACGCGACTGACGCGCGATCAGCTCGTCATAGCGATGCACCCAGTAATCAGGGAAAAAAATGCCCCCCGAGGCCGTAATGGCGGTGAGGACGATCAGAATTGACACTAAATACCTAAACATTGGCTAGTAAACAGTGAACGGTGAACAGTTGCGTTCCACCTTCATTTCACTTACCGAGCTTAACTTCAGCTTTGGTTGACGAACGAACTTCAGTTTTTGCGGGCTGCACGTTGCCGTTATTTGACGACCTATCGACGGCTTCGGCAACGGGCTCGGTTCCCGCACGCACGCGCTCGGCAAATAGATCGACGTCATAATCCGCTTCGAGCGCCATCTCCTCGCGGATCTCGAGCAGGATCTCTAAAAACTTTGGCCTACGATACATAACACGTCTCTCAAGACAATTGTTGATCGTAGGCGGTGTTTCGTCAAACCTAAGTTTTTTTGGTTATTGGATCAGAGATGCTTCGGGCACGTTTTCGAACGCCGTGTGCGATGCAAACGCGGGTTCGTTTTCAGCCATAAATTCTATGAGTTTATCGATGCCCATCGGTGCGGCGAACAGATAGCCTTGGCCGCCCTCGCAATCGAGGCCGCGCAGCACGCTGAGCTGAGCATCCGTTTCGATGCCCTCTGCGATGACTTTAAGATTAAGATTGCGGGCGAGCGTGACGATCGCACGGACGATCTCGTCATTGCTGCCATCGGCGTCGATCATCGAGACAAACGTTCGGTCAATTTTTAGTGCCGAGACGGGCAGTTTTTGCAGATAGCCGAGGTTTGAATATCCGGTGCCAAAATCGTCGATGTTGATCTCGATGCCGCTGTCGCGCAGGTCGTTGAGCGTCTCGACGGCGCGTTCCTGATGCTCAAAAAATACCGATTCCGTGATCTCAAGCCGGAGATCCTTTGGCGAAAACCCGGTCTCATCGAGGATGTCGTGAATACTCTGGACGAGTTTGTTCTGCCCAAACTGACGGCACGACAGATTGACGCTCACGGGCAGCTTGGGCGTTCCAACAAGAGAAAGGTGGCCGATGTCGCTACACGCACGTTTTAGAACATGAGCGCAGAGCTTATCGATCAACCCGATCTCCTCAGCAAGCGGAATAAATTTGCTCGGGCTAATCGCACCAAATTCGGGATGAAACCAGCGTGCGAGCGATTCGACGCTGTCGATCCGGCCCGATGAAAGGTCATAGATGGGCTGGTAATAGACCTGTATTTCTTCACGTTCGACGGCACGGCGAAGGTCGGTCTCGAGCCGCAGAGTTTCCTTTACCGCGCTGTGCATCGCCGCGTCAAAAACCTCGTGTCGGGCCTTGCCGGCACGCTTCGCCTGATACATCGCGATGTCGGCGTCGCGCATCATGTCTTCGGATGACAGATGATCTTTCGACGCATGCAAGATACCGATACTCGCCGTGCTATAGAGCTCGTGGCCGCTCAGTTCATACGGAACGGCAAATTTTTCCTGGATCCGGTCAGCGATATGCAGCACTTCGCTGGTGTCGTATTTACCCTCAACTAGAATGGTAAACTCATCGCCGCCGAGACGAGCAACCGTGTCAGACGGCCGCATACACTCGCCAAGCCGCTCGGCGATGGATTTGAGCAGCTGATCACCGATCACATGGCCGAGACTATCATTGACGTATTTGAAACGATCGAGATCGATAAACAAAACGCTGGCCTTATAACCCTCGACGGTGCGGGTCCGCTCAAGCGCGTCAGTCAGCTTGTTCATGAAATAAAGCCGGTTCGGCAGCCCGGTCAGAACATCATGCGTAGCCTCGTGTTGGAGCTTTTGCTCAGCGGATTTGCGGTCGGTAATATCCTGTAGCTGAAAGATAAGATTGGGCTGCTTTGTAGCCGCATCGTGGGCCGCAGAAACGCTCCACGACGTCCAGACGATCCGTCCGGTTTTGTGGATATATCGCTGCTCCATCTGACAACTGGCAATTTTGCCCGACAGCAGTTCGTGGACCTTGACCAGCGTTTTCCCAAGATCATCCGGCAAGGTGATCGCCTGAAAGTCCATCTGGAGGAAATCTTTTTCAGAGTAACCGAGAATATCGCTTAGGGCTTGATTGACCTTAAGCCAAGAGCCTGTCGGAGACAACAACCCGATACCGATCGGGGCATGATCAAACGCACTACGAAAACGCTCTTCGGATTCGCGAAGGGCCTCGGACTGTGTTTCGAGAACATTCGCATATTGCTCAGCCTGCTCGGCTTGCTGTATCGAGATCTCGATATTTTTCATGTACATCCGATAACTCAGAAATACAAAAAAGATGACAGGAAACGTCGCAAAGATAACGCCGATGCCGGCCGAATCCGAAAGCTGGATCAACACACCGGCTCCGATGGCTCCGACAAAGTAAGAAAAGAACGTCCAGATATATTTGGTTTTCCACGTTTCCCACAACGGCAGGGCGCTTTTTAGAGCGTCATAGATCGCTGCGAGCGCAGTATTTACAGCAAATTGCCCCATCGCCATCACTGACAATGCGACCACAAAATTGGCAAAGTTGTCGGCCTGCCCGTGAAGCTGCTCGGGCGTGTAGAGCCCGGCTCCTTTTAGGAAACTAAAGACCAGCGTCGTCGAAATAGCGACGGCCGTCGCGTTAAAAAATACCGTGATCTTGCGATTACAAAACCTCCACGACGAAACAAAAGCCTCGACTGCCGAGAGTATGATCGCAAATTCTCCGCCATATAAAAGCAGCGTCAGAAAGATGAACGTATCCGAAACGGCAACGTGTGATTTGAACCGCGGTATCGGTATCGTGACCCGTGACCCAACAACCACGGTCAATATAGCCAACACCGGCAGATAAACATCGGCCCGCTCGATCGGCAGACGGAAAGCGGCCGCGATCAGGCATACTGCGCCTAATATGATCACGGCCATCATGTACCGGTTTGCGGATCTCAGTTCGCTCATATCTTACGATCGGAGGAGACGGAGCCTATCTTCGTTTGGGCGGAAGCGTATTGAACGAGAGGTTTGACTCGATTTGAAAGTGTGGTTCTTTCGAAAAAAATGACAAAGCCGGGCTTGCGAATACAAACCCGGCTTTAATTATGTCAGTGTTTAACATTTTTGTCCAGAATTAAATCATTCTAAACAAACAAAGTTACGCATTGATCCGAACGGCGATATCCTGCTTTTTCAAAGCTCCGGTGAGCACCCTTAAAATCTACATTTGAAAGCATGCAGATGTGTTCGCCGCGGTTTAGCAATTCGAGCGTGAGTGCCGCCAGGCATTCGCTGCCGATCCCTTGTCCGCGATATTTCTCTGAGACGTACACGCCCTCGAGATAGATCACGTTTTCGGTCTCGGCGATGATGTCAGCTTTGAAAACAAGCTCGTCGCCATCGGTCACGACAAATACGCGGTTCTGTTCGATGCGGCGAGCAACTCGTTTGAGAAAACCCTCGCGGTCCTTAACCATTGGATCGACTCCGCATTCAATCAACGCGACCTCGGCCTGTGCCTCGGCAACCTCGATCAGGTGAGATATGTCAGCGTGGCGCACCTCGCGATCAGTCTTGCGGACCGGGAACGGAAAGGATACGTCGAACAGGGCTTCGACACAGGTCAGGCGAGGCTGTTTGAGGCCGTCGGTCATTCCTTGCCAAAAGTCGTTCGCGGCTGTTCCGCTCGACATCACCAGGTGGATCGGCGTTTCTGATGATCGTGCCTGAACGGCAAGTGCTTGCAGAGCATTGTCCGTCCTGGCTTCGACCAGTGTCGAATGTCCGATCAGGGCCACGCCTTCGAGCATGCCTGACTCGTTTCGATATCCGTAGAATTTTCCACGGTTCAGGTCACTCTCGATGCCGTTATCGACTATGAAACTCGACATTACGACTGTGTGGACGGGCCTGACTGACAAGAAAGCCTGTACCTCTTCGGTGTTTTCGGCCCTGAGTTCTGCCACTTTCGACATATCGGGAGCAAGTATCAGTCCCGGTATGAATCGATCTTTGACAGACTCATAATTTGTTGCAGTGTTAGGATGTAGCATTGTTTTATCCTCCTATTACGTTTATTTGCTACGTTTACTGCATACTTGGACCGTCGTCGCCGAGTAGAACACTGTCGCCTACGAGTACGCCGTCACCGACCAGAACTCCGTCGCCTACGAGCACGCCGTCGCCGACCAGAACTCCGTCGCCGACCAGTACGCCGTCACCGACCAGAACTCCGTCACCAACTAGCACACCGTCGCCGACAAGAACACCGTCACCGACGAGTACGCCGTATGAAAGGTATGTGGTTCCGGCTCCAAGCGGACTGCCGTTGCTGGTGGTAACCGTGCGGTATAGCGTCAGCCCGGTCGTAAAGTAATTGGCCGTGTCGAGTGAAAAATTGCCGCTGGCAAAATTCACGCCCGTTCCCATCAGGTTTTCGCGTTTGTATATGTTCTGATATTGCGAAACTAAATTGGCACCCGACATGCGGGTATATTTTCCGATGACCTGCTGGCTCCACGTAAAGGTTGATCCTCCGATGGTCGAACTTGTCGTCGGCATTGTCCAGCCGGTCGGGACCATTGTGGTGCCTTTTGTCAGTGTCTGAAAATCAACGTCGGTTCTCAGTGAACGGGCCAGACGGACCGCTCCCTCAATGTTGAGTTCACCGGCACCTTGTTCGAATGTATTTGCATTCGATATCGGTTTCGCCGTGTATTGCATGATCATACGGATCATGTTTGGCGTGAGGTTTGGATTGACTTGTAGCAGCAGAGCTGCGGCTCCGGCAACAACAGGGGCCGACATCGAGGTTCCGCTCATGTACATCATCGAATCGACACCATTGGTGGAATCGAGATTTAGAGTCGGGCTCAACGATGACATCAGGTTGCTTGGGGCCTTATGCGAGACCAGTTTGTTCCCGGGCGCAACGAGATCAGGTTTGATCAGGTTGTCAAAAACTGCTGTTCCGGTCGATGTACGATAGTAGCTGCGTGTTGGTCCGCGTGAGCTAAATGTCGCAATCGTGTCATCGGCGGGCGATGGCGTGCCAAGCGAATTGCTTGCACCAACGGTGATCGCATAAGGGCTGTTTCCCGGGCTGTGGATGTAACCGTATATCTTTTGACCGGTCAGCATATTTTTGCCCAGATTGCCCGCTGCGGCGACGACTACGACGCCGGCTGTAGCGAGGGCTTTGACCTTGAGGCAGACGGGATCGTTTGTATATGTATCGATCGCGTTGGTACCGAGGCTCAGATTTACGACCTTGATGTTGTAGGTCGTGCGGTTATTTTGGATCCATGTCAGGGCGTTAAGGAGCCATGACGTATTGCCAAGCCCCATGTTGTTCAGGGCTTTAAGGCTGATTATATTCGCGTTTGCCGCAATTCCTTTATAAGCACCGGACGAAACCGCCGAGCTGCCCAGAGCAAGGCCGGCAACGTGGCTGCCGTGGCCAAAGTTATCGTTGCTCGATGTTCCAGGTGATGCGATCGGCGTCGGGTTTGCAACGCCGCCAGTGAAATCTACGTTAGCTACGACGCGAGAGGTTGAGCCGTTCTTAAATCCGTTGTGAGCGGCATAGATACCGGAATCAACAACGGCGATACCGATGCCCGCACCGTCAAGCGTGTAAGCTGCACGGCCGTTAAGGGCCGGTTGTGATCTCATCTGCGTCATTCCGGTCGTTTCTTCAACGTGTCCGGTAAAAGCCATTTGGCGATCCGGTGACACATAATTCATCAAGCCGCTGGTTGATAGCGTGCTAAGCAGCGAAAGCGGCAGATTTACGACGAGCGTTTCGTCACGCCCGATGCGGTTCTCGATGCGGGCTTTACCGCTGGCAAGCATCGAACGCAGAGCGGCACTGTCAGCGTCTTTTGCCTGTAGGATTACGTCAACTCGAGTGTTGCCTGACGGATCGTTTGCCATCATTTCACGAAGGTCAGGCGAGACATTATCGCCTCGATAGCCCTGATCGTTCACCTCTCTGTTAGCAACGTCCGAGCCATTTGAGCGGCCCGACACGCGGATCGCAGTAAATGTGCCGGCGACCTCAGGTTGAGATTCGATGTTCTCATCATACGCAACTGACGAGCTGCCGCCGATCATGACGATCTTGCCCTCGGCAACGAGGTTAAAGAAATTTGTCTCGGCCGCGGCTTTGCCGACGAGGCTCGTCATTTCATCCACAAACAAAATGATCTGGCCGTTCGAAGCTGCTGCATCGTTAGCAATTGCATTTACGATAGCCGCAACCTGCGGCTGGGTTTTTGCATTAGAAAAGAGCGATGCCATTTCTAATCGAAGGATCGTCCGGTTAGCAAGCTTTGTCGGCACATTGCCATTAGCAATGCGTATGGCGACCTGTTCGACAACCGCTGCCTGAACAGCTCCGTCCTCATCGACTACCACCGGCTGACGATCACCACCCGCAGCTAACACTTTGATCAGGCGTAAAGTCGCCTGCTCATAGCTTAGGTCCTCACGCAGGCTTCCTTCACGGCCAAGCTGCGTCAGGTCGGTGGTGTATTTCGCCGTCGCAGCCGAAACCGTCACGGGACTTGTTCGTTCACCGCGAAGTGCTCCGACCGCAAAAGCGTTCGTAAAAATAAACGACGCAAGTATTGCTATCGCAGCAAACTTTCTTGTCGTCGCAAAACCAAATATTGACATCTTCATAACCTTATGGCTCCTATTCTGGGGCTGAGAATTTGCGGACGTATCCGCTCGCAGTTCTTTATACAAGACCCGTGCCAAAGTGCTATATGTTGTAATAATTAGGCTTATGGGATTTTGAGAGATTTTTCCGTGAATGAAATTCGGTCAGGCTGACTGATTGAATCGGTCAGGTTGAATGAAAATTGAACAAAAAAAAGGAAGGCTTGTGGCCTTCCCATTTTCCGATATTAGTTTTGAGATATCACACGTTGAGGATGTCAACCAATTCCTGAACGGCGGCGGCGCTCTTGTGCAGGGCGGTGCGTTCGTCATTGGTTAGTGAGATCTCGATGATCTGTTCGATCCCGTTTTTGCCAAGCTTGACCGGGACGCCGACGAAAAGATTACTGACGCCATATTCGCCTTCGAGAAAGACTGCGCACGGCAGGATCTTTTTCTTGTCCTTGAGGATCGATTCCGTCATTTCAACGGCTCCTAAGCTAGGTGCGTAATATGCCGAACCGGTCTTGAGCAAACCGACGATCTCGGCTCCGCCGTTAGCGGTGCGTGTGATGATCGCGTCGAGCTTGTCTTTGGCGATAAGCTCGGTGATCGGGATACCGGCGACCGTCGAATAACGTGGCAGCGGCACCATCGTGTCTCCATGGCCTCCGAGTACAAAGCATGTGACGTTTTCGACCGAGACATCGAGTTCCTCAGCGACGAAGCATCGCATACGAGCGCTATCAAGCACGCCTGCCATACCCATCACACGGTTTTTCGGGAATCCCGAACGGCGAAACGCGACCTGAGCCATTGCGTCAAGCGGATTTGAAACGACGATGATGATCGAATTAGGCGAGTATTTCGCGACCTGTTCGGTAACCTGTCCAACGATGTCGGAGTTGGTTTTAAGTAGATCGTCGCGGCTCATGCCCGGTTTACGCGGCAGGCCGGCGGTGATGATGACCACATCGGAGTTTGCCGTTTCTTCGTAACCGTTGGAGCCGACGAGTTTGACGTCAAAACCGTCGATCGGTGCGGCCTGAGCAAGATCCAGACATTTGCCCTGCGGCGTACCCTCTACGATGTCAACCAAAACCACATCAGCCAGCTCTTTCGCGGCGATCCAATGAGCGGCGGTCGCGCCTACGTTACCCGCGCCGACGACCGTAACTTTATTTCTTCCAGCCATTATTAAACTCCTAATTAAATAAAATAATAAAAACTCTGACTAACGAACCCATTATTTTATTACGGCTTTGTGATTTGCACAAAGCGGTGCGTTAGATTGCAAGAAACTGGTTCTGCTTACGTTCTATTCTCATGAACACCTACAGCGTGTTTCAGTATTTGCTCTTTGCAGTTGCAGCGGCGGCATCCGTCGCGGCGACCGCCTATTCTCAGGAGCCGTCCCGGTCGGAGGTCTGCCCGGTCACCGAGTTGCGAAAGAACGAGATCGTCGCGATATGTACCAGGGAGATCGCGATGGCGACTCTCGTGCGGCCTCGTCTCTTGTTTCGGCTCCGGTCGAATGGCGTTGGTGAATATGAAGCAGTACAAGATGGAAAGCTGGTTCTGAAAAGTATGCAGCTAACTAATGACGAGCTGCGATTCATGAACAATCTACTTGCGCTGCCGGAATTACAGAAAAGTGAAGGCGACTATCCAAAGCCCCTAACTTACAGATACGCCGATCCTTCGACACAAACAACATTCTCTTTTCTCTCAAAGTCGGGTACGCGGAACATTTTGCTGCGCGGTTTTGCTTTCGACGATGGTGACCTCGCGCCGAGATATCCGGGTGCCATCGTTTTTTTGATAAGCAATCTTTTGAGCTATCGCGACCGCGCCGAGGGGATAAAGTATCGGGAATTCGCAAAAATGTCTTTTTGTTCGATGCTCAACGCTGACCGTGCAAACGGTCGCGATGTCGAGGTTTACGCCGATTTTTCTCATCACGGAATTGTTCTGGCTTCAGGCAAGGTCGTGGATGAACGCGACGTCTTGTATGAGGCAGGTTGCGGCACGTCTACTCTGGTCACGGTGAATTATCAAGGCGAACCGTCGGACATCGATGCGATGAAGAATATGCTCGGAAGGGCAAGTTCTGAACGCTTCGGCGGCAAAGCCCGCGTGCTCGTCCGCGGACGTTACGAGGTCAAGGCCGAGCAGCCGTCGCGTCGGACAGTACGCATTTTTCACCTCAAACAGGTCTTATTGGTCGAGCCGGTAGATCTTCCTTTCAAGGGCGAACTAGAGATCGGGTGGAACTATGTCGATACGCTCGATCGTTCTACCGCCGAGGCACCCGTCGGCCTTAGCCTTCCGATCAGGCACCCGAACCCGAACCACACGGCTCTCGTCGAGTGGACAAATCCCGAAATGTTCCTACGGGTTCTGAAACGCGGCCACACGACCGTCGTCTTCCGAGTGACGGGAAGCACGACGCGACTGGCCGCTCCGGGTAGGTGGACCGAGACATTTGACTGCAAGATACTCGAGGTGAAATGATCCCGCAGATTTGCGCGCACGCGGCGTGAGTGCTATTTTTCTTTTGCTCGTAACAAAGGAAAAAATTATGTTTGGATTTCACCGATCTACTGTTGCCGTTGTCCTCACCCTCGTCCTCGTAGCCCAGACGTTTTCGCAGACGACCGCGGCCCAGATCGCTAATTCCGGCAAACGGCAAAAGCGGATCGTCGTCCGCAATGCAATGGTCGTCGATGGCAGCGGCAAACCGGCGGCGGGGCCGATAGATATCACGATCGAGAATGATGTGATCACTCGGATCTCAGGTTCGCCGGCGACGCGGCCAACGGCGGCTGCAAGCCTGCCTGACGAACTAATAATCGACGCAGCAGGCAAGTATGTACTGCCCGGTTTGATAAATCTGCACGGACACACGCAGGACGAACGCGCCGGTAAACCAATGCCGGTCGAGTATGTAACAAAGATGTGGCTAATGTGCGGCATCACGACCGTACGTGACGCGTGGGCAGGCACGAAAGAGCTTGAATATAGTAAACGTATAAATGCGGGCACTCTCGTCGGCCCGCGTATTTTTCCATACGGCGGTTATCCCGCTCCAAATCTCGACACGCCGGAAAAAGCACGCCAGCGTGTTCGCGACCTAAAAGCCGCAGGCTACGACGGCATCAAGCTCTACACCATCGACCGCGACCTGATGGCCGCAATGATGGACGAAGCGAAAAAACAGGGCATGCGTGTGATGCACCATGTCGGCGTCGAGGAAACAAACGCATGGGACGACATCAAATTTGGCACGACGAGCATCGAGCACTGGTACGGCATACCGGACGCGGCGATCGAGAGCGGCAGACAAAATTTCCCTTCGACATACAATTACAACAACGAAGTTGACCGTTTTCGCTACGCCGGACGGCTGTGGCGTGAGGCCGACCCCGCAAAGCTCGACAAGGTCCTCGACGCAATGGTCGCGGCAAATATCGCTTGGGATCCGACGCTCGTCATTTACGAAGCCTCACGCGATCTGCAGCGTGCCCAGACAAATCCGGCGTTTGCCGAATATCTGCATCCGGTGCTCGAGGAATATTTCCGGCCCAATCCTGATAATCACGGCTCGTACTTTATCGGCTGGTCATCGACCGACGAGACATTTTGGAAAGAAAATTACCGCATCTGGATGAAGGCCGTTTATGATTTTGAACGCAAAGGCGGACTCATCGGCACCGGCGAGGATGCCGGTTTCATCTATCAGATGTACGGTTTTGGCCTGCTTCGCGAACTTGAGCTTCATCAGGAAGCGGGTTTTCATCCGCTAAAAGTGGTACAACATGCGACCTCAAACGGAGCAAAAATACTTGGAAAAGAGGACTCGCTCGGCCGTATCCGCGTCGGTTACAAGGCCGACCTGATCGTCGTAAACGGCAATCCGCTCGAAAATTTTAAGGTGCTTTACCCAACCGGCACAGACGCCGTCCGCGACGGCAAAGTGGTTCGCGGCGGCGGTATTGAGTGGACGATCGCAAACGGAATTCCGTATCACGTCCCGACTCTCTCCGCTGAGGTACGTAAATTGGTCGCCGACGCGCGACTCTCGAAGTCCGTACCAAAACCATCGAAGTAGAAAAAGCCCGACGCGCTCTCCCCTTCACGTCGGGCTTTTCCATAAATGGCCGAAAGTTTCTCGCCAACGGCCAAACTTAAAATATTTTTTCAATAATCCGATACCGGCAGCACTAAGTCCTTTTTTAGAACGATCTCAAATTCCTCGCCCCTTTGGATCCGCACATCTTTACCTTTGCGAAATAGTGCGACGCCAGTTCCAGCTCCGGCTCCGATCCCGGCTCCGAACAACGCACCGCTGCCGCTTTTGGTAAATGATCCGAGTACGGCGCCAGCGACCGTTCCGCCGACGATGGTGAGTGCGTTGGTCAACGATGATGAGCGTTGCTCTAATTTCTTAACGAGCTCGCCCTCGATCTTTCGCGGCGATGTATTCGCCATTCGCAGCGATTCGAACACGACATCCAGCCGTCCGTTCGCTCCGCCAGAAGATGCGGCCGAAACACTCGTCACTCGTCCTTCGATCACCGTTCCCACGGGTAACACGATCGTATCGCGCAACATGACAGGCTTTGCGACCGCTGTCGTAAAAGTGTCGCCAACGCCCGCTACCTTTGAGCTAAGCTCAACGTCCATGCGCAGCATTATCCGCGTGCCCGCCGGGATCTGATAGATCGTATCCGTTTGGGCAGCAACCAATATTGAATTTGCAAATAACAAGAACGAAACCACCACAACCCGAACCGCTGCTGTTTTGAAGTCCATCAACACCCTCCGGCCTCGACGGGCAATTCGTCCACCCGCGAAGCAATAAAGCAATGCCTGTGCCAACACAAAAAATAACGCTTCAAAAAATGAAATGCCTTTATATGAAGGCATTTCCCAGTCAAAAGTTGTATCGTTCGGGCTAATTTTTATGACCGAATCGTTAATCGATGCACGATATCGGTTGGAATGGTTGACGTTAGCAGCAATAAGATCTCATTCTGACGGCTGCTTATTTATTCCCGGGTTTGTATGTCCGCTCCGTGTGACCCTTTAGCTGCGATGGATAAAAATACACGTGGCGAAGGCTGCCGGTCGAATATCTCAACGCCTGATCATTAAAGTGCTTTGAATTGATATCACTCGACTCGCCGCCCGCCGTGATGGCCTTTGCACGAACTTTTTTGCCAAATTCGACAACTGCAACAAAGCTGTTGCCGTAGGTTCCGTACCACTTTTTCGAACCGCGAAACGGGCGTGCTCCATAGGAGGCAAGAGAACCAAAATTACCTGAGACGAACCCGACCGGAATACTCGGTTTTGCATCGTCGAACGGATGGACGATGTCCGGCGATAAACGCTGGAAACGGTTTACCTCGCCCCAAGGCGTTTTCCAAGTCCCGAAATCAGCCTGTAGCTTGTCGCTTGCCGAAACCAGTGAATTCACAAGTACGTCGGATGCCGCGCGTGTCGCTACGTAGTCTTCGAACGACATTCCGGCTGTTCTGGCTGCCGGGGCAACTTTTCGTAAAAGGTCATCCGCCCAGAACACGCCGAGCGTCGTCGCGACGGACGAGGTCGACCAACGCCGGTCCCATTCGCGAAGTACTTTGACCTGGTCGACAAGTTTCGCCTTTAGCGGATCGGTTTCCTTGATGCCGTCCCAAGCTTTGACGAGAGCCGGAACGGTTTTATCAAACCATGGCATATCGGTGCTGTACGCCGTTGTGTTAAGCGACTCGAGCGTAAAATCTTTTTTGTTCGTAAGGACACGCAACGCGTGGATGCCGCGAGCGGTTTCCGTACCGCTGTCGATGTACGGGGCGTAGTCTGACTGTTTCAGGCTTTTATCGCCGGCTGCGGACCATGGCCAATTGTTCGAGTTATAGACCCAGCCGTTCGAAGGGTTTTTGAGATTGGGAAGCTCGGAAAACTCGTGTACTCCTTTCCAATCCGTCGCCGGATCGCTACCATCGACCGGTTTTGTCCAATCGAACTTAGGATCGCGTCGCGGGACGAAATTTGGATGAATGTAGGCTATGTTTCCATCAGCATCGGCGTAGATCGTCGCATTTGACGAATTTGCACGAAGTTGCATGACCTGTACGAACTCGTTGTAGGTCTTCGCTTTCGTGCGGCCGTACGATTGCATCAGGGCTTTGACCGGATCGTTCATCAGGCCGACCGAGATCAATTTATCGCCCATTCGTCGAACGATCGGGCCGTGATGCGTGAACATCGCGTTGAATGTTCGCTCGGTTATACTGCCGTCGGCGGACTTGTATTTGACCGTAATTTGCTTAGAGATCAGAGGCTTTTCCCTCGAACCGTGTTTGTAAAACATCTTGCCATCGACTTTGCGAATTATCGTTTCAGCCCATTCGTCGATCGCATCTACCGAGCTCGATGTATGCATCCAGCCGAGTCGATCATTAAAGCCCTGATAGATAAAAAACTGTCCCCAGGTGGAAGCACCGTAGGCGTTCAAGCCCTCGCCGCTCGTCATTTGCAGCTCCGAGCGGAAATAGAAAGACGTGTGCGGGTTGATCAGCAGCAGGGCGTTCTTGTTTCTCGTGATCGCCGGAGCGATCGCAATGCCGTTCGAACCGAGCGGCTCTTTCATCGGATCGGGATCTTCACGAACCGCGACAAAGCCCTTGTCGTAAACCGCCCGAAGATCAGGCAGCTCGATCGACTCGATATCGCCTCCGATGCTCCCTTCGCTAAATGTGAGCGGCATCCAGGGTTCGAATTTTGTTATGACCCGCGGTTTTACGTTCGGGTGCGTTGCCAGATAATAGTTCAGGCCGTCTGCCCAAGCGTTCATTAGCTTCCGCAGCCAAGCGGGACTTTCGAGATAAAGCCGTTTCATCTCTTGCTCGTCAATAAACAGCTTTTGCCGCAGATCGCTCCAAATGGCCTTTTCGCCTTCGGCCTCGGCGAGACGGCCTATCGAGTTGAGATAATTTACTTCGATGCGATTAAAATCGTCCTCAGCCTGAGCATACATCGCACCAAACACGGCATCGGCATCAGTTTTGCCGACAACGTGAGCTATGCCCCAATCATCACGCGTGATCGTCACGTTGCGTGCCTGCTGCTGCCAGCGGCTGAGTTGGACAGGATCGTTATTGGCAAAAATGGGCGTTGCAAAACACAACGCGAAAGATATCAAGCAGATCGAGCGGAGAACATATTTCAGCATCGTTAACCTCAAAGCTCGTATTTTGAATTGAAAAATCGTGGTACTGGGGACGGGAATCGAACCCGTACGTCCCTAAGGACACAGGATTTTAAGTCCTGGGCGTCTACCAATTCCGCCACCCCAGC
>CAZIZR010000005.1:0-146774 GCA_964543865.1 uncultured Chloracidobacterium sp.
CATGGGCGTTAAGCCCGCTAGATTTTGAGTCTAGTGCGTATACCAATTTCGCCACCCCGGCATTGGAATTTACGATGATAAAACTCTCGATGCGATAGGTCAAGACCGCGCATCGTTAAAGAGCCTCGATCAAACCTCGATCAAGACTTCGATAACGACACGGCGTTTTGCTTCGTCCAGAAAAGATTCGATATTTACCGCGACTTTTGACCGTAGCAGTATCTCGCGTATTTCACGGCGCTTTTCTTCAAGCGTCGGGACGACGACACCGGGCGAACGGCTCCTAAATTCCGGCACAAATACGGTGCTGTAATATTTTGCTTCGTCGTCGGGGGCAATAACAACAAATGAACCAAAGCGAAAATCTACATATTTCTCGATCGCGACACGCTGAGAAATGAGGCGTTCGAAATTGTCGTCTTTGATCGACTCAAACCCAACTTTTTTCAGCCGTTCTTCAAAAACCGCCGGCGACGGAAAATAGGCGAGTGTCGCATTGATCTTGTCGGCGATCTCCTTATCCGTCGGAGCCGCACGCGGCAGACGCTCGGCCTCGAGAACAAAAAGACGTTGATTTATCAGTAGTTGCAGCGCCTGATTGAGGTCCTCGGATCGCGGTTTGTCGAGCGAAATGCCCGGCTGCAGTGCAAGCTGCCAGAGGATGTCGGAATACGTGATCAGCTCGGTCCGCGTGCCGTCGCTGACGACCGCAACTGTTTTATCAACTATTTCCTGAGCCCTGACTACGGCTGTTGTGCCAGAAAAAGCGACAATGCCCGTCACCATCGCGGTGAAAATACCCAATTTTTTCACAAAAGAGGTCATTGTTGCCCTAAAACGATTTTCGGCGCGTTTTACGCAAGTGTCAATGAGGAAGCGAGCGGTTAAATCTGTTGACAAGATGTTAAAAATTGTTTTTAATAAAAAAGGAGGATTGTGCCGCTTCTACAATATCTAAGCCTCCACATACGTCGATAAATCTGCACCGAAATTGTCCGGCTGCGATCAATAAATAATGCTGACTTCCTCGCCGCCGAAAAAGCACACTGACCCGATATCTACGATAGTTGAGCATGATGGCCGTACAAACGACCTCAAGTTCATTTCGGAGCTGGGGCGGAGCCTGCTCTTTACCGTGCACCCAAAGCGGGTCGCGAACCGCGTCGCCGAAGCGATCTATAACGGAGTAGATGCAAAAGCGTGTGTGTTTGTTGCCGAGCTTGAGAGCATCGGGCTGATAGCGTGCGCGTTCGGTGCGGATGGCGAGATCGGCGACGGGGCGCTCGACCGCACGGCGTTTGATAAGTGGCTCGCCTTTATGCCGCCGCAGATCGCTTACGCGGAAGAGTCAGCGGATGAATTTTTTATCAAGCACGTCGATCACAACGCTGAATACATCTCGCCGCTGCACATCAACGGCAAGATAAAAGGGGCGATAATCACGGGATTTGCCGATCGCGATGACCTTAGCGATCACAAGGCCCGTCTCATCGATGCCGCAACACAGATGGCGGCGATGAGCGTCAATCTGTCGGCGCATTACGAAGGGGCACTTAATGATTCGATCAACGAGGCTCGCGAAGAGCATCGCAAATTTACCGAAGCGATCCTTGATGCTCTGCCCGTGTCGCTCTACGTTGTTGACCGCGATTACCGCATCGTTACTTGGAACCGGCACCGCGAAGTCGGAACACAGGGCATACCGCGTGACCTGGCCATCGGACGTGACGTTTTTGACGTGCTCGAAAAGTATCCGCAGGGCCGCCTGAAAGAAGAATTTGAGAGGGCGTTTCGCACGGGCCGCATTGAGCGTATCGAACAGCAAACGGTTGCTGATGACGGCTCAACGCTGCACTGGATGGTCAGCAAGATCCCGATGAAAAATGCTGACGGCGACGTTACTCACGTCATCACTGTCGGCGAAGACGTCACTGTCCGCGTCGAGGCGATCCATGCAATAAACCGCGCCGAAAAATTGGCTGCGGTCGGGCGGCTTGCAGCAGGAGTCGTTCACGAGATCAATAATCCCCTGGCAACGATCGCCGCCTGTGCCGAATCGCTCGAACAGCGTATTGACGAAGGTTCGTTCAGCACGTCCGACGCGGTCGATGACCTTGCCGAGTATCTAGGCCTCATAAAAAGCGAGGCGTTTCGCTGCAAGACGATCACGACCGGGCTACTCGATTTTAGCCGCATCCGCACCGGTGAACGTTCGCACACAGATGCTGGCGAGATAGTTCGCTCAGCCGCAAATCTGATCTTGCATCAGAAACGCGGCAATGACATCTCACAGGAACTCGACATCGACGACGATCTGCCGTTGGTAAGTGCCGACGGCGGGCAAATACAGCAGGCTGTAATTGCGCTTGCGACAAATGCGATCGACGCGATGCAAGACGGTGGACGATTGACGTTTCGGGTTTTCCAGCGAGGCAATCGTGTCGTGATCGAGGTCGCCGACACCGGTTCCGGCATCCCCCAAGAAAATATGTCCAAGATCTTTGAGCCGTTCTTTACGACCAAAGAGGTCGGCCGCGGAACAGGCCTCGGCCTTGCCGTCTGTTACGGCATTATTTCAGAACACGGCGGCCGTCTCAGTGTCCGCTCAACCGTCGGCAAAGGAACGACATTTTCCATCTTTCTACCCGCTTCCGCCTAAACCTGCCCCAAATGTATGCCTAAACTACTAGTTGTTGACGACGAAAAGAACTTACGCCTTGTGGTCGAAAAAGAAATGACCAGACAGGGCCACGAAGTTACGTGTGCCGAGGATGGCGAAGCCGCCTGGGAACTGCTCGAAGGCCAAGATTTTGACGTCGTTTTGTGCGACATCAATATGCCGCGTCTCGATGGTATGGGCCTGCTCCGCCGCACACGCCAACGCAGCCAGAATCCGCCGGAGATGATAATGCTCACCGGCCAGGCGACGGTCGAATCGGCCATCGAAGCAATGAAGCTCGGTGCGTACGATTACCTGACCAAACCCTATCGAATCGGTGAATTGTCGGCTCTCGTAACCGCTGCGGCAGAGAAACAGCAGCTAAAAGTCGATAACCAGCGGCTCCGGGCACAGATCGCCAGGACTCATCAGTCTTTGCCTGAGATCGTAGCCGATTCGCCACAGATGAAAGAGGCTTTGCGGCTCGTTCAGCGAGTCGCTCCATCGGATACATCGGTTCTTATCACGGGTGAATCCGGTGTTGGTAAGGAACTTATCGCGCAGGCGATACACCGTCTGAGTAACCGTGCCGATAAGCCGTTTATCGATCTTAACTGTGCCGCTCTGCAGGACACGCTGCTCGAAAGCGAGCTGTTTGGCCACGAGGCCGGAGCTTTTTCGGGTGCAAAGGCTCGCAAGCTTGGGCTGTTTGAGATAGCCGACGGCGGGACGCTGTTCTTGGACGAGATCATGGAGATGCCGATGCAGCTTCAGTCTAAACTGCTGCGTGCGCTCGAAACGCGGACGTTTTTCCGTGTTGGCGGTGTGAAAAAGGTCGAGGTTGATGTTCGTCTTGTGGCGGCGACAAACCGCGACAAAGACTCAGCTATCGCCCAAGGTCTTTTCCGAGCTGATCTGATGTACCGCGTCAATAGTTTTGAGATAAACGTGCCGCCGCTTCGCGAACGCCGCGAGGATATCGAGCCGCTCGCCCGTCATTTACTGCACAAACTCGCCGGTCACGACGAACCGGAAATGTCGCCCGCGGCGATCGAGGCGTTGAATGCTTTTGATTGGTCGGGCAACGTTCGTCAGCTACGCAATTGCCTCGAGCGGGCAATTTTGCTTGCCGACAACGGAATGATCACGCCCCGCGAATTGCCGCCGGAGATCGCGTTTCGTACGGAAAAGACAAGTTTCTCGGTCAGCTACAATGCTCCGCAGACGACGTCCGTCGCATCGTTTCAAAACGCTTCGCCGACAAATCTGCGTGACGTCGAACGCCAGCAGATCATTGGTGCGCTAGAAAAAACAGGCTGGCATCGCGGCAAAACGGCAGAGCTGCTGGGCATCTCACCATCGACGCTTTATCGCCGATTAAGGGAATACGATCTTGACGTCCGTTAATGGAGATCACAATGTTCAAACGATCTTATTTATTGTTTTTAGTGGTGGCTGCGATGTTTGCGTCTGCAAGTATTGCGTCTGCACAGCGCACCTTTCCCGGCGAAGTAGTAGGTATTGTTGACGGCCGGACCGTAGCGATCAAGATATCGTCGGGCCAGATCAACGTTCAGCTACAGTACATCGAGGTCCCCGACAACGTGCCGCAGATCAGAACGATGGTGACCGAACACCTCAGAGATCTTGCTGTTGGAAAAACGATCGAATACCGTCCGCGAAACATAATGTCTGACCGTACTGTTGGCCAGCTTTGGTTGAATGGCGTCGATCTGAGCCAGCAGATGCTGCGTGACGGTGCGGCCTGGCACATACCGTCGCAATTGTCGGGACAGGAACGGGGCGAATTTGATATGTACGCCGCACTCGAAGCCGCCGCAAAAAGCGAAAAATTGGGGATCTGGTCGGCTGTAGATCTTAAGCCAACATGGGAACGCGCGGTTTTCATACAGCCCAAAAATATCAATGCTCCGGCGAGCATGACCGAATCGTTGCCTGATCAAAAAGCGGCGCGTCCGCGTACCGGCAAATGGGGTGATACAAATCCAAAGCTCGGCAATGTCGGTGCGGTTTTTAACGGTTATAACGCCGAGAGCCGTACCGGATATTTGAGTACGGGCAGGGCGATGGTCAATCTCAGCAACGCAACTTTGGATGAGAAATTTGCAAACGCCAAACTTTTTGCAGATTTTACCTACTGGTACAAAGAGACCGAGACGGGCCGCGATGGCACATTTGTCTTTACGCTCATCAGCGAAAACGATACGCCGATGTTTGCAAGCGACCAGGAAATGGTGATCATTGGTGAAAAAGGAAAGATCTCTGTCGGCAAAGGCAAGCGTTCCGAATCGCGTTCGGGCGGCAAGGTCTTTGAAAAGCTGACTTTTACCGTCAGCCGGGCAAACGTCGAGCGTATGACAAACGACGTGACGGTGATGAAGATCGCCGACCACCTGCTCGAACCGCAGACGATCCGCTACATATTATTTAATATGCTGCAGGTTGCTAAATAAGAATCGCTGTTCTGACATCGGCAACAGCTTTTGCTCAAATTTAACGCATTGTTTCCGCAGGGCGACGGCCAGATTATTTCCGCCAAAAAACAATAGATCCTGCTTTCGTGCCCATTTTAATAGACGCGGCAGTTTTTCGGTAAATTTGTCGAGAGCGCGGCAGGTGATGTAATCACAATTGCCAAGATCAGCCTCTTCGAATTGGCTGTTAACTATCTGCACACGCTCAGTCAGGCCAAGGCTCTCGATCGCCGTTTCGAGAAACTTGGCTTTTTTTTCTTTTGACTCGATCAGAATTGCAGTGAGGCCTTCGCGAACGAGCAGGCACGGTATCGAGGGTAATCCGCCGCCGGTGCCGACATCAGCAAATTTTGTTTTTTGTGGCAGATGTTCGAGTAGAGTGAGTGATTCGAGAACGTGGCGGATCGCAAATTCCTCTGCCGTCATCGGCGCGACAAGATGGAGAAATTCGTTGTGTTCGAGGATCAGTTCGTAATGATCGGCAAGACGTGCGATCTGGGCATCATCCAGGCTCAGACCAAATGTGGCTTGGTGGGTTTTTATAGATCCTATAAACTCAGAACGCATAGCAAAATGTGCAGAAGCCCGCATGAAAAAATGCGGGCCCCTGAAAAGATGGTGCGGACGAGAAGAATCGAACTTCCACTCTGTAACCAGAACAGGCTTCTGAGACCTGCGCGTCTACCAGTTCCGCCACGTCCGCGAGCGAACATTGAGGATACTAATTCGGTCAGTAAAATTCAAGAACGAAAGGCATTGGTTTGTTATATTGGATTAGTGCCAAATGATATCGCCGACAATCTAAGAGATATCCGCCGACGAATCGCCGAAGCGGCAAAGCGTGTCGGCCGTGAACCGGATGAGGTAAAGCTGGTCGCGGTCAGCAAGACGCACTCGGCAAATGTGCTGCGCAAGGCAAGAGATGCGGGCATAACAGTTTTTGGTGAAAACAAGGTGCAGGAGGCCGAGGGCAAGATCATCGAGATCGGCCGCGAGACGTGCGAATGGCACCTGATCGGGCATCTGCAATCTAACAAGGCACGCAAGGCGGTGCAGCTTTTTGACATGATCCACTCAGTCGATTCGGTCGAACTGGCAATGCGGCTTGAGCGTATTTGTATCGAAGAGGGCCGTGATGAGATGTCGGTGTTAGCTCAAGTTGATCTTGCGGGCGAAGAAACAAAGTCGGGCATTGCTGAAAACGAATTGCCGGATCTCATCGAGTATTTGCAAACATGTAAACGTTTGAGATTGAATGGTTTGATGCTGTTACCGCCGTATTTTGACAATGCGGAAGCGACGCGGCCGTATTTCAAACGATTGCGAGATCTGCGGGATAAGGTCATTCCCGGCGGTGAGCTTTCGATGGGAATGAGCCATGATTTTGAGGTCGCGATCAAAGAAGGTGCGACGATGGTTCGGGTTGGAACCGCAATATTTGGAGGAAGAGGTTAGCCACAGAGAACAGAGAGGCCAAGGAGGAGTGCGTATATACCAATACAAAAAATTTCTTGCTCAGCGTTCTCCGTGTACTCTGTGGCTCAAATCTTAACTATGCTTACGTTTTTAGTTTATCCAATATTCAGCATCATTGTTTGGAGCATTTTTGGTGTGTTTTTAGGGCTGATGCTGCTGCGGCTGATCTTTAACTTTACCGACCCAAATCCTTTTGGCAAGATCGGTAGGTTTGGGTTTAAGGTTCGTAAAATTACCGAAAAATGGGTCTATCCGGCGGCCCGGTTTTTTGCGATGTACCGCATCGATACAAAATGGGCGCCGCTGCTGACGATATTGATCGGGCTGGTTTTGACCTACTTTTTTACTCAGATCGTCGGCAACACGTTTTTTGTGATCGACGGACTGACCTCCGGTATCGCAACGGGAAATCCAAAGGTCGTCGTTGGTTTTATCTTGTACGGGGTGCTCAGCCTGCTGGTGCTGTTTATTTTTATTAGGTTTCTCGCGTCGTGGTTCGTCTTTACCCGAAAGACCTTTCTCGGTTTTGTAATGCGCGTAACCGACCCGATCCTACTGCCCGTTCAGCGTCTGATTCCGCCGATCGGTATGTTCGATATTTCGGCGATGCTTGTGCTGCTCGTAATCGGATTTTTGCAGTCAATTGTGCTGAGTATCTTTGTAAGAAATTGATAAAACACATAGATAAAGATGGCTCGGTGGTATTTGATGTTCGGGTCATTCCGTGTGCCTCGAAAAGTGAGATCGTCGGCATTTACGGAGATGCCTTGAAGATCAGGATCGCGTCGCCGCCGGTTGACGGTGCTGCAAATGCCGAGCTTATCAGACTGTTAGCGAAACAATTTGGCGTGACAAAATGTAGCGTCGAGATCATCGCTGGCGCGACCTCGAAGACAAAGCGAGTATCGATCGCCGGAGCGTCAGCCGACGTTTTGAAAGCATTTTACTAGCGTGATATATTCGTCTATTCGATAATATTCAACAAAACAAAGGTATCTAGCACATGTCAGGACACTCGAAGTGGCACACAATCAAGCATAAGAAAGGCGCTCTCGACGCCAAACGCGGCAAGATCTTTACCAAGCTGATCAAAGAGATCACGGTCGCGGCACGCACCGGCGGCAGCGGCGACGTTGACGCAAACGCCCGCCTTCGCAAGGCTGTGACCGACGCTAAGGGCCAGAACATGCCCAACGACACTATCGACCGCGCCATTAAACGCGGCACCGGCGAACTCGAAGGCGTGAATTACGACGAGATCACGTACGAAGGCTATGGCCCGAACGGCGTTGCTATCCTTGTTGAGACAATGACCGACAACCGCAACCGCACGGTCGCGGAGCTTCGCCATCTGTTTTCAAAGAACGGCGGCAATCTTGGCGAAGCGGGTTCGGTCGCTTGGATGTTTGATAAAAAAGGCTATATCGTTGTCGATAAAGTTGCTAAAAGCGAAGATGAGCTGTTTGAGATCGCCGTCGGGGCCGGGGCCGACGATATGCAGGACGAGGGCGATGTTTTTGAAATATTCACCGCAACCGAAAACTTTGAAGCCGTAAGCGATGCGATAAAAGCCGCCGGCATCGAGCCGCAGGCCGCTGAGATCTCAATGATCCCGCAAAATTACATCAAGCTCGAAGGCTCAGACGCCAAAACCATGATGAAGCTCTACGACGCGATCGACGATAACGATGATGTGCAAAAAGTCTATGCGAATTTTGACATAGACGAGAGCGAGATGGAATAAAAAAATGGTAAAGGGTGCAATCCCCGTACTATTGAATTGACGATTTTTTCAGAGCGTTAGCAATACGCTCCTTGGTATGTGCGTCAGGTACATTCTGCTCATCCCACCATTCGGCATAGCCGTTCTCGACAACCGCACCAGCTTCAATAAGGTGTTCCACGATCTCTGCGTGATCCGGTTTCCATTCATTGATCGCTGACCACATCGCTTGGCCAAAGATCGTGCCGCCGTACATATTCTCTATTTCCATTGGCACATTGCGTTCGATCAACAGTTTGATCACATCCAGGCGTCCGCTGGATGCCGCCCAATGGAAACCTGATAGGCCTGTTTTCATACCGCTATATGGATCCACCCCGCTATCAAGCATGTGCGCCGCGACACGGACACGACCTAGCATACATGCACAATCGAACGCCTCGGCGAGGGCGTCAGGTTGGTTATCAAAATTACCGTTCTCAAACCAATCAACTATCTGGCGGTCAAATCCTTGCGGCCCGCCGAGAGATTCTTGCAAGGCGGTGAAATTACCCTCAGAAAGATGATGAAGTGTTGATCGCCACAAGTCAGACATTATTTGCACCCCATTGAAAGCAGAGCTGGTAACCGTCTGGATCGTTTAGATAAAGCTGTTTCATACCATACGGAGCAACTTTGGGTTCGGTAGCCTCGATACCTTTATCTATTAGATAGCGGTATGCAGCGTCAACATCAGAGCATCCAAAATAAATACAAGTGTCTTTGTGCCACCGGATACGTTCGGGCGGGCAATCCGCCGGAACATTTCCCGGCTCGTACTGATCGTTCAGCATCAGGTCAAAACCGTTTAGCCGTAGCCACACCCAGCTCGAATCATCGCCATTGCCCGAATTACTGATGACCTCAAAGCCGAGAATGTCACGGTAAAACCGCAACGCCCGCGACATATCAAAAACCTGAATGAGCGGAGTTAAATACTCAATCTTTATGCTCATAACTTTCGGGCAGATAGTCGCCGATAAATTTTCGTTCCATGCCGTTTCCCCAGCCGCAGCCGTGGTCAGACGTGATCATCGTCTTTTGATTTTCTCCGACATATTGCCCGTCAAACGATAATAGATGCAAGATCGAGCCGGGCCGCAGATGTTCGCTGGCATATGAGATGGGTGAATAGCCGTGAGCATCGCGGGTTGTTTTGTCGGCTCCGTGTTCGAGCAGATACGAAATTATCGCTTCGTCTGCATAGGCGGCGGCACGGTGCAGCGGAGTCTCGCCCTTGGTCCAAACGTCACGCATAAATGCACCCGTTTCGGCTCCGGGTATCGTTTTTGCGTTAACATCGGCACCATTTTCGACAAGCAGTTTAACCACATAGAGAAAGTACGGACGCCCGGCTTTGCAGAGAGCGCTGTGCAGAGGTGTTTCGCCCGTATCGGGTTTGGCATGGGAAACGTCGGCCCCGTGTTTTATGAGGAAATCAACGACTTTCCAGTGACCGAAAAAAGACGCGTGGCCAAGCTCTTCGTTCAGGTCGATGCTGCTTAGATCTCCGCCGGCATTCAGCACGGCCTTTAAGGCAGTCGTGTCGTTGTAATAGACAAACCATTGCAGCGGTTTGATAGGGCCTTCGTTAAGGATGTCCTGCCAGTCAGGCAGAGCCAAAAGATCGAACACGAGATCCGTTCTGCCGCGACCGATGAGATCAAGCAAAGTTTCCTTGTTCATACAGCGTTCCCAAATCTAATAGCTGCACGCTCTTTTGCTCGAGCCGCCTCGACTTCGCGGTCACGCGGCGGGGCGTTTGTTACGAGAGTGTTAAGCATCTCTTGTGCGGCGGCTGCGACTCGCTCGATTGCTAGGTTAAACGCCTCTTCGTTCGCTTTTGAGGGTTTGTTAAATCCTGAGAGTTTTCTCACGAACTGAATGGACGAAGCGTGGACTTCGTCAGTCGTTGCGGGCGGGTCAAAGTTGAAAAGTGTTTTGATATTACGGCACATAATTTTGGTTTATTTGTGTTGCCAGGGCGACATCTACATCAGTGATACCGCCGCGGTCGTGCGTGGTGATCGCAAGTTCGGCGTATCCCCAACCGAATGTGATGTCGGGATGATGATCGGCGGCTTCGGCCAACTCACCGACTTGGTTAACAAAAGCGAGGCTTTCGGCAAAGTTTGCAAACTCAAAACGCCGTTTTAGATGGCCGTCGTCGGCTCGCCAACCGTCCAAGCTTGATAGAGCCTGATCGATCGCCGCAGCATCGAGTATTTTGCGTTCCATTCGTTTTTTGCTCCTTTGATTTACGCTATACTTATTATTTTTATGCGTTTGGTAAAAGGTATCGGCAAAATGGGTATTTGGTCAAGAATTATGGCCGTCTTTTTGGTGACGGGGCTGCTGAATGCGTGCGGTGAACGCCCGTCCGCAACACCGGTCGAGACGTTCAAAACCTATATCAAAGCCATCAGGCAGAAAGATACTAAGGCGATGAAGGTGCTGCTCTCGAATGCGACCCTCAAGATGCACGAGCAGCAGGCCAAGGCACAGGGCGTGACCGTCGATGAGATCATCAAACGCGAGAGCCTGATCGGCGACAGCCAAAAAGCCGTCGATTACAAGGATGAAAAGATCGATGGTGACAAGGCGACGCTGCAGTTCAAAAACTCGTTTGGGACGTGGGAAACGATGCCGTTTATTCGCGAGGACGGGGTTTGGAAGATCGACAAACAGGGCTATGCCGACCAGTTGTTAAAAGATATCGAGGACAGCGACAAAAAGATGGATGACCTGATCAATGGCACCGCATCGCCGTCACCGTAGTTAGTTTAGGAGTAATTAGTTTTGGCAATTATCAAGCCGTTCAAAGCTTTGCGGCCCGTTGCGGAAAAGGCAAAGCAGGTGTCATGCGTGCCTTACGACGTCGTCTACGAATCCGAAGTAAGAACATACATTGAGAGAAATCCACTGAGTTTTCTGCGTGTGACGCGTGCCGAGGGTGAGTTTCCCGAGGGCGAGGTTCCGCCGGTCAAGGATGTCTTTGGCCGCGCCCGGCAAAACCTGGAATCTTTTATCGAGGATAAGATATATCAAACAGACGCTGAGGACGCGCTGTATATCTATCAACTGGCAAGCGACGAACATTCGCAGACCGGCGTTGTCGCTTGCTGTTCGCTTGATGAATACGAAAGCGGCGTCATAAAAAAACACGAAAAAGTGCGCCCTGATAAGGTCGAGGACCGAACCGGGCATTTACTCGCCGTTGGTGCACAGACGGGGCTGATCTTTCTCGCTTTTCGCGGAACGGCTACGACGCACACGCTGATCGCTGATGCGATAAAGGGCGATCCGATCTACAGTTTTGAGTGTCCTCAGGGTGTGAGTCAACGGGTCTGGCGGATCACCGACACCGCGCCTTGGGTAGCAGCTTTTGCTGATATTCCCGCATTATATATCGCCGACGGCCATCATCGTGCTGAGAGCGCAAAGCTTGCACGCGACGAGATGCGAGCGGCTAATCCGTCGCACACCGGCCGCGAAGATTACAACTACGTCGTTGCCGGCATTTTCCCCGCCGAGGATCTGCGGATACTGCCGTACAACCGTGTAGTCGAGGACCTCAACGGGTTATCGAGCGAAGAATTTTTGAGCAAACTCCAAGAGTATTTTTCGGTCGTCGCAACCGGCGAAAATATACCGCAGCGTCACGGCGATGTATGTATGTATCTGGACGGCCTTTGGCGGACGTTGAGATTTTCATCGGAGATCGACGCCGCGGACCCGATCGAGCGGCTTGATGTGAGCATTCTCCAGCATTACATTCTCGAACCTATTCTCGGAATTCAAGATGCACGCACAGACCAGCGGATAGGATTTGTCGGCGGGGCACGCGGCACGGATGAGCTGGTGCGGTTGGTTGACGCGGGAACGGTAAAGGTGGCATTTTCGATGTATCCGACGACGATGGACGACCTGTTTGCCGTGTCGGATATGGGCGAGATCATGCCGCCAAAATCGACGTGGTTTGAGCCAAAACTAAAAGACGGTTTACTGGTGCACAAGATATGAAAGATCTGGCCGATCTGCGCAGAGATTTTTCGTCCGCCGGGCTGGACGAGAATTCGTGTGCAGCAAACCCTTTTGATCAGTTCTCTAAATGGATGGATGATGCCTTAAACTCCGATATCATCGATCCTAACGCGATGACCGTATCGACGGTTGGAGCAGACGGCCGCCCCTCGGCCCGCATTGTTTTGCTCAAATCGTTTGACGCAGAAAGCCTTACATTTTTTACAAATTACGAAAGTAAAAAAGGGACGGATCTTACGGCAAATCCATTCACTGTCTTTCATTTCTTTTGGCCTCAGATCGACCGTCAGATAGCCGTCTACGGACGGGTCGAAAAGACCTCGCGCGAAGAATCGGAAACGTACTTTAACTCCCGCCCAGTCGATAGCCGTATCGGAGCTTGGACATCGAACCAAAGCCGTGAGATCGAGTCGCGCGAAGTGCTCGAACAGCGTTTCGAAGAGTTTCGTGAAAAGTTTGGCGATGATGTACCGCTGCCGCCGTTTTGGGGCGGGTTTCGTTTGACGCCGGACAAATTTGAATTTTGGCAGGGACGTCAAAACCGTCTGCATGACCGCATTTGCTACATACTTAATGATCATAAATGGGAAATATCGAGGCTTTCCCCATAATTCGATATGCTTGAAACCGAGAGACTCATCATCAACAAAATAACGCCCGATGACCTGCCTTGGCTGATCGAGATGCGCTCGCCCCCAGCGGTCAACCGTTATCTCGGTGGTCCCGCGATGCAAAATGCCGAGGCGCTGACCAAGCGTCTACCGTTTTATCTCGAATGCCACGAAAAATATGGCTTTGGATTTTGTACGATGACGTTAAAGTCCACCGGTGAGATGATCGGTACCAGCGGTTTGCAGCCGCTCGAGGACACCGGTGAGATCGAGGTTGGATATAACCTCGCCGAAAAATATTGGCGGCAAGGCTTTGGTTACGAATGTGCAATTGCTTGGCTTAAGTATGGTTTTGATACTGCGGGAATTGAACGAATCGTAGCCGTCGCCGATCCGGCCAACACCGGCTCGTGGCGCATTATGGAAAAATGCGGCATGAAATATGAAAAGAACGAGAAACACTACGGTATGGATTGTGTGTATTACGCTATCTCGCGTGAGGATTTTCAAAAACAGCTAACAGCCGACAGCTATAGCTTGTAGCTGTTTTCAAATATGACCCCCAATATCCCCAAGCTCGTATTTGCGATACTGCTCAGTATCTATTTCCTATGGATCGCATATGATCCGATGCAGGGCAGCTTTCTCGACAATGTCGATCTACCGATCCACGAATTTGGGCATCTGCTGTTTCGCATTTTAGGCGAATTTATGGGAATTGCCGGCGGGTCGCTCTTTCAGGTGATCTTTCCGGCAGTGTTTGTTGGGTATTTCGTGTGGCAGCGGAGCTTTTACTCGGCGGCGATCGTTTCGTTGTGGGTTGGCCAGAGCATACTTAATGTCTGGGTTTATGCTGCCGATGCGGTCGTGATGCAGCTTGTTTTAACAAGCGGCTCAACCGGTGCCGAGGGCAGCTTTCACGATTGGAATTATATGCTCTCGCATTTTGGCCTGCTCGGTTCGACCAAGACCGTGGCAGGAATTATCCGTTTTATCGGCACATCAACTATAATCATATCGAGCGTGTTTGCGGTCTATTATTCATTTATCCAGACTGACGAAGAGATATGAAAGTAACCCTCATAACGGGTGCATCAAGCGGTATTGGCGAGGCTTTTGCACGTCGGCTCGCGGCGGAAAAGCACGATCTCGTGCTGGTTGCCCGGAACGAAAAAAAGCTGCATGAGCTGTGTGACGAACTGATGCTAAAGCATCAGATCATGGCCCACTATGTCGTCCTGGACCTGACGGACGCAGACGCCGTTGAGAGGCTGTTCGAGGAAACCGAGCGGCATAAGTTTGAGGTCGATTGGCTGATAAACAACGCCGGGTTTGGTTCTATGGGCGATTTTGTCGACCTAGATATCGACAAAGAGCTGAATATGATCGAGCTCAATATCTCGTCACTTGTCGCTCTGACACATCGATATTTACCCGCGATGCGCGCCAGAAAACGCGGTACCGTCCTAAACATTTCGTCCGGAGCATCCTTTCAGCCGATCCCATTTATGGCAACATATGCAGCGACCAAGGCTTTTGTCACTTCGTTTTCCGAAGCCGTTGCAGAAGAAAACCGCCCATTTGGCATAACGATCACCGCACTTTGCCCGGGTGCGACAACGACCAATTTTTTCGCTGCGGCTGATATTCGCGACCCTTTGCAAGTCAAGGGGCTGCAAACCGCCGAGGAGGTTGTTGAGACGGGATTGAAAGCGGTAAAAAATGGCAGGACAAAAAAGGTATCAGGTTTTGCCAATTATGTCGGAGCGGTGCTTGGCACTTTTTCGCCCTCGTGGCTCTCGTCGCGTGTGATCGCTAAGGCTTTGCGGCCAAAGTTTCAGGGAAAAGAATGAAATTTACAGTTCTCGGCAGCGGTTCGACCGGAAACGCGGTTCTTATTTCGAGCGACACGACAAATGTACTCGTTGATGTCGGAATGAGTGCGCGAGAACTATTGCGGCGTTTGGGTGAGATGGGCGTGGCCCAAGAGCAGCTCGACGGCGTACTGATCACCCACGAACACGGCGACCACGTTGGCGGACTGAGAGTTCTGCTGAGCAGCGTCGAATGTCCTGTTTATATTTCACGCCCAACCGAGGATGCATACTACAATACCAGCGCCGGTGGGCAAAACGGCGACAGCGAATCATCTAAACGGCGTAAAGCCCTCAAAGACAAGACGCAGGAGATCGAATCGAGCCGCGAATTTCGCATCGGCGACATCGATTTTGAGCCATTTAGCGTGCCGCACGATGCGGTTGATAACTTTGGCTTTGTCGCAAAAAAAGACGGCGTTAAGGTCGCTACGCTGATGGATTTTGGCCACATTACCGACCTGATCAAGGAAAAGCTCCGAGGTTGTGACGCGATAGTCGTTGAGTCAAACCATAGCCGGGATATGCTACGAGCGTGTTCTGTTTACACTTGGGAGTTAAAGCAAAGGATAATGTCCAACACCGGCCACCTCTCAAACGAAGACCTCTCCGATTGGCTGCAAAATGAATTTGACGGCACGGCACGGCACATTGTGCTCGCACATCTCTCACAGCGTGCCAACGAACCGCACCTCGCCCGCTTAACGGCAGAGACCGCACTGAAAATGCGGTCTCCTTTATTCAAAGCTGAAACAAAGATCTCGATCTCACATCACAAAGAACCGACCGAGTGGTTTCGGCTTTAGTTATTTTCAATAGCCTAAAAACAAAAATTACACCAGATCACTGTAACGCAACAGTTGATGAAGGCGTTCCGTTTGTAACATTACCGTCTATTACGTTATTCAAAAAAGAAATGATCTGGGCACCCCTAAGTGTACGTAACAACCCGGTCTGGTTATTAGTTATCACGTTGCCCGAGATCCTGACCGCCGATTCGCCGTTTACCGAAACACCAATGCCATTTCCGGTTATAAGACTATCAATGACCATTACCTGAGATGTTCCGGACGACGTAGCGCTGATGGCAGTTCCGACCACATTGCGGATCGAGGATCGCGACACCACAACCTGCGTCCCGAGGTTGACCACATTTTCTATCGAAACGCCATTTTGCGTAAAACCATCGATTATAGTATCTTCGACCACCACCCGATTTGCCTCGATTATGCGGATGCCGTTGAGCCCATTTGAAACTCCGTCAATATTGAGGCCTCTAATGTTTACAGCCTTACGAGTATCCGCCGGATTGGTGATGTTGATAATAATACCGGTCACGGACGCCGCCAAAATCGCCCCCTGCGTATCCTTACAATCGAGGGTGATCGATTTTGTTATCGTGACCGCACCAAATCCGCCCGGATCGAGGCAATTGATCTCGCCGTTTGTTGCAGTTTTTGAAATGGCCCCCGCAAAGGTCTTACAAGGCGCTGTCCGGCTGCACGGATTAACATCGTCGCCGACACCGGAAACCCACGTTCGGGTGGCTTGTCCTTGTGTAAAGATCGAAGCCGCAATAATAAAAATGGAAATGCCGACAATACGAAATAAAAATCTGCTGTTCATCTTAGTCTCCTATTTACTGAGAGTGATTTAAAACAACCTTGGTTGAATGCGCGTTTATTGTAATACACCTCTAAAACTTTTCCTATGTAAAATACACGGGCCGTGCTTTTTCAATGCTTCGAGATGCGAAACGGCTCCATACCCTTTATGGCCGTCAAAACCATAATCTGGATACTCGATCGCGTACTCGGTCATCAGAGCGTCCCTATAGGTTTTTGCGAGTATAGAAGCGGCCGCGATCGATGCGGAAACGCTGTCGCCTTTGATTATGGCGCGTTGAGGAAGATGCAACTGTTTTAAGCGTAGGGCGTCGACAAGAACAAAATCAGCCGGAACTGATAGCGTTGCAATGGCCTGAAGCATCGCTTTCTTTGTCGCTTCGAGTATGTTGATGCGGTCGATCTCGTCGGCCTCGACTTGGCCAATGGCAAACGCGATGGCGGTCTGTTTCAATTCCTCCGCAATATTCTCACGAACATCAGCAGTCAGTTTTTTTGAATCGTCCAAAGCCGCCGGAAGCTCCCGATCCAGATCTAGAATACAGGCCGCCGCAACCACGGGGCCGGCGAGACACCCTCGACCAACCTCATCAACACCGGCAATAAATCGATATCCGGCATCGCGAGCCTGCTGCTCAAACTCAATACCGATCCCGGTTACATAGAGATCCGGAAACAGCGAAACGCGGGAGCCGGCCTCATCCCCAATGAATGGTTCCGGTCTCTCCGCGTTTTGCACTAGATTAGCTCCTGGGTTTTAGCTCGTCTGTTTTTTCGCTCGCGTATCGCGTTCCTTGATACGGGCAGCCTTACCACGCAGATCGCGTAGATAATACAGCTTGGCACGACGGACCCTACCGCGACGGACAACGTCGATGTGGTCGATTACGGTCGCGTGCAACGGGAATATACGCTCTACGCCAACGCCAAAGCTGACCTTGCGAACCGTTACCGTCTCGCGGACGCCGCCGTGCTTACGGGCGATGCAGATGCCCTCAAAAGCCTGCAGACGTTCTTTGTTGCCTTCTTTAATGCGGACGTGCACGCGAAGCGTGTCGCCCGGTTGAAACGCCGGAATGTTTTCTTTAATTTGTGTGTTCTCAACACTGTCTAGTCTGTTCATTTTAATGTCGGCCAGAGGTCAATCCCGTTTGTGCGGGACTCACATATCACCATTTTCTCCTATTAATAGGTCCTTGCGGACCGATCTTGTTTTTTCAAGCGCCTTTTCGTGACGCCATTTTTCGATCTCGGCATGATTGCCGTTCAATAAAACCTCGGGAACTTTCATCCCTCTAAATTCCGCAGGCCGCGTATAGTGCGGGCAATCGAGCAATCCGTCGGAGAACGAATCATTTTCGGCTGACGTATCGCTGCCCAGAGCACCCGGTAAAAGCCTGACGAGCGTATCGACAAATACCGCCGCCGCCGGTTCACCGCCTGAGAGCACATAGTCGCCGATCGAGATCTCGTCAGTAACGAGAGCCTCAGTGACCCTTTCGTCAACACCCTCGTAACGTCCGCAAATCATCACGACATGCGTTGCGTCATCGGCAAAACCTTGGGCATCAGCCTGTTTGAGCGGCTTACCCTGCGGTGTTAGCAAGACAACTCGTGCCCCCGCCGGATAATGCTCTCGATCGCTCGTGCCTGTCAAATTTTCAATCGCGGCGAATAACGGTTCGGGCTTTAAGACCATCCCGTCGCCGCCGCCAAATGGCCGGTCATCGACCATCTTGTGCTTATCCGTCGCATATTCGCGAATGTCGTGAACGTTGATCTCGACAATATTTGCGAGCTTTGCTCGGCGGATAATTCCAAATTCAAAGATCGAGTCAAAATACTCCGGGAAAATTGTCAGGACATCAATTTTCACCTAAAACTCCAACAGCCCCTCGGGAGGATCAATGAGAATGACACCGTTCTCGATATCGACTTCGGTGCAGATCGCTTCGGCAAAAGGTATCAGATACTCTTTTTCACCATCGATCACCAGTATCTCGGTGGCTCCTGTCCGCATTAGCTCGCGGACCTTGCCGATCTCTTCGCCTGAGACCGTTACCACCCGACAACCCGCAAGCTGCCAGTCGAAATACTCGTCTTCTTCTAACTCGACCGCATCGGATTCGGGAACGCAGATCTCAGCGTTGCGAAGCGTTTCCCCATCCTCGATCGAGTTGATCCCGACAAATTTGAGCACCATTCGTCCCGACTGAAACCAATGGTTTTCGAGCTGCAATTCGCGTTTACTCTGGTCAGGCCTCACCGCGATGACCGCTTTCAGGCCGTCAAACCGTTCGGGAAAATCCGTCAGGATATCGGCGATGACCTCGCCTTTTAGCCCGCGCGGCTTTGCTATCCGTGCGATTGCGACTAGATCGCTCACTAGTCCTCGACCAGATCAAGATGAAAGCGTCGCCCGTGCTTTTGCCCGGCGGCGAACAGGATGCTGCGGATCGCTTTGACCGTGCGGCCCTCGCGGCCGATGACGCGGCCCATATCGCTGTCGGCGACGCGAACCTCAATGCGGACGGTTTTGCCATCCTCATATTCGGTCACCTCGACAGCGTCGGGTTCACCGACCAGCGATCTGACGATCTTTTCTACAGCTTCTCTCATCCTGTTTGAGCGAATAAATTAGGCCTTATCCGCCTCAGCAGCTTCGTCGGTCGTTTCAGCGGCCGGTTCTGCGTCGGCAGTTTCGTCGGTCGTTTCAGCGGCCGGTTCTGCGCCGGCAGTTTCGGTCGCTTCGGCTTCTGCCGGAGCAGCTTCTGCTTCAACAGGTGCGGCCTCAGCCTCGACAGCCTCGGTTGTTTCTGCCTCGACTGCCGGAGCAGCATCAACCTCGACAGCTTCGGTCTCAGCCGGTGCTTCGGCAACTTCTGCCTCAGCGGCAGCAGCTTCGGCAGCGGCGGCTTCAGCAGCAGCTTTTTCAGCCTCAGCACGCTCGGCAGCGAGTTTTTCATTCTCGGCTTTCTTAGCAGCGGCTCTTTCGGCTTCGGCGGCGGCCTTTTTCTCGGCACGTGCCGCGAGCATTGCTGCACGCTCTTCTTCCGTCTGAACCGGATTATTTTTGATCAGGCTCGCTACCGTCTCGGTCGGCTGTGCTCCGACGCCGATCCAATACTGGATACGGTCATGGTTGAGCTTTACATCCGCCGGGTCCTGCATCGGATCGTATGTTCCGAGATTTTCCAGGTATTTGCCGTCACGCTTTGAGCGTTTTTCCTTAACTACGACGCGATAAAAGGGACTCTTTTTCGCACCCATTCTCATTAAACTAATTGCTAACATAATTTTTATATCGAGAGGTTGAGGCTCTTATTTTAAGAACATCAACGTCGTTTTTTGTGCCTCTTTTTCTTTCTTATACTTTTTGAACCATTCGATTCGTCATCTGAATAATCTACGGCGGAGCCTCCGCCCAACATTCCCAGCGGATTTCCGCCGCCGCCGAGCATACCGCCCAGTCCGCCGGCCAAACCGCCCGCCATTTTCTTTGCCATGCCGCCAAACAGCCCGCCGCGGTTCATCTGGGCCATCATTTTTTTCATCTGCTCGTACTGACGCAGCAGTTGATTGACCTCGGCGATGGTCGAACCCGAACCGCCTGCGATGCGGGTTTTGCGGCTGGCGTCGATCACCTTGTGATTATTGCGTTCCTGCCGCGTCATCGAATCGATGATCGCCTCGGTCCGTTTCATCTGGTGATCAACGACCGCCGATTGCTCGTCGGTGATCTGCATCCCGCCGGTCATCTGTTCCGGCAGCATTTTCATCAGTTTTGACATCGAGCCAAGCTTTTTGAACTGTCCTAGCTGATTGCGAAAATCTTCTAGCGAAAACTGATTCGTCGTCATTTTTCGCAGCTGCTCTTGGGCCTCTTCCTCGTTGATCTTGCCCTGAACCTCTTCGATAAGGGTCAGGACATCGCCCATTCCGAGTATTCGTTGGGCGATACGATCGGGGTAAAAAGGCTCGATAGCGTCGTATTTTTCGCCGACGCCGACAAACTTAACGGGCTGGCCGATGACCTGTTTGATCGAGAGAGCCGCACCGCCGCGTGCGTCGCCATCCATCTTTGTCAGGACAACACCGGTGATGCCGACGCGGTCGTGAAAAACCTGCGCCGAATTGACCGCATCCTGGCCGGTCATCGCATCGGCGACGAACAGGACCTCGATCGGCTTTGTCTCTGCCTTGATCTGTTCGAGCTCGACCATCAGCTCGTCGTCAATGTGCAGACGGCCGGCGGTGTCGATCATCAGTGTGTCAAAGCCAAATTCGTTGGCGTGTTTGACCGCACCCTTGACCAAAGTCATCGGGTCGTTAGAATCTTTACCCTCGTAAACCGCTACGTTTACAGCGTTTGCGACAACCTTTAGCTGTTCGCGGGCAGCGGGCCGATAAACGTCAACCGATACAAGCAAAGGCTTTCGCTCCTGATTGTCAGCGAGCCAACGCGAGATCTTACCGGTCGAGGTCGTCTTACCCGAACCCTGCAAACCGACGATCATCACGACGTTTGGCGTTTGTTTGGTAAATACGAGCCGCGACGAAGTACCGCCCATCAACTCAGCCAGCTCGTCATAGACGATCTTTACGACCTGTTCGTGCGGTTTTAGGCCGTTCCAGACCTCTTCGCCCTCGGCCTTGACGCGCACCGATTCAACAAAATCTTTGGCGACTTTGTAGTTAACATCTGCCTCTAGGAGAGCCATCCGTATCTCGCGCAACGCTGCGTCCACGTGCTCGGGCGTGAGCTTGCCCTGCCCGCGAAGATTTCGCAGTGTTAACTTGAGTTTGTCGGATAACGATTCAAACATATAGACACAGTTCGGCTACAATAGTCGAAACTATAAATACTAGTGTTTCAAAGGGTAAGTGTCAAGAAATGCGCCTACGAAAGTATGCGCTCAAGCGCCGTAAACACGGCGCTTTTGACTTTTCGTGAAGATAACTGCCTCGTGGAAAATCGAAAATTGATCCTTCAGTTTCTGCTTTCGACTTCTAAATGTTATTTATCCACTGTTGCTTCAGTGGCGAGCATGACCGGAATGTCGTCACGGATCGGATAAACCAATGAGCACTCAGTATTTAGGCATTTTAGACGGGTCTGCTCGTCATTGATCTGCACCTCAGACTTGCATTGCGGGCAGCGGAGAATTTCGAGTAACTGTGGATTGATCGGCATAGTCAGATTCTAGAGTAATAAGTAGAAAGGCAAAAGGCAAAACAGGACATTACTCCTATTTTGCCTTTTTACTTTTGCCTTTTAACTTAAGCCGCTTCGGTCTTCGTTCCGCATTCGGGGCAGAATTTCGCACCCGGAGCGAGTTCGTGTTGGCAACCGGCACATTTTGCTTTTTCCTGCGTCGAACCGCACTCTGAGCAGAATTTTGCACCCTCGCGAAGGTTAGCACCACATTTTACGCACGGCACCTGGGCAATTTCCATTTTGCCGCCGCAATCGGCACAAAATTTGACGCCGACGGCGTTTGGTTTAGCACAGGTCGGACACGCCACGGTCGCGGCTGGCGCAGCCGGAGCACCGCCTTGTGGCCCCGCACCAAATGCACCTGCCATCTGGTTACCAACAGCAAAACCGGCTCCGAGACCTGCACCGAGTCCGGCACCACCACCCTCGTTTTGAGCTGCATCACGCAGGGCGTCAGCGGCCTGAAATTTCATGTAATTATCGACATTTCCGAGAGCGCCCATCGCGGCACGTCGGTTGATAGCGTCCTGAACTTCCTCTGGAACGCTGACGTTTTCGACGTAAAACTTGGTGACCTCGAGCCCGTAACCCTTAAAATCTTCGTTGATCTGGCCGCGGATCTTTTCACCGAGTTCTTTGTACTGCGATGCGAGTTCGATTGCCGGTATCTTCAGTTCGCCTAGTGAATCGGAAAATTCGGTGACGATAGCGCGTTTTAGCTGGCCCTCGATATCGTCGGTGCTGAATTGAGCGTTCGTGCCGGCGATCTCCTTGATAAAATCACCGGGCGATGCCACTCTCAGGCTGTATGCACCAAAAGCACGGAGCTGGACCATGCCAAAATCGGCGTCGCGGAGCATAATCGGGTTTGACGTGCCCCATTTCATGTCCGTAAATTGTTTGGTATTAACAAAATAGACCTCTGATTTGAATGGCGAATTAAAGCCGTATTTCCACGCACCTAGCTTTGAGAGAATAGGCGTGTTGCCGCCGTCGATCTCGTATTTACCAGGTGTAAAGACGTCGCCGATCTGGCCCTCAAAGACAAAAACCGCAGCCTGTGATTCGCGAACGATCAACTGCGCTCCGTTTTTGATCTCCTGTCCGGCAACCGGAAAGCGATAGACCAGCGTATCCTGACTGTCGTCCAGCCACTCAATTACCTCGATAAACTGGTTCATCGCGGCGTCTTTTATCTTGTCAATAATGCTCATTAATAAAACTCCTTGTCAGTAATCCTTAACGATAAAATATGACACAAAGTTGCGCGAAATGGAAGTAATTTAGATTCTCCGGTTGATCAGAAAGCTTTGTAATAAGGTCGGATGTCACGCCCTTACTTACGTGTGGGCTTCTGCAATAGCTTGACGATCCATAAAAATATTACCATCGCGGATCCGCCGGAGATGTCCAGCATGACGTCAAGGATCGAACCGGTCCGCGAGATCTCAAAGCTCTGGTGAAACTCGTCTATCGCGGCGATGCCAATGACCAGCAGCAAGGCGAGCGCGTAACGCAATCTATAAAGATGAGACGCAGCAAGAGCACGGACGGCGAGAAATGCGAGGACAGCGTATTCGGCAAAGTGGGCGGCTTTGCGGATGTAGCCGTGATAGATGCGTAATGTTTCATCGGGAGCAGAGGGAAACAAAAACTCGAGTAGAGGCCTGATAAAACGGGACGTTTGCGACATCGAGCCCTGATCGCTCGATAGATAAAATATTACGGCTATCCAAATGACAACCGGCGCGTACCACAGTAGCAGCACGCGCCGATCATTAATAAAACTATTTGCCACAGACTATGGCTGCATGTTGCCAAATGAGAAACTCATTCCGCCACCGACTATGAGCAAGATCCAGCCAGCGATCACCATAAGAAGCGGTACCAACCCCTGTTTCTTAACAAAATAGAAGATGATTCCGCCGAGCGGCTGACAGAAAAAATTGACCAGACCCCAAATTGCCTTATCGGCAGTATCTTTGCCTGTCTGAATAGCCGTAACGACGAGCCAAATCATACCGATCACAGCCACCAACCAACCTAATATTCCAAGCATAGAGTTCCTCCGAGAATTTGTTTTTTAAAATTGAAAAAGCAAGCAAAGCATATATGAAATCAATTTTGATTTCAACTGCTGTGCTTGCTCTTTTAAGGTTAGATATTTGGCCTATGCCGCAGCGGCTCCGGAGACGACCTCGATGATCTCTTTAGTGATCGCCGCCTGTCGGATGCGGTTCATATTGAGCGTCAAACTGTCGATCAGCTCACCGGCGTTTTTTGACGCCGAATCCATTGCCGTCATTCGCGAACCCTGCTCAGACGCGACCGATTCGAGCATACCTTTGTAAATTTGCGTCTCGATCTGTTTTGGCAGCAGACGGCCAAAGATCTCTTCGGCGGGCTGCTCATAGATATATTCTGCCTGAGCGCCGGTCGATTCGCCCTCGCCGTCAGCGGCGGACCGCTGGATCGGCAGGACCTGTTCGATAACGGGCTTTTGCGACAGTACGGTCTTGAATTCGGTATAGACGATAAAGACTTTGTCGATCGTGGCGTCTTCGGTAAATGTTGCGATCACTTTGTTTGCGATCTCAACAGCGTCGGCGTGGACGACCTGGCCGGAACCTGTCAACCCGATGTATTCCTCGGTAAATTCGACCGCACGGCGTTTGAAAAAGTCGCGGCCCTTACGTCCGACCGGGATCATTGCCGACTCTTTGCCTTCGTTCTCTTTGAGAAAAGCCTGGGTTGCTTTGATAACGTTTGCGTTAAACGCACCGGCGAGCCCCTTATCGGCACTGACCAGCACGATCAAATATTTATCGTCGCCACGCTCATCGAGCAGCGGATGCGAGATCTCACCCGCAACCTTGGCACTAAGGCCGCCGAGCACCTCGCTCATCTTGCCCGCAAACGGACGCGAAGCCGTAACGCGGTCCTGTGCGCGTTTGAGCTTTGCCGCGGCGACCATCTTCATCGCCTTGGTTATCTGCTGTGTGTTCTTTACCGACTTAATGCGTCGGCGCATGTCTAACAAACTTGCCATTTTTTTAGTGACAAGTGACAAGTGACAAGTGACAAGTAAAACCCCGTCACCTGTTACTGTTCACTATTTACGCTGCGGCTGCGGCCGCAGATTCCCAACGAGTTGCCTTAAAGTCTTCGACAGCCTCTTTCATCAGGGCCTTGAGGTCGTCGTCGATCGAACGTTTTTCACGCAGCGTGTTCAAAACAGCCGGATGTGATTCTTCGGCAAACTTGGTCAGCTCTTCTTCAAACCGTTTGAGATCCGAGGTCTCGACATCGTCTGCCAGGCCGTTGGAAACAGCCCAGATGATCAGAACCTGTTCGATAACGTCCATCGGCACGTATTGCGGCTGTTTGAGGATCTCGGTCAGCCGTTTGCCGCGTTCGAGCTGGGCCTGGGTCGATTTGTCGAGGTCCGAACCAAACTGTGCAAAAGCCGCTAGCTCGCGAAACTGTGCGAGATCGATACGCAGCGTACCGGCGACCTGTTTCATAGCCTTGATCTGTGCCGAACCGCCCACACGCGAAACTGAGTTACCCACGTTGATCGCGGGACGCACGCCTGAGTTAAAGAGGTCTGACTCAAGGAAGATCTGGCCGTCGGTGATCGAGATCACGTTGGTCGGAATGTACGCCGAGATGTCGCCGGCCTGGGTCTCGATGATCGGGAGGCTGGTCAGCGATCCGCCGCCCTGCTTGTCCGACATCTTAGCGGCACGCTCGAGAAGGCGTGAGTGCAAATAGAAAACGTCGCCCGGATACGCTTCGCGGCCCGGAGGACGGCGGAGCAGGAGCGAGATCTCGCGGTACGCGGCGGCCTGTTTTGAAAGATCGTCGTAGATCGTCAGGGCGTGGCGGCCGTTGTCGCGGAAATATTCGCCCATCGCGCAGCCCGAATACGGTGCCAGGAACTGCATGGCCGCCGGGTCTGACGCGGTCGCCGAAACGATGATCGTATAGTCCATCGCTCCGTACTCTTCGAGCTTTTGGCGAACCTGTGCGACGGTCGACTGTTTCTGGCCGATCGCGACGTAGATACAGATCACGTCCTTGCCCTTCTGGTTGATGATCGTGTCGATCGCGACGGCGGTCTTGCCGGTCTGGCGGTCGCCGATGATCAGCTCACGCTGGCCGCGGCCGATCGGCACCATCGAGTCGATAGCTTTCAAACCGGTCTGGAGCGGTTCCTTAACGGGCTGACGATCAATGATGCCCGGAGCGATACGCTCGATCGGAAAGTACGTGTCGGTCACGATATCGCCGGCTTCATCGATCGGGTTGCCAAGGGCGTCGACCACACGGCCGATCATCGCGTCGCCTACCGGCACGCTCATGATGCGTTTGGTACGCTTGGCTTCGTCGCCCTCTTTGATCTTTTGAAAATCGCCGAACAGTACGCATCCGACCTTGTCTTCTTCAAGGTTTAGGGCCAGACCGCGAACCCCGTAAGGGAATTCGAGCAGCTCACCGGCCATGACCTTTTCCAGGCCGTAGATCTCGGCGATACCGTCGCCGACCTTAATGACCGTGCCGACCTCATCGACAGTCATGCTCGAATCGAAATTACTGATCTGAGCACGAATTATCTCGTTTATTTCGTTAGCTTTGATTGATTCCATATCACTATCCGTTAACTAGTTGTTCTCTTAAATTCTCTAACTTGGTTTTGACTGAGCCGTCGTACACGGTCGAACCGATGCGGGTGACGACACCGCCGATAATATCTTTATTTATTGCGAAACTGATGTTGACCTTTTTTCCGGTCAGCTTTTCAAGATTTGATTGAAACTCCGTGCGTTCGTTTTCGGGCAGTTCGCGGGCCGAGACGATCTCGGCGGTCACGACACCGCTACGCTCTTGCAGCACGGCGTCAAAACGGTCATTGATCTCACCGATCTCGGTCAGACGGCCGTTTTGCAGCAACACGCGAAGAAAATTTGCCGTCGCGGTTGACGGTTTGGTCCGAGCGATCAGATCCTCTAATACTTTTTCTTTGCCAAGATGCGCAATGGCGGGATTACTAAACACGTTCTGCAGCTCTTCGCTCGAACGAAAAAGCTCGGTCCAGCCGGCAAGCTCGCTTTTGATCGCGTCGGTCTGGCCGGTTTCGATTACGACATCGGCAAGTGCGGCGGAATATCGGCGGGCGATCGTCTCTCTACTCATATTAGTTTAGCCCTCCGATCTCGCTGATGCTGCCTTTTATTAGCTGAGCATCAACATTACCGTCGATCTGAGCGCGAAGCTTTTTCTCGGCGAGGTCAATGGTCGTATTGGCTGACAGGCGGCGAAGCTCGGCATGCGCTTGCTTTGAGAGCCGTGCAAGCTCACCCTCGGTCTGTTGGCGGAGCCTCTCGACCTCGACCTTTGTCTGTTCGGCCAAGCGTTTCTTTTCAAAAGCGGCCTCGTCTTTGGCCTTAGCCAAAATGTCGGATTTTTCGGTCTCAAGCTGCGAAAGGCGGGCTTCGATAGATGTAAGTTTCGCTAGAGCGTCCTGTTTTTCGGCCTCAGCCTTGATCAGCTCGGCACGGATCTCTTCGCGTTTTGCCTTAAATGCTTCGCCAAGAGGTTTTTTGAGGACATAGACCATTAACGCAACAAAGATCGCGAGATTTACAAATTTCCATGCTTCAAAGCCGGGAATATTGAACCAATCATTGTAAAAATGCTTGAATGCCTCCCAGCGGCCGCCTGAACCTGAGCCCGAGCTTGCACCGGCAAAAAAGAGGATAAAACTTGTGATAAACGCTAACATAAAAACTTAGCCCTTCAGGATATTCGCGGCGATCTGGTCGGCGATCTTTTCGGCATCACTGTCGATGGCAGCACGAGCCTCAGCAGTTTGTTTTTCAAGCTCAGCTTTACCGTTGTCAAACATGCCGGCGGTCTCGGTTTTCGCATCAGCAAGCTTTTGCTCGCGTGCGGCAACCGCTTTTTTCTGTTCTTTTTCGATCAGCTCGTAGCCCTTCGTACGGGCGTCGAGCAATTCGCTCGTGTAACGCGATTCTTTTTCACCAACGTCACTCAAGATGCTCTCTGCCTCAGACGAATGTCCGCCCTTATTCTTTTCGCGTTGCTGTAGGACGCGGTTGATCGGCTTGTAAAAAGTACGGTTGAGCACCCATATCATCAGCAAAATGATGCCGATATGGATAAATATCGTCCCGTCCGGGAAAAGCTGAATTGATTCGGCAAAGGCCAGCAAGTGCATAATCTTGGTCGTCCGTCTATACGGATGGAAACAGCGCAAAATCTGCCTGATTCTCAAAAGATATAAGAGTATCACGCGCCCTTTTTAAGGGTCAAGGACGCGCCGCAAGCGCTTTTGTCCGACGTCCGGTTTTTAAAGTCTTACCGCTGTGCTAAAGTTTTCATCAATAAAACCCAATGACCGCCGCACACAAAAAAGCAAAGACACGAGCGCCGCGAAACCGTACGCTTGAGGTCGCTGATAGTGAAAGAGACGACCTGCGTGCAAAGCTGATTGTCGATGACGGATCGGCTGATCTGACAGATGTGTCGAATAAGGTCATTTGCGGCGATGCTTTTGGCGTTTTGCAGCGGCTGCCGAGTGCGGGTTTTGACCTGCTGTTTGCCGATCCGCCGTATAATCTGACCAAAGATTTTGGGGCGGAAAGTTTTAGGCGGCGTTCGTCGGATGAGTATGAGGAGTGGCTCGATTCGTGGTTGTCGCTTTGCGTCCCGTTGCTCAAACCGACGGCGAGTGTTTACATTTGCGGCGATTGGCGTTCGGCGGCGGCGATACAGCGTGTCGGTTCGCGGCATTTTAATTTGCAAAACCGCATCACCTGGGAACGTGAAAAGGGGCGCGGGGCGAAAGCAAATTGGAAAAACTCGGCTGAGGACATCTGGTTTTTTACCGTTTCAGACGAATTTACATTTAATCTCGATGCCGTAAAACAACGCCGTCGTGTGATCGCACCGTATCGTCAGGATGGCGAGCCGAAAGATTGGGCCGAGACAAGCGATGGCAATTTTCGCGACACGCATCCGTCAAATATCTGGACGGACATCAGCGTACCGTTTTGGTCGATGCCCGAAAACACCGATCACCCGACGCAAAAGCCCGAAAAACTGCTGGCAAAGATCATCCTTGCGAGCACCAACGCTGGAGACATGATCCTCGACCCATTTGCCGGCAGCGGCACGACGGCTGTAACGGCAAAAAAGCTCGGGCGCGATTTCGTCGCCGTCGAATCGGACGAACAATATTGCCTGCTCGCACAAAAAAGACTCGAAATGGCAGACTCTGATCGTTCGATACAGGGCTATGAAGACGGAGTTTTTTGGGAGAGAAACAGCAAAGCATCATCCACAGATAAACACAGATGAACACAGATATTTGTTCCTGTATCCGTGTTTATCTGCGTCTATCTGTGGATAATATTTTTATATGAAGATCGCGACCTGGAATGTAAATTCGATAAAAGTGCGGATGCCGCAGCTCGTGGATTGGCTCGGTCGGGCAGAGCCGGATGTTGTGTGCATACAGGAAACTAAGTCGGTTGACGAAAATTTTCCCGTGCTGCAACTCAAAGCCGCCGGTTACGAAGCGGTATTTACCGGCGAAAAATCGTACAACGGCGTAGCGATCATCTCAAAATTTCCTATTGAAGATGTGCAGCGAAATTTTCCCAGTGATCCGGATGACGCCCAGCGGAGGATGATCGCGGCTACCGTACAGGGCATTCGTATCGTCAATACGTACGTGCCGAACGGCAACGAGCTGTGGAGCGACAAATTCAAATTCAAACTCGATTGGCTACAACGGCTGCGTCGGTATTTTGACGAGACGTGCAGCGCGGGTTCGGATGTATTGCTGGCCGGAGATTTTAACGTTGTGATGGATGACGCGGACACGTGGGATCCGGTCGGTATGGCCGGCAAGCTACATTTTTCAAAGCCCGAGCGGGCCGCGATGCACTTTGTAAAACAGTGGGGTTTTATAGACGTATTTCGCCAGATCAACGGGGATGTACGTGAATTTTCCTGGTGGGATTATCGCGCCGGCTCGTGGCAAAAGAATCACGGCCTACGCATCGATCACATCTGGACCTCAGCATCGCTTGCGGCAAAGTGTGTTGACTGCCGGATCGATCGTTCGACCCGCGAACTGACATTGCCGAGCGATCACGCACCTGTGATAGCCGAATTCAAGTGAAGATCGCCACCTGGAACATCAACGGCATTGGTTCGCGGTTGGAGCATCTTTTGACATGGGCTGCTGCGACTCAACCTGATGTTATCTGTCTGCAGGAAACAAAGATCGAGGATCTGCGGTTTCCGTTTCCGCGTCTGCGGGCAATTGGTTACGAATACATAGAGGTTTTTGGCGAAAAGGCGTACAACGGCGTTGCGATCCTTTCAAAACTACCGCTAACTGAGATTCAGAAAGGGTTTCCTCGGGATAAAAAAGATGCCCCACGACGGCTGATCGCTGCGACGGTCGGCGGCGTTCGCGTAGTAAACGTCTATGTGCCGCACGGCACGGCGGTTGGTTCTGACAAATTTACCTTTAAGCTCGACTGGATCAAGCGTTTGCGAAAACTGTTTGACAAAAACTTTACGCACGACGACAAAGTTTTGCTTTGCGGCGATCTCAACATCGCCCCGCATGAAACTGATGTGTGGAACGTCAGCTATTGGAAAGACCGCACACATTTTTCGAAAGCCGAACGCGAGGCGATCCGCGATCTTAAAAAATGGGGCTTCGTCGATGTTTTTCGTCAGTTTAACGATGAGCCGGATGAATATACATGGTGGGATAATTTTCGCGAATCGTCATTCTTAAAAAATCGCGGCCTCCGCATCGACCACATCTGGACATCGCCTTCATTGGCCGAACTATGCCGCGACGCATGGATCGACCGGGTTCCTCGCGGATGGGAAAAGCCTTCGGATCACGCGCCGGTGATCGCGGAATTTGGCGATTTAACAAGCACTGATATATTCTGTTGAAGATGGATTTACGAAAGGCGTCACTAATATTTGCGGGAACCGTGTGCGTGGCGCTCGGTGTGCTCGGGATGTTTTTGCCGCTAATGCCGACGACCGTCTTCTTGCTAATGGCCGCTTATTGCTATTCCCGCAGCTCAGACAAATTTCATGACTGGCTCTTAAATAATCGCTGGCTCGGCAAATACATCAAAAATTACAAATCCGGTGAGGGGATCTCGGTCCGACAGAAAGCAACTGCGATCGCCATACTGTGGGCGTCGATCGGTTTTAGTATTTGGTTTGTTGCGGCTTCGTTTTGGCCCACGTTTTTCTTAGCCGCCGTAGCCATCGGCGTCACTATCCATCTGCTTTGGATCAAAACCGCCCGGGCGGCAGAACCGGCCGCGGAGCAGATCTCACCCATCGAAAAGGCCTAAGATCTAATTACGTCGTAACAACTCACGAACTCTTTTTAAAAGCAGCGGCAGCAACATTGACGTTTTTATCAGCGAACCGGTTGAGACTGTCGTAGTCATCTTGCGAAATGTATCAACCGCAGTTTGCGAATACGGCATCCACCACGCGTCGGGCATGAGGGCGAGGTTATTTGTGTGGATGTGCTGCGGCTGGACGAGTTCCATCAGGCCCTCGCGTCCATGCGTTCGTCCGCGACTCGAACTCTTGAAACCGCCCCAAGGTGTCTGGCCGATGCCGTGCGTATAGAGCACCTCGTTTATGCAAACCGATCCCGCCTCGATCTGCTCCGCAACCCGTTTTCCTTTTGCTTTGTCCCGTGTCCAAACGCTTGCCGTTAATCCAAATTCGCTGTCGTTTGCTAAGCGGATCGCTTCTTCTTCTGTCGAAAATGTTGCTATCGGTAACGTCGGGCCAAAGGTTTCCTCTTGCATCGCCCGCATATCGTTATGAGCGCCGGTGATGACGGTCGGCTGGTAGAAAAGACCTTCGAGAGTGGGATTGCGGCGGCCGCCGGTCTCGATCTTAGCCCCGTCGGCGATGAACGCCGCGACATGGTCCTCGACGATATTTACCTGCCGTTCGGATGACATTGCACCGATGGATGTCGTTGGTTTATCGCCTGTATCTTGTTGTAACTGCTTGGTTTTCTCAATGATCTTTCGCGTCAATTCCTCAGCGGCAGCTTCTTGAACATAGAGCCGCTCGACCGACGAGCAAGACTGGCCTGAGTTGCAAAACGCTCCCCAGACTGCGGCACCGGCAGCGAGCTCGAGATTTGCGTCGGCAAAGACGATCATTGCATCTTTGCCGCCGAGTTCGAGCACGACGGAGGTCATATGTTTTGCCGATGTCGCCAATATCTTTTTACCTGTAGCGACACTCCCCGTGAACATTATCTTGTCCGGTGCCGCCTCGACCAGTGCCGCTCCTGTCGGTCCGGCACCACTGACGATCTGCAGGCAGTTTTCCGGCAAACCGGCCTTTTCAAAGATCTCACCGATCTTTAGACCGGTCAATGGCGTGAGTTCGGATGGTTTGATGACAACGGTGTTTCCGGCCATCAGTGCCATTACGGCCTCGCCGAGCGGTATTGAGAACGGATAATTCCACGCAGGGATGACGCCGACCACGCCGAGCGGATGATAGACGATCTGCGACGAGCGGCCCATCATGGCGTAGATGCCGATGCCGATCTTCTGCGGTTTTAACAGCTTTTCGGTGTTGCGGGCAAAATACTGCATCAGATCGAGCACCGGTGCGATCTCCATCGACAGAGCCTCGGCGACTGGCTTGCCGGATTCGTCTGAGATAAGCCGGGCGATCGCGTCTGTTTCAGCAAGCAATACCTCGCGGGCACGCATTATGTATGCGGCACGTTCTTTGAAAGATGTTTGTTTCCAGGTTTGAAATGCGGAACGCCCGCGCGTCACAGCAGCGGTGACATCTTCGGCAGATGTTTGAGCGACACGCCCGACCTCAGCGCCCGTTGCGGGGTTGTAAGAGATTATCTCTTCGGTCTGGATTGATGAAGCAACGCTCATTTCTTTTAGGTTATTTTAAACAGGATGAACAGGATAAACAGGATTTAGAATAAATGGGTCAATTGGGTCTTTTCCTAATCATGTTCATCCTGTCCATCCTGTTAATAAAATCAACTTAACATTCGCTCGATAGCCGCGTATGCTGCGTCGATAGCTTCGCCTAGTTTTTCAGGTTCGGTACCGCCGCCCTCGGCCATGTCGGCTTTGCCGCCGCCGCGTCCGCCCACAATTGGAGCGATCTCGCGGATTATGTCACCAGCCTTAACCTTGTCGGTAAGATCGTCCGACACGCGGACTATAATGCCGACCTTGTCTTCGTCAGCACGGCCGATGACGACGACGCCTGATTTAAGACGTGCAAGCAAAGTGTCGGAGAGCTGACGCGTGCCGTTGGCATCGAGACCGTCAACGATCTTTGCCATAACCTGGACGCCCTTGATCTCGCGGGCTTCGTCTCCGTCAGCTGAGCCGCCGCTGCCGATCGAGCCGGTCGCGATCTTGAGCTTAAGATCGTCCATCTCTTTACGGGTTTTCTTTAATTCTTCCTGCAAGCGGGCGATGGCGTTTGGCAGATTGTCGCGCTGCGTATTTAACGCTCCGAGCGACGCTTCGATCAGCTTTTCATCATCGCGAAAACGCTCGAATGCGTCAAAACCCGTGATCGCGCGGATACGACGAACGCCAGATGCAATAGCTTCGTCGGATATGATCTTAAACGAACCGATGTCGCCGGTCGCTCGAACGTGTGTGCCGCCGCAAAGCTCTTTGGAAAATGCACCGTCACCGACGCTCAACACACGGACGTCCGCACCGTATTTCTCACCGAACAGAGCCATCGCACCGCCGGCCATCGCGTCCTCGATGGCCATGACATTGGTATTTACGGTCTCATTTTTGAGTATCTCGCGATTGACCAGGTCCTCGACCTCACCGATCTCGGCGGCGGTCATAGGCTGATAATGCGTAAAATCGAACCGCAAAACATTTGGAGCAACGACGGAACCACCCTGTTTTACGTGCGTCCCCAAAACCTCACGCAAAGCCGCGTGAACAAGATGCGTCGCCGTGTGATTTCGACGCGTGGCGTCGCGTTTTTCGACATCGACAGTCGCGGTGACGGTATCGCCGACCTTTATCGAGCCTTTATCGACCGTTACTTTGTGAATAATAAGCCCGCTGACCGGCGAATATGTGTCAGCTACAGTCGCCGACGAATCGCTGCCGATCAGCTTGCCGACATCACCGACCTGTCCGCCAGCCTCTGCGTAGAAAGGCGTTTGATCGAGAACGATGCTGCCCTGTTTGCCTTCGTCAAGCGTTTCGATCTGTGTATCGCCATCGAGTATCGCAACCACTTTTGTGTCGGTCAGATGCGTTGTGTCGTAGCCGTGGAATGTATTTGCACCGACGTTTTCCAGTATTTCGGCATAGATAGGTGATGGCTGCGATTTTCGCTCGGTCTTGCCGACCTCGCCTTGAGATTGCAATTCTTGCAAAGCTACGTCAAATCTTTCGTTGAAATCTTCTTCTTCGAATTCGAGCCCTTTTTCTTCGAGATATACACGGATCAGGTCACGCGGGGTGCCGAATGTGTCATATAACTTTCCGATGGACAAAAATAGATCGTCGCCCTTTGGTGTAGAGGCGGAAATGCCGAGTTCATTGAGCTTTCCGAGGCCGACGGTTACGGTAGTACCAAACCGTTCCTCCTCGATCCGCACCATTTTGCTGATGAAATCGCGTTGTGTTTCGAGCTCAGGATAGGCGTCGCGCATCTTTTCGACGACGAAATCACATACTTTGTAAAAGAAAGGTTCGGTCAGGCCGAGATGTTCGCGGCCGTGATAGATGGCGCGGCGCATTATCTTGCGCAGCACGTAATTACGGCCTTCGTTACCGGGCAAGATCCCGTCGGCGATGGCAAACGCGGTCGAACGCGCGTGGTCGGCGATCACGCGGCAGGTAAATTGTTGAGATTCGTCTAGTCCCTCGTACACACTCATTATTCTAATAATATAACAGGCAGTTAGGCAGAAACGCGACAGTAATGGAGCGTGCACCTATTTCGGCTGGCTTGCACGCTCGTTGACACTCGCGTTTCTGCCATGTACGCCACCGATGATATGAAACCCGACGCCCGCGAGCGATGCGATTATCCCTAAACGGCTGATGTCCGAGAAATGTTGGAGTTGATACGTTTCGGTAATAAATGCCCACAGCAATATTCCGGCGGATGCCGTCAATAGGAACGAGCCTGTGTATTGCATACCTTTTCGCCAGACGGCGGGGCGTATCTGCAAATAAACGCCAAGAGAAAGATGTATCAAGCCATTGAAAAGAATATAGATGTGCCGCGAACGCATCAGCAGCCGCAAGTCTTGGGGAATTATGTCTTTGTCCGGGAAATCGATACGCATATATTTTCCGGTGGTGACAAAAACGATAAAAACGATCAAACCAAAGACTAAATGAAACCATTTCATAAGCGTATTTTTCCCGACATCTTATCGGGCGTAAAGCACATCACAAGGCGGTTGACATAAATGTTTGAAACAATAAGAATCTAGCATATCGGTCATTATTTTAGCGGAGATAACAAATATGAAAAGGCGTCTGTTTTCGGTGGCACTGTCCGTTGGAGTTTTTATGATCTTGACGGCCGCAACGGCGAGTGCTCAAAAGGTCGGCGGTTATAAAGAAGTTTCGGCGTCCGATGTGGCGGTTCAGACAGCAGCAGCGTGGGCTGTGAGTACAAAAGCCGAAAGCAGCGGCAAAGAGATGTCGCTCGCCGAGGTTTTGTCGGCGGAGCGTCAGGTTGTGGCGGGCAGTAATTATCGTATCTGTATGAAGGTAAATTCTGAGGGCGGCGAAGGCCAGGACGATGTGACCATAATTGTGCAAGCGGTCGTGTATGTAGATCTAAAAGGAAACCGAAAGCTTTCGAGCTGGGTGATATCTGATTGCGGTGATTGAGGTAAATATGAAAACAAAATTACAAACAGCGTTTCTCCTATCAGTTTTTACAGCTATTTTTGCGTTGACGGTGTCGGCTCAACCGGCGGGTTATAAACCGATCGATAAGACTGATGCCGGTGCGGGCCTTGCAGCGGATTTTGCCGTAAAGGAGCAATCGAAAAGAACCAAGACCGCGATCACCCTCAATGAGATCGTCTCGGCCAGGGATCAAGAGCCGGGCAGGATGAGCCGCAATTTTTGGCTCTGCATGAAAGTGAATTCCGTATCTAGGCCCTTGTCCGTTCAGGCTGTAGTCACAGTGGATGAGTATTCGAATATGAAGCTGGCGAGCTGGGCGCAAGGTGCGTGTACTGAAACGGCGAGTGAAGGTTATAAGATGGTCGAAAACGGTGACGGCGGAGCGGGTCTCGCCGCAGATTTTGCGGTCAAAGACCAAGCCAAAAAGACCAAATCTGTAATAACTCCGGCGACGATCGTCAAAGCCGAGGACCAGGAGCCAGGTATCGGCTACCGAAATTTTCGGCTTTGCCTAAAAACAACTGTTAACGGCAGGCCTACGACAGTTCAAACTTTGGTTAATGTCGATCAGTATTCAAATCACAAGCTGGTGAGTTGGGCCGAATCGAAATGCGGTGAACCTACCGGAGCGGAATTTAAGCCGGTCGAGGCGGGATTTACCGCGGGAGCTGATCTGGCGGCAGATTTTGCCATCAAGGAACATACGAGCACCACGGGGATCGCCCATAAACTGGTCGAGATACTGAAACGGGAAGAACGGGGAATGTTTGCCGTAACCTATCGTCTTTGTATGAACGTCCGTGAAGACGGTAGAACGCAGACCATACAGGCGGTCGTTTCACGAGATCAGTATTCCAATCACAAACTGGTTAGCTGGGAACATTCGACCTGCACAAAATAAATGGCGAGTTAGCTAACGCCTTTGGCGGTATCCCAACTGCCACGGAGTTTTCTGATTAGCATTATTTGCCCGGCATGATAGGCATTATGAGCGGCGATGTTGAGTATCAACGTCGCCCATTTTGTTTGGTTCTCGGCCGAAACGGGTTCTGAGAATTTGTTCTCGTCCGCCGTCGCAATAAGCTCGCGAAACTCAGTCATCACTGCGTCAAATTTACCTACATCAGCTTGCCACGACGCCTCATCATATTCGCCCGTGCTAAACGATTCGTCGTTCGTTGCAATGTCGTATTCGTAACTGATGCCCTTGAAACGCTGCAAATACGCATTGTTGTAATAGGTGATGTGTGAGAGCGTTTCCCAAATGCATTTGATATCCGATCCATCCGGTTTCCAACAGGCCATTTTAACATCGACGCTGTTGAGAGCGTTTTTCACGGCGACGAACCATCCGTTCTCATCAAAACTATTCGATATCTGTCTTTTGATAAGGCCATTAACTGACATAGTTCTTATTTTACGGGCAGCGTAGCCGCCTTTTGCTCATCGGCCAGGGCGAGATCATTGCGACCCAGTGCACGATATGCCTTTGCCCGGGCAACGTACGCGTCCCGGTACACTTGTAAATACTGTATTGCCGTAGTGTATCGCTCGATGGCCGTGGTTAGTTGTTTTGTTTTTATCGACGCTCCAAAGTAGCCATACGCCTTTGCCTCTTCAAAACTGCCGTCCATAACGAATGTCATCGCGCAGGCCTCACGTATGGTCGCCATATAGATGCCCGACGTTAGCCTCAGCTCCAGATCGTTAGGACGTTCGCGGGCAAGGATATCAAGCCAATCGGAGACCGCGGTGAATGTTGACTTACAGATAATGGTTGACGCCGCCGTCTGGACCGTTGCCATGATCGCCCCGCTGCCCGAGCCCATATCTTTACGCATCTCGTCGTTTGCCGTGGCGTTGTGGTGGTTCATACTTTTGATCGATTGCGTCACAACGCGTCCGTACTCGTCCTGTGCTTCTTTGTACTGTTTTAGTGCAAGATATGCCTTTGCCCGCTTTCTGAGCAGGTCAAGATAGACAAATTCGTCAAAGTCTTTGGCTGGTATGCCTTCGGATCGCATCGGGATCAGCGGTAGCGTTTTTGTAACAATATCGATGACCTTTCGATAGTCGCGTATCTTTTCAGCATCCTCTGCGAGCTTAAAACCGGTCCCCGCGTCGTTGATCGTCGAATTTTGTGACGCAGATGCCGTCGGGGTTGGTTTTGTGCTGACTGGCGGCTTGGCTGTGGTCGCAACCGGACCCTTTGCAGATTCTGAGATCACATAATTGAGCTGGCTCTTTGCAGCCGCATAATTAGGGTAAAGCTTGAGCGCCTTTTCGAGGTCGGCACGCGCCGCCGCATAGTTTTTATTAAATGTGTACTGTCTGCCGCGTACATAAAATGCGACGTAGTCATTTGGATTTAGCCGCAGAGCCTTGTTAGCATCTGCCAACGCCTCAGCCTGTCTGTTTGATTCGTCATAAGCCTGTGCCCGGCCGGTGTATGCGTCACTTAAGGTCGGCTTTAGCTTGATGGCCTGACTAAAATCGGCGATGGCCAGAGGCACGTATCGTTTGAAATCCACAAGTATCAGCCGCAGCCTGACAAAACCGCGATTTAGCCAATAGTCAGCATCCCTTGGGTTGAGTTTGATCGCTTGAGTGAAATCGGCGTCAGCTCGCTCATAATCTTGCTTGCTGGTCGTCGCATCGGCCCTTTGCTTGTAAGCGAGAGCACGGTTAAACCAAGCTGTTGCGACACCAGGGCGGATCTTTAGATACTCGGTGTAATCGACTATCGCCGCATCATATTGACCCTTTTGGTACTTATCGACGCCGCTCTTAAATAGCTCAGAGGCCCGCTTTAACTGATCCGCCGGTTGCGCGACGGCTATAAAAGAAAACAGTAGCGATAGAAAAAATGCGCTGAATAGCGATCTCGATGCCAATTGCATAAGTTACCAACCCGTATGTATTTTCCAACGATCTACGATGACGCCGTTTTCAAAAACGTTGTAGTGCGTGTGCTGAGCTGCGGTCATGCAAGAGTGATTGGCGAGGATGCGCAGACGGTCCCCGACCTTGTAGTTGCCGGTGACATTATCGATAACGCCGTGCTCCTGCGACAGCGAGCTGAGCCGCATACTGGTATCGTTGCCATCGAGATCGAGAACGCGGCCATAGCCGCACGTCTCGTCGAGATGCGTCGGCCCGCGATCTTTTGACATGGCAATGCCGCCGGCATCGATAACTAATTTGTTTGCCGATCTGTGAACCACGGCGGCGAGCACGGTTAAAGCCGTGTCATCAAACCCGCAACTGCCGAGCGTTGCCTGATAATTGTCAAAGAAGATGTAATTTCCGGGCCGGACCTCGTCAATGCCGTCGAGATGGTCGATGTGGTTGATCGTGGGCGTCGAGCCGATGCTAACTGTCAGCACGTCGATGCTAATATCGCGGAGCCGCGTGGCAAGCTCGACCATCACGTCGCGTTCGTGACGGGCGACGGCCTTGATCTCATCGATCGTCTTAACATCGTAAGAATGTCCGGCGTGAGTGAGAATGCCCGCAAAATTCAGGTGTTTTGCGTCCGACAATTGACGCGGAATATCTATCGCCTCAGTAGTATGCGGTTCGACGCCGACACGGTGCGTGCCGCAATCGATCTTTAAAAATACATCGAATATTACACTTGCTCGTCCTGCGGCCTCATCAAGCAATTTTGCGGTGTCGACATTGTCAGTCAGCAAATGCAATTTAACGCCGTTGCGAACAAATTCAACCGCTTCGGCAAATTTGCCCGGTTCGATAGGCACAGCGTAAGTGATGTCGTTAAAGCCATTCTCAGAAAACGCACGAGCCTCAGCCAGCGTCGAGACCGTGATAGCGCCGTTATGTCCGGCGGTCTGTATCTTGGCAACCTCAATGCACTTGTGAGTTTTGATGTGGGGACGCAAGCGGGCACCGTTGCGTGTTGCGATGTCGCTGATCCGTGCTGCATTTTTTCGGACACGATCAATATCGAGCAGCAACGACGGCGTTTTTAGCGACGAGACATCCATCTATTTGACTAGATTTATAGCTTTCTTGATGACGTTCGCGACCGTAAATCCATAATCGCGGAAAACATCCTCAGCCGGGGCGGAGGTACCAAACCTATCAACCGCCAAGATGTCGCCTTTGTCGCCGACGTATTTGTGCCAGCCTTGTGAAACCCCTGCTTCGATGGCGAGGCGGGCGGTGATCTTTGCGGGCAGGACATCTTCTTTGTATTTGGCGTTTTGAGCATCGAAAAATTCCCAGCAGGGCATTGAGACGACGCGGGTCGGTGTGCCGTCGGCGTTTAGTTTTTCGCGGGCTTCCATCGCAAGGCCGACTTCGGAGCCGGTTGCTATCAGGATCAGTTTTGGCGCCGTCGCTTTGCCGGCCTTGGTTTCAGCTTCGGCAAGGATGTACGCTCCTTTGTGCAATCCTTTCGCGTCGGCGTATTTTTTGCGGTCGATGAGAGCGACCTTTTGCCGCGACAGGGCAAAAGCGGTCGGGGCATTGCTTCGTTTTAATGCGGCACGCCATGCTTCACGCGTCTCGTGAGCGTCGCACGGACGGATCACCGCGAGATTTGGTATCGCACGCATTGCGGCGATGTGTTCGACCGATTGGTGCGTCGGGCCGTCTTCGCCCAGCCCGATCGAATCGTGAGTAAAGACAAAGATCGTCTGGATGTCCGAGAGTGCCGCAAGCCGTATCGCCGGACGCATATAGTCCGAAAATGTCTGAAACGTGCCGCCAAACGGTATCACGCTGCCGTACAGCGCCATGCCGTTCATCGTCGAGCCCATCGCGTGTTCGCGGATGCCGTAATGGACGTTGCGATTTTGATAACGTCCGGCCTGAATATCGGCGGACGATTTGATGTAGGTATTGTTAGACGGCGTCAGATCGCCGCTGCCGCCTAACAATGCAGGTATCGCGTCGGCGATAGCGTTGATGACATCGCCGCTGTATGCTCGGGTGGCTTTTGCCTCCGTCTCGTCAAATTTAGGCAAACTCTTTTCCCAGTCGGCGGGCAACTCATTACTGCGGATCGACGCAAACGCCGCGCCCAGCTCAGGGTTGGCTTTCTCGTATTTTTTGACCGTCTCGTTCCAATCTTTTTCGAGCTTAGCTCCGGTTTTTACTGCCTGTCGAAAATGAGCGAGAGCCTCTTTGGGAACGTAAAAGCTTTTCTTTTCGGGCCAACCGAGATTGCGTTTTGTTTCCTTTACCGCTTCTTCGCCCGGAGCGTCAGAGTGGGCTTTTGACGTGCCCTGTTTTGGCATACCAAAACCGATGATCGTATGAACGCGGATCAGCGACGGTTTATCTTTTACCTTTTGTGCCTCTTTTATCGCGGCTTCGATGGCCTTGAGATCGTTGCCGTCCTTTACCTCAGAAATGTGCCAACCGGCCGCCTGAAAGCGTTTTGTCGTGTTTTCGGTAAAGGAAAGGTCGGTCGAGCCATCGATGGTGATCTGGTTGTCGTCGTAGAGATAGATGAGATTGCCAAGCTTGAGATGGCCGGCCATCGAGGCGGATTCGTAACTGACGCCTTCCATCAGATCACCGTCCGAACAGATGCAATAGATATAATTGTCAGCAACGGGAAAGCCGCGTTTGCTAAACCTCGCCGCCAGATGTGCCTGTGCGATGCCCATGCCGACGCCGTTGGCAAAACCCTGTCCGAGCGGCCCCGTTGTGACCTCGACACCGGCGGTCATGATGTTTTCGGGGTGTCCCGGCGTTTTTGAGTGCAACTGGCGAAACCGCTTGATCTCGTCCATCGACAGGTCATATCCCGTCAGGTGTAGCAGGCTGTAGATCAGCATCGACCCGTGTCCGCCGCTTAGCAAAAACCTGTCGCGGCCAAACCATTTTGGATTTTTCGGGTTATGACGGAGAAACTTGGTCCACAGCACATACGCCGCCGGTGCCATGCCAAGCGGCAGCCCCGGATGCCCGGAATTTGCCTTTTGTATCGCGTCGAGCGAGAGCGTACGGATGGTATTGATACAGAGTTGGTCGAGATCTGATCTTGAAATCGTCATTTTGTTTGTTCTAAAGGCGCGTAAATTTTGGGTCGGTAAATTACATTTTGCCAGTAGTTAGGAGTTCAGGCAATTACGACTTCTTCATTGGGTCGATTATCTTTATGTGATCAGAAAAACGCCTGAGATCTTTGTCGCAGCTCGCAACCGTTGCTTTGTGTTCAATAGCTACCGCAGCGATCCGGGCGTCCATAACTATGTCGCCCGACAGGTTCATTTCAGACAGTAGTTTGCTGTATATCGTCCAGTGGTTCTCGGTCGGCAAAACCTTTGACACCATTCTATGCTCGAACAGATCATCCAACACGCTTTTTACATCTGCCAATCCGAGAGGGTTATCGAAAACACGTCGATTCGTTCCAACACGGATAAACGCAGTCGCGACCTGCCATGTTATTCCAATGATCTCATTTCCTGTTGAGAGAGCAGTATCGAGCCAGTCTTTGACAGGTTTGTGCTGACGAAAGGCCGGCATTACGGCGTACAACAATATGTTGGTGTCCAGTATCACCATTTGCGGTCATCGCCTTCGACCTCGGAAAGCAGAGCCTCAATATTGTCAAACTTTAAGTTTGGCTTAGGCTTTGCGTTGGGAAATGTTCGTATCTTAAATTCCCGGCCTTTTGCAGGTGTTTCAGCTTCGAGGCCTTTTTTTAATATATCGTTCACGATACGTTTGAAAGTCGTATCAGGCCGCTTTTTTTGTAATTGCTTAATCCCCAAAACAACTTCGTCATCTAATGTAAGTGTTGTCCGCATATATTGACATCATAGCATCAAATATAATAAGCATCAAGACATCATTTTCTTCGAGAGTATGACTGTTCCTCGAAGTGATGATTCGGCAATGCCGCTGATGGTGAGTTCATGTCTAACCGTGTTGGCGATAATCTGTGTCCAAACAGGCGAATCGCGCAGAGCTCCGCCCGTGGCGACAATGTCGGTGATCTTCGCGACCTTTTTGAGCCGCTGGTAGATATCATCTAGCCGAAACGCGACTCCCTCCATCGCGGCGAGCAAAACGTCGATGCCGTCGTGCATAGCGGTTAGTCCGATGATGGCTCCGCGAGCATTTTCGTCGTAGCCGATGCTACGTTCGCCAAAAAAGAATGGGATCACGACGAGATCGTCGGGGGATTCTCGCGATAGGAGTAACTTGTCTGTATTTGCGGGCAGACGAAACCGTTCTTTGATCAGCGAATAAAGATTGCCGCCGTCGGACAACGCCCCGCCGACTATTACGCTCTCGCGGTCGATGCGGTAGCACCATAATCCAGTTGGAATTTTCGTGGGCGGTTTGCCGCGAAATGCGACGCGCATGGCGGCTGATGTTCCGACCATAAGGCTTGCTTTGTTTTTGCCAAGACCGCACGAGCCAATATGATCAGCGGCACCGTCACCGACGGCAAGCGACCATTTCGCCTTGGCAAGTTGAGGCCAGCGTTTCGCAAATTTGCGTGTCAGTGTGAAGGTTGCCCCGTCAGGTGCGATATCGGCGAGAGCATCTTTGCGAACCTTTAGATAACGCAGCAGTTCACCGTCCCAAGTACATTTCCGCTGATCGAAAATACCCGTTGCCGACGCCATCGAGACGCTTGTCGCGGCCGTGCCGAAAAGCTTTAATGCCAGATAGTCGCTGAATGATAGCCACATTGCTGTTTTTGCAAAGATCTCTGGCTGCTCGTTTTTGAACCACAGCAATTTCGCCGGCCAAAAGCTCGAGTGAAAATGAGCGCCGGTGCGGTTATGTATTTCCGTTTCGTCAAAGCGTTTTTTGAGCACCGCCGAATACTCATGGCTGCGTGTGTCTGCCCAGCCGAGCACCTTTGTCGTCGGTCTGCGTTTGGCATTAATACCCATTACGGAGTGCCAAAACGAACACAAAGCAACGTGAGTAATCTCGCCTTTTAGTTTTTTTGCTTTTTCGAGTAGAGCGTCGATGGCCAAAACTACTTGAGAAACGGCCTCGTCGGCATCGATCTCAGAAACACCGTCTGCGGTCGTATCGAGCGTGCGTTCGATCTTTACCGACGTGCCGCGAACAGGTTCGGCGGCGTAATTAAAGAGAGACGCACGTACGCTAGACGTGCCGATATCGATGCTCAGGATGAGGGATTTTTCCACCGGGGCGGGCTATTTAACCGAACGTCTTTTTCATCCACCAGCGCATGCCGACAAACAAAAAGCGGTAATCTTTCATAAATTCGGGCGGCTTGCCTTCGAAATAGTGGCCGATGAATTGGAGTATCCAACCTACGACAAACAGGCCAAGAGCGATACGCCATGCTCCTGCGACAAAGAACGAAACAGGTATCAGCAGCAGCGACAGCGCGATCATCGGTATGCCGAATTGATGCGTTAATTTGTTGATCGGATGCTGATGGCTCTCAGAGTATTCTTCGATCCAGTCGTCCCAAGTTCTGCCGCCCATCATAAGCAAATTCTCCTGTTTGCAATTTGCGATTATCTTACACCAATTTTATCTGCGATGCAGTATTTTGGCACCTAGCTCATCGCCAAGATCGATCGCTTGCTCAAGCTCAAACCCCTCAAGAAAATCCTCCGGCATAAATGTATCGGCGTCAGCAACGGTTTCAGGGATTTCTGTGACGATCCATTTGTCGATAATATCCGCAAGGTCTCGATATACCTGTGCTCCGCCGATGATATAGACATCGAACTCCACATCTTTGGCAAGATCGATGACAGCCTGTTTGCTATTGAGCTTTACAACACCGTCGGGCGTTTCGACTTTGCCCGAGAGTGTGAGGACTACGTTGAGCCGATTCGGCAGAGGTTTGCCGATCGAACGCCAAGTATTCGCACCCATTACGACTGCATTTCCGGTCGTCGTTTCCTTAAAGAATTTAAGGTCGGCGGAGTAATGCCACGGCAGCTTACCGTCTCTGCCAATGGCGTAGTTTTTCGCGATGGCGACGATGCCGATGATCATAAGAAATTTTTAACGCAAAGCCGCAAAGACCGCAAAGGAAGAAATGAATTAAACTGAAAGGCGGGATCCCTTATAAACAGCAACTTCGGAGCCTTTTGCCAACAAGACCGAATAAGGTTTTTGTTCTGTTAGAAAGCCAAATTCTTCGCCGTACGTTCCCTTAAAATTTACATCGATCACTTCGTTTTTGGCCGAGAAAAGTTCCCATTTCGGGTGCTCGACCTTGTATTCATCGACGCGTCCGCTGCCCCTATCCGTGTAGCCCCAGTAATGCTCAATGATAAATTCGCCGTGCGAGCCCTCAGGCGGGACGCCGATGCTCTCATCAATATCGACCGCCAGATGGTTGGTGCAGCCGCCTGTGCTCCAACTGTATGAAACGGACGACTCTGTTCGGTTGTGGCTCATCTGCCAACACTCGTATGGCTCGCCATACATCAGCCTTGCGACGGTTGCGATCGCAAACCGCGGCACGATCTCCTTAACAAAACACACAGCCCGACGCGTTTCATCAGCGGTCTCACGCTTTACGTAATAACGAAGATTGACCTCTTCGAAATTGACGTGAAACGGTATTGGCAAACCTAAAACACGCGTGTCGAGGAACATAAACCCAACCAGGCTAACAAAGCATTTTCCATCAAACAGGTCGAGTTCGGTACCACGCGGCACACGACTGGCGAGCAGCGACGGGTCAACCTCGTAGTTGGCCATTATCAGGTCTTTCCAGCGTGCTGTCAGGAATTTGTTCATATCAAGAACTTTAGCCTTGTTCCGTCTCGTATTGTTCCAGTTTTCGGTACAGCGTTTTTCGTCCGATATTTAGCAACCGTGCAGCGTGAGATTTGTCGCCTTCGGTATAATCGAGTGTTGCTTCGATGACCTGTTTTTCGATCTCGTCCATCGCCGAGGGCAACTCGATCTGGATCCCGATGGCATTACCCAAACCGGCGGCGGTGGCGCGTTCGTGCCGTGCGTGGGCTGAAGCATGATCAGCAGTGTGTGCTATCGCCTCAGGCAGGTCGTCGATCTCGATCTGACGGCCCGAAGCAATAATGACCGCCCGCTCGATCGCGTTTTCAAGCTCGCGGACGTTGCCTGGCCAGTCGTAATTTACGAGCGCCCGCATCGCTTCTTTTGAAATGCCCGAGACAAAGCGGCCTGATTTGGATTTGTAGCTTTCGAGAAAGTGAAAGACGAGCAGATTGATGTCCTCTGCGCGATCGCGAAGCGGCGGCAAAGATATCGGGAAGACCGATAGGCGATAATAGAGATCTTTTCTAAAAGTACCGTCATCGATCGCAATCGCTAGATCAGAATTTGTTGCCGCAATGACGCGAACGTCCGTCTTGACGACGTGTTTGCCGCCGACGCGGGTAAATTCGCCGTCCTGCAGAACGCGGAGCAGCTTGACCTGTGCCTGCAAAGACATCTCGCCGATCTCATCGAGGAAAAGCGTGCCGCCATTTGCTTCTTCAAACCGTCCGATGCGCTGATTGCGTGCGTCGGTGAACGCGCCTTTTTCGTGGCCGAATAGTTCGGATTCGAGCAGCGTTTCGGGAATCGCACCGCAGTTTATCTTTACGAAAGGCTTGCCCTCGCGGCCCGAATTGTAATGGATAAGATTTGCGATCAGCTCTTTGCCTGTTCCTGATTCGCCCAGCACGAGAACCGTGGTACTCGTATCGGCGACGTTCAAGCCCAGCTCGATCGCTCGTCTAATTGCAGGTGCTTGGCCGACCAGCTCACTCTGGCGCTGATGCAGTTCGCTCTTGAGCCGCATGACCTCGGTCGAGAGTTGGTCGCGTTCGAGAGCGGTGCCGATCTGGTCGGCGATGCCCTCGATGAGCTTGATATCGTGATCCTCAAACGTACTCGTTTTACTCCACACAAAACCGAGCAGCCCAAACGACCTGCCGCCCACATGCACCGGTGCGACGAGCGCAGCTTTGCCGTGCAAGATCTTGTTAAAAAATAGCCGTATCGCCAGCGGCATCTCAGAATCGACGAGTTTTAGCGTCTCGCCGTCTCTCAGAATGTTGCCGAGCGTCGCAAACGAATCGAGATCGACACCTTTGTCGTACTGGTCAAACATTTTGAGCATCTTGCCTAGCTTGATGCCCTCGGCGGATTTGAAAGTTTCTAGCGAGATGCGTTTTCCCGATTGGTCGAGCACGCCGAGCGCACCATAATCGGCACCGACCAGTCCGATCGCACGCTCGACGACGCGTTCGGAAACGTCTTTGAAATCCGAGTGCGAGTTTAGCGTATTTGCTATCTCAAGCAGCGCATTGGTGCGTCGCGACTCTTGCTCTTGATTTACGTAAAGACTCGTGTACTCATACCCGATAGCCAAATGACGGGCGATCGATTCGAGAAAGGCGACTTCTTCGTCAAGCCATACGCGGGCTTTGTGCGTGTCGTGCAGGCCAAGCAGGCCGAGAACACGCCCGTTTTGGATGATCGGGATGATCAGCAGCGAGCGGGTCTCAAGCGCCTTGGTAAAAAATTTGAGCGTCGCGTCCTTTGCCTTAGACGTGTCGTTGATGCGGATCGGTTTTGTGATGTCGAGGCGTTCGCTAAGCTTTTCGGCGTCAAAGGGGATCGTCGTGCCTTGGCTTTTTGGCACCGATTTATCTTTTCGCCATTCGTGGCTAATGACTAGGTCCCGGCCCTCGGACATCTGTAGCAGATCGCAGCGGTCGGCGTGGAGCATGCGGCCGATCTCGGAAACGACGACATTTAGAAAGCGTTCCAGATCAATGCTCGTCGGCAGGTCGCGAGCCAAGCGGTCGATGATCGCTTCGCGGGCCTCGTGCATGCTCACCTTGCGTTCGAGCGAAAGCGATGGGCTGTCATCCAGATCGAGCTTCATAAAATACTGACGCCAAAGAAAATAGCTACTGTTAGCTAATTTGCGACGAGGTCAATAAAATGTCAAGTTGACACACCTCAATTACGAGATGTGTATTTTTGAACCACTGATCGGGGGAATGGGTATTTTTAGCCTTTCTTGCCGCGTTTTTCGCTTTTGACCGGCTTAGGTTCAGGCTTGGTTTCCTTTACCTCGGGTTTTGGCGGTTTCGCAGTGTTGGCTGGCGGGGGTTTTACCGCTGAGTTTGTGCTCGTGTTTGCCGCTGTATTAGACACGGAGTTTGCCGAAGAGTTTGAATTAGAGTTCGAACCAGAGCTCGCGCGATTGGCGTTGCTGTCTTTGCCGACATAATCAATACGCTGGCGGCCGGCCTCGGCATCCTCGAGCAGGCTCGCTGCTCGTTCGTTGCCGGCATCAAGCTCGATGGCTTTCTTTAAAGGTGCGATCGCCTCGCGATACTGGGCGAGCTTGATCAGGATTGCGCCGAGCTCCGTTTGATACTCGCTATCGTCAGGTTTGAGTTTGACGGCCTGCCGAAATTCTTTCTCGGCCTCTTCGTCCTTGTTGAGCTTGTTGTACGTTCGGGCGAGGTTGTAATGGGCGACATCGTCGTCAGGGTTGGTTTTGAGAAGCTTTTTATAAGCTTCGACGGCTTTTTCAAACGACTTTTGCGAACGCGGCTTGTTCCTAGCATCCGGATTCCCCGGGTCAACGGTGCCGGTCTGTTCGTACTGCATTTCGAGCAGAGCGTAAGCAATACCTAGTTTGAAATGAGCTTCGGCAAGATCGGGGTTAAGATGGATCGCCTGTTGATAAGCCTGAATTGCCGTTTCGGTCCGGTTTTCGTCAAACAAACGGTCGCCCTCAGCAAGAGCCGCTGCCGGATCCGTAATGTTTGCAAAGGGTGACTCGGCCGCAACCGTTTCAGTATTTGCGGCCGTATTCGCATTATTTCCCGAACAGCCAAAACTAAACACCACGAGCAGCGAGAGCACAACAACTAAAAGAACTTGCTTCATACAAACCTAACTAGACGATCTATCGATAATTCTCTAACCTGGCGGAAATACAAATGGCCGCCCGGCGAGCAGATGCACATGCAAATGAAATACGGTCTGGCCGCCGTCGGAGTTCGTATTTATTACGATGCGATAGCCGTTATCCCCAAAGCCCTGTTCACGCGCTATTTTCGCCGCCGTCAACAATAGATGCCCAAGTTGGGCCTCGTGTTGGTCGCTGGTTTTATCCATCGAATCGATATGCTCGCGCGGGATGATCAGGATGTGCGTCGGGGCTTGCGGGCTGAGATCGTTAAACGCCAGGCAAACGTCATCCTCAAAAACCTTTGCCGACGGTATGCTACCCTCGGCGATCTTGCAGAAAATACAATCTTGGGCGCTCATATTGTGGGTTATTTTGCGGCTTCGTTGGCCTGTTCGTCGGTGACGCTCTCGGTGATACGTTCGATATCGGCACCAAGCGAGCGAAATTTGCGAACGATCGTCTCATAGCCGCGGTCGATGTGATAGACGCGGTCGATGGTCGTTTCGCCCTCAGCGGCGACCGCCGCCAGCACGAGCGACGCCGACGCACGCAGGTCAGAGGCGATGATCGGAGCACCCATCAGTTTGGTTTTGCCCTTAACGACAGCCGTGTTGCCTGAAATGTGAATGTCTGCTCCCATACGGATCAGCTCAGATGCGTGCATGAAACGGTTTTCAAAGATCGTCTCAGTGATCTTTGATTCGCCTTCGGCCTGCGTCATCAGGGCCATATATTGCGCCTGCATATCGGTCGGAAAATCGGGGTGCGGTTCGGTCGTCATGTCTTTGCCGCGAAGCCCGTCGGCACCTGCACGCACTAGTAAGGTACTTTGATTTAGCTCCTCGATCTCGACGCCGACCTCGCGAAGTTTTGCGACGACGGCCGCGATGTGTTCGGGAACGCAGCTTTTGATCTCGATCTCGCCGCCGGTGATCGCAGCGGCAACGATAAATGTACCCGTTTCTATACGATCCGGGATAATGGTGTGCTCGGCTGAGCCAAGAGCCTCGACGCCTTCGATCTCGATGACGGGTGTTCCCGCGCCTTTGATACGGGCACCCATTTTGTTCATCAGCTCGGCGAGGTCGTCGATCTCAGGTTCTTGAGCGGCGTTTTGGATGACGGTTTTGCCCTTAGCCAGAGCGGCGGCCATCATTACGTTTTCGGTGCCGGTGACGGTCACCTTCTCAAAATTGATGGTGCTGCCGATCAGACGCCCTTTTGGAGCGCAGGCGACGACATCACCCGATTCGAGTGAGACTTCGGCTCCAAGCTGTTCAAAAGCACGCAGGTGTAGATCGATCGGACGCGTACCGATCGCGCAGCCGCCGGGCAAGCTCACCTTTGCCTGGCCAAAACGCCCGAGCAGCGGCCCCAACGCCAACACGCTCGCACGCATTGTTTTTACAAGCTCATACGGAGCCTCAAATGTCTGGATATTGTTGGCCGTTACCTTGTGCGTACGCAGCTCAGGCGTCAGCACGGTCGCACCGAGATCTTCAAGTAAACGGCGTTGCGTAATCAGGTCCTTAACGTACGGGACGTTGTGCAAAATGACGGTCTCGGATGAGAGCAGCGTGGCGGCAAGGCAAGGCAGAGCGGAGTTTTTGGCTCCGCCGATCTCGATCTTTCCTTTCAGCGGGTTGCCGCCGCGAACCAAAAATTTATCCATAATCTGAGGCGCTGATACGGGCAAATACGGCGCCTCGCATCAAAATTTCCTTATATGTCCGAACACGGAATATTATCACAGACCGTGTCGAATAAGATAGTAAATCGGCGGGCGAATGGGCGCGAAAAAACGCATAATTTTGTAGCAACGGCGCGGGCAGCACCTACATCATAAATGCGTCTTCAGACATGCAGAAAGTCGTTAGCTATTATGATACTGTTTGAAGCGTTAGCCCGGCTGGATAACCCTCCTTTCAGCCGGGCCTTTTCGTTTTTATTGCCTGATCTTTCCCAAAAGCTTTTGTAACTGTATGCTGTGACGCCGCTCGTGTCCGCCGATCAGAACCAGCCACTCTGTCGCCGTCAGATCTCCAAAATACGGATGCGGAAATTTGTGTGCCGTCATATCGTAGGTTTCGAAACCGGGTCGCAGAGCTTCCAGAGCCTCAATATTTGATGATAGTCGCTCAAGCGAATCCGCGATGGAAACCTCGCCGGTCGGTTGGACACGATCAGGAGCTTCGAGCTTTGCGTCTGCCGATGCGGCCCATTTTTCCATCGTCTCATTTGAAACGCCGATGTTTCCATCAGCCAGCTTGCCATCGTTTTCGGCCGCACCGACTAATCTTGCACAGAGCCGCGTAATATTTTGCTCGACGATAGCTACGTGTTCGACCAGTTGGCTGACCGTCCATTTTTCGCCGTCGGGCAAGGCCGAGGCTTCTTCGTCTGTGACGCTTGCGACGGTTGCCAGAAAACCTTCGCGGATCTTTTCATTGGCCGAGTAAATATCGACGATAGATTCATATCTCATAATATTTGTTATCGTGCCGGGCCTGTGGGTTGTGTTGTCAGAGCCAACCGATGCCAGCGGGCAAAGCTCATCACGCTGTCGGCCTCGTTTTTCATACGGCGGATGTATGCCGTCTTAAGATAGAGCAGATCCTCGGCTGTCCAAGCCAGCTCGACGATGGGGTTAAACGACACGAGCAGTTTTTCGTCCGGCAGCGTCGATAGCGGCTGTTCGGTATTGGCAGCGGGGGGTGCGTTCGGGTCGGCATTTGCTCCTTGGGTTTGCCGCGTCTGTTCGCGGTCGTAGATCTGCGACGAGATAAGTAGCTGATTTCGCAGAGGGATAGCCGCCTGCGTCGGATTTGTGCCGCCGGCGTCATATAGCCTGATCTGATTACCAAATGCGGCCGCGACCTTAGCCGAATCAGGCGACCAGACGGGCCGGACGGCGGTCAGATTGTCATCGAGACGGCGTTCGCGGCCATTTTTTTCGATTATGCGCGGACGACCCTGCGGTATCAGAGATTCGCCTTTGCTGGCGGCACTGATATCTAGGTAGCGCCACTCACGCGAGGTTGCGGCGAGCGCCGCTAGCATCGTGCCGTCCGGCGACCAAGCGTAATAAAAATAGATCAGGCCTTCGTTTTCGGTGATCGGTTTGACGCCGCTGCCATCGGCATTGCAGATATAGATCTGCTCGGTGCGAAAGGTCAATATGCCCGTCGGTGCCGGCGGTGTCGGAGCAGTTGCCGGTGTCGCGTCAGGAGCAGCGGCGTTGGCGTTTGTTTCGGTATTGGTGCTGGCAGCGGTCGGTGCCGCTGAATTTGCAGCCGTGTTCGCGACCAAATTTGAAGCGGTATTTGCCGCCGGCGAAGCTGACGGCGTGGCTCCCGGTACGGCTCCAAGCCCTGCTCGGGTCATCGCGACAAACGCCAGCGAATTAGAATCGGGCGACCAGACGATCGTGTCGGGAAAATGCACCGCCATCGCGTCGGATGTCAGCTTTTTGAGCACCTTGCCGTCCGCGAGATACATATCCAGCCGGTATTCGGCCTGCATATCCGTGACGCGATGATAGATCGCGACGATGTGCTTTTTATTGGGTGCGGCAAGCGTGCGGTCGAGTATTTCGAGCGGACGATTGTTGTCAAAATCGGCCTGGATCGCTTCGTTGCGTTCCTCACCCGTTTTTGCGGCATCTAGCGTCGGAGCCGGAACATCGCCCTCGTACCTGAAATTGAGCCGAACGGCAGGCACCTCACGCAGCGCCGTCGCCGTCGTCGGCTGTGACTGAAAGATGTTATTTCCACAGCCAAAACTTAGAAATGTGATCCAGATCAACAGGAAAAAGGCGCCGATTCGCATGACTGAATCATAACGAGCAGCAAATTTACTGTCAATCAGGTCTCATTCGTGGTCCTTTTGGTCCGGTCCGGACCAAGATGGACCAAGGTGGACCAAGGTGGACCAAGGTGGACCAAGGTGGACCAAGATTGTCTTCTCCAACCCAAATTTGGTGATAGAATTCTTGACTTATAATGGTGAATTACTCCGATAACTCGCAGAATCGCAGGTCTGACCCCATAACTCTTCGATAAAAACCACATGAACTTAACCATAAAACCAAAACAATGAAAAAAATAAAAGAGATAAGAACTATTGCAATAATTATTTCCGTAACTATTCTTGGCTTGGTGCATCAGACCGAAGTCATAGGTCAGACTAGTTTAACTCCCGAACAGGAGCGACATGTTCAGGAGATAATAGCTAGTCTGGATTCCACTTCTGATATTAGGCACAGGCTTGTTTTGGGTGAAAGAGGAACTGGGATCAAGGAGCAGTGGATGGTGGAAATGGGAAAAATAAGGGCAAAGCGTGTAGTAGCCTATGCGAGATTCAACTGGAAGCGTCAAGTTTTTTTCAACATCAATGTAACTGATTTAGCTTATTTCAGCTCTCTTGAAAATCAAGAAGCTAAGTTTAAAGCTATAGACAACAAAGTTATAAATCAGGCAGTTAAAGAAGCTGTTAAAAAACAAGTAAAAGTCGGCTTCGATAATGTTCTTAAGCAATATTTTGAATTAGTGGGCATTCGCAAAACTGTCTGTGGCTCACTTAACATTTATCTGTTTGCGGATGAAACGCTGCCCTCATATACATCGATCCCCTTAATTGAAGACGGGCGGAAAAAGCCAAAATGGTGCAAGAGATAAAATTCCCTATTAATTGCTGAGGAGAGAATTATGATACTAGGATCTTTGCATAGTGCAGTTTGTCTAGACTGCTTTCGATGAACAAAGGTGCGTGCGCACAGTTCTGTGCTAACACCATCGGCGGATACGATCCCTCAGGAGCGATGGGTTCTGCGATGACAAGCGGCCAAAGCTGGTCACTATTTAATTGGGATGTAGATGTTGAGTACGCTCTTGATCAGCCGGAAGCTCCCGCGCCTGAACCGCCACCTGCTGTTAACAGAGACTTACCAACGGACGGAAGCTTAACTGCACCACGACACAGCATAACTGTAAACACGATAGATAAGAAAACAGAAGCGGTTATAGGAGTTATAAGCAAAGGGGGTATACAACCTCTTATGACCAATATCCCTGCTGGTCCGGGACCCGGAACTGCATGGGCTATTAAAGAACACAAACTAAATTACTATAGGCTCAAGCCAAAGCAGTAGATGGAGTAAGAAAATGAGATCGACCCGAATAATTATTGCTGTTTTACTAATGTGTGCGTCGTTGTGCGGTCAGATTCTTTTGATTTCCCCCGCCACCTCCGCAAGAGTTAATTGTTGTTCTTCTTGGTACGCCAAAGTGGATAGCTCATTACCAATTGAGTCAGTTAAGCATACCCATAATTTGGAAGAAAAGGAGTTATTGGACGGAATAGAATGTTTAATGACCCTTGAAGGGGTTCGAAACAAAGCTCGCTTCGGTCGAGCGGTAGACTCAACTGTTTCAGAAGTACTTCCAGAGACCCCCGTAGAAGTTGCGGCCCTTTTTTATATCTCATATTTATATTATGAAAAATGGAACCATGCTTCGGCTGTAACTCTCATCAACGAATCGACCGCGAAATACAATCAACCCGAAGACGTAGCCGATGCATATAAAAGTTACCGGCGGTGGTTCGAGGAAATAAAAAGAATTGGGTTGGCTAAAGCTCGAGAGCAAAAACTCGATCCTTTGGCATATACGAAAGTCAAGTGGTATTAAATCGCTTCTTTCTCAGCTAACTAGTCAGAGAAGGAACGGGGTCTGACCTGCGATGTTGCGATTCTCTTCTTATTTTCTAGCAGGTAATTCGTTTTCGCGAATGAGCTTAGCATCGATATGATCTCGGATCATAAAGTAAAAAGCGAACGCACTGTGCATTCGCTTTTTTTCTACATCATCTCTTCGCCCTTGGCTTTTAGGGTTCGCCGCCAAAGTTCGCGGTACGAGGTAAAGCGGGAAACGAGCATATTAAATTGATAACGCTGGGCGTATGTCAGGCTGCGGTTGTCGGAGATCCGCTTGATGTTGGAATCGAGCCGGGCGCGTGCCTCGAGCGGCGGCCGTTTGGTCCCGCCGTTAAAATAGATATCAAAATCGATCTTTAGCTTGCGGATGTCGTCCTCGAGACGCGATAGCTGCTGTTCGAGTTCGACCGTCTCGTCCTGTTTTGAACGTATATCTCTGTATAATTTGTTGCCGATCAGTGCCATTGTTGAAAATACCTCAGGCGGGAAAGCGGGCAGAACAGCCCTTACTTTAAAGAAATCTATAAAGCGAGGTGCTTTCCAAAGATATTATGGCGTGCAAATGATGTTTAGCCGTTTCGCTGAGCAAAATGCTGCATAAAATCGACGAGAGCGGTGACGCCGTCGCGTGGGAAAGCGTTGTAGATCGAGGCACGGATGCCGCCGACACTGCGATGGCCCTTTAGTCCGTCGAGCCCTGCGGCGGTCGCCTCGGCACAAAATTGCTTTTCGAGATCTTCGGACGGCAAGCGAAATGTAACGTTCATCAGCGAACGGACGGCACGATCGGCGTGGCCGGTGTAATATCCGTCGCTCGCGTCGATGGCGTCGTAGAGGATCGCGGCTTTTTCCTGATTCTTGATCTCCATTGCAGTTACACCGCCTTGGTCACGGAGCCATTCGCATACTAGGCTGATGAGATAAATGCCCCACGTGTTTGGCGTATTTAGCATTGAACCGTTTTCCGCCAGCAAGCGGTAATCGAGCATCGAGTGTTGGTTTTCGGGTACTTGGGCGACAAGGTCGTCGCGGATGATAACGAGCGTGACGCCGCTCGGGCCGATATTTTTCTGCGCTCCGGCGTAGATCAACGCGCTTTCGCGAACATTTATCGGTTTCGAAAGTATGTTTGATGACGCATCGCAAACGACTGGGACGCCGCCGCCATCGAGATCGTATTTGAATTCGACGCCCTCGATCGTCTCATTTGATGTGTAGTGAACGTATTTCGCATCGGGGCCAAAGCTCAACTCCGCTTGTGAGGGAACCGTCTTAAACCCGCCCTCAGCGGACGAATAAATGACATTTGCCGTCCCGCAACGTTTGGCTTCTTTCAAAGCTTTTTTGCCCCAGGCACCGGTTATAACGTAATCAGCCGTCTGGTCTTTCCCGAGAAAATTGAGCGGGATCATTGAAAATTGCAGCGTCGCGCCGCCCTGCAGGAACAGGATGCGGTAATTATCCGGCACCGACAGCAGATCACGGATGCCTTGTTCGGCAGCGGCGAGAATTGCTTCAAATGGTTTTGAGCGGTGGCTGATCTCCATTACGCTCATGCCGATGCCGCCCACTGAGAGCAGCTCTTCGCGGGCCTTTTCTAAAACGGGAGCGGGCAGGATCGCCGGCCCGGCACTAAAATTGTAGATCTTGTTTGTCATTAGGTCTCCGATGCGGATCGAGCAAAATCGAATGGTTAAGATATCACACCGGCGTTCGTTTTTGAATTTTGCCGAAATCGCCGTAACAACATCGAAAACGGTCGAATTTTGTCGGCGTTTGGGTTAGAATATGAAAAATAACGAACTCTTTTTTGTCGTTTGGCATCATATCGTAGCCAGTTCGGCCGTTCGAACATTTCTCGGAGGAATCTAATGTCACGTAAGTTTTATTTTTCGTTTCTCTTTGCCGCAGCCGTGTTTATGGCCGGGCATTTGGTAAGTTTTGCACAGACTGCACCCGTAGGAGGCACGGTTGAGGTCAAAAAGGCTGACGGGACGCAAGAACCTGTTGCCGGAGCTTTGATCGAGGTTTATCGCACAGATATTAAAGCGGGGTTTCCTTCGACAAAAACTGATGCAAAAGGTGGTTTTAGATTTGCTGGCGTACCATATAACGGCGTTTTTACATTTGCCGTCAGCGCTCCTAATTGCGCTCCGATGATCTTTCCCAACGTAAGGGCAGGCCAAGAAAAACTCGTAATCGTTTTAAGTCCCGGCGACGGGAAAAAATTTAGTGAATCAGATGCGCGCAGTGTTAAAACCGTAAAGGCTGGCGAGGAAATTCGCGAACTGACGGAGGAAGAAAAAAAAGCCAAAGCCGAATTTGATAAAAAGGCTGCCGAGATCGAGGAAAAGAATGCAAAAGCCTCGAAAACCAATGAGATCATCGCGGCAACGGCGAAAGCGGCAAAAGAGGCATTTGAGGCTAAGGATTATGATCTTGCGATAGCAAAATACGAAGAAGGAATTGCGGCTGACCCCGACTTTGTGGGAAGTGCACCGGTTTTTAATAATAATCGCTCGATATCTCTGAGGATAAGAGCGGTCGATATACGTAACAAGGCTATTAAGCTGACGGATGCAACCGAAAAGTTTGCCGGCCTCGAAAAGGCAAAGAAAGATCTGGCCGAATCGGCTGCAGGGTTTTTGCGGGCGTGGACCCTTCTCAAAAATGCTTTGCCGGCGGAAATCGTCGACAAGGCTAACTTTGAAGCAACAAAAACAGCCACGCTTGTAGGATCTCAAGAAACATTTCGAATGGCGGTGCTTATGGAGCAGATCGATCCGTCGGTGATCGAAGCGGCTAAGGTTCTCGTTCCTGAATACGTTGCCGTTGAGTCGGATGCGGCAAAAAAAGCAACAGCTAAGCTTATCTTTGCGGATCTGTATCGCGTCGTGGGCGATTCTGACAACGCGATAGCCGGATACAAAAGTATCCTTGAGACCTCGCCGGATAATATAGACGCACTATCCGGTGTGGGACTCAGCCTAGTAAACAAGGGCTACATCGACAATCAAAAGCCATTGCTACAAGAAGGTGCAAACTATCTCCAAAAATTTGTTTCTCTTGCCCCTGATACAAACAAGTACAAAGCAGATGCCGTCGGCTTGATAGAAACATTAAAGAAAGAACAAAACGTCGCACCGCAAAAGCTACCTAGCGGCCCAAAGAAAAAGCCATAACCTCTACGAAATGACTTATATGAGCCGTGCCTGTTAAACTAGGCACGGTTTTTTATGTCGATAACCATTCGAAATGTTAACGAAAATGATCTATCTGCCGTCGTCGATCTGATGCGGAGTTTTGCCGAGTACGAAAACCTCGCCGCATATTGCACCGTGACGGCAGGGCGGCTGTATCGTGCGATGTTTAGCGGCGAAGGTTTTGTCGAGGGGTTGATCGCCTTTGACGGCGATAAGCCGATCGCTTACGCGCTGTTTCATCCAAATTTTTCGAGCTTTCGCGGTGAGATGGGGCTGTACCTCGAGGATATTTATGTCCTCGCTGAATATCGCAGGCATAAACTAGGGCTGCAGATGCTCCAAAAACTTGCCTTTATTGCAAAAGAACGCGGTCTCGAACGTATCGATTTTCAGGTTCTCGATTGGAACTCACCCGCCATCAACTTTTATCTCAAACACGGTGCCGAGCGTTACTCGGACGAGAGCCACTTCAAATTCGCTGGCGATGCCCTTGCCCGCCTGGCATCCTGACCTTTTTCACTTTCCGGTCATTTTGTTGTCACAACATCGCCGCGAGCGGTGTATTTCTCATGTAAAGCACATCCTAAGCAGCATTTTTTTGGAGGTTTTTTGTAATGAGAAGTAGTTTGGCGAGAGCCACCCTGACCCTTTCGGGCCTGTTATTTATTATCATCGTGATCGGAAATGTGGTGATCGTTGCCCAAGAGGTCGTCACCGGCACGTGGAAAGCTGATGTCCGCAGCGAGAAAAATGACAAGGAAAATCCCGATAAGATCCACCTTTCGTTCACCCGCCGCACCGAGAACGGACGCAACCAAAACGGTTCGAACTTTGCCTACAGCGATCTGCAAGGCCTGAGCCGGGAAAAAGCGATGACGGACGGAAATGTAAATTTCCGCCTAGTCCGCGAAGCCGGGACCATCGAGTGTGAAGGCACGTTTGCCGGAAGAAAAGGATCGGGTACATTTCGGTTCACGCCGGATCAGGCATTTATCGGTGCGATGAAAGCTAAGGGCTTTGACTTTGAAAAATCGTCACACAAATACGGTAACGACGACGTATCGGAACGCCTGATGGCCGCCGCATTTCTCAACGTCACGACCGCTCTTGCCGACGATCTGCTATCGGCAAATTTTGGCAAGCTCGACGTTGACGACCTATTCAAAGCGGCGATCTTTAAGGTCGATTCCAAATTCATGGTCGAGATGAAAAACTCCGGCTTTCCAAATCTGACCTTCGAGGATCTGGTCAAGGCGCGCATCTTTAAGATCGACGCCGAATACGTAAAACAGGTCCACGAGATGGGATTTAGCGATCACGGATTTGAGGGGCTCGTAAAGTTTCGCATCTTTAAGGTGACGCCCGAATATCTCAATGAACTAAAAGCCGCGGGCCTGTCGAAAATGGACAGCGAAGACATCGTAAAATGCCGAATTTTTAAGATCGACCCAGAGTTTGTCCGCAAAGCGAGAGCCGAAAATCCAAACGTGACCGTCGAGGATCTCGTCAAGATGAAGATCGGAGTTTATAGGTACAAGGACAAGGATATTAATTAATACCCCCTCCGCGTTCTTGTAAAAAAAGAAGCTCTGTTTCAGAGCTTCTTTTTTATTTGTCCTGACGCCTAGTCACGATGTGCAGCGAAATATAGGGCACTAGGTTAAAAAGTATGACGCCGATCTTATAGATCGCCATCGCTAAATAGTTGTAAGAATCAAACTGCTCGGTCGTCAATCTAAACCATCGTTGGTGGATACCCATCAGCTGATCATGTGCAGCGATAAACACGGCAAACCAGATGAGCAGAATTATGTAGTTTATGACCAGGCTCCAGGCAAGCATCTTTCGGCATGTTGTTAGATCCATATTCCCTCCGACTTTGGTTCATTCAAACTGTTTCTTAAATTCCTCAAACGTCTCTTTTAGCGTATTGACCTCACTGCGTAATGCCGCGACCTCTTCTTCGAGCCTTACGAATCGCTCTTCGTCCACACTACCGCGTTTGGGGGCAGCTGCGACGGCGGCGGCAAATGATTCGACATCGATCGGGCCGGATAGCTGATGCATAAACCGGGCTTCTTTCTGGCCGGGCTGGACAGGCAGCTTGACGATCAGCGAATCTTCGCGGCGGGCGAGTCCGTCGAGCGTTTCCTGTATCTCGCCGAGGCCCGAAAAATTATGCAGGCGCTCGGTCCGCGTTCGCAGTTCGCCCAGCGTCTGCGCCCCGCGAAGCAGCATCACCGCGATCACGGCAACCTCAGATGGTTCAAGCTCATAAACCGACGGCAGCATGTGCTTGTATTTCGGGACACGGCTGGTGCTGCCATAAAAAACATAGACCAGATTGCGATCACGCAGGATCTCGATCGCGGTATTTACTATGCGCTCGTCATAGGATACGACGGGTTCGCGATTGTTCTTTTGATTGCACGCGTTGACCAGCGCGTTGAGCGTCAGCGGGTAATACTCCGGCGTCGTTAGCTGTTTTTCGACAAGCGAACCCAAGATGCGGGCCTCAGTTTCATTTAGTATTTCAGGCATAGATGTCGTACGGGTTTCCCGTTTATCTATAGTAATTTACAATCTAGAGCGTGGATATACTAATTGCACGAGATCAAGCTGAGATCGACGCGGCTTTTGAGCGATTGTCCTCGTCGGCTCGGCTCGGCTGCGACACCGAAACATCGGGTTTGAGCGCCCCTCACGGGCGGCTTTTTTCAGTGCAATTTTCCGACGGCGAATTTAACGTCCTTGTTCCCATTAGCGAAGGCATCAAGCTCGGACGGCTCGAGAGCATATTGACAGATCCCGCGATCACAAAGATCTTTCACAACGCCAAATTTGATCTAGATTTCCTGAGTGAGAACGGCTACGGTGTTGCAAACGTTTTTGACACGATGATCGCCGAAAAGGTGCTGACACGCGGTGCGGGCCAATCGGCATCGCTCGCCGAAACGCTCTATCGTTACTTTGCCGTCGATCTCGACAAATCACAGCGATCCAAATTTAACCGCAAATGGGACGGTGTCTGGACCAAGGAGTTAGTCGATTATGCTCTGTCGGACGTTGTTCATCTACCAAGATTGATGGATGAGCAAAATGCGTGGCTGGAAAAGCTCGGACTGACCGGCGAATTTGAAACCCAGTTACAAAAGATATTTGCCCACGAAACACACTAAAAACACGAAAATGAGTTATTTCTTTTTTTCGTCTGTTTCGTGTATTTCGTGGGCAAAAATTCTTACTAAGACCGCTCAGCTAGATTATGCCTAGTGTGCTCATGATGATGCCCGGCGTGATAGATCGTGAAATAAAACATCTCACGCATGGTCAATTTTCCTATCAAAGGGTGCGGCAGCAGGAGAATATCCAGCTTATCTTCATCGTATTTCTCGATCTTATTACACAGCTTTGTAACGAGTTCATTAAGTGTCGCCACAAGCTCATCTTTTCTGCTAAACGGAATATGCTCGGGCCTAAACGGAGCCGACGCGGTGCCACCGGCGGCAAGCGCGGCGCGATATTTGGCGACGAGTTCGTCGTAGGTGAGCGACGGATGATCTGCCTTTCCAAACATTGCTTTAAGTGCAAATTCGGGTGCTCGCAAGCCTTTGTTCAGCGGCTCGACAGAGCGGCAGAGATGATCGATCTGCTGTCCGGCTGTCCATTTTTCGCCATTGAGCGAAAACAGAAAATCATCCTCTGACATCGCCTTAACATAATCAGAAAACTCGGTGTATTTATTGCTTAACTCGGCGATTATCGCGGCTTTATCCATATTTTTACCAGCGGTGATACGCCGGATGGCCTTCTTTCACCGCGACAAACGTTCCGCGGCATGTCGCACAGACTTTATCGTTTGCGATCAGCTCTGCCTCGACCGTCGCCCTATCTTCACCTGACTCGACGACCCTAGCCCGTAAATGGATCGGGGCGTCAAATGGCGTTGGCCTAAAAAGCTTGACGTGAAAATCCGCCGTCACCGTACAATCGGGTTCGGCCTTGCCGTCGCGCTTCATCAGAAAATATGTCGCGGTCCAATTAGAGTGGCAATCGAGCAAAGCACCGATAATGCCGCCATTCAACATTCCGGGAAACGCCTGATGCTCCGGGCTCGAGTGCCAGACCGCGACAATGTCGCCGCTGTCATCGTCCGCCGGAAAGCTCGCGATGTGCAATCCCTTTTCATTTGCCGGCCCGCAGCCAAAGCAAATGCTCGCGGGCGAGTATCTTTCTTGAAGGCTCTTTTCCATAATTACCGAAGTTTACATATAGAAAATAATATGTAAAGTTAAAGCAGTTTCTTTTCAGACAAACTCAATTTATGCTCACTTTGCTCGCTATCGGTGTGATCGTTTGGCTCGTATTTGGCTACTTTGCGTATGGACGCTGGGTCGCGCGTCAGTTCAAGCTCGACGACACTCGTGTGACTCCGGCAAACACCGTTAATGACGGCGAGGATTTTGTGCCAACGCAGCCGTTCTACCTTTTCGGTCAGCATTTCTCGGCAATTGCCGCTGCCGGACCGATCGCGGGGCCGATCATTGCGTGTCTTGCGTTTGGCTGGCTGCCGTGTCTGCTATGGATCGCTCTCGGTGTTGTATTGATCGGTGCGGTGCATGATTTTGCGGCGCTAACATCGTCCGTTCGGCACGGGGCTCAGTCTATCGCTGAGATCACGCGTGACAAACTTGGCGGTAAAGCGGGCCGCGCATTGATGGCGTTCATCTGGATCGCTCTGGTGTATGTTGCCGTTGCCTTTACCGATATCACCGCCGGAACATTTGTCGCCGGTGACGAATCGCTAGTCGGCGAAACGACCTTTAACCCCGGCGGAGCCGTGGCGATGGCGAGTGTTCTGTATCTCGGTTTATCGATCGTTCTTGGCCTGGTCGAACGCTACCTAAAACCGCCACTTTGGCTCGCAACGATCATCTTTGTCCCGGCGACATTTGCCCTGTCGTATGTCGGTACGATGTTTTCGCATGTGTTGATATTTAGCCATCAAACGTGGGCGGTGCTCATCATTTTGTACTGCATCGTCGCTTCGTTGTTGCCGGTCTGGGCCCTGCTGCAGCCGCGGGGCTATCTCGGCGGATTTGTGCTGTACGCGGCGATCCTCGTCGGTGTGATAGGCATATTCTTTGGCGGATATGCGATCCAACAACCCGCGTTCAAATCGTTCGACATTGGCGGTATGACCGGGATGTTGTTCCCGTTTTTGTTTGTGACGATCGCGTGCGGTGCCTGCTCGGGTTTTCACGGATTGGTTTGTTCCGGTACTACCTCAAAACAGGTTGACAAGGAAACTCATACGCATCCGATCGGCTATGGGGCGATGTTAGCCGAGGGATTTGTCGCGTTTATCGCGCTTGTGACGGTGATGGTCGCGTTTGGCGATTCGCTCGTCGGCCCTGATGGCAAAAATCTGCCGGCCGGAAAGATCTACGGCAACGGTATAGGCAATTTTCTATCGTTGATCATCGGCAAAGAAAATCTCAAATTTGCGATCACATTCGGGGCGATGGCATTTTCGACATTTGTTTTTGACACGCTCGATGTGACGATGCGGCTTGGGCGATATCTTATACAAGAGCTGATCGGCATTCCGGGCAAACTCGGAGCCGTCATCGGCACATTGGTTACGGTCGCTCTGCCGCTCGCACTGATCTTCCTCGCAAAACCCGGCAGCTATGTCGAATTTTGGACGCTCTTTGGTGCATCAAATCAGCTACTCGCGGCGCTGACGCTGCTATCGATCACCGTATGGCTCTATAAAGCACGCAGACGAATCGCGTTCACGCTGCTGCCGATGTTGTTTGTTTTGGCGATCACTCTGTGGGCATTGGCGATGATGGTGTACGGCAATTTTCAGACGACAAATGGCTTTGACATCAAGCTAATAAACGGTATTCTCTCGATCGTTCTGATCGGACTCGCGATATTTTTGGTTGTTACAGGGCTCCTCAAACTGCGTCGCGATGATGACGATGTCGAGGGAGCACAAACTGCGGAGGTATTTTAGATGAAACTAATGAGATCGATAGGTTCTTTGTTAGCAACACTGTTCGTTCTGATGGCAATTGTGCTCGGTTGTAGCGGCTCTGGTGCCGATTGTGTTGGAACTGTAACCTACGAAGGCAAAACTTTCGAGGGCAAAGACAAGACCGCCGAACAGGCTAAGCTCAATGCCTGTAACCATTACTGCCGCGAAGCCGATCCGCAATACGACGCGATGTACCGCATCTGGCTCGATTCCCCAAAGGGAAAAGCTGCCGGTTCGCCGTCAAAGCAAGAGGCGATATTTAAGGATAAAGACCTGCTGACCTATGTCACCGAGACCTGCGCAAAAAAATGTGCGGCAACGATGAACCCTCAGGCTCAATGCAAATAGGGCTTATTTGAACGGAACTTTGTCGAGTGTTTTGGTCGTGTGATCGGTGACGCTCATCGCGGGTTCGCGAAATTCTTCGAGCTGGGCGGTGGTCAGAGGCCGCAGCTGGGGCGGTTCGAGCGGTTCATCTGCCTGAGAGTGAGATCTGAGACGGGCATCGATCAGCTTTGGCACTTGCCGGGCAAGCATAAAGCATATTGCAAATATTACGGACAGATATGCAATAACTATCGTAGTAACTACTTCGGTCTTTACATTATTGCCCAACAACACGGCAACGAGGCCGACCAGAATACCCATCCCAAACATCACGACCAAAAACAGCGTCGTCAGGATATTGTCGAGCATCTTGCCCGGCATTCCGTCTTTGTCGATCTCGTCAACCTTAGACAGCCGCTCGCCGCAATCTTTGCAGTATTTGAGCGACTTGTTTACGGCCTTTCCGCAGTTAGGACAATGCATCTAATTTAGCTCCCGACGAGTTTTGTATCGATCTTTTCTTCGAGCCAATTTGTTAAGGTGTCGAGTGTTTCGATGTGAACCGGGCGGCCTTTCCAAGCCTTATATGCCCAGATGAAGAGCATTATGGTCATCACGGTCTGAAACACAAAATTGCCCACGTCAGCGACGTTGGTCGCGTTGCCGACGATGCCAAGGATCGTACTCACTATCAATATACCGATGTGTGCAGCCAAACCTTGAGCGGCGTGAAACCGTACCTTGGTCTCATTTTTCGGCATTAAAAACAGCAGCACAACACCCGCGATCAGCCCGATAAACCATGGCAGATATGGCAGAGCGGTGACGATATTTTCAGGCAGGCCGATCTTTTCGATCTTGCGGCCAGAGGTCTGGCTGACGTTTGAAACGCCGGCCGGTTGATACTGAGCCGGAACATATTGGCCGTTATACGGAGCAGAATATGCAGAAAAATCCTGGTTCGCAAACCGTTTCGTCTGTTCCTCGGTCGGTGCAGTTTGCGGAAAGACTCCCGTCGCGGCACCGGTCTTTTCGAAAACCTGTGTCGCCCCGGCTTTGTCCGGAAACTCGGGATCGAGCGGATTTGTATCGTACTTATTGGCCATCTCTAGCTTGATTTTACGACATACATGAGCGTTTAGTTCGGAAAAAGAACTGTCCGCGAAATAGACGAAAAGAAGAAAAACTCTGCCGCGAATAACGCGAATTTTACGAATAGAAGAAGGCTTTTTTCTGATTCGTGTCTATTCGCGTTATTCGCGGGCAAATCTTTTCAACTTTTCATATCTATGCCCAGTTCCTTTAACTGCGATGTATCAACATCACCAGGCGAATCCATCATTAGATCCTGTGCTGATGCCGTTTTTGGAAACGCCATTACGTCACGGATATTTTCGGTGCCGCAGAGGATCATACACGTTCGTTCGACACCTGCGGCAAAACCGCCGTGCGGCGGCGTGCCGTATTCGAGAGCGTCGAGGAAAAATCCGAACCGCTCACGCGCCATCTCGGGCGACAGCCCAAGCGCCTTAAAATTCAGCGCCTGTATCTCCTTTTGATGGATACGGATCGAGCCGCCGGCACACTCGTAGCCGTTGATGACGGCGTCGTACGCCTTAGCACGCACCTGTCCGAGCAGATGATGCTGGGCCGGATCATTGACCGCCGTTTTGAAAAGCTCAAGGTCCTCGTCCATCGGCGATGTGAACGGATGATGAGCGGCGACGTAAGTGTCGCTCTCTTCGTCGTGCTCGAACATCGGAAACTCGGTCACGATCAGAGCCTCATAACGGGCGCGGTCGATCAGGCCTTCGCGCTTGGCAACCTCGATGCGCAAAGCTCCCAAACTCGCCGCGACGACAGATTTACGTCCCCCGACGATCAGCACGGCATCACCCTTTTCAGCACCGGACGCAGCCGCAAGCTCCGCGATCTTTTCTTCGCCGAGCACTTTCAACAGTGAGGATATCGTCTCATCAGCGACCTTGATCCACGCCAGAGCACCGGCACCATAGCGTTTTACAAACTCCTGTAGCTCGTCGGTCTGCTTGCGCGAATAATCGGCCTTGCCTCTTACGACGATACATTTGATCTCGCCACCGCCTTTCAGCGTGTCGGCGAACGGTGCAAAATCTGTGTCACGCAAATTGTCGCTCAGGTCATGCAGCTCCATTTCAAAACGCAGATCGGGCTTGTCCGAGCCGTATCGACGCATCGCCTCGGCGTATGTCATTCTCGGCCATTCGGCGGGCAGGTCGATATTGCCGGTCTTTTTCAGGACGTGGTTAAACATTCCCTGCAGCTCGCGATACGCCATTTCGGGGTTGGCGAACGACATTTCCATATCGAGCTGCGTAAATTCGGGCTGACGGTCCGCCCTCAGATCCTCGTCACGAAAACAGCGGGCGATCTGGTAATACTTGTCAAAGCCGGAGATCATCGTCAGCTGTTTTAGTATCTGCGGTGACTGCGGCAACGCAAAAAATTTGCCCGTGTGAATACGCGACGGCACAATAAAATCCCGTGCGCCCTCAGGCGTAGATTTGAGCAATATCGGCGTCTCGATCTCGATAAAATCGCGTTGGTCAAAATACTCGCGTATCGCCGCAACGGCCTTTGCCCGCATACGGATATTGTGCTGCAATTGCGGCCGCCGCAGGTCGAGATAACGATATTTGAGCCGCGTGGATTCGTCCGCCAGATTTTCCGAACCGGCAACTTCGAGCTGAAACGGCGGCACTTTAGCGTCGTTGAGGATCAATATCTCAGACGCATGCACCTCGATATCGCCGGTCGCAAGCTTGGCGTTGTGCGTGCCCTCACGCATCATCACGTTGCCCTTTACCGCAATGACAAACTCACCGCGAAGCCCCTTGGCTTTAGCATGAGCTTCGCCCTTATCTTCTTCGCTCAGCACGACCTGCGTCACACCCTCGCGGTCTCGTAGATCGATAAAGGTCAGCACGCCAAAATCACGTTTCTTCGCCACCCATCCCATCAGTACGACCTGCTGCCCGACGTGCGTTTCACGCAGCTCGCCGCAAGTATGCGTTCTTTCTAAATTTCCTAATACATCCAACATAAGATCTATTTAACCGCAGATAAACGCAGATGGACACAGATTTGACCCTCGACTTATCCGTGTTTATCCGCGTCCATCCGCGGTTAATTTCTTCCAAAAATAAAAACGCCTTTCGATTTGTGACAAACGAAAGGCGGAGCGTCAACTAATTAACACTCTCGCCTACGTATTATTATTGTCGTCAAACCGAACTGCGTTCATGAAAAGTAAAACCTAGCGAAATAGTACAGTATCGGTGCTCCGAAAAGCAAACTATCGAGCCGGTCAAGAAATCCGCCGTGGCCGGGCAAAATGCTCGCGGCGTCCTTTGCTCCGGCGCCTCGTTTCATCGCGCTTTCGGCCAGATCGCCGAGGACGCCGACAACGGCAAGGGCCATTGCTAGTGGAATTGAGTATTTATACGGCAGCTCAGGAAAGAACCACCACGTCGCAAGTGCCGCACCGCCAGTTGCGAAAACGAGCCCGCCGATGAGCCCCTCGACCGTCTTTCCGGGCGAGATCGCGGGTGCGAGCTTGTGCTTGCCAAAAGCACGTCCGGCAAAATACGCTCCGATATCAGACGCGAAAATGACTAGGAAAAAATATGCTAGCAGATGGGTCGAGAGTCCCGGCATATTCTCAAACCCAGTGCGGATCGATACCAAAAACCCGCCCATAAACGCGACATAGATCACGCCGAGCATCGTCACACCGATACCGGTCAGCATCTTGGAAAAATCAGCCTTAAACCGAAACGTCTGCGAGATCAGCAGGATGATAGTAAAACTAGCGAGCGTTGCAAGCAGTAGGTCCGGAGCCTTTGCCGGAGCGTCAAAGACAAATCCGACGAATAACGCCGCAGCCCCGAGATAACCGATAGCCGGGTCAGCCTTTAGCTCAAGCTTTTTCGTCAGCGAATAAAATTCGAACAGTCCGGCCGCGAGTGCAAGCGCCGCGATGCCGACAAATATCCACACCGTCTGTGGCCACCACAGCGGCAATATGATCGATGCAATAATGACCGGAAGAGCGATGAGGGCTGTCAGAATGCGTGTTTTCATGATCTAGGGAATTTTAACAGCATATGCAGGATTAGGAGGATATAAAGACCTAATAGAAATGAAAACTTATCCTTTTCATCCTGTCTATCCTGTTCGAATTACGACTAAACTTACTTAACTCCCCCAAAACGCCTATCCCTTTTCTGATAATCGATGATCGCTTCAAAGATCTGCGGCCGGCGAAAATCGGGAAATAGCGTTGGCGTCACATAGATCTCGCTGTATGCGAGTTGCCAGAGCAGAAAATTTGAGATGCGAAATTCGCCGCTGGTGCGGATCATCAGATCGACCTCGGGCAGGCCACGCGTGAAAAGATTGCGTTCGATGTCGGCCTCGGTCAGATGATCGATCACATCATTTCGCCGCTCAATGTCCTGAACAGCAAGCTTTGCCGCGTGCACGATCTCGGCCCGTCCGCCATAATTTAACGCGACACTCAATACCATACCGGTATTTTCTCTCGTAAATGCGGTCGCGGCGGCAAGCTCGACCTGCACATCGGGAGCAAGTCCGTAAAGGTTGCCGATCGCCTGAAAACGAATATTATTGCCGTGCAAAGTTTTTAGCTCGCGTTTCAGGACACGCTTTAACATCGACATCAAGCCGCCGACCTCGGCTTTTGGACGCTTCCAATTTTCGGTCGAAAAGGCATAAAGCGTTACAGCTTTGACCTCCATCCGGGCACAAGTGTCGATTATCGCCCTGACCGATTCCGAGCCCTCACGGTGTCCAAATATACGAGCCTTTCCGCGCTGTTTTGCCCAGCGGCCGTTGCCATCCATGATGACGGCGATGTGCTGCGGCACGCGCTCTGGATCGATCGCCGCGAGCAGCTTGGCCTCGGCGGTATTTGGTTTTACGATCCCGTCAAAATTCTCGTGCATGATCAAATCAGTCCACAGATGGACACGGATAAACACGGATAAGTAAAGCAAATCTCAAGGTTTTTATCTGTGTCATCCGTGTCCATCTGTGGATAATTTCCTTTCCTCTACTCCGACGATAGCGTCCCGATTTATTGGCCCGTAGATATGCGGATAGATCTCGTTGTTCGTCGATGGCTCTTTTATCATCCGCGACATCAGGCGGTCGGTCTCGATCTCTAGAACGACGACGCTTTTCTCGCCGCTGTAGTACCGTCCGATCACGGCATCAAGCTGCTCGGCAAAGCTGCAATGGATAAAACCTTCGGATTCGAGGCTCGCGTGCTTGTAGAGATCGGTGTCAAATGCCGCCCAGATATCCGGTAAAACTATGTGGTAGATGAGCATGTCGATCAATCGTATTCGACCTTAAACAACGTCAACCCAGCCGCCGATGCCGTCTTTCCAGCCAGATCGCGGTCGCCAGTGATGATGGCCGTTTGAATTGTATCACTTGTTTTTTCGCCGCGCCCGACCTCGAGCATCGTGCCGACGATCGAGCGGACCATGTACCGCAGAAATCCGCCCGCCGTAATGCGAAATTCGATCATCGCGCCCTGGGCACGGTCATCCCAATGTGATTCGACCGTAAAATCGATGACGTTTCGGACGCGGCTATCGCCATCCGCTTTTGCCGAAGAAAACGCCGTCCAATCGTGCTCGCCCAGAAAAAGCCTCGCCGTTTCGTTCATCCGCCCGACATCGAGCGGGCGAGTTTCGTGATGAGCAAACCGCCGCCAAAACGGCGACATTACCGGTGCGTTAACGACGCGATAGACGTACGTTTTCTGCTTTGCCGAAAACCGTGCGTGAAATTCATCAGGTGCCTTTTCGACTTTCAGGATGCGGATGTCACGCCAGAGATTACCGTTGATCGCGTGTTTGAGCTTTTCGGGTGTGAATTTACCATCAGGCAGTTTTACATTGGCGACCTGTCCCTCGGCATGCACGCCCGCATCAGTCCGCCCCGAACCAACGACAGCGACATCTTGATCAACAAGCATACCGATCACGCGTTCAAGCTCACCCTGGATCGAGCGGTCGTTTTCCTGCACCTGCCAGCCGTGAAAATCGGTGCCGTCGTATTGGATCAAAAGCTTGTAATTCATCTCGGATACAAAAGCATAAATCGTTCGCAACAAACGATCGACACGTTATTAAATTCTATTCCTAATTCGGCGGCCTCACGTGAAAAATATTGCGAGTGAACTTCACGCCAATATTCGAGCGACTGATCGCCCTCACCCTCGTCAGCGGCAAACTGAGCATCGACCTTATCAAATGGCAAATGCCGGATCTCAGTTGTTTGAATTACGCAGAGCGGTTCGCCGTCAAAGTTGGTGACCACGCTGTAGCCGCCCATTATCGGTGCTTCTTGCGGCTTGATCTCGTTGACGGCAGCGAGGCTCGCGGTCGCAAATTTTTTCCCCGAAATGACCAACGTCGCGAGTTCGAATGCCATCTCCGGCGAGTTGCCAAAATACCAGACCTGATAAGGCTCGTCGGGGCTGACGCCGGTCGCTGCGCAAAATTCAGCCCAAAATTCTGTTGCTCGCTCGGCCATCGTTTTATTTGAGCAGAGTTGCTATCGCCGCCGCAAACCGCTGCGGTGCCCCGTCGCTCATTCGCAAATAAAGAGCAGGTTCGATCAGCTCAAGCTCCATTAACGCAAATTCATTGTCTTCGTCGCGAACAAGATCGACGCGCGCGTACAGCAGCGGCTCGCCAATTTTATCAAGCGCGTTTTGCGCGGCAACCCGGAGCTTTTCGTCAGGTTCGACCTCTGTAATTATGCCGCCGTGCTCTTCTTGCACGCGAAAATCTGCGGTTTTTGGCGATTTGTTGATCGTGTGGCTGTATTCGCCGTTAAAGAAAAACAGCGAATATTCGCCCTCGGCGACAATATTCCGCATAAACGGCTGAACCATAAATGAGCGGCTCGAAAAGATAATTTCGAGTGCAGGATCATACGCCGTAAGCCGATAGGTATGCTCCGCCGTCGCGCTTACGGTTGGTTTGATTATCAGCTCGGCTACGCCAAACCGTTCAAGCCAGTTATCGAATTCGATGGAGGAATAACTTGCGTTCCATATCGTCGGCACGATCGGGCAGCCGCGACGCTCCATATCGATGAGGTATCGCTTGTCGAGATTCCACCGGACAATATTGAGCGAATTTTCAAGGCGTGCAGACGATCTACCAATCGTCTCAAGCACCCGCAAAAATTCATCCGGCGACCGCTGATAATCCCAGGGTGTGCGGATAATGACCGCTTCGTAATTGTTCCAATCCACCGTCGTATCACGCCAGGAAAGTGTATCGACCTGAAAGCCAAATTGCGCGAGCGGCTCGACGGCGAGTACGTCGTCAGCGACATAGCCGTCGAGGCTGTCCATCGAGAGAAAGCAAATTCGTCTCATAGAAAGAGTCGGAGAATCTCCTATTTTCAGATATTTCGACTTCCGGGTTTTACGGCTTCGATACCGTCTGCACACATCGGACATTCGTCGGGTGAATAGCTCGGGACGCCGAGGCTTACGAGTGAAATCCGCGGCACGCCTACATCTGCAACGCCATTTGAACGATCGATGATCGACGCGGCGGCAACGACCTTTGCTCCGTTTTCCCCAAGAGCCGCGATACACTCGCGGGTCGAGCCGCCTGTCGTGATAACGTCCTCGACGACCAATATTCGCTCGTTTTCATTAACCGAAAATCCACGCCTTACGGTCATCTCACCGTTCTGCCGCTCGGTCCAGATAAACCGTACTCCCAACGCCTGAGCGACGGCAAAACCAATAACCAAGCCGCCGATCGCAGGCGATGCGACCGTTTCGATACCGCTGTCTACATAGCGCTCAGCGATCGCTGCGCCAAATGCCGCAGCATCCGCAGGGTGCTGCAACGCCAATGCGCATTGCAAGTATTTCGGGCTATGCAACCCGCTCGACAGGATAAAATGCCCCTCAAGCAAGGCGTTTGTTTCTCTAAACCGTCCGAGATAGTTTATTGAGTCTGTTGAGTTCATTGAGTTCATTGAGTTCATTGAGAATTGCGCAGATGTTGCGCAAGGGCCATTAACATTCGTGAGACTTCGTCGAACAAGCCATATATTTCATTAAAATCATCCTGGCCGAGATATTCAAGGTCGAGAGCTACATAAAGGTGAGACTGTACTTCGGCGGCAGATCCATGAGCCTGGGAAAGAAAACTTGCAAAGTCCTTATTAGTTCTACGTCCATTGCCTTCGGCAATGTTGGCCATCACCGAGACCGCAGCCCGTCTTATCTGATTGCATAGTCCGTAGTCCTTGGCAAAATCTCCAAGCCGTGAAACTTGGTAAACTCTTTTGGTCGCAACCCGAGCTTTTTGCCAAGCCTGAATTTCTTCAAATCTCTTAAAACTCGCCATTCTGTTTTTCCTTCTCTCAACGAACTCAAAAAACTCAACGAACTCAATAAACTTTCCCAGAACTCTTCTGCTAAACTAAGGTTGATGACACCGTATCCTAACTTAATTTCCGAGTCATTGCTAATAAGTGAAACCGTGTCGCTGCTTCGCTCATTTGGCGGAAAAGCGTCGGCGGTGAGCGTTGTCGATTTTGTGATGAAGATCCGCAAACCCGACCCGCGAATGGCAAAAATGCTGGTCGCAGATTTGATCGACCGCGATCCGCGGCTTGTGCTCAATGACGACATGGTCGAGCTTGAGCTGGACGGGTTTGAGGACCGCGAGCTTGCCGGAACAGAGTTTGTCGTGTTTGACCTTGAGACGACGGGAGCCAAAGCTCCGCCGTGCCGCATTACCGAGATCGGTGCTTATCGCGTCCGAAATGGCGAGGTCGCTGAGAAATTTGAGACCTTGCTCAATCCCGAGATGCCAATACCGCCGTTTATTACGCAGCTTACGGGCATTACGGACGAAATGGTAAAAGATGCGCCGCTTTTTGCGGATGTCGCCGGTGATCTGCTGCAATTTATCGGTGATTCGGTGCTCGTCGCGCACAACTCGGGGTTTGATATGCGGTTTTTGAATCACGAGGTCAGCCGTATTTTTCCCGATTACCGGCTCGCAAACCCGTGCCTCTGTACCGTGCAATTGTCGCGAAAACTGCTGCCTGACATACGAAATCACAAACTGAAAACCGTCGCCGAGCATTACTCGATCGACCTGACAAACCATCACCGCGCGAGCGCCGACGCATACGCGACCGCGCACATTTTTGTAAATTTACTCGCCAAGCTCTACGACGGTGGCGTCACCGATCTGAGTGCGCTTCGCAATATGGGCTCAAAAAAGAATCGCTATGTTAGATGAACGTCTGCCTAAGGGCACAAATAACCAAGGGCTGGATATCCGCGCGACACCGCGTGAGGAGATGAACCTGTTTCCGCTAGATACCTTTGCCTACGAATTTGCCGGCCGCGAGATCTGGATCGAATTTGATATGCCCGAGTTTACGGCGATCTGCCCGTTCTCAGATTTTCCCGATTTTGGCGTTATCCGGCTCAAATATGTACCAAATAAACTCTGCGTCGAGCTGAAAAGCCTCAAACTCTACATCAACTCGTTCCGCGACGTAAAGATCTTTCACGAGCACGTCGTCAACGTCATTCTCGAAGATTTTATTGCCGCTTGCGACCCGCTTAAGGTCGAGCTAGAGGGCGATTATCACGTTCGCGGCAATATCAAGACGGTCGTCAGAGCCAATTACACCAAGGCCTAGCGACTCGCTAATTCGAAATTTGAAATTTGTAATTGAGCCTAGTGTGCCGCTGCCGCTGCCATTGTCGGTTGTATCTCGCGGTGTTTGAGACAGGCGGTTTCGACCAGTTGGCAGACCTCTGTCTCGGTGTGGCCGTGACGGCGGGTGTCGGCGTTTGAGACCTCAGACACGATTAGGAATTTGGCCTTTTCGAGCATCGTCTGCTCGCGAAACGATAGTTTCTTTTCGTAGCTGAGAAAGGTGAGTTTTTTAAGCACATCGGCGGCGTCAAAGATGCTGCCTGAGTGCAGCTTGTCGGCAAATTCTCGTGAACGCTCTTTCCAGTCACACGAAATACACTCAAAATCATCCGCAAGGCTCGCCATAAATTGGCGGCATTTTGCGGGACTGATTATCGGCCTGATGCCGACGCTCTCGGCGTTTATTGCGGGTACAAATATTGTCGAATTATCGCTGAGCAGGCGTAAGGTGTAGCCTTCCATAGCGCAATCGGCTATGGTGCACGTTCGTGTGCCCTCGACCAGGCAAATGCCCTGATTTGGGTACGCTACTTTTTGTCCAACGGTAAGCTGCATCGGCCCTTCTCTCCTCAGAGAGCGGAAACACTGTGCTAAAAGTTCAAACAACGACTTTTCGCTGAAACATCTCTATTCGATATAAGGTAAGTGTAGCACGTTAATGCAAGCGCGTGGTAGAAAAATTGCACGGGCAATTTAGGCGGCAATTGACGGGACAACTATAGAAAATGTGGTGCCTTGGCCGAGAACAGAATTGACCGAAACTTCGCCTCCGTGGAGCTTGGCAAGGTGCTTGACGATCGCCAGGCCCAATCCGGTGCCGCCGATCTCACGCGAACGGGCGCGGTCCGTGCGGTAAAACCGCTCGAATATGCGGTCGATGTGTTCGGGCAAAATGCCTTCGCCGGTGTCGGCAACGCGGATCGTATCTTTGCCATCCGCTTGTTCAAACGACACGGTCACGCTGCCGCCCTCGCGGTTAAACTTGATGGCGTTGTCGATCAGGTTTGTCAGCATCTGTTCGAGCCGGACGATGTCCGCGCTAATGGCAGCTCCGTCGGGCACTTCGTTTTTGAGCGATATGTTGCGGGCGGCGGCTTTGGCGGAAAGGGCAGCAACCACGTCTTGAACCGCGACGGCCAGCCGCACATCACGCATCTCGACCGATACATTACCGGATTCGATCAGCGACAGCTCTAGAATATCGGCGATCAGGCTGTGCATACGCTCGGCGTTGCGGCGGATGACCTCGAGAAATCTGAGATTGTTTTCCGTGTCATCGATCCCGCCGTCCTCGAGCGTTTCGACAAAGGCAAGGATCGATGTCAGCGGCGTACGCAGCTCATGCGAGATATTTGAGAGAAACTCCTGCCGGATAGATTCGAGCCGGTCGATCTGCGTCGTCTCGTAAAAAAAACCGATCGAGTGTGTCACTCCGTCCAGCTCGATCGGAGCAACGTGAACGTCAAATTTTCTGTTGCCTGTACGAGCGAGTTCGAGCCGGACATCCGACGCGGCCTGTGTCGTCACCGCCCGGCGAAACGCTTCGTGCAGGTCGAGATCACGTATCACCTCGCTCAGACGCATACCCTCGATCTCGAGCCCATCACGCCCAAAAGCCACTGCCGCCGGCACATTGCAATTGGCGATACGCATATTTGAATCGACCACCAGCACACATTCGCGGGCCGTATCGAGTATCTTTTGCAAAAGCGAGGTCGGAGTTTTGGCTGGATCTAGAGCGGCGGCATTCATAAAAAGTAAGAAGAATTAACCACAGATGAACACAGATACCCATGGATAAGCACTGAATTTTTTATCTGTGTCTATCTGGGTTTATCTGTGGACGTGAATCTTATTGGCATCCGGTAAAACGATAACCCACGCCCACGACGGTTTCAATACAGCCGCCGCATTCGTCGAGCTTTTGCCGCAGTCGGCGAATGTGAACGTCGAGCGTGCGGGTGTCGCCAAAATAGCTGTAACCCCAGACGTTGTCGAGCAATTGCTGACGCGAAGCGACGCGGCCCATATTTTTTATCAGGTGTTCGAGCAGGGCAAATTCTTTTCGCGTGAGCTTTATAGCCGTGTCGCCGCAGGTGACCCGCATATCCGCAAAATCCACAGTCAGACGCTCATCCGAATATTTCGGCGCGATCTCGGTTTCCGAGCGGCGGAGCACCGCACGCACGCGGGCGATGACCTCTTTGATCGAAAAAGGCTTGGCGATATAATCGTCCGCACCCGTCTCTAGCCCCATTATCTTATCGCCCTCGGCGGCCTTAGCGGTCAGCATTATGATCGGCGTTTTTTCGGTCAGAGTTTCACGACGCAATCGCCGACACAGCTCCATTCCGCTCATGCCGGGCAGCATCAGATCGAGCAAAATGAGCGACGGCACAGCTTTGTCATCAAGCGCGAGCCGCAAACCCTTTTCGCCCGATTCGGCCACGACGGGACGAAACCCCTCGCGTTTGAGGTTGTAGTGCAGACTCTCGGCGATGTCCGCATCATCCTCGATGATCAGAATATTTTGCTGCATAGAGCTTTAGCTCGATTGTAATGAATTCTTAACCGTTCTGCGACAGTCTATGGGGCGGGCGTGAATAGCGTATTAACGCAGTGTTACAAGGATGTTAATTCTTTAGGCCGATAGACAGCGATCAGATCACCGCACTGGTCATTAATCTTGTCCCACTTGTCGATCTGTAGCTCGATCACTGCGAGAGCGGCGGTCGGCATTGGTTCGAGTTCGCCGGTCAAATATCTGATGAAGTTTTCCATTCCCGGATTATGACCGACAAGCATCGCCGATGCGTGCTCGTTGCTGATCTCAGAAACCACCTGCCTCAGATCGTTTGGACTAGCCTCATAGATATTTTTTTCAAGAATAATGTCGGCGGAAAACTCTGCGGCTTCTTTTACGAGATGCGCGGTTGTCTTTGCACGCATCGCCGGCGAGCTGACGATCACGGACGGTACAAACCTATTATTCGCCATAAATCCGCCCATAAAAGGAGCGGCTTTCATCCCACGTTCGTTTAGCGGGCGTTCAAAGTCCGTTTGAGCCGAATCGTCCCAGCTAGATTTGGCGTGGCGTAGTAAATACAGCGTTTTCATCGATGTTCGCGATTCTACGCCTCGGGCCGTAAAACGGCAAATTTCAAAACCTTTTTGAAAATACAGCCGTAATATCTCTTGAGCATTGCTCCGAAAACATCTAAACTTTAATTATTGTGCGTGAACGTGTCCTGACATTGGCGAATAAAGATTACAAACGGCGGCTGTTAGCGGCGTTGTTTTTGATCTTTTTCCTCGCCGAGATGGGCTCGCACGTCGTCATCTGCGCAAACCATCCGTCTAACGACCAGCAGTCGATATCGACTTACGAGGGCAACCACGATGACCCTTGTAAGACGCTCGTGCTTTGCAGCGACAGCGGCCGTCGCGACAAACAGGTTCCAAAAATGGGCCACGACGCTTCGCAGCATAATGCACTTTTGGATATGTCGTCAGGCCTGCTGCCTGAGATAGATATTCATAAAGATCCGCAAATACCATACTCGACGGGCCACAGGCTTTTCCGGCCGCCGAGCCCTCCATTTCATCCTCCACAGACCTCATAACTTAGAAATCATCGGCAGACGCTTGTCATGTTTTGGCATAAATGTCTGTATTTTTAACGGTTTTGACACGCTCAGGCTAAAGATCGCCGTGAGCTTATGAGGTTGATAATGAATAGAATTTTTGTTTTTTTCGCAATATTACTGTTGGCGGGCATTGCTAGCTTTGGACAAGACACCGGTAAGATAACCGGCAAGGTTACGTTTGGCGGTGATAATTCCCCTTTGCATCAGGTGTCGGTTCGCATCGTCGAGCTAAAACGCTCGACCGTCACGGATGAAAGCGGGTCTTACGCATTCACTGACGTCCCGCCCGGACGCTATACGCTGCTCGCCCACCAAGAGGGTTTCTCGGATCTTTCCCGTACGATAGTTTTAGTCGGCGGGGCGACAGGTTCACTCGATTTCCAGCTACTGATCCGCGGCGTTAAGGAAAACGTGACTGTTACAGCGACCGGTGCGGAGCAATCGGTTTTTGAGTCGATCGCGTCGGTTAGCACCGTCGATTCGAACGGCATACGCGAGCGTGCCGCCGTCGGTATCGGCGAGGTGCTCGAAGGCCAGCCCGGTGTTTCAAAGCGTTCGTTCGGCCCCGGCAATTCACGCCCGGTGATTCGCGGATTTGACGGCGACCGTGTGCTCGTTTCGACCGATGGCGTTCGCGAGGGCTCGCTTGCTTCGCAATCCGGCGACCACTCAGAGCCGGTCGATATTCTCGCGGCCGAGCGGATCGAGGTGGTCAAAGGCCCGGCAACACTGCTTTACGGCAGCAACGCGATCGGCGGGGTCGTCAATGTCATTAGCGGCCACGACGAAGGTGCTCATCCAGGTCTTCGCGGATATTTGTCCGGCATCGGTGGATTTAATAACGCACAGGGAGCTTTTAGCGGCGGGGTAGAATACGGCTTTGGCAATTGGATGGTGTGGGGAAATGGTACTACGCAGCGAACCGGTGATTATTCCGCAGGCGGCAATTTTGGCAAGGTCATTAACTCTTTTACACGCAGCTCGAGCGGCAATGGTGGCTTTGGCTACTATGGAAAAAAGGCGTTTTTCACCACCAATTACGGTTATTACCAAAACCGTTACGGCATACCACTGGATTTTAACGACCCGATGGCAGAGCTGCGTTCGCTCAGGATGCACCGCAACAACGTCAAATTTAACTTTGGCCTGACCGATCTCGCATCGTTTATCACCAACGCAAAATTTACGGTCGATGTGAGCCGCTATCAGCATCAGGAATTAGTTGACGGCGATGTCGGCACGACATTTAAAAACAATGTGTTGTCGTATCGCGGTATGTTTGACCAGCGCCAGACGGGCCGTCTGAGCGGGCGATTTGGTTTCGAGGGCTTTCACCGCGACTATTCGACTATCGGAGATGAGATCCTCGTCAATGGACCCGTCCGCCAAAATACGTTTTCGGTATTTACTTTGCAGGAGTTGAAATACGAACGCGTGACATTTCAGTTTGGCGGGCGGATTGAGAATAATCGTTACAGCCCGACTGACCTGACACTGCAAAAGCGAAACTTTACCGGATTTTCCGGTGCCGCGGGCGTAAGGCTTGGGTTGTGGGACGGCGGTGCCTTTGTCGCTAACTATTCGCACGCTTTCCGGGCTCCGGCTCTCGAAGAGCTTTATAACAATGGCCCGCACGACGGCACTTTGGCGTTTGAGGTCGGCAATGACAATCTAAAACCTGAAGTCAATAACGGGGTCGACTTTTCGCTCCGGCATCAGAGCAACCTCTTTCGTGCAGAGGCAAATTTCTATTATTACGACATCCGTAATTTTGTCTTTCTCGCTCCAACAGGTGTGATCGATGCGGGCAGCGGATTGGAGATAGCCGATTATTTGCAGGGTAACAGCCGTTTCACCGGCACCGAGCTAAATCTGGATGTCACCGCACACAAATACCTGAATGTTTTGGCAAGTCTGGATTACGTCAACGCCCAGCTCAAAACAGGACAGCCTCTGCCAAGGATCGCCCCTTTGCGGGCGCGGTTCGGTCTCGATCTGCATAAAGGTAATTTTAGCCTCAGGCCTGAGTTTGTCGCGGTCGGGCGGCAGGACAGGCTGTTTACTAACGAAACACCAACCGCCGGATACGGCACGGCAAACGTGACCGCGTCGTACATCATACCGACCAAGCACACGGCGAATATCTTTTCGGTGAGCGCGTACAACCTTAATAACAAGCTGTTCTTTAACCACATCTCGTTTATCAAGGACATCTCGCCTGAGATCGGACGCGGTGTTCGGTTTAGCTATACGGTAAGGTTTTTCTAGATCTACTAAAAGAAATTTTGGCCGCAGATAAACGCAGATGCCGCAGATCAAGAAAAACATAGATTCTTATCAGCGTCATCCGCGTTAATCTGCGGCTAATATTCTTAAAGTAGGTGAGCCTTTCGTTTATAATCTTTATATGCAAACTGAAACACTTTCATTCGACACCGCAAACGGCGCGACGACGGCTTTTGTCGCTTTACCGGACGCTCCAAATGGCAAAGCCGTCATTCTCATCCACGAATGGTGGGGGCTGAACGCACACATCAAAGACATCGCCACTCGATATGCCGACGAGGGATTTGTCGGCATCGCACCGGATCTTTATCGTGGCAAGGTTGCGACCGACAGCTCGGAGGCGTCGCAGATGATGGGAGCACTCGCGATCGAGGACGGGCTCGATACTATTAAAAATGCGATAACCGCCGCGTCTGCAAGGTTTGATATTCCGCATTTTGGGATAAGCGGGTATTGTATGGGCGGTACTTTTTCGCTGAGAGCGGCGTGTGAGCTTGAGGGGTTGAGTGCGGCGGCTCCGTTTTACGGCGATATCCCCGAGGGAGACATCCTCAAAAAACTGACCGTGCCAACGATATTTGTGTCGGGCACTCGCGACGCGTGGATAAACCCGGAAAAGGTCGCGACGTTAGAAGACATAACCGAGCGGTACGAGCTGCCTGTAACGTCAGTAAAGTACGACGCCGACCACGCGTTTTTCAATGACACGCGGCCCGAGGTCTATGACGCGACCGCGGCGGGCGATGCGTGGGCATTGATCACCGGATTTTTTAACGACAAATTGTAAAAGGCCGAAACCAATTTGGTCCCGGCCTTTGAAGTTTTGATGCCCAGAGTACGTCTATCTGCGTGCGAACGTTTCGCTCTCTAACAGGCTTTCACCGGCAAGTACAGCAGTTTTGTTAGCGACTTTGCGTTGCTGCTTATTCATGTACATCATCGCATCCGCTTTTGCGATAGTATTTTCGAGGTCGGCCAGATCGCCAAAATTCTCAAATGCGTGCGAAACACCGATCGTCAGAGCTTTATCCGCCCCCTCGACATTGACGTTGGTCAGCAATCTCTCAAACTTTGCCATTCGCATATAGGCTGACTCGGCATCGAGCCCGATCATGATCACAAAGAATTCGTCTCCGCCCCAACGAAAAATCAGGTCTTCGGGACGGATCACTTCGCGTATAGCTTTGACGGCTATACGGATTGCGGCATCTCCAACACCGTGTCCGTAGCTGTCATTGACGTCTTTGAGATCGTCAATGTCAAAAAACCCAACACAGCCTGAGACCAACTGACGCTCATCGCCGTGACGTTTCAGATACCCGTGAAATGCGTGACGGTTTAACGCGGTGGTCAGCGGATCGATGTGAGCAAGTTCCTCGAGTTTTTCGTGTGCCTTTTTCAGCTTTTCGTTGGCGATCTTGGCGTCGGACAAAACCTGTTCGAGCAGGACGATGACCATACCAAAACCAAGCAAGATCTGCAGCACTAGGTCGATAACAGAGTTGTACTGCAGATAATCAAACTCGATCAACAGATATTGTCTTGCCGAAAATACTACAAAGTATTGCAAGAATGTAAACACCAGCAAACCTAGTGCGACCTGCATTACTTTCCAGCCAAAAGTTCTGATCCGCGTCTTCCACAGCGAGATGCTGGCGATCATGAAAAAGCCGGACATTACGAGAGAGTGGATGTTAAAGATCAGATTAAAATCGTCACCGAGAAATGGCAGTCCAAAAGCGGCGATGATAAACGGCAGTACAAAAACCTCTTGCCTGACCTTCATCTCACTGTTCCCAGTCAGGCTGCGGCAACCGGCGATCAGTAAAAATCCAAAGACGTATTCGGTAAGAAAGTAGAAACTAAAAAGCTGGGTTGAATACTGCTCGTAACTAAACGCAAGACGCAGACAGAAAAGGGCAAATGATAAAAACAGCCATGCGTTGGTCCAATACTTGAGTGCAACAACGTTGATCGAACGCCTTAGAAAGAGCGTCAACAGCGTTATTAGCGAAACTCCCGCCAATTGGATTATTAGGCCTATCTTCGAGTCCATATTCTGTATGCAGTTTGTGAAGATCTAACGGCAGCGGTTGGAGGTGCGGTTAGGGATGAGTGCGGTGGGTAGGAGTCCACATACAGATTGTAATACAGCGACGGTCAAAAAGTCTATACTTTTTTTAACATTGTTGTTAGTTCGTTTTTTGTTGGAAGTGTGGATCTAGCACCTAGCCCTCGACATTTTAACGCGGCGACAGCGTTTGCCGTCCGGCAGCTTTCCTCTACCGATGTATTCGTCAGCAAGCCGTACAGCAGTCCCGTCCGAAAAGCATCGCCTGCACCGGTCGTGTCAACACAACCGCCCGGAACATCAAATGCTGACGTTTCAATAAGTTGTCCGCCGCACAGCACAAGCGAGCCGTTCCCGCCTAAGGTTAAACCTGCAACGCCACAACCAAATCGCGAGCTAAGTTTGCGAAGCCCCTGTTCCGCATCCGTCTTCCCGAGCAGCTTTTGAGTGAAATCCGCCGACGCGATGCAGATATCGACGAGCGGCAGCAGATCTTCGATGCCGTCAAAGATATTATCGATATCAACCGAGACGACTGCTCCATTCGCTTTCGCTTCGGCCGCCATTCGGATACATGCTTGGGTATCGTGCGGCGTCATATGCAAGACCTTACATCGAGCCGCTAGGTCCACAGGTGCTTCGCCAGCATTGTATCCAAGCCACTTATCCCGTTGCCACAGGATCGTACGCTCGCCGCTTGCGGCATCAACAATGATAAAGGCGACCTGTGTTCGGGCCCCATCCACTGTTTCTGCAAAAGAAACATCTACCCCCTCATCAACGAGCGACTCGAGCCCGATCTCCCCGGCACGGTCGCTGCCAAATCTGCCCACATACGCCGTCTTCATCCCCAGACGCTGTAGCCCCGCCATGGTCGATGCGATCTCGCCACCAGCTTCCTCGGTGTAATGGTCAAGCTCGATCTTTGAATTAAATGCAGGGTATTTGGGAACGGTGATCAAATAATCGACCGCGTTCGTCCCAAAACCGACGACATCGAATTCTTTATCGGGGTTTAATTTAAATGGAAATTGCATACGCCCGCCTAGATGGCATCCGCTAAAGTTTCGCAAATTATTCTTGCCAAAACGTGCTTGTTCAAGATAAATTGGATGTTGGGTCTATTTTCACTTGGCCGCTAAGCGAAACACAAACCCGCTTCTCACAAGTTTTCCGGAGACGATAAATGCCGACATCCATTTGCCCCGAATGCAGCGAAGAGGTCTACGTTGACGCCGAGTCTGAACAGGGCGATACGGTGATCTGCGACGAGTGTGCGTCAAAGCTGGTCGTTGTAGGGCTCGATCCATTTGAGCTTGACCTCAGCGAAGATGACGGCGACGGGCTTCGGGATGATGACGATCTTAGTGGCTACGACTACGACGATCAAAACTACTAGTTTCCCCTGTTTCCCACGGCTGTCTTTTTGACAGCATCCGTTCACATTGACCTGTCGTTTTGACCGAAACGCGGTCAGGTCCACCTATACATTTCAATCAAGATCAGCATTCGCCAAGGTGTCTGCTATGGCACGCAGATTGATGTTGAATAGGGAGATATCGGGACGTTTATTCCCGACAAAGTTAGTTCGTGATGAAAGCACAGCCCCTGAATAAATTTCGAACTTCTACCAAAGTGATCTGCGGAGTATCGCTCCTGATCGTGCTAGTGGTCGTTCTGCTGACCGCATTATCTGTCATACAGTTAGTTCACGCTTGCTTGATAGTGATGAGCCTCTTGCTCTGTCTGGCTGCGATAGGTTACAGATTGCATGTCAAGAGTGTCGAGCATCAGACCCGTCGGCTGACCGAATTTAACCAAGTTCACATGGCAACGGTCGAGGCTCTCGCGACTGCGATCGATGCTCGCGACCAAGTCGACATCGGCCATGTCCGCCGCACACAGATATATGCGGTTCGGCTGGGAGAGATCCTGGGCCTGTCCGAAGATGAGATCAACGCTTTGCGAACAGGGGCTTTGCTCCACGACATCGGCAAGCTCGCCATTCCCGATCATATCCTGAGCAAACCAGACAAACTAACGCCCGCCGAGCTCGAAAAAACCAAGATACATCCGGTCGTAGGGGCATCGATACTCGAAAAGGTCGGCTTTGACTTTCCGGTCGTGCCGACGGTCCGCCACCATCACGAACGCTGGGACGGCTCCGGTTATCCTGACGGCCTAAAAGGCAAAGACATCCCGCTGACGGCCCGCATTTTGTGTGTTGCCGACGCCTATGACACCTTACGCGGAGCACGGCCCTACCGGCCGGCGATCCCACGCGACCAGTCGCGGCAGATCATTCTCGATGGATCCGGCATGCGTTTTGATCCACATATTGTCCAGACGCTGATCAAAAATCTTAGCTTTCTCGAAGCCGAGATCAATGCCCAGGGCCATGCATACCCCGATCTGTCCGGCGAAAGTATGCCGATTGCAAAACCGCAGGATCAACATTTTGCTGAGCAGATCAAGCTCGCCAACCGCGAGGTCTTTAACCTCTACGAACTTGCACGCGAATTTAGCGGCTCGGTTACGCTGCAGCAGACGCTGGAGATGTTCACGAAAAAGGTCGGTGAATTTGTCCCATACGACACCTGCATTCTCTATCTGCTCGAAGAGAACAAACAGCTTGCGACCGCCGCTCACGTCGAGGGAGCCAATGCGGATATACTCTCGATGCGCCGGATAAAGGTCGGCCAGGGTGCCACCGGCTTTGCGCTCAAATCGGCTGAGACCGTGATAAATGCCGAGCCGGATCTCGATTTCACGTATTCACAAACCGAGTTGCTCGAACAGTATTCGACGATGGCTGCGGTACCGCTCATCGCCGATGGTGAGTTGCTTGGGGCCGTTACGATCTATTCGCATGAGCTAGCAGCGTATGGCGAAGAGCACATCCGTCTGCTTGAGACCATCTCGCGTATCGCGTCAGACGCGATCGGTAAATCGCTGCTCCACGACGAAGCGACGACCCACGCTTTGACCGATCCGATGACCGGATTGCCAAACGCACGCAGCCTGCAATTGCAGTTTGAGCGAGAGGCGGGCCGCGCCAGCCGGGGCGATACGAGTTTCCAATTGCTGATGCTCGACCTAGACGGGTTTAAGGCGGTCAACGACACATTTGGCCACAAGGTTGGCGACGAACTGCTCCGTCAGGTCGGCCAGGTGATACTCGGCCAGCTCCGCGATTATGATTTCCTAGCTCGCTACGGCGGTGATGAGTTTGTTGCCATTGTGCCAAACGCTGAGCCCGAAGATGTCGCCGATCTGTGCGACCGTATCGAGCGGGCCGTCAGCGATTTTAGGTTGCCGGTCGGTTCAAAAGGCGATGCAAAAGTTGGCGTCAGTCTCGGTTCGGCCGGTTACCCTCTGAGCGGGGCGACGTTTGATCAGATCGTCGTGGCCGCCGACAAGGCGATGTACACGCGCAAGATCAGCCGCAAACGCCTACTCGCCATCACAAACGCTTCAGGCCGTTCGGTAGCGGCCGCCGAGCCGGACAAGATCTCAAGCGGTAACCTGATCGTCGAACTAGACGAATCTCACATACTTGCATCAAGATCGGTGAACTGATCCTTAATTACAGAAGCCCGCAAGTCAGTAAGGGCGCAATATTTACGGTGAGTTGCGTGCCTACTAAATTGCGGGCTTTTTGTATGAGATCAACTATTTTGTCGCAAAGGTCCTGGCGATCGAGTCGGTTTGGTTTAGGATCGTGCGGAGCGAATCTTTGCGGCCGGCAAATCTGAGGACATAGACGGTCGTGTCGTTCGTACGCAGGAAATAGTAGCGGCCGGACATATTGCGGCCCGAAGCGACGTATTCAAAATTATAAACCGTTCCGCTAAAACGTCCGGCAAAACGCTCCTCTTTACCCGCAACAAAACCGGGTTTGAACTGCAGCTTTTGCTCTTCGTCGCCGTGGATGACATCGCTGAGTATAGCGCCTTTGGCAACGGTGAGTTTGCGAACCTCGAGATGGCCGTCAACGCGGTCGCCGTAAACATACTCGACATTTGGGCTGGTCGCCGACGGCGGGACCGTCATTTTCCATTTCTCGTTTGGCAGAGTAAATGTGTATTCGACATTTGGGTTGCTAAACGTCTCCTCTTGGCCAAACGCCGCGAGAGCCAATAGGGCAACAGCACAAATCGCATATAAAACTGTGATCTTTTTCATCGTTTTCGAGGGCCTCGCGGATAATATCTCTACCAGTCGCAATTCTAGCTCATAATCAGCTAGATTTCGAGGGTTAGATGTGTTTGCGGAGCGATCTGTTGTCCTAATGTTCGAGCGTGGCCCGTTAAGAGCGTCAAACAATTATTCGCCTTTTTTGCCAGGCGGGGCGTCTAACCTGACAGCAGCAATAGTTTGCGATCATATTTTTCGGGGTACTAATAAGATGAAACGGCATATTTACACATTACAAAGAATTTTCGCGGCCATTTCGCTGGCCACATTGCTCGCACCGGCTTTTCTGCTGCGTGCGGAAACTCGTACAGGCCTAAAACCGCTCTCTGACGAGCAAAAGATAATGCACGTACTCAATCGGCTTGGGTTTGGTGCACGTCCCGGCGATGTGCAAAAAGTAAAAGCTTTAGGGCTGCAAAAATATATCGATCAGCAGCTAAACCCTGCGTCGATCGACGACGCGGCGGCAACGGCAAAGGTCAAGGATCTCGAAATATTTAATCTCTCGACGTCCGAGCTTTTTGCAAAATATCCAAATCCGGGTGCGTTGCTGCAGCAGCTTGAAGGCCGCAATAATCAGCAAAACGCCAATCAGCAACAAGGCGACGTGACACAAGCCCAGCAGCGTGAGCGTCGGCAAAAGATCGCCGAGCTTTACGCCAAATACGACCTCAAACCGGCAAATCAGATCTTGCCGTCGATCGTCGCTAACCGCGTGTTGCGTGCCGTATATTCCGAACGTCAGCTGCAAGAGGTGATGGTAGATTTTTGGCAAAATCATTTCAACGTCTTTGCCGGCAAGGCCGCCGTCCGCTGGTACATTCCCAGCTATGAGCGCGACGTGCTGCGTAAAAACGCTCTCGGTAATTTTAAGGACCTAGTCGTCGGCACGGCACAGCATCCGGCGATGCTCTTTTACCTGGACAATTTTGAGTCGGTTTCGCCCAATGCTGGTAACGCAAACAATAACGGCCAGAACGCACGGCGTTTGCAGCAGCTAATGCAAAACGGTGGACGTTTGAATCAGCAGATGCGCGACCGTATCAAACAGCAGACAGGTGCGACCGACGCCCAGATCGATCAGCGGATCAAAGATGCGCAAGCCAATCCGCAGGCACAGCAGCAACGTCAGAGACGTGGCATCAACGAAAATTATGCCCGCGAGTTGATGGAACTGCACACGCTTGGCGTGGACGGCGGCTATTCGCAAAACGACATCATCGAGGTCGCGAAATGCTTTACCGGCTGGACCATAGCTGATCCGCGTGGCTACCGTCGTGCGGCTGCGTACGACATCAAGGGCACCGATAACCGCCAACTCGAACGCATCCAGCGGCTTGCGGGTGTGCCGGACGATATCGAGAGCGGCGAATTTTACTTCAACTCGCGTTGGCACGAGGGCGGATCAAAGACGGTGCTCGGCCAAAAGGTTGATGAGGGTGGCGTCAAAGACGGCCTCAAGGTCATCGATATACTTGTCTCAAGCCCAGCGACCGCAAAGTACATCGCCCGCAAGCTGGCCGTCAAATTTGTCAGCGATACGCCGAGCGATGCTCTGGTCGGACGCGTTGCCGAGGCGTTTCAAAAATCTAAGGGCGACATCAAAACAACGCTCAAGGCACTCTTTACCGACAAAGATTTCTTTGCCCCGGAAAACTATCGTGCAAAGATCAAATCGCCGTTTGAGCTTGCCGTCAGCTCGATCCGCACGCTTGGTGCCGATACCAACGCAAGCCCGGCCCTAGCCGCGATGCTCAACAAGCTCGGCGAGGTGCCATACGGTTATCAGGCTCCGACCGGTTATCCCGACACGGCAGAGGACTGGGTCAACACCGGTGCTCTGCTCGAACGCCTCAATTTTGCCGTCGCCATCGCCAGCAACCGCATTCCGGGCACGCGTGTCGATCTCAAGGGGTTTGAGTCTAAGGACAAATCGCAGATCCTCGACAAGGCTCTGGCCGGTTTGCTCGATGGCGACATCTCGGCAAACAGCCGTGCTCTGCTGCTAAAACAGATCGAGCAGCCGCTGCCCGAGGTAAAAGCCGGTAATGAGCTTGATGACCCTGTCGATGTTCCAAACATGCGTCAGGGCCAGCAGGGCGGTCAAAATCGTCAGGCTCGTCTGCTAAACCCAAGCGGCAATCCAGATGTGTTTAAGGTTGTAAGTTTGGTGCTCGGAACTCCTGAGTTTCAGCGTCAATAGTCCAAGGGGGAACGCTGAGAGCCGGGGAACAGTCATGCTGATCTCCGGCTCTTTGTGTAGGTATTTATATGCATAAATTTTTACTCATCTCGTTGGCGATCATCTCTGTAGCCTGCAACAGCTACGGCCAAAAGACGCTTTCCGAAACCGAACGATATAAGCTCGCGGCTGATTATTCGAGCCAAAATCGGGGCGTGTCAGTTTTGGTGATGAAGGGCGACAAGATCGTTTTTGAGGACTATCAAAATGGCAACACTGCCGACCGGGCACATTTTCTCGCAAGCGGAACAAAATCTTTTTGCGGCGTGATGGCCGCCGCCGCGATAGACGACAAGCTCATCAAAAGTCTCGATGAAAAGGTTGCCGACACCATTACCGAATGGAGATCTGACCCGCGTAAATCAAAGATCACGATCTGCCAATTGCTGTCACTGACCAGCGGCATCGACGCCGGACAGATCGGCCGTGTACCGAGTTATGCCGACGCTATCAGATCAAACGCAAGTTACGAACCGGGCACATATTTCGAATACGGCCCCGCGCCGTTTCAGATATTTGGCGAGCTGATGACGCGCAAGCTAAAACCAAAAAACGAAAGCGTGATGGCGTATCTAAAGCGGCGGATACTCGACCCGATCGGTTTGGAGGTCGGGTTTTGGCGAAACGTTGACGGCCAGCCTTTGCTACCCCAAGGGGCGAGCCTGACCGCACGCGAATGGGTTAAGTTTGGCCAGTTACTGAAAAACAACGGCAAATGGAATGGGAAACAGATCGTAAGCAAAAAGATACTGGACGAGCTTTCCGTCGGGTCAAAAACAAATCCCGCATACGGCATCACGTTTTGGCTCAATCAAAAGGGCCAAGATCCGCGTGGCCGTATGATCGGCGGAGCCGTCGAGGGGATCATGAAAAACGGCATCGCCGAGGGCGTCAGCGATCTGTTTATGGCCGCCGGAGCCGGCAATCAGCGGCTTTACATTATCCGCTCACTGGATATGGTGATCGTCCGCCAAGGTAATTTTGGCACGTGGGATGACCGCGAATTTTTGTCGAAATTACTGTCGGGTAAATGACGGAGAGCTTTTGCCGATCGCAAATATCTTTATCAATGCAAAACCGGCGATAAATCCGCCAATGTGAGCCGCATATGCGACGCCGCCGCCGCCTGACGGCGTCAGATAGCCGAGCACAAGCTGATAAACGATCCAGATACCGATGGCAACAAACGCAGGAACGGCAGTCACGAAGTTGAATATGAGCGCCCGCACTTCGCGTTTTGGAAAGAGCAATAGATATCCGCCGAGCACACCGGAAATAGCACCAGACGCACCGAGCATCGGTATGATTGAATCCGGCCCCATCATGATCTGTGCCGCCGCTGCACCAAATCCGCACAGCACATAAAAAATGGCATACCTGATATGCCCGATCAGGTTCTCAATGTTGTCGCCAAATACAAACAGAAACAGCATATTGCCAAAAATATGCATAATGCCGCCATGCATAAACATCGAGCTGAGAAAGTTGAAATAAACCGGCAGCGGCGTCGCGTAATGATCTACGCGGGCTAATTCGCCGCCGACCTGTATCACCTGCGGCCCGACGATATCGACGCCGGTCATGATCTCTTTTGGGACGAGCGAAAAGGCGTAGTCGAACGGCTCATTTGACCCAAGCCGCTGCAGCAGCAGAAACACGAGGATATTGACGCCGATGATCGTGTAATTGACCACCGGCGTCGTGTGCCGGTCCGAGTTGTCGTCGCCGATAGGAAACATTGTTCTCTAGCCGATCCGCTTATTTTCCGTCGTCGTCAGTAGTTCGTAACCCTCGCTACGGGCGACAAATGTCGCTGCCGTGATGTCGCCGACGACATTGAGCGTCGTGCGGCACATATCGAGAATGCGGTCAACGCCGAGAATGATCGCGATCAATGCCGGATCGATGCCGATCATCGCAAGGATGCCAATGATAAATGGTATCGAACCTGACGGGACGCCCGCCGTGCCAATGCCGCCAAGTATCGCCATATAGACGACCATTAGCTGAACGCTGAGCGTCAGGTCAACGCCGGCAAGCTGTGCGATAAACAGCACGGTCACGCCCTCGTACAGAGCGGTGCCGTTTTGGTTGGCGGTCGCACCGACCGTTAGCACAAAGCTATTTATCTCTTTTGGAACGCCGAGGTTTTCATGGCTGACGCGTAATGCCGTCGGAAGCGTCGCGTTTGACGACGAGGTAGAAAACGCCGTGACGATAACGGTGCGGACGCGTTTGAAAAACTCGATCGGATTGATCTTTGACAACAGCCACACCGACAGCGAATACACGCCAAAGAAGTGCAGTCCCAGCCCGAGCAGCACCGTCGCAACGAACCAGCCGAGCGATTTGAGCAGATCGACGCCAAAGACGGCGATGTTGCCAAATATGAGACACGCCACCGCGTACGGGGCAAATTTCATGATGATGTCGATGATCTTTGACGTGATCGCAAACAGCGATTCCATCACGCTGACAAACGGAGCAGAAACCGGCGCGGGCAGCAGCGTGATCGCGACACCGATGATCAGCGCAAAGAACATGATGTGCAGCATGTTAGGATTTTCGCCCGCGATCGAATTGAAAACGCTCTTTGGCACGACAGTTTTCACGACCTGCATCAGCGGTGTGTCGGCTTTGGCGGCTTCGTCGGCTTTTTTCTGTGCCTCGGTGCGGCCCTTGGCATCACCCGAATATTTTTGTTCGAGCTGGGCCTTGACCTCAGGATCGATGCGGTCGCCGGGACGGATCGTATTCGCCAATCCCAAGCCGATAACGACTGAGATCGCCGAGATGATCAGACAATAGACAAAAGATTTTAGGCCGATGCGGCCCAGTTTTCGCACGTCGCCGATGCCCGCAACGCCGACGATCAGCGACGAAAACACCAGCGGCACGACGATCATCAGCAGCAGATTGAGAAACAACGTACCGATCGGACTAGTAAAATTTGCGATGAACGACGTAACCCGAGCGTCAGAACCACCAAGATAAAGGTTCACCGCCAGCCCGCCAAATATACCGACGAGCAAGCCGATCAGTATCTTGGTGTGCAAAGCCATACCCTTAGGCTTGTCGGCAGTTTTATCATCCAGATCCGTATCCAGCTCGCGTTCATAATCGTCCGACGCGATCTTGTCCTTATCCTGTTCGCTCATTATTTTAGGCTCCTGTTAGACAAAGATATTTGTTTGAGAATTTGTGTGAGTTTAGCAGAAGTCAGGCTAATTTGGTAAATTTGCTACATATGAAAACTAAATTGTATCTGGCCGTCATGCTGGCTATTGTGCTCGGTGTGTTTGCCCAAACCACTCTCGCTCAGAAAAAAACCATCGTCCTAGTGCGGCATGTTGAAAAGGATTCGTCGGCGACGGCGGATAAGACCGATCCCGAGTTGTCACAAGCCGGACGCGACCGGGCGTTGTTGATGGTAAAAGCGGTTGGCAAATACAAGCCTGATGCGATCTATTCGACCAATTTCAAACGGACCCGCGACTCGGTCAAACCTCTTGCCGATAAGCGTAAGAAAGAGATACAGATCTATAATCCGTCAGATCAGCAAAAGCTGGTAGATGAGGTGATGGCGAGCAAATTCAAAAAATTTGTCATTGTCGGCCATTCAAACACGACGCCTGCGCTTGCCAACCTGTTCACCAAGAAAGAGGTTTTCAAACAAGTCCCCGACACCGAATACTCGGTTATCTGGGTGATAAAGATGAAGAACGGCACGCTCGAAAAGGTCGAGGTCTTTACCTACTAACATCAAAATGCACAAACCGATCTGGACCCTCATCTTATTTCTAGCCGTGATGGTGCTTCATGCTTGCAGCCGTTTGCCAGTCGCCGGAACAGGTATTTTGGGACGAGCTGAAAAAACTATGCGGCAACTCATACGCCGGTATGGTCGCTGCCGCTCCGGCGGACGATACGACATTTAAGGACAAAGCTCTCGTGATGCATGTCCGCTCTTGCGAAAAAGACCGCATCCGCATACCGTTTTTTGTCGGCAGCGACCGCTCGCGGACGTGGATATTGACCCGCAAAAAAGGCCGCATCGAGCTTCGCCACGATCATCGTCACGAGGACGGAAAGCCTGACAAGGTGACGATGTACGGCGGTTGGACGACGAGCGTCGGAATGCCGACCAGACAGATGTTTCCGGCGGACGACAAAACGGTTGCCGTGATCGCCGCCGCCGCGACAAACGTCTGGTGGATCGATCTGATCCCGGGCGAGTACTTTAGTTATAACCTGAGAAGAATGGGTAGCGAACGGCATTTTAGTATCAAGTTTGACCTGAAAAAGACCATTGCCGCGCCTGAGGCTCCGTGGGGCTGGACAAATTAACTACGGAAAAATATGAATATTCCAAACGGACACCAAGCGATAATGCCGTACTTGATGATGGAGGACGCGGCCGGGTTTATCGATTTTATCAAAACAGTTTTTGATGCTGAGATGACGCATCAAGACACTCGCGAAGACATCATCGGTCATTGCGAAGCAAATATCAACGGCAGCACGATAATGTTTTCGCAGAGCCGCGACGAATGGAAACCGGCAACGGCGAATATGTTCGTCTATGTTGACAATGCCGACGAGACGTACAAAAAGGCTCTCGAAGCGGGTTCAGAAACGATCATGCCGCCGGATGATCAGGAATACGGCCGCAGCTGCGGCGTCGCCGATCCATTTGGTAATGTGTGGTGGATAACGTCCGTCGCTGGTTAAACTCCTAACCTGCGCTTTAGTCCATCTTCGCCCCATTGCATTACGCGATCGTGATTCCACCGGAAAAGGGGCCTCGCGACCTGTGCGAGTATGTTCATCCAAGCTTTTGTGGTTTTGACAGTCCAATCGTATTGAACCCGGGTTTTGCTATCATGGGTTACCTCAAACTGCCACAATCCATGGCCGTCAAGCTCCCCAAAAGCCCTAGCCTCGATAAGGCTGTGCCGCTCGACCCGCAATATCTCTGAGTCAAATTCGAGCTTATACGGCAGAGCGCTTTTCCAGGTGGTCCGGCGAATGCTGCCGACCCCGTTTTCGTCACCCGGTTTTAACTCAACGCTGCGTAGGACGCCCCGCCACCACTCAGGCCAGGCATCGGCATCCTCGATCACGTCCCAAACTTTTTCAACCGGGGCGTCGATCATCCAGATCGTCACAAATTTATAGTCGCTCATAAAAATCGCCAAAGATGAACAATTATCATCTTCGGCGACATATATTCAAATGGATCGGGTCAACTATTTCTTTTGCGGGGTTTTGGCAAAATAGCCCTGGCGGTGCGTGACCTTGACCTTGTCTTTTTGCATCTGCGGGCTGGTCAATGTGATCTCGATCTTGCGGAACACACCGTCGCGGTTTTGATTTGTCGGCTCGTAAGCGACCAGATATTGCGAACGCATCTCGTCCTGGATCTGGCTAAATGCCTCGCGCAGCTCGCGTTCATCCTTAGGAAAATAAGCCCGTCCGCCTGTCCGCTCGGAGATCTTATTTAGCGAGCCGCGATCAACGCCGCTGAAAAAATTATCCCCGATGCCGATCGAATAAATGACCGCCTCCGATTTCAGGGCCGCCTGCACAGCGTCATCTAGTTTCTTTTTACCAAAAGTATTTACTCCATCCGAAAGCAAAATGATCGCCCTGCGTGTCTTTTCCGGTGCAGGCCCGAGTATCTCGTCAGACGTGACCCATATCGCGTCCCAGATCGCCGTCGAACCGACCACGGCTTGATTATCGCCGGAGATCGGCGGTGTTCCTGTCATCACGCCACCGCCAATATATCCTGACGGCGGAATAAACCTGACCTGATTGACCGAGCGTCTGAGACGCGTCAAATTATTTGTAAATCCTTGCTCAAGCGTCGCTTCGCCGGTGAAAGAAACTATACAAACCTCGTCTTTTGCCGGACGCACGACCGATTCTAAAAACGATATCGCTGCCGCCTTTTCTTCAGGCAATGTGCGTTCCTGCGATCCGCTCGTGTCGATCAATATCGCCAGGCTCAGCGGTAGATCTACCTGACGCGAAAATGCGACGAGTTCCTGTTCCTTACCGTCCTCAAGCAGACGAATATCGCCTTGCTTCAGATCGGTGAGCAATCGCCGGTTGCGGTCCTGGGCCGTAAACAGCACATTAACGACCTCAGTATCGACCTTGATGATCTCGTCATCCGGTGTCGGAGCGGGCGTAGGTGTCGGCGAAGGCGATTTTGTGACAGGATTTGGCGTCGTTACCTGCGCATCTGTGATCGAAAACCCGATCAGCCAGATCGCGGCTACCGCGATAGTAAATCCTGTAATAAATGCCTTTTTCGTCAACATCTTACGTCCTACTTCAAACTGTCTTTGATCGCGCGATAGCTGGCCTTTGTGCGGATCTTGTATTTCTCGGTCTTTGTCTTGTCGTTAAATCTGACCTCGATCTTGCGGTTACGCCCGTCGTAATTCTGATCGGCCGGTTTATACGTAATGATATATTGCGACCGCAACTCGTCGGATATTTTCTTAAAAGCCCGTTCGAGTGCGAGCATGTCGCCCGTAAAGAAAACCTGACCGCCGGTCTCTAAGCAAAGCTGCTCGAGAAATTTGTCGCCTTTATCCTTGACCGTTCCGGCATCGACGCCGGGAACGGTTCCCAAAAACCCTGCCTTTGTAGAGATGCCAAAAATGGTCGTTTCGGTTCGCTGGGCGATATCCACAGCGTCTCTCAGGTCCGCACGGCTAAAGGTGTCGTCGCCATCAGTGATCAAAACGATGACGCGGCGGCCCGGCACATTTCGGAGTTTTTCATCCGAAAACTGCCAGATCGCATCATATAGCGCAGTCTGCGAGCCCGTAGCTTTTACCTTATCGACGGCCTTATCAAGCAGATCTAGCTTGTCGGTAAAATCCTGACGCAGCGTGATCTCGTGGTCAAACGTCATAAACGCCGCTTTGTCTTTTCGCAGACGCGTGACGGTGTAGATAAAATTTTTGGCCGCTTCTTTTGAAAAGCCGATCTTACCCGCCGTCGAGGGCGATGTGTCCATCAAAACGCCGACGTATATGGGCGGATTGGTCTTTTCGTCGGAAAAGAACGTGACCTCTTGCTGGACGCCGTCCTCAAAAACTAGGAAATCGTCCCGCGTCATGCCCTTTACAAGCTCATCTTTCCTAGGCTTTGCGGTCTCAGTCACCGTCACGGGCAGACGAACCTCAAAAACCTTGGTCGCACCGGTGTCATCACCCGTTGGCGTCGGGGTAGGAACCGGTGTTGGCTTTTGCGCCGATACTCCGATCGCACAGACAAACGTCAAAACAATGCTGATAAATACAAATTTGAAACCCATTTTTGTCATAAACGGCAATAACCAATCGATAAATTGACGCACTAATTCGATGCGGTACGGCTCTCGCCTGTTGCCCGAACGCGCGTGTCAAAGTATAGCAAATATCGCTGTTCTGCACATAAATTGCGGATGCGGCGATTGCGCCGTTCGCGGCCATAGGTAAGAATAGCGTTACCAAATGGCAACGATCGACCCAAATATTTTTAGGGAATACGACATACGCGGCGTTGTCGGCAGACAATTGACCGACGAGACGGTCGCCGTGATCGGCAAAGCCATCTGCACATATTTGCGTGCGAATGGAGCAAAACGCATCGCGATCGGCTATGACGCCCGTAGTAGCTCGCCGGGATTTTGTGAGATCTTGACCGAGAGCCTGCACGCAACCGGCTGTGACACCGTACAGGTCGGGATGGTCCCGACGCCGGTCTTGTATCACACCCTTTTTACAAAAGATGTAGATGGCGGCGTGATGATAACCGGCTCGCACAACCCGCCAGACCACAACGGATTTAAGGTGAGCCTCGGCACCGCCAGCCTGTTTGGCGATCAGATACGCGATATCAGAGAGATCGCCCTGTCAGAATCCCGACCACTCGGGACGCAAGCGGGCGGCCAGACTCACTGTTCTAACGAAACATTGGATGTTCTCGATGACTATTGCAGCGACCTTGTGTCCCGCATCGCCCTCGGCCCGCGTAAATTAACAGTCGTTGTTGACGCCGGAAACGGCATGGGCGGCATCACCGCGGTGCCGATCTATGAAAAGCTAGGTGTTGAGGTCGTCGGGCTTTACACCGACCCCGACCCGACATTTCCAAATCATCACCCCGACCCGTCGATCACTGAAAATCTGACGGATCTTATAAAAACCGTTCAGCAGGAAAAGGCCGATCTTGGTATTGCGTTCGATGGCGACGCCGACCGGATCACGGTCGTTGACGAGACCGGCCGCATCATCTGGGGCGACGAGCTGATGATATTGCTCTCACGAGACGTACTTGCCACGCATCCCGGAGGGATCGTCATCGCCGAAGCAAAATGTTCGCAGACGCTGTTTGACGATATTGCGGATCACGGCGGCGTGGCGCTGATGTGGAAGGCCGGCCACTCGATAATCAAAGCAAAGATGCGTGAGACCGGTGCCGTGCTGGCCGGTGAGATGAGCGGCCATATCTTTTTTGCCGACCGGTTTTACGGCTTTGACGACGCGGCATACGCCGGTGCCCGCGTGATGGAGATACTCTCGAAAACAGATCAACCGCTGTCGGCAATGCTCGCCGATCTGCCAAAAACTTTTTCAACGCCCGAGCTGCGCATCGCTTGCCCCGACGAGATCAAGTTTGACGTCGCACGCCGCGTCGGCGAACACTTTGCCGCCCTTGGCCACACCGTCAACACCATCGACGGCGCCCGCATTATTTTTGAAAACGGCTGGGGCATCGTCCGCCCGTCAAACACACAGACCCTATTGGTCTTGAGGTTTGAAGCCCATTCGCAAGCCGATCTCGACAGTATCAGACAGCGTGTTGAATCAAGAGTCAGCGAACTGATCGAAACTTACCGTAATTGATCCTCAATACTTCGAGTTTTGCTTGCTGCGGCAATGCAATAAAATCCGCGTCATTGATATTGTCCACCACTGAAATAACTTGTGTCGGCGATTCAAATAAAAATCGTCTCGACCGAACTGTGAGGACGTACGTTTCACCCGACGTTAGATCTCCAAATCTATAGGTGCCAAACCTGCCGGTTATCGCGCTTCGCTGATTCCCGTTTTGATCCGTGATCGTGACAATGGCGTTTGTTATGCCGCGTCCTTCGCTCGTCAAAACGCGCCCCGTGACCGACACACTCGCCGCTGTCGAAACACCCTGTGCCAGCGTCCAGTCCGAAAAGCCGGTCACACCGTTTGCGGTGACCCGGTTCGAATATATGTTGACAGTGCTGGTTATGAGATTGGCGTTGCCGCCGGAAATTCGATACGCTCTGTAGCCGCTTTCGACCCCGGAGATATCAGCGTCGTTATACCCGAATAAAATGTTTGATGAAGTCACACCGCCGCCCGGATTTTCGATCTGCCACCAGCGTGCAAGCCTGTTTACCGGCAATCCGCTCGCCGCGTTTGAGTATGATCCCTGGTTTGCTTTTACCGAGACGTTTCCGGTTCCGGCAATATCCCGGACGATGACCGGCGAATAACCATTTGCCGTTCCGACAGGAAATATGAATGGATCAGTATTATTGACGCATCTGACGAGGGTCGTTTGGATATACACAAACCGATCTCCGCCCATAATGCCGTCCGGAAGGCAACTAGTTATCGCGACCGTTCCGCCGCCGGTGATCGTGCCGCCATTTAGGCTTAATATCCCGGTTATCGTCAATGTTCGGCCTGTTGCAACATTCAAGCTGCCGCCGTTGACGTTGAGGTCGTGCATAACCACGTCCGCTGTGCCGATATTTACATTACCTGAACCCGTTGGAATGACGGCGCTCGAATTCGTAGCGGGAGCGGTGCCGGTCGCCCAGTTCGCATTATCAAACCAATCCGAATTCGCCGCCGGCACTTTCCACTGCTGCAAATATATCCGGGTCAGATATTGTGCCGGGGCACCGCCCATGTCGTAAAAACTCCCGGCCAGATACAATTCGTTACCCACGCGCACCATGGCATTTGTAAGGATCGCCCGATCCAGATCGTCTTGTGCTCCGCCGATCGGTGACCATGTATTGGTCGTCGTGTCGTAGTACGCACGCTTATTTAATGCGGTAGAGCCTGTAAAGGTCTGCGTAAAGTTTCCGCGCGCATACAGCGAATTACCAAAGATCGATAGCCTCGCCGAATCGTTTAGGCCATTACCGGTAAGCGCCGACCACGTGTTTGTAGCGATATTGTAGCGAGCTACGAAATTCAAGCCGGTCGTTGCTCCGCCAAACGTCTGAGAAAAGAATCCGCCGACAAACATATCGTTACCAGAGATCGCGAGTGAATAAACCGTGCCGTTCAGGCCGTTATCGGCGACCGGTGACCATGTATTCGTAGAAGTATTAAATCGAGCCACGCGGTTGAGATTAAGCACGGAGCTGGTCGTTGTACGCGAAAATTCGCCCGTGACAAACAGGCTCGTACCTGAAATAGCAACCGCGGATACACCGCTGCCGTTCAGCCCATTACCCGGAAGTGCGGACCAAGTGTCTGTCGTAAGGTCATATCGGGCGATGCGGTTCAGAACCACGGTCAGATCAGCCGTGCGGGTAAATGAGCCGCCGACATACAGATAGTTTCCGTCAACCGCCACGCCTGAAACGGCTCCGTTAAGCCCGTCATTTGCGAGCGGCGTCCAGGTCGCCGTTACCGGATCATAACGCGCAATATTATTGAGCCCGGTGACGGACCCATCACTGGTTGCGGTAAATCCTCCGCCCGCGTAGATATTACCGCTGGCGTCCGCCGCAAGGCCCATGATCGTGTTATCTAAAGCCTTGCCGTTGTGAAATCCCAGCGGAACGATATTCGGATTTGCCACGGCCGCTGATGACTTTTTATCGCTAAGTGGACGCACTACGGCAGAGAGCGTATATCCCGCCAGTCCGTGAAGGTCCGTCCGCGAAGAGTCGCCCGAGCGGTTAAAACATCCGCCCGCGTATAAAAAATTATCCGAAACCTCGAGCGCATCGACTACATTCTCACCATGATCGTCAAACAGGCCGTCACCGTCCATGGCGTTCCACGTGGCCGCTGTCAGGTCATAAACTGCAATTTTTGAAAGACTTAACGGTATCGCAGGCGAGACATCTCCCGACTGAATAAAGGCACCGCCGACGAACATCTTATTGTTTTCGACCTTTAACGCGTAGACTGAGCTGGATAGCCCATTGCGAGAGAGCGGCGACCATGCGGTTTGGAAATCTGCCGCCTCCATATTGTATCGGCCGATATAGCGCATGGGGATCGGCGGCACAGATCCGACCGCGTTTGTGAAGCTGCCGCCAACGTAGAGATAGTCGCCGCTGACGGCCAGCGCAGAGACGCTCGAATCGAGCCCGGTGTCACTGCTCTGGTTCCTAAGCGAGCGCCAAGTATCAAGGTTCGCAGTAGCACCAATATTGTAACGTCCGATCCGGTTCATTACCGGCGTAGCCCCAACGAAAGGCCGGGTAAACCCGCCGCCAACGTAAACATCAATGCCATTGACCGCCAGGGCATTCACAAAACCTGTCAGGCCGTTGCCCGCAACATTTCGCCAATTGCCGCCGCTAATGTGATTGATATTTTCGTAGATAGCGAGCCCGTGCATCTCGTGCCCGGCGGACGTTTCTGCATCCGCACCTCCGCCGACAAACAGCTTGTCACCGGCGACCGCGAGAGCTAGGACAGGCGTTCTCGTGCCCTGTTCCGCCAGCGGAAACCACCGCTGTTCATTGGGATCGGCGGTGTCAGGCAGGATTTTATAACGGGCAATGTGATTCAGGTCATCGACGTCTCCGTCAAAAGTTTCCCGAAAATAGCCACCTACATAAAGGTAATTGCCTGAGATCGCCAGGGCCTTGACTATTCCGCCTGAATCTATGCCTCCGTTTGCCAACGGATAGAGCGAATTGTTCGCCGGATCGTAGATCGCGATGTTATAGGCACTGCCCGCCGCCGCCGCCCTAAACGCTCCGCCGACAAAGACCATTCCGGTCCTCGGGTCTCTCACCATGCAGTTGACCTTGCCCTGTACGCCTACCCCGCCCTCGTAGAATCTAGGATCATATGTTCCTTCGGGTGGTGGTATCTCGCTGGGCGGCGGGCAACTGACGTCAAATGCGGAAGTAAAAATGACAGTAATGAAAAATATCAATAGCGACCCGTAACTACGCCAGCCCGATGTCAATTTTGCAAAAACGCGCCTCGTCAACATAATAATTCCCCTTAACCCGCCTAAACCTTTAGCGTGAGATCAGGCCCAAAAACGTCGATCCCCGTCAATTCTCTCTGAATACCAATCTGATTTTCGCTTGACTTGTTCTCAAAATTCCTCAAAACTAGGGTCAAATATCCGTTTTTGTTGCCTGTCAGTGCCGAAATGAATACGTCCCGTATCTACCAGTTCGGGGATTTTCGTCTTGATGCGAATGCCCGCCAGCTTTATCGCCTTCGCTCAGGCGAAGCTGTGCCGTTAACTCCAAAGGCCGTGCTGCTGCTGATCACGCTCGTGTGCAGCAACGGACGGCTGCTGACAAAAGACGAGCTGCTCGACCGTGTGTGGGGAGGCTCGGTTGTCGAAGAAGGAAATCTTTCTCAGACAATATTTGTTTTGCGGAAAACTCTTGGCGAGAATAAAAAACAGCCAAAATACATCATCACGACTCCGAGCCGCGGATATCAGTTCATTGCAACGGTCACCGAGGCTGACGACAATGTCAGAAATCTAGATAGATTTCAGCGATTTGGTTCCGGCGAAACGGTTAATACCGACGCTTATAAAGCGTATATTGAGGGACGCTCTTTTTGGAATAAACGCACCGGAGAGAGCCTGAAACAGGCGGTCATGCGTTTCGAGGAAGCTCTAAGACAAGACCCTGATTTTGCATTGGCATACGCCGGCCTCGCCGATAGCCATCAGCTATTAGCTGAGTATTATGCCGCGGCGGTCCCCGATCGGCTTAAACAAAACGGCAACGGAGCCAAAGCGGCCGACGAAAAAAACGACGCCCAACTCGCCGAGGCCCACGCAACGCTGGCTTATGCACAAGCCTTTTACGATTGGGACTGGAATGGAGCTGAAAGATCGTTTAGAAAATCACTCGAGCTAAACCCTGTACACGCCACCACCCATCAATGGTATGCCGATCACCTTTGCGTCACCGGGCAATTCGACAAAGCGTTAAAACATTTCAAACGGGCTATCGAACTCGCACCAACCTCGGCGTCTATCGCGGTTGGACTGGCGGGGTTTTATTACACAAAACACGACGACGCGCGGCTTATCGCACAGGGCCAAAAAGTGATCTCCTTGGATCCGGCGTCAGCATACGGGCATTTTTACTTGGGATTTGGCTATGAATTTGGTGGAATGGAGCAGCAGGCGGTCGATACTTTTGCTATCGCCGCGACTCTCTTTGGCGAGCCCGCTGAGATCGGCGAAGAACTAAAAGAAGCCTATCGGCAAAACGGGATGAACGGTGTCTGGCACAAACGGCTCGACCAATACGAAACCCGCCCGCATCTCAAAAATTACCCGCGCTATCTAAAATCGCTTGTACCAATACGTCTTGGCGACAAAGAAACGTCGCTCTCATGGCTCGAACAAGCATTTGAACAACGCGACCGGGGAATCGTCTATGCCAAACACGAACCTTTATTAGAGCCTCTGCGAGGAGATGCCCGGTTTAACGATCTGCTACAGCGGATAGGTTTGGGTTAGCCGGGGAATATCTCTCCGCTGCAACCGCTTATTTGATAGTTATCGTTTTCGTAACGGTCTTGCCGCATATTCCGCAACCATCATCAACTGCGGCGGTAATTGAGTAAGTTCCAACAGGAGCATTTGAGAGATCCCAAATCACCTCGTATCCTCTGCCGATGATTTTGCCGCCGGAAACATTGTAGATATAAACCAAAGGGTCGTTATCGGGATCGGCAGCTACCGTTTTTACCCTGATCTGCTTGTTAGTGCTGAGTTCGGCAAGCTAGTTGCTGCTCAGAAGAAGATCGACGACCGAAGCACCCCCGCCCCAGCCAAACTGCGAAGTCCACTGATCTGTGTTTGCGATCTTGTCGATCCCAACCTCAAACCTCTCTAGATCGCTGAGTGTTCTTGTGCCGCTACAACCGAGATAATGACTGACCCTTTTTCGCTTTCCGTTTGCAATTATAGTGATGTATGCCGAAGGGCTGTCGGTCCAAGATTCGGGACAATTGGAACTCCCTTTGGATCTTCCGGCTTTACCATATTCCTTTTGCAGCGAAAAAAAATTAATATTTTTAACCTCTGAAAACAATAGGTTTAATTGGTCATTAGTTATCTTGCTTGTTAACGGAAAAGTCGGAATTGGCCCGCCATCACGCTGGGCAAATGTTCCCTCGGGTGTAAAAGTCACCGTTCCATCCGCGTAAATTTTCAGCACATACGCCGGACACCACCCGAAACACATCGTTCTTTCGAGGGTGACACTAAGATCTTTTGGAATGCTGTCTTGAGAGTAAGCTGAGAAAACTGCTAAAAGCAAAAATGTGGAAATGAGAATGGAGATTCGTATGATTTTCATACGGCAAAGACTCTAACTTACCAAAAGTCTAGTCGAGCTTGTCCCACTCATCAGGTTCAACATTTGGGACTTTTGCCATTGCTGCCAGAAATTTTTCGCGGCTGCCGCGTTTTGCACGTTCATCGAGATAATCAAGTGACGACCAGACGGATGCCTTTTCTGCAATGGCTGAGGCTATGAATTGATCGACCGTCACACCTTCGCGCTTGGCAAGTTCCCTGACATGATTGATCAGATAATTCGGCAGCTTTATTTCCTGAATGACGTTCATATCTTTCCGACGATTATACGCAAAAATTCCCCTGGAGTCACCACTTTTATTCCAAAGTCTTTGATCGGATAAACGTCGCGAACATTATATGTAATAACAAAATCGCACTCGCACTCAACCGCCAATTCCAACAAAAAATCGTCGTCCGGATCGGTCAGCAATGGCCTCCAAGAAAAGTGTATTCGCCGTTTATTTGCATTTGTGCATATATAATCCAGTATGTCATCGATCCTTTTGTGGCTCAGGGCGATCTTGCTGTCTGGTCGCTTTAAAATCTCTTCATATTCCAGAACCAATGGAGTAGAGACATTAACTTCAAAAAGCTCGCTCGGCATCATCATTAAAAGTTTGTATGAGGCTCCGGCATTAGATCGGATGGCAGAGTAAATAAAATTTGTGTCCAGTATTATCTGATACATTTACCCTTCATTAACTTTAAGCACCGCCAAAAAGGCCTCTTGCGGTATCTCGACGCGCCCGACTTTTTTCATTCGCTTTTTGCCTTCTTTTTGTTTTTCGAGCAGCTTGCGTTTGCGTGAGATGTCGCCGCCGTAGCATTTGGCGATGACGTTTTTGCCCATTGCCTTGACGGTTTCGCGGGCGATGACCTTGCTGCCGATGGCGGCCTGGATGGCGACCTCGAACATCTGCCGCGGGATCAGCTCTTTCATTTTGGCGGTGAGCAGACGCCCCTTTGATGTTGCGGTGTCGGTGTGGAGAATTACGGAAAGAGCATCGACCGGCTCGCCGGAAACCAGTACATCGAGCTTGACCAGCTTGCTCGCCTGATAGCCCGACAAATGATAATCGAGCGACGCGTAGCCCTTTGACACGGATTTCAAACGGTCGTAAAAATCAAGCACGATCTCATTGAGCGGCAGCTCATAGACAAGCATCACGCGGTTTGTCGTAATGTATTCAAACTTTTTCTGTATGCCGCGCTTTTCGTCGAGCAGCGGCAATATGCCGCCGAGAAACTCGTCGTTCGTAAGGATCGTCGCCTCGATAAACGGCTCTTCGATCTTTTGTATACGGCCGGTGTCGGGCATTTTCGACGGGCTGTCGATCTCGCTCGTTTCGCCGTCGGTCGTCGTCACACGGTAACGCACGCCCGGTGCGGTGGTGATGAGTTCGAGGTTAAATTCGCGCTCAAGCCGCTCCTGGATGATCTCCATGTGGAGCAACCCGAGAAAGCCGCAACGGAAACCAAAGCCGAGTGCGGTCGACGATTCCGGCTCGTAAAAGAACGACGCGTCGTTGAGCCGCAGCTTGTCCATCGCGTCGCGCAGGTCTTCGTATTGTGCCGAATCGACCGGATACAGTCCGGCAAAGACCATCGGCTTAACCTCTTGAAAGCCCGGCAGAGCCTCGGTCACAGGGCGTGCGGCGTCCGTTACGGTATCACCGATCTGCACGTCGGCGACCGTTTTGATCGACGCTGTCAAAAAACCTACTTCACCGGGCCCAAGCTCGTTGATCGGCGTCGGACGCGGGCGATTAACCCCAATTGTCTCGACCAGATATTCGCGTCCGGTGTTGAAAAACCGGATCTTCATCCCCTTTTTCAACGTGCCGTCGATCACGCGAAACAGCACGATCACGCCGCGATAGCTGTCGTACCAGCTATCAAATATCAACGCTTTGAACGGTGCGTTGCGGTCTCCCTTCGGCGGCGGAACCTTGGCGACGATCGCCTCGAGCACCTCGTCAACGCCGAGTCCCGTCTTTGCCGACGTCAGCACAGCCTCGCTCGCATCCAGCCCGATGATGTTTTCGATCTGCTCTTTGATACGGTCGGGCTCGGCGGAGGGCAGGTCGATCTTGTTCAGCACAGGGACGAGTTCGAGGTCGTTCTCTATCGCGAGATATGTGTTTGCCAGCGTCTGTGCCTCGACGCCCTGCGACGCATCGACGATCAACAAAGCTCCCTCACACGCCGACAGCGAACGCGAAACTTCGTAGCTAAAATCAACGTGCCCCGGCGTGTCGATCAGATTGAGAACATAATCTTTGCCGTCTTTTGCTTTGTAGTCCAAACGCACAGCGTGGGCCTTGATCGTGATGCCGCGTTCGCGTTCGAGATCCATATCATCGAGCATCTGTGCCTCCATATCGCGGTCGGCAACGGCGCCCGTCAACTGCAGCAGCCGGTCGGCAAGCGTCGATTTACCATGATCGATATGGGCGATGATCGAAAAGTTTCTTATCTGGCTGAGTTCCATACGCTCTAAGCAAACAGAAATTGTAGCAAATCGAGGGCATCCGCGCATTTAATGACGATTTATGCAGAAGCCCGCACGTTAGTAAGGGCGTAACATCCAGCTTAGCTAGAAAGAGCCAAAGCTCGGCATGAGAGTGCTCCGCGTAAATTTTCCATTGCCCGCGCTAAGATTATTTTGATATAGTTGAGGCATAGCAAATTATTGTTATACATAGCGCATTTATTATGCGTGGGAGGTTATTTTTATGGGACGTGATTACGACAGAGACGAGACAAGCGCAGCTACAAAGCTGACATATTTGATAGTTGGCGGCGGCATCGGTGCGATACTCGCGCTGCTGTTTGCACCAAAATCGGGCGTAGAGCTTCGCGGCGACATCGCCGATGCAACCCGCAAGGGCATCGAAAAGAGTAAGGAAACTGCCGCTCAATTGCAGGAAAAAGCAGGCGAATATTACGAAGTTTCGCGTGAAAAAGCGGGCGAGCTTTATCAAACCGCGACTGAAAAGGCCAACGAGCTGACCGAAAAGGCAAAGACCGCTGCGGCAAACACCGCCAACCCTTTTTCGGCCGCTATCGAAGCCGGCAAGGACGCCTACACCGCCGAAAAGCGTAAAAACGAGTCAAAGGCTATTACCGAAGGCCGTCCGACCTATCCGGAAGAAAAGAAATCGTAAATAAACGATGAATACAAACGACCCTCAATTTTGGCAAATGGTTTCGTCGATCGTCATCGCGGTATGTTTTATCGTGATGGCGGTCGCTTTGCTCTGGATCGCTCTGACCGTCCGCAAAGTGATCAAAACGGTCAAGAACGTCGAGGAAAAGGTCGAGCCTTTGCTTGTCAAGGTCGATGCTATCAGCGCCCAAGGGCGCGAGATATCGGTGCATTTTAACGAGATCTCCAGCAATCTAGCGACCACGACCAAATACTTGGCCGAATCGACCGAGCTTATCAAAGAAGAGATCGCCGAGCTTCGCGTACTGGTCGGTGAGACTGCCGTTACTGCCAAAGACAAGGTCGAAATGGTCAGCCGTTCGATCGACCGCACGCACGATCAGGTGGTCGATACGACCGAATTTGTCCAGCAAAAGATCGTCGTCCCGGCCCGTGAGATCGCCGCCATCATGGCCGGCGTCAAACGCGGCCTCGAGGTGCTCTTTGCCCCCGCACCAAAACAGATCGACCGTGCTTACGAGGACGAGGAAATGTTCATCGGCTGATCTTGAGATTTAGTTAGTCAGTAGATAAATCATAAATAAGGCGTTGTGAGCGATCTCAACGCCTTTTTGTTTTTTGACCGGCGAAAAGTCTTGTCCTTGTCCCTTCACCTTTCCATGCGCGCTCGCGCCTTTTCTGACCGGTCGTAGCTGGTAAAGGATGGCGATCAAGCGGCAGTGCAATCTCGTTGCCTTGACCTTGATCCAAAGTTTGCCGTTCTAACACGTTGTTAAAGAAGCTACTAAGAGCCACTTCGTACAGAGGACTGCGGCTAGAGAAATTCTTCCCTCAGGTTCTCGATAAAATCAGCGAGATATTTTTTCTTTGAGTCGACACTTCTGATGGCGGCAAAATGTGTCCGGATCAGGCCTGTCTTTCCGATCTTGACAAATCGAATGTGGTCGGAGGAGACAAAGGGTTTCAACGCCCACATTGGCATGCACGTCACGCCCATTTCGGCCTTGACCAGTTCCAAGGTTGCCTCCGTCAATGGAACCGGCACTATCTGTTGCGGTGTGTGATCGGCGGGCTTGAGAAAATGTTCGTAAACAGTAACCGATTCGAGCGGATACGAATGAATGATGAGTTTTTCAGATGCAAAGTCCTCGGCACGGACATACTTTTTCCTTGCCCATGGATGCGTTGAGCTCACTACGGCAAACACCTCATCGCGAAATAGCTCAAAGTACTTGAGACGCTCCTCGTCGATAGGGTCGGATGTCAACGCGACGTCGAGTTCATTATCGAGCAATTTGGGAAGCGGCTTATGTGTCGCCTCCATATTGATGATGATGTCTAGTTTGGGATATAACACATTCATTTTTTGCATGAATGCGGGAAGCCAGTGATAGATCGTATAACATTCTGTTGCCAGCCGGATCGTCCCTTTCTGTCCGTGTTTTAGTTCCTGGATAGCGTCCATCGCATTATCGTCGCCCTAGACATCGCGATCAGGCGAAATTTATCATTGCGCAGACAACCAAAACGGGGCTAAGGTTTTCTGCAAATTCAAGGTAATGTTCCCTTGAAGTCTCGCTAAATCGGTGTATACTGAGTTCCAGAAACTCAACTTTTCCAGTCTATAGTTTCGATTGTTGCACGGATTTGACCAAAACAATTCGCAATATTTGTCTGGAAATCAACAAAAAACTCTAACGGATCTTAAAACGGGCGGCGGAACGACGCCAGCCATTATTCGGGATGGGCATACCCTATCGGCCCTTATTCACGGAGGAGAAAAAATGAAGAACTATTCCAACTCTGCAGCCAGAGTTCTGTCTCTTAGCTTAGCTTTCGGTTTACTGTTAGTCTTATCATCGGTTGGTTATTCACAGGGTGCGGAATTCGTTTCCATCCAGTCGTCCAACTATCCCGGCAAGTACATTCGCCATAGCAATTCACTAGGAATTTTATCTACGGTTGCAGAAACTGATGTTCTAGCAACAAAAGACTCGTCCTTTAAGATGGTAAAGGGGTTGGCAGGCGGTGACAGCTGGTCGTTTGAGTCCGTTAATTTCCCGGGATATTTCCTGAGGCACTTAGACTATCGAATGATTTTAGCTATAAAGGCGAATGATAAGGATTTCAAGGAAAGTGCTTCATTCAGGGAAGTACCTGCCCTCAATGGCAGAAACGGTGTTTCGTACCGTTCTTTTAACTATCCTACGTCCTACATCCGGCATCGAGACAATAAGATATGGTGCGAAGACCCGGACGGAACCGATTTGTTCAAAAACGATGCAACCTGGTTCAGAATGGAAGCGTGGGCGACCAGGAAATAATAGCGAAAAGTACTCCAACTTTTTCGGTAATGACGGCAAAGGTCTTGTTTTAGACTTTGCCGTCATTTCTTATGACTACGCTCCTGTCCAGGGCCTGATCAACATCGATAACAAAAAAATCGGCCGGACCTGCAATTATGCGGAACCGGCCTTTTTTGTCGATATACTCTGCGTTAGTTGGTCTCGAAATTATCGCTGACAACGATCTTCCACTGCTGGCCCAGATCGGTGCCGAATTTTTCGAGTCGGACCGAACCGTCATCGTTGGCGGTCAAAAACTTTTTCGGCTGCCATTTGTTGCTGATGCTATACTCACCCTCGGCGATCTTGGTGATCTTCCAATACTGCCCCTCGACATCCTCAGTCTTAGCAAGCCAAACCTGATCATTCCTGCCATCATTGATCACGTCCAAGGCCTTTCCTTTGCCTTGAAACTGAGTGGTCAAACGATAGTATCCGGTCTTGCCGATCGGGGTGATCTCCCATGATTGTCCGGTAACGTTATCGGTGACTGCCATCTTCACTCTGTTCTTTTGACTGTCATTGATCACATCCAGTGATTTTTCCTCTCCGTCAAGTGCCGTCGTCATACGAAAGTATGCATTGCCAAACGTCTGAGAATAAACGTTTTGTGAGACGATCAGCAGGCTGACCAATAGCAGTAATCGAATCCCTAATTTCATTTTTTTCTCCTTGTCCTTGTATTAACCGACTTGCCCAAATTTTACAGGTTTCTGAAATGCCGATAGTTTCCCAAAATTAAGGCAATAGACATATAACACACCTAACAGACTTGTTTCAACTATTGCGGGAGCGCTTGCTCAGGCCGACTTGATTCGAGTCAAACGCGGCCTCGAGGTGCTCTTTGCCCCCGCACCAAAACAGATCGACCGTGCTTACGAGGACGAGGATCTTGCAACCAACTTACCAAGACCACCCCAACTAGATTTTCGATAAATAATGTGGTCGAAGACTTCAAAATACCACATTATGATCGAAAGCAAACACCAATTTTACTAGTTTGACGCATTTTGACGTTTACCCGATACTATGTCACAAAACACTGGAAAGCCGGATTTTGGCTCAATAACAAACCATGCGACAAACAACTATTCAAAGAGAGATTCTAGCGTAAGATCTCGAAAGTGCCTTGGTCGTCGCGAATCCACCAACGCTCTTCTGGCTAGAATGAATAAGCAGCTGACAGATTAACGTGCTGGCTTGTTCGTCGTCCCGTCACCAAATATTGTGTCACGAATCGACGGTATTCCGCTCCAAATGACAATTGCGGTGTCACCTTATAGATGGTGTTAAAGGCGAGCACCAGATTGCGTGAACGGAAGTTGAACCTCGATACGCTCGTAAGATCTGCATTACGCGGATCGTCGACACCTACCGACCCGTACAGCGTCCAGCGATCTTTGAACAAGTCAGGTGTAAAGCTTAGTTGCGTCCAACCGCCCTTAGTCCCGATGGATCGCGCACCCGCCGGACGGACCGTTAGTCCGTCGCGGTAAGCGAATTCGGTGTTGATCCCCTGAAAGATGCCAGCCTGAAATCCGCCGAGATTGCGCCCCCAGAAACCTTCGCCGGAAAGGGCAACCCGTTTATGAAGTGGGATGTTCCAGTCGAGTGCAATGCCGACAGATTCAACGTTGCTTCCCGCCGAAGTCGATCCCAAAGGGATCTTGGATCGTCCGTAGTGAGCTGAGAGCCCGATTGTCCCAAGTTTTTTCGTCCCGAACCAGTCCTTGTCGCCAAATGCTACACGTGATTGAAGAAACGGAGTCCTCGACACCGCTCCTGAGTTGGGCTGGAGAAAGAATGAAGAACCTGCGGGGTGGTCGCCGGTTTGCGGAGCAAGTATCGCTCCAGTTATGGTTACATGGTTGCCGATCTTGTGATCAACACGGACCTGAGGAATGCGAGCCCAGTTATTACCCGCTGCGGCCAACTGAGGTATAGCGGCGGCGGCAAGCGATGTGGGATTGACTGGGGCAAACGGCATCCAATCCTGGCCGAGAGTCAAAGATGTCCTTTCCCAGTCAAGTTTTACAAAGGCGCTACGAATACGAACAACCCCGAAATTTTCTCCGATCCCGACAGTTGGAAATCCGCCAAAGAAATCGGCTTCGATCACACCGCCGACTCTTGCCGTGCCTAGTCTTGCTCCCTCGAAACGCATACCAAGTCTCGTTTGCCTCGCACTTGCGCTTGTGCCTCCCTGACCAGTCGCAGCAGCAAACAGCGGGACATCGTTGTTGTTGACTGCACCGCTGTTGCTAAATGCGTTGAAGAAAAGCGTGCCGTAGGGTGTCAAACGCACCGGACCTAGATCGATCCCGAGTTGTTTTGGGTCGGTCTGCGCTCGGTTTTCTGTTTTGATCGCCGTGGAAACCACCGCTGCTTTTTCACTACCTTGATCAGTGGGTTTTATATCCGCAGTATCGTTCACGGCTGGCTTTGCTTGCTCCTTGATCCGGGCAAGCTCGATTTTGATCGCGGCTAGTTGCTCTTCGAGTTGCTCGACGCGTTTTTGAAGAACATCATTGGCCGATGTTGAAGCTTTTGGATTATCGCCCTTTTTTTCAATAGCCTGCGCTCCTGCACAAACGGTTAGAAAAATAAGGTTAAGTATGACGGCAGAAAGTAATCTCATAGTCGACCTCCTCCAGGAGTCTATTAGCATGGGCGCTCTGCACCTTTTCGCGAATAGAACCACCAGTTGATGGCAGTTGCTATCGCAAAGAAGGCAATCAGCACGTAAACGAACGGCAAGGCATTACCAAATGCCGTGGTCACAGCCCCTATTGAAACGGAAAAAATAAACGGGCCATACGCAGCAATTGCTGCGGTCCAACCGATCACGCCGGCGGCTTGTCGCGGATTTGCTCCGAAAATAATCGGATATTGGCGAAAAGTGCCGGCATTGCCCATACCTGTAAAGAAAAACAAGGCAAGGACCAAACCGACGAATAACGGAAACTGGTCAAGCGAGGTAGGAGTAAATAGTCCGAGTGCGATCATCGCGATGTAAATTGCGATCTTCGCTAGTCCGCAGATCTGAGTGAGTATCGCTCCTCCGACCCGATCTGCAACAAATCCAAAGACGATGCGGCTGGCAGAACCTATGAGCGGGCCGTAGAAAGCGTAAACCAGCGGATCTGGAGCGTTCGGAAACTTCCCGTAAAGCGTTGCGATGAGCAACGGAAACACAGCGGAAAGCCCCGAAAATCCACCGAACGTCATCATGTAGGTGATCGTGCAGAACCACGTGTGTTTGTCTTTGAAAATGTCGAGCTGCTCGCGAAACGACGCTTTGATAGGAACGCTTTGTAGAAACCACCATGCGGCAATGCCTAGAACAACAAGTAGGGGTATATACAGAAAAGCCGCGTTCTGAAGCCAAACGTTCGATGAAGAAATGACCTGTTTAGTTTGCGGATCCAGTTTGTTAAGCGTTTGCGAGCTACCTGCGACGGCAAACGAGATTACGAGCGGCGTCAGAAACTGCGTCAAGCTGACGCCGAAGTTTCCAAGCCCGGCTTGTATTCCGAGTGCAGTACCCTGCAAACGCTTTGGAAAGAACACGCTCGTGCTCGGCATATACGACGAAAAATCTCCGCCACCGAAACCCGCGGTAAACGCCAGTACGAGAAAGACCCAAAAAGGTGTATTCGGATCCATCACCGCCAAGCCAATACCGACACACGGGATCAGTTTGAGCAGCGTTGCTACAGTCACGATGTGCCGCGTCCCAAAGATCGGCAGCAGAAACGTGTGTACGATCCGCAACGTACCGCCCGCAAGGCCGGGCATCGCTGCAAGCCAGAACAACTGATTCGGCGTGAAGTTGAAGCCGATCGCCGGCATACGCACAACGATCGCGCTCATCATAAACCAGGTGGCGAACGAGATAATAAGAGTCAGTGTCGTTATCGTTAGCGTTCGCCACGCGATACGGCTACCGTCAGATTCCCAGAACGACTCATCTTCCGGTGTCCATTTTTCTATCCAAGTATTTGCCATTTTATGATCCTCGTTTAAAAAATCAGGTTGTCTGCTAGTGAGCTACGGCAAACAACTTGGAGCTACCGTCCTTTCTCAAAGAAAGTTGTCCTTGTCGAGTAAAATTGATCGATTCGCCGAGTATCCGTAGAGCTTCGCCGGGAGCATGAAAGCCCATCGAATTCTCGGCCTCTACGAAGTCCAAATAGAACTGCGCTTTTCGCTGAAAGTTGCGCGCCACGGCAAGTTCTTCATCCGTCGCTCCGGCTGCGCCGATGCCGATCCCTGCTATCGTGAGTTTTAGGACATTAAAGTTCATTTAGTGATCCTTTCGGTTTCGAGATTTATTAGCTCTCGATCTTCTTCATTAAGCCCGGATGTTTCTCCCGCATCATTTTCTGGATCACCATATGCATCCAAAAAAGGCAGATCGCAGACAAAAAGAACATGAACATCCAAGAGCTTGTCCAAAGGCCCGTTCCGTCGAGCAAATATCCAAAAATGATCGGTGAAAAGAAGCCACCAAGGCCGCCGAGAACACCGACCATCCCTCCAACGACGCCGACCTGTTCCGGGAAATACTCTGGAATGTGTTTATAAACGGCCGCTTTCCCGATTCCCCAGATCGTTCCGAGCAATATCACCAGAACCGCAAATATCCAGACATTCGCCTGGAAGTAGATCTTTGTAACGCCCTTGGCGAGCAACTCCTTTCGCTTTACCGACTGCCCAACCGTTACGACGGGCTCCTGCCAAAGCTGCTTTGTGGGAAACACAATGACGCCTTCGTCGATGTTCACAGGCTCACTTTCCCTGGACTTGAACGCATAGTTTTTTTCGCCAACAACAATGGCATTGTCCGTTACGGCGATAATAGTTCCGTCCTTTTCAGCCGTCACACCTTTTCCGGGCGAAGTGATCTCCATTTTCGGGACTATTAGCAAGAATGAGATCAAGACCGAAGCTCCGAGCACCCAGTACATGACCTTTCGTCCCCCAAAAGCATCACTCATCCAGCCACCGAGGGCTCGGATAACACCCGACGGAAAGCTGAAACACGCTGCAAGAAAGCCTGCCGTTACGAGCGGAAGATAGTAGACATTGACAAAATAGGGTACGAGCCACTGCGAAAACGCAACAAAACAACCAAATACAAGAAAGTAGTAGAGCCCGAACCGCCAAACTCTCACGTCTTTGAGTGGTTCGAGCTGTGCGACCCAACCTTTTGGTTCGGCCTGCGGTCTCTTATTCGTTGTTGCGAGAAAAAAGACGATCGCCATTATGACAAGCGCTGCAGCATACACGACAGGAAGTTGTCTCCAGCCATCGACGTTGCTTGAATTACTTGTAAACGAATTGAGTAGTGTGGGTGCCAAGAGGGTCGTCAGAGCCGCTCCCGCGTTTCCGGCTCCAAAAATTCCAAGGGCCAGACCTTGTCGTTCTTTGGGAAACCAAACCGATGTGTAGGCTATTCCGACCGAGAACGACACACCCGCTAGTCCGAATCCGAAGCTACACAGTGCGAATGCCCAATAGCTGTTTGCAAAGGACAACAAAAACATCGGAACCGCACTGATTACAAGCAGTGCTGTAAATATAGGCTTCCCGCCGTATTTGTCCGTCAACATTCCAGCCGGTAGCCGAAAGATCGAGCCTGTAAGGACAGGTATTCCAAGCAGCCAGCCGATCTCAGTTGCCGACCAGTTGAAAACCTGATTCACGGTCAAGAAAGTGACGAGTACACCGTTCAGCATCCACGCGGCAAAACAAACCGTGAACGCCAGCGTGTTCATCACAAGCATTCGATTCGCACCTTTTGGGGTTGTATTCTCCATCTTCGAAATTAGAACTTTCTGCCCGATCAAAACCGTGCCTTAGGGGCCGGCCGCCACCATAAAATAATCGTCAGCGAGATCACCCAGCATACGGCTGAAGCAATAATGAGCGGCACAAGCTGGTGATAACTGTGCTCAAGAGCGGCTTCTATCGCCGCAGACATTATCCAGAGCTGCGCCAGATTGATCATTACGAGTAATGCAAGCCGAGCTTGCCAGATCGCCGTTCGACCGCGGGCCTGAACGCGTGATCCGCTAAACTTTGTGTTCTGGGGTTCCCTTTTCATAATTGCTTTCATTCCCACGCACTTTTCTACCAACAGCGAAGACCTCTCCGTTGCGGACCTCAAGCTCGACCAGGTCGAGCGGCCTAGGTGGCGGTCCATAAAGAACCGTTCCCGTCCGTGCGTCAAAACCGCCTTCATGACACGGACACTCAAGTCGCTTGTTTTCTTTTGAATAAAATACCGGACATGACAAGTGCGTACATTTTTGACCAAAAGCACTATACGTGCCGTCCTCGGAGCGGATCAATATCGCCGTGTCCTCTTTGCCCGGATAGCTAAAATTCAAGGCCGTTCCGGGTTTCAGATCCATCGATCCTTCAATTCTTGCCGGTACGAAGCTGACTTCGCTTGTTGAATCGTAAAGTGCCTTACCTGCGAATCCTGCAGTGCTTACAAACAGAGCCGACGAGGTTAGGAACAGAAAATTGCAGAATTCGCGGCGCGTTACCCGAGCCTCTTGGTCACGATCATACGGAAATTCCGCTACGTACGGTGCCGACGCCTCGCGTACGTCTCTTTCATCGGATAGCACTCTCTCAATTGTTTGTTTCAGATCTGTATTCATTCTTTTTTTGTCTCGGGGCTAGAACTCGTTATTCTTGCCCGTCTCCTCAACTTGAGTATCCAACCAGGATTCGTCTCCCTTTTGTCCGTCAGAGCGAACCCTGCCTTCAAAAACGCCGCAGCCGTCAACATTCACCTCATCGGCATCTGTCGGCAGCATCAAATACACCTTTGTCTCGACTACTTGATTGCCGAAAACGTGAGCGTTTACGGGCTTGGTTCGCCGCAGCGGCACGATCTGCTCGTAGGTGCCAAACGAGATCGCTCCTGTCGGACAAACGCTCGCGCACATTGGTTTTAGCCCCTCGCTTGAACGGTCAAAACACATGTCGCATTTCATTTGCACGTGCATAGTGGAGTTATACTTCGGAACTCCAAACGGACACGCGTTGACACAGTTGCGACAGTCGAGACATCGCGGTTTGAGAGCCGACATGACAACGCCGTCCTCATTCTTCTTGATCGCGTCCGCCGGACAAACAAGCGCACAGGTCGGCTCGTCGCAATGCATGCAAACCGTCGGCATTGTCGCAGTAGTCTCGTGACGATCGATGTAATCAACAAAGATCATCGAGTACCCCTTATGTGTTGAGCACTCGCGACAAGCAGCAACGCACGAGCGGCATCCTATGCAGCGTTGCGGGTCGATGAACATCGTTTCCTTCATTTGCCTTTTTGCACCTCGTTTTGCGAAACGCCTTGTCGTCCCTGTCCCAAGATCGGCAATTCACGCGAGTGGATCTTCTCGATGCGAGCTGCACACGCCTTAAATTCAGGTATCTTCGAAGTCGGATCCAATACCGGGTTCGTTAGTTGATTTACTGCCAGTTGTTCGCCCCAGTGATACGGAATGAAGATCGTATCGGGGCGGACCGTGTTAACGATCAATGCGGGAAATACTCCATTTCCTCGACGCGAGATCACCTTCACTCGTTCGCCATCCTTGATGTCCAATTCTCGGGCCGTGCTCGGATGGATCTCAACGTATGGCTCGGGACACTGATCGACGAGAAATTTGATCCGCCGAGTCTGATTGCCGGATAGGTACTGAAAAACCACGCGGCCGCTGGTCAATATCAAGGGAAATTCAACATCAGGTTTTTCATCTGCGCCTTTGTATTCGATCGCGTGAAATTTTGCCCGACCGTCTGGGTGATAGAATTTTTCTTCAAAGAGACGCGGCGTTCCCGGATGATCCTCCGTCGGACACGGCCAGAAAACTCCGTTCTCGCGCTCGATACGCTCCCAACTGATACCGCCATAATCGGCTGTGCCGCCACGCGAAGCTTCACGCAATTCCTCGAACATTTCTCGCGTGCTTGTATAAGGGAAAAACTTTTCGCGGCCGAGGCGTTTTGCAAGCTGTTTTACGATCCACCAATCAGGTCTCGCCTCTCCTGGTGGTTCACTGGCCTTGTTTATCTTCAAAACACGCCCTTCTCCATTCGTGGTGACGCCTTCGTCCTCGGACCACGCCGTGCCCGGCAGAACTACATCGGCATAGCGTGCCGATTCCGACATAAAGAAATCGATGCAAACATAAAAATCGAGGCCTTCGAGTGATTCGCGAACCTTGTTCGTGTCCGGCAACGAGACCATTACGTTGTTGCATACGGACATCAGACCGCGAATCTCGCCTTCGCGCATCTTTTGAAACATCTCTACAACAGAAACTCCCGCTTGCGGCAATTCGTCTTCTGAGATGCCCCAGATGTTACAAATGTGTTTGCGATGCTCCGGGTTCATGATCGAACGCTGACCAGGCAACTGGTCTGCCTTTTGTCCGTGCTCTCGTCCGCCCTGACCGTTTCCCTGCCCCGTAAACGTCGCGTAACCTTTGCCCGGTGCGCCGATCTTGCCTGTCGCTAAAACGAGATTTATGTAGCTCAAGACGTTGTCAACGCCGTTCGAGTGATGCTCGATGCCGCGGGCATGAAGCACGTAACCGGTCTTGGCCCGCCCGTACACTCGAGCCGCCTGAATGATCTTTTCCGCCGGAACGCCGGTTGTCTCGGAACAATATTCCGGCGTGTACTTTTCCAGAACGAGGTCGCGTGCCGCGGTCCAATCATTTGTTCGCTCATCGATGAACTGCTGGTCGATCAAGTTTTCTTTGATCACGACGTGAAGGATCCCATTCATCAACGCAACATCGGTCCCCGGACGAAGTTGTAGATGCAGGTCGCCCTGACGGGCCGTAGCAGTTTCGCGCGGGTCGATTATGATCCATATGCCGCCGTTATCGCGTTGCTGCCACATGTATTTGTTGAGAATCGGAAAGGTCTCGGCGACATTTGCCCCGCCGATCATCAAGACCTCTGCGAGAGGAATGTCGCTCCATGGGTTTGCCGCTCGATCAACGCCGAACGCTTTGTTGTTGCCTGCCGCTGCCGAGACCATGCATAGACGCCCGTTGTAATCGACATACCGAGTGCCCAAGCCAACACGTGCAAACTTGCCCATCACATACGTCTTCTCAGTGGTCAAACTAGAGCCGGAGTACAAGGCCAATGAATCGCGGCCATGTTTTTCACGAAGCTCTACAAATTTGGAAGCGACCAGATCGAGAGCTTCGTCCCAGCTTGCTCGTTCAAACATCCCATTCCGTTTGATCAGTGGGTATTGCAGTCGATCGGGGTGATGTGCCTGGAGATATGCGGTTACACCTTTCGGACAAAGCCGCCCCTCATTTACGGGAAAATCGTAGCGCGGCTCAAAACCGACAACGTGGCCCTTTTCCACGAGCAGGTTCATTCCGCACTGAACAGCGCAATAAGGACAATGCGTAGATACGACTTTGTCAATAACACGGTCAGCCTTCCAGCCGTCATGCGGCTCATCGTGAAGGTGCGGACCAAATTGATCAAGTATTTTGTCGAGATTTTCTACTTTGGACATAAGGTGCTAGATCAATTTCGTTCTTCAGTCTCAACTCGCGAACCAATAAACACCTTGTCTTTGGTGTCTGGAAGGCCGGCGTATGCAAGCCCGCGCATAATTCGTTTGCAGCGAGGGCAATAATCCTGCAGCGTATTGCCGTTTTCCATCTCGTAATCAAATCCTAGTTTCCGCACCACTCCTTTCAGATCGTCAACCCACATTTGCCCGGCGAACATGGTTCCGCAACGCGGACAAACCGCCTGTTCCATTTCCTTTGACCGCGCCTGATAAAGCTCGACGCCGATCGACGCAGGCCGCTGAATTATGTGAAAGAGCTTTCCGAATGGAAGGAAGAAGATCGTCATGATCACGACGGCCTGATGCGACAGAGTGATAAATGAGTACATGTATCCGTCAAACCACATGCTCGAAGCCGTCAGCATGAGGCCGGATACGGAGATCGCTATTAGCAGTAAGTGCGGCACAAAATCCAGCAGAAATTGCTGTAACGCGATGGCTCCGCGGTCTTTCAGTCGCCGATGGATCGCAATTGCACAGCCAGCAATGACCATGATCGCCGTGAAATTCAGGGCCTTGAACGTGAACCATGCCAGCAGACTGCGGCCTTCCATAAGCTGCATCGGAAATCCGAAGAGATAAGCTCGGTAGCCCATATCGCCTTCGAGTTTGAAATGAACCCAGCCAAAAACGAGAGGAAAAGTGATCGCGGCCGATATAATGCAGCCCCACATGATGAGAAAGTGCATCAACCATCGCATCATTCCTCGTTTGAAGATAAAGTGCTGGCCAAGAAGATTCTTACCGATGGTTTCCGCCGCATTGAGCGCATTGGCCGCAAACTTCTTTCGCTGAAAGAACAAACGAAGTCCACGAAGAAAATACGTTCTTGTTGCAGGACGCTGCAGCCATAGGGCGTAACGAAAGAAAATAGCCCCAAACGCAACTACGCTTGCCACGGTGTATCCGAAAAGTACCGAATCAAAATGTTCCAGATTTCTCGAGCCGATGATCACCAAGGCCGTAAGCACAGCTGACGCCGCAAGACCGATCAGTGTTGGGTTCCTATAATTCGGAGTTTCGGAACTCATCGAATTTTGATTCACTTTCATCATTTATGAACTTGTACCGTGCGGTCCTGTTATGTACCGCTGGCAGTTACGACTGCGAAGGCAGTTTGCCTAACTTTTACCTAGCGTAAGGTGAATTGGCGGGTCAAAGTATGACTTGAGTCATATTTCGCGGCGGCAGTTGCGGGAAGCAACTAAGGACCAACGAACGATGAAGCGGATACTCAAAATGGACAATGGAGTCAAAAATCGACAAACTTGTAAAGTCAAATGAAAGGTCTTGTAGATAACTTTGGAGATGAGCTGACCAACAGAATTCTCCTTTCGGGAAAGTCGAAGCCGTTTGGGCCAAATCAGCCTATCTTCTTCGAGGGAGACGAAGCAACTTTTCTTCCGATCGTTCTTTCCGGATCCGTCAAAATGGTCAAATTCCCCGAAGTCGGTAAAGAGGTCATTATCGGGATGTTTCACGCGGGACAAGCGTTTGCAATTCCGCCGGCAATGGATGGGAAAAGGTTCCCTGCGACGGCGATCTCGACAGACGATAGCGAGATCTTACTTATTCCCCGTGACAGATTTTTGGAATTGATGCAGTCCTCGGCGGAATTTTCTTCAGCTATAACAAGCACCATGTGCGGTATCCTGCGCCATCAGGTCGAAAATATTCAGATCCTTGCAACACCTTCGGCCGAACAGCGAATTGCGGCGGCTCTGTTACGCCTGGCAGGAGACGACGCCGGCGATAAGTTGATCGAGATCACCTATAGACGCAAAGACATAGCGGAAATGACGGGCCTATCTTTAGAGACAACCATTCGGGCGGTCAGGCGTTTGGCTGATAAGAACTGCTTGAAGATAGTCGGCGGTCGAATAATCCTCGAGAGCACGGCTCCTCTACGAAAACTTGCACGCTGAAAACCGGCATTCTGCACTTAAATTTTTTCGATGATGATCCAGGTCATATCTTAGTTCGGGTCTTGGGGCTAGAATTCGAAAAAAGTAGTCTTTTGACCTTACGATCATGAAGCTTCGAATCCTTGGAAACTCAATAAGATTTCGCCTAGGCCGATCAGAAGTGGACCGCTTCGGACAGCAAGGTGTGATAAACGAAACGGTCAGACTTGGCGATTCTCGCGCAGACGCCCTAACTTATGCACTAAAGATAGTTGACGGCGATGTGTTCACAAGCGAATTTGCGAACGGAAGTATAACCGTCGGAATCCCGCGCCTACTAGCAGAATCTTGGGTACATAGCGATGCGGTAACCATCTCCGGTCGAAAGAAGCTCGCGGAAGACACCGACTTAAAGATCTTGATCGAAAAGGACTTTGTCTGCCTCAACGCCCACAATGACGAGGACCAGTCCGACCGTTATCCGCATCCTAAGGGACCAGACGCGTGCTGAACGAAAACTGTGCTCAACGTGACCCAAATCATGTTTTTTTCTACTCTTCCGTTCTAGTATCGAATCCAATGGCTATTCCGGGAGGATGAAATGATGTTCAATATCCAAGGTAAAACGGTTCGCGAAATAGCTCTTGAACAGCCGTTAACAACGCGCATCTTTGAGGAATTCAAGATCGACTACTGCTGCCACGGCAACATACCGTTCGACGAGGCGTGTCGAAAGGTAGGAGCCATCCCCGAAGAAGTTAATGGGAAAATAGACGACCTTCTGAGATCATCAACTAACGATGAGAGTGATTCACTTTCCGACTTACCGCTTTCTGAACTGATCGATCATATACTGGATCGACATCACGTTTTCACAAGAGAAGAGATGTCCCATCTAACTCCGCTTATGGCCAAGGTTGCCAGCCGGCATGGCGAACATCACAAATTTCTGTTGGAGCTCAAGGACCTGTTTGGGGCGGTCTGCGACGACCTTGAACCGCATATGCAAAAAGAGGAGCGGGTGCTTTTTCCTTATATTCTTGACCTTGAATACAATCAATCGAATCGCCAGACGCCTCCGTCCCCGCCGTTCGGGACGGTTCAAAATCCGATTCGAATGATGAACGCCGAACACGATGACGTTGGCGATCTGCTTTCGGAAATGCGTCAGGTTACAAGTGATTACGAATTGCCGGACGGAGCCTGCCCAAGCTTCACTGCTCTTTATCACCGACTTGTAGAATTTGAACGCGACCTCCATCAACATATCCATTTAGAAAACAACCTTCTGTTCCCGAGAGCGATCGCCCTTGAGCAGCAAGCGTTCGGTTTGGGCTAAAGTTCTCTCTTTGGTTAGCTATGTCGACTAGTACCCCAGCAATCGATCGCACTGTTCCTGTCCGGATTCGGCAGATCGCCGTCCCCACCGAACATGGCGGTTGGAGTTTTCTGCTTGAGCCTATTGTTGGAGGACTATTGATCGCTTTTTCTGTTGGCGGGCTTTGGATCTCGTTGTCGATTCTCGGCGCCTTTCTTTGCAGACAACCTCTCAAAGTATTGATCGCCGATCGTCTCGGAATGAGGGTTCGTGAACGCGCAAGAACCGCGATCATGTTTTTAACGATCTACGGGTTTGTCGCGACCATTGGACTTGTAGGTGCCGTTATCAGTTCCGGATTTGAACCGCTATCGCCATTCGTATTTGTCTTGCCGCTAGTTGGCGTCCAGATCTTCGATGACGTTTCACGGCGCGGCCGGCAACTCCTGCCGGAGGTACTCGGCGCAGTTTCTATTTCTGCGTCAGCCGCCGCGATCGCATTGGCCGGCGGAAGATCTTGGTCTATCGCCGTGTCTTTATGGGTCGTTTTTGTTGCTAGGTCAGTCCCTTCGATTTTTTATGTTCGCAGCCGTTTGTTACTTGAAAAGGGCAAGCCTTACTCCAGAACCGGCTCGACCATCGCACACTTTGTAGCCGTAGCGGTTGTCGGTGTCTTTACCTACGCTGGCTTAAGTTCCTTTCTAGCCTTAGGTGCAATGTCCGGTCTACTCTGGCGTTCGCTCGCGGGACTTTCGGGCAGAAGAAAACTTAAGGCAATGCAGATCGGCATTCGAGAGGTCCTTTACGGCATACTGACCGTTCTGCTCATCACGGCTGGATTCCACCTTGGCTTTTGAGCAGCCGCTTGGCAAATGTACCACTTGAACGCCTCACTCGGCCTGCGTTCAATCAACATCGCTTATTTGACATAGTTTGGCTTCCTCGTTTGGCTCATCAAGCCTCTTTACGCCTCCAATAAGAGTTTGTCATTATTCTGCGCGTAAACCGTTGTAATGCTCATGTCGGAGTGAGCAAAAAGATTCTGGACGATCAGCGGATTCGTGTTCCGCCTAAGTGTTATGCGGCACGTTGAGACGCCAGCGCCTGCTTAGAACGACTGTGAAAATCTAAAGTGGACGTGGTCCTGACGCAATTTGTAGATCGCGTTTGGCGGGACTATTTGCGGTATCAGAAATTTGGGCGGGTTTAGCAGACGGCCGTAATCGACGCCAAATTCGCCGCCAACCGGCGTTTTGAAGCGAAGTCCAAGCCCGACCGTGTGCGTCCAGAGCGCACGCTGGTTTTGCAGCTCGACGTTGCCCGGCGGATACGTTGCGGGCTTAAATATTTCGCTTGCACGGCGAAAGACGTTACCACCGTCGTAAAACGGCACGGCACGCAACGATTTGGTGACCGGTATGCGTGCCTCAAGATTGACGACCGCGATGGCGTTGCCGCCAAACGGCACGGTGAAAGGGTTTAGCGTTACAATGTTGCCATTGCTGTCGCGAAATGTGCCGGTCGGTACAAACGCGACACGCGGCCCAGCCTCTTCGAAATCAAATCCGCGAATACTATTTGAACCGCCGCCAAAAAACCTCTCGCTGATGGGGAGCGACCCGTTGAGCGACGGATAGAGTGAACCTGTAAAACGGTTTCCACCCGAAAACACATTTGCAACGCCGATCAACGCGCGGCCCGCAAACGTCGTGTTTCTTAGCTGCGATACGGTGTGATAGATGTTGTAGCTTGCCTGAAATTTGTGAAAACCGATGCTCGCACCCAGCTCCTTGAGCGAGACGTTATAGTCCGCCGTCAGGTAGCTGCCCTTGGTCGGGTCGCTGGCGTTGTAACGGCACGGCTCAGACGGCTCACCCTTGGCGATCAGATCGAGCAGGGAATATTTGACCGAGCAATTTCTACGCGTATCCCGCACGACCGTTACGTTAAAGCCGGAAATACGCGTCTTTGCATCCGGCTGGAGCAGTTCTTTGATGAGCAGGCTGTCGATGTTAAAGAGCCGTACGTCTTCGAACCGGTAACGCACAAATATCAGGCTGCGGTTTTTGCGGCTGAGTGTCCGGCTGGTCTCTGCCGACAGCGCCAGACGGTTGATGGTCGGGCTGCTGACATTAACGCCAAATTGGTCGATCGGGTTGCCGTTTGCATCAATGCGCTGGACGATGCCAAACGTGCCGCGGTCAAAAGCCGAGCGGAAAAACCGCGTCACGGTCGTGTCACGCTGATATTGTGCGGTCAGGGTGAGCGGCGTAAAACGCTTTTCGCCGTCGCGCAAAAATCTCGGGTGTATAAAGTCAAACTGCACGAGCTGCTGCCGTTGACTCATCTTGACACGGGCGCCGCCCTGCCACAGATTGCCAAACAGGTTGACGTGGCGTACGTCAAAAAATCCGTTTGCCCCAACATCGGTCGAATATCCGCCGCCGTATGTCGCGAGCCGTGCGGGCTGTTCCTCGACATTGACTATGACGTCGGTCAGACGTTCGCCGTTTGGCCCGTCGCCCTTTGAAATAGGTTTGACGTCCACGCGGGAAAAAGCGTCCGTCGAATACAGGTTCTGTTCACTTGTATAAATGTCGGTCGCCCGCAGCAGATCGCCGTCACGCAGCGTCAGTGCACGCTTGATCGCCGATTGCTTAGTGCGGTTGTCGCCGTTGATCAGGACCTGATTGATGCGGACCTTTTTGCCCTCGTTGGTGACCTTTAGCGCGATCTTGACCTCGCGTTTTTCGGCACCCGGTGCGGCCGGAGATTCGATGATCTCGGACGTGACCTTTGCGTCGTAATAGCCTTGGGCTGAGTAGTACTGCGACAGCTTTTGCACGGCGTTTCTCAGGCGGGCACGCGAATAATTGCGTCCGATCAGCACCGGCAACTCGCCCATCAACCGGGCCGTATCGACCGCAGTATTGCCGCTGATGCTGACATCGCTGACGACGGTCGGCACGCCCTCCTCGACCATAAACGTGATGATCAGGTCTTCGCCGTCGGTCGACACACCCTGATTTGCATACACGACGGCATCGCGATAACCGAGCTCATTCATCAGCGATCTGACGGTCGCCACATCTTCGTCAAGTATCGCCGCGCTCGTATATCCGCGTCCGTAACCGAGCAGCGGAACGATACCGATCAGGCTCGCAACACGCGAACCCAATACGGTCTGGATATCCTCGATCGTAAGTTTGTCCGTGCCGCGAACCCGCATTCGGGTCAGCGTCAGGCGGCGGTCAAGATCGACCTTGTAATTGACCTCGACCTCGCGGCCCATTAGGTCCTCACCGCCGAGATACGAGCATAAAAACTGCGTGCCGTTTGCCAGCGGATTGTTCTCGCTGTCGTTCAATCCGGGTGTCACAGAACAGTATGGCGTGACGTTGGCAAAGAAATACCCTTGTTCCTGATAGTAATTTTCGAGCCTTCGCTCGCCCTCCACGATCGCCGCAAAATCAAGTGTTCCGTCCCGTTTGATCGGCAGCAATCGATTCTGAGCCGAGTTGCCAGGTTTACTCTTTTCGGTCTCGATCTTGACGGTCAGAGCGGGCCCGACTTTGCCCTTTAGCTCGATCGCGACGGTGTTTTTGTCGCTGTCATAGACGATGCGGGGTTCGTCGAGCTGCGGAGCAAAAAAATTGTCCTCACGCAATATTTCGCGGATCTTTGCTAGGTCGGTCACGACGCGTTCGCGTGAATAATTGCCGCCCGCTTTTAGCTTGAGGTCGCTAGGTTTGATCGTTTTGGTGTAGCCGTCGATCTTGATGTTAAACGCCTCGACCTTTGCCTGAGCGTTTGGCATCACCTTAAACGTCACGCCGACCTCGTTCTCATTTTGCAAAGGGCGGCGTTCGTAGCTTACCTCTGACTGATAAAAGCCGCGTTCACGCAGGTAATCGAGTATCTCGTCAGCATTCGCCCGCAGCGTCTGATCGGCGATAGCCGTTCCCGGCGTTAGCAGATTGAGCTTAAAGAGCAGATCCTGTTCGAGCACTGCATCGCCGATAGTCGTGCCGACAACGACCGATACCTTTTCGGCCTGGGTTTTACGCTTTACATCAAACCGTAGGTCAACGCCGCCAAGCCTGTTTAGCGACGCCGCTACCGTGATCGTATCGACGCGTTTTGTTGAGTAAAGAGCTTCGATAGCGTCGCGGATGCGCGGCGCGGAATACACAGGTCCGAGCGCGTCCCTGACGAGCAGACGATACTGTTCGGCGAGCGGGATATTTGCCTGTGTGCCGCCAAAATCGATCTGTATGTCATCGATGCGCTGCTTGTCATACTGGTTTTGGCCAAACGCCGCAAGTGAGCAAATGAGGATAACGGCCACGCCAAAAAACGCCTGTATCAGACGTAGCGTTTTTGGTATGTTATTGGTCACAACTCTCATCTATCCCGCTAAAACCTCTTTCTAAAACGCACCTCAAAACTAAAATTGTTACGTGCCCGCGTCACGTTGCTCAGCGGCCGCTGCTCATATTGAGCGACAAACGAAAGCTTGTTTGACACGCGATACTCAAACGCGAGCACCTGATTTTGGTCCTGCGCCAGATTGGTCGAATACGTCACACGCAGATTGTTATTGATCTGCCGCCCGACCGTCAGACGCGCCGTCGGGTTTGCCCTCTGGCCCGAGATGATCGGGTCGATCTCAAAAACATTAAGGCCAAACAGCTTGTCCGTAGCCTTTCTGACGGGATTATTTATGATCGAATCGGTCAAGATCTCAGCCGCCGTATTGATGCCGCCCTGCGCCAGCGTCGGTATGCCGCCGCCGGTGTTGGCAAGGTTGCCCGTCGTTATCAGCGAGACGACATCCGCCTGTGGCAGAGCCGGGCTTGACCGGACGGTCGCGGTTAGCTGCTCAGAATCCTTGAGCGGTCCCGACAGATCAACAAAAACCTGATAGCCGCCGATCTCGCTTTCCGCCTGTAGATTGATGATCGGCTCAAACGCCGTGTCCGGCGGAAATTCGAGCACCGCACGCTGCACGACGTAACGGTCCTTGCGGAAAAATATCGTGCCGCTGTTTGCCGTTATGCGGCCGGTGATACGCGGATCGGTCGCGTCGCCCGTCAGCACAAGCGAAACCGACGCTGTCAGATCAGCGACATTGTTTCTCACGACCAAAGCATCGCGGCCCTCAATTACGAGATCAAATCTCGGTGCGGCACCGCTGCCGCTGCCGCCGGATGACAGCGTCGCGTCGCGCCGTCCGCTGACGATATTGGCAAGGTCGATGTCTTTGGAATATAGGCTGCGGCGGGCAAACACACGCCCGCGTATCGTCGGGATAAGCGCCGTCGTTCCCGCCTCACGCCGCGCAGATATCTCAAGCCGCGCATCGCCCGTCGTCAGAAAATCTTTTGGTAGAGGCACGGTGACGTTAGTGCCGTTGAGCGAGAAATTGTACGCCGTAACGGCGAGCCCCTCAACCAGCCCGCCGCCCGATGCCGTAAATTTGCCGCCGCCGAGATAGCCCGATGCTTCGTCTATCGCAAATTGGTTTGTTGTAAAGATTACGCGTCCGTTCACGCGGTCAAACGTAAATCTGTCGGACCAGAGAAATGTCGCGACCGACGCATTGACGAGATTAGCCGTCCCCGAAAGCCTCGCCGTCGCATTTGGCCCGACGAGTCTCATCGATGCGTCAGCAAAGCCCGAAAAGAAAGTGTCTTTAGTAAACAGATTGACCAGATTCATGTTTACGCGGCCGTCGACCGACAGATTATTTATGCCGTTCTCACTCAGAGCTTTGATCCCCGCGATGGTCATATTCGATCCGCCGCCCGAAAATTTTGCACTCTCAAAATTGATCTCGGTGGTGTTGAACCGGATCAAGATCGGCTCAGCTGCCGCAAGCGGTGTGTCCTGAACCTGCAAAGCAAGTTGCGAAAACGCCGCCGTTCCGCTCAGCCCCGCAGCGGAATATTCGCGGACGCCTTTGTCATTGATCCGCGACAGATTGCCGCCAAATTCGACGCGGCCTGTGCCCGTTCCGGTGATCGGCACTGTCTTTAGCTGCGGGATAAAGGCGAGAAAAGGTGCGACCGGGCTCTGATTAAAATCGGTCGTCACGATAAACGGCAGATCGTCGTTGCCGAGATTGACCAACGCATTTATCACCTGCGGATTGCCGTCGAGATCAGCCGTCAGGTCGGCGGTCAGCATCTGATTCACCGTCGAACCTTTGAATGCGACCTTGCCGATCGGGCTTTCGCTGACAAGCACATTAGGGGCGTTGCCGCTAAAATTGACGTTGTAGGTCGATGTCGCGTTCGAATTACCCGTCGCTTTCGCGGTAAAATCCACGTCGCCTGTGATCGATGGTATCGCGTCGTTTGGCGAGGCTAGAGCAACAAGCAGCGGCAGCGGGATCGCGTTGCCGCCGAGGTCAAAATTAAACGCTGTCGATGCGCGGTCGTAGTTTCCTCTCGCGGTAAGCCGTCCGGCACCGATCTTCATCTCGCCCTGCTGCAGATCGATGTTAGTGCCGCTAAACACTGCCTTAACCACGAGATCGTCAAACGCTTGTCCGGCGATCGTTCCCTTAGCGGCGGCAAGATTTACCTCGCCCTGAGCCTTGTCAGGCAAGCCGCTTAAGACGACCGAACCCGTCGTGCTGCCGCTGAGATCGCGAATGCGTTCGGGCAGCTCGACCGGCAAAGCAGAGATCAGATTGCCGACATTTAGGCCGGTAAGCGTCGCGTTCACCGTCGTGCTGTTTGGTATCAGCCGCGGGATATTGACGGCAAAAACTGCACTGCCGCCGTCGGGTTGTTGCAGCTTACCGTTCTTGAGATCTGTGCCAAGCGGCGTAACTAATATGTCGGTCGCAACGCTGCCGACATTGCGTCCGCGCATTATCAGCGAATCCAACGACGCTCGTCCGTTAACATCGGGGTCGGTCAAATTACCTGTGACTTTGCCGTCAAAAGTCAGGTTTCCGGCAAACTGCATCTGCATCGAATCGAGCTGATCCTCCATCTCGGACGAGATGCCGAGAACACGTATCAGACGATCGATCTCGTTAGCGTCGGTCGAACGCAACGCAACTGTCAGATCGGAATTATCATCTTTCAAGTCAAATTTTCCCGTTGCGGTCAGCTTACTAGCGGCAGTATTTAGATCCGCGAGGTCAACGTTAAAGAGGCCGTTGGTGCCGGTCAGTTTTACTTGGCCATTCACCGGGATCGCACCGCTGCTAGCGTTTCCCGCATTCGCCGTAATGTTTGCATTGACCGTTCCGCTCGCCGTGCGAAAGTTGGTTCCGGCAAAATTCAGATCGACGCGGCCCGTGGTCTCGCCCTCAAGCGGTATAACGCGTCCGCCCTGTAAAGCCAGCAGCTTACCAATAGCGAGATTTGCAAAATCGCCGTTAAATGTTGACTGCGTGCGGTTATTAAACGCGATCGCGGCTGAGCCATTGAGGCTGCCGTTCATCACCGCGGCATTCAGATCGTTCAGAGCGGCGCGGTCGTTATTGACATCGACCCTTGCCGTCGCCGCACCTAGAGCAATACTGCCGACTGTGCCGCCGCCAAGGCTCATATCCGCCGACGCGCGATAGCGGCCCGACGGTTCGAGGATAAATACAGGTTTTGTAAGCTTTACCGCATCCAGCGTTCCGCCCTCGGGCAGGTCCTTTGTTTTTGCAAGCGTGACCTTTCCTGCGTCGATATCATTCGTGCGTCCTTCGACGCGGCCTTGCCGGATGGTCAGCCGCACGCCGCCGATATTGAGGCTGCCGAGTATTGCCGAGCCCGCATCGATCTTTGCGACACGTAATTTATCGGCATATATGACCGTCGTACCGCCATTTGCGTCAAGCTCGACCACCGGTGCATCAAGCCCGCCGATGACCACACCGTTTGCATCAAGGCGGTCGGCCCGCAGATTGTTTGCCGTGAGCTCCGTGGAATTTGTCCGGTTGGTAAAGTTAAACCTGTCCGCCGTTACATTTTTGAGTTTGTTTCCCTTGAATTCGGCGTTGTCCGACCGCAGACCATCAACATCGACGCTCGTCGTGCCTCCACTGTTTTTGACGCGGACGTTACGCCCGGTGACGTTGTTTAGTTTGTAATCAGGCGTCGTAAAAGATCGGGCAGTAGCATTTGTCGAGGTTAGATTCATGCCGCCATTTGGCGTCGCGAGCCGCAGGTTTCGTGCGGCCAGATCGGCAAACTCGGTGTCGCCAATCGCAAACCTTTTCGCCCGCCCGTTGCCGACCTCTGCACGAAACTGTTTGTCCTTGTACTCCGCCAGAGCGTCCGACAGATACAATCCGCCGATGGTCATCGAACGCGTCTTGGCGGCCGCCGCCTGCAGTTCGCCAACCCAGCGAAAATCCGTGCCGCTGCCGCGAACGTTACCCGCCATTTTGACCAGATCGATACGAAAATCGTCAAACGTCATCATCTCGGCGATGGCCGTGCCGTTTGCGGTGTAATTTGTATTCGTCCCCTCGACCGTTGCGGCTACGTTTAGAGCCTTTAGTGACACTCCGGCTGCTCGCAGACTCGCAGCATCGGCATTACCCTCAATACGGTAATTTTCGCCCTCGCCGGTGACCTTGCCCTTAAAATTACCGACACCGACGATCGGCGTGCCGCTCATAAAAATGCTCGACGCTTGGGTCATATCGACCGACGACTGAATGTCAAACGCATATTTTGGTGCGGCCCAATCGGTGAGATTTCCCGAAAGGAATGACTCGCCGATCGGCGTGCGTAGCTCGAGGCTAGTCAGCTCAGCACCCTTGTTATCGGCGATGCCGACGGCCTTGACGCTGATCTGCTCGATCTTGCTCGTGTCGTAAACAAAATTAGAATCTTTGGCTGTAAAGTCAAAACGGTAGCGTTTCGGGTCGCCTAAAACGGTCGTTTCCATCGGCGAGAGCAGAAAGGCGATGTTGTTGGCGTCCGCCGATATCTTTCGCGTCACGTCGCCAAAATGCACAACGCTGTCGGTCAGCGAAAATTTGACCGAATCATACTTAAAATTGACCGCCGAACCGGCCTGGTCCTCGACGATCTTGAGATTTGAAAAATTTGACTTGCCGTTCTCGTCAAATTTTACCCACACCTCGGCACCGCTGATATCGGTCGTCTCGATATTGATATCACGGCTCATCCTCAGAGCGAAAAGATCGACGATAGTCATCCCAAGATGCGCGTCGCGGATAAAAAAGAGCTTCTCGCCCGTCGTCTTATCGTTAAATGTGGCGTTTTTTAGTTCGAGTTCGAGCGGCGATGCCTTGACGCGAAACACGTCCGCCTTAAAGTCGATGCCGATATCGGCGAGTTTTGCGGTGAATTGGTTCTTAGTATATGTATCAAAAACACCGGCACGAAAAAGTATCACGGCGACAACGACCGTCAGCAGAGCACCAAGCAACAGAACGCCGCCAACGACAAACAGATTTCGCCGCGTGAAAAAACCACGCCCGCCGTCCGTTGGCTGGTCATCGGTCATATCACTTTTCTCTTTGTCGCTGCTTGCCATTTATTGCGTCAGATCGACCGTCTCAACGATCTCCAGCCCGTACGCATCGAGCGCGTTTATCTTTGGCGGATGATTAGTGAGCAGACGTATCTTGTGCACGCCCAGATCCTTTAATATCTGCGCCCCAATGCCGTGATCGTGGATCTTGCCATAGCCGGTCTCGCTCCGGGCAGCTGCCAGATCAATACCTTTTTCCTGCATCAGCGCATAAGTTTTGAGCTGATTTACCAGATCCAGATTATTCTCTCGCTGCCGTAAATACAGTACGATGCCGCACTTAGCGTCGGATATTTTTTTGAGCGAAGCCTGCATGGCAGTTGCGGCTTCGCCAAGGGTTGCGCCAAACATTGCAAACGTTACGTTCTCAGTTTGGACGCGAACCAGCACCGGCTCAGTTGCACTCGAAACATCGCCGAGTGCCATCGCTAGATGTGTTTCGCCGTTTATCACATTCTCGAATAAGATGGTGCGAAACTTGCCGTGCTCCGTCGGCAGGTCGGTCTCGACCACGCGACGGACAAGAGTTTCTTTTTCGATGCGATAGCGAACAAGATCAGCGACGGAGACGATCTTGAGATCGTGCTTTTCAGCAAATGCCTCTAGCTCCGGCATTCGCGCCATCGTGCCGTCGTCGTTCATTATCTCGCAAATCACAGCCGCCGGCTGCAGGCCGGCAATTCGCGCAATATCAACGCTCGCCTCGGTCTGGCCGACACGTACGAGCACTCCTCCGCGTTTTGCACGCAAGGGAAAAACGTGGCCCGGGCGGGCGAGATCCGGAGGTTTCGACGCCGGATCGACCGCCGTCAATATAGTTTTCGCACGGTCAGCGGCAGATATGCCGGTCGTCACGCCCACGCGAGCCTCGATCGATGTCGTGAACGCCGTGCCCATGCTCGAAGTATTTTCCGTCGTCTGCGGATAAAGCTGCAGCTCGTCGCAACGCTCCTCGGTCAGCGGCATACAGATCAGCCCGCGACCATGAACCGCCATAAAATTGACGATCTCAGGTGTCACTTTTTCGGCCGCACAGACGAGATCGCCCTCGTTTTCTCGGTCTTCGTCATCGACGATGATGATCATGCGGCCCTCGCGAATGTCTCGGGCGGCGTCTTCGATAGTGGAAAGCGGCATCTTTTTAGCGTTAAAATCCTACGGCACCGTCGCCGTAACTGTCATATTGGTTAGATTTTATCGAATCGGCGTGATTTAAGCGAATATTAATGCCGCAGGGTCTGGTACACCTTGGTCCATCTTGGTCCACTTGGTCCGGACCGGACCAAGCTTTGGATTTCTTTGCGTTCTTGGTGGCTTTGCGTGAAACCGGATTTTCGCCCGCATAGACGCAAAGGTCGCAAAGTAAGGCTAACCACACTTTATCGAGCCCTTTCGACCTGTCACAATAGCTCTTTATGCCGCAACAGCATCGTTTTCTTAGGCTCGTCCTGCACATACTATTTTTCCTGTCGGGCATTGTCACGGTGCTGATCGGGCAGGTTTTGCCTGTGTTTGCACGGCACTTTTCGCTCAGCGATCTACAAGTAAGTTATTTTTTCCCGGCGCAGTTTGCTGGGTCGATCGCAGGTACGTATTTCACCAGCCGTTTTGCCCGGCGTAATAACTATCTCGCAGCGTCGATCGTCGGCGGGGTTTTGATGGCCTGCGGCATCCTGCTGATGAACGTCGATCTTTTTTCCGTCTGTCTCGTCGGATTTTTGATCAATGGCATCGGCATCGGGATGACGCTGCCGTCGATAAACATGCTCGTGCTTGAGATGGACCCGGAACGCTCAGCCTCGGCTCTCAGCATCCTAAATTTTTGCTGGGGCGTCGGAGCCATCGTCTGTAAACCGTTCGTCGATATATTTAGCACGCTTGAGAGCATCGGTGCGACGACCGTTATCCTAGCTGCGCCGATACTGATCGCCTCGCTGCTGCTGCTGTTTGTAAACCGCGATTTCGAAACGATCAATCAGACAACTGCCACGGTGGATGACGATGGTTCAACCCCGATCTGGCGGCAGCCAGTAGCGTGGCTGATCGCGCTATTCAACCTCATTCACGTCGGCTTTGAAAGCGGCATCGGCGGCTGGCTCACGACATACACGGGCCGTCTCGAAGGCGAGCCGCTTGTCCACTGGGTCTCCCCCACGCTACTCTATTTTCTTTTCTTTGTGATCGGCCGCGGAGCGGCACCCGTGCTGTTCCGATTTCTCAACGAAAACAAAATGCTGCTGCTCGGCCTCGGACTGGTTTTGCTCGGGATGGTCGTAGTATTGTCAGCCAGAACTGTCGTGGGTCTGAGCGTGGGTGCGACCATTGCCGGATTTGGCACGTCGTGGATATTCCCGACAAACGTCTCACGGTTTTACAAAACGTTTGGCCCAGCCGCCAGCCGCCGTTCTACGCCTCTATTTATCGCCGGCACCGTCGGAGCCGCAGGCTCGACATGGCTCATCGGATTTATCTCCGACCGCACCGGCAGCCTCAATTCAGGAATGTACGTGCTGATAATTAGCGTGGTCTTGCTGATTGTTTTGCAGATCGGATTGGGAGCGAGAGCAAACCGAAAGGCTGCGTGATCAGCCCTTGAGATCAAGCGACTTCAGATAACTTCTAAATTCCTCGCCGAGATCATCGCGTTTTAACGCCAGTTCGACCGTTGCGATCAGAAACCCGAGCTTGTCACCCGCGTCGTGGCGTGTGCCGTCGAGCTTGACGGCGTAAAATGGACGCTTTTTGAGCAATAGCCGCATCGCGTCGGTGATCTGTATCTCTCCGCCCGAGCCGGGCGTTGTCTGCTCGATCGCCCCAAAAATGTCCGGCGTGAAGATATAACGGCCGATGATCGCGAGATCCGACGGTGCGTCGGCATAGGCCGGTTTTTCGACCATGTCATTTATCTTATAAACGCCGGGCTCGACCTCTTCGGCGTCGATCACGCCAAAACGCGAGATCGCCTCACCATCGACTTGCATTGTGGCAATTACAGGAGCGTCGTATTTCTCAAACACATCGACCATTTGTTTGAGCGCGGGCGTTTCGCCGTCAACAATGTCGTCGGCGAGCAGAGCGGCAAATGGTTCGTTACCGGCAAAATCCTTTGCCTGATATATCGCGTGGCCGAGCCCGAGAGCCTGTTTCTGCCGCGTGTAGCTGATCTTGGCGATGTCAGAAACGGCACGTACGAGAGCAAACATCTCGTCTTTGCCGCGTTCTTTGAGCACCTGCTCCATCTCAAACGATATGTCAAAATGATTTTCGATCGCGCTCTTATCGCGCCCCGTGATTATCAGGATTGATTCGATGCCGCTCGCGACCGCCTCTTCGACGGCGTACTGGATGAGCGGTTTATCAACAAGCGGGAGCATTTCCTTAGGGCTCGATTTGGTCGCAGGCAGGAATCGTGTACCAAGCCCTGCGGCGGGGAAAACAGCTTTGCGAATTTTGTTGGCCATACTAAACTTTGCTAAATTCGACCAAAAGGCAGAAACGCGACTGTAAAGAAGCGTGCTTTTTCGATTTGTGACTGTTAGCACGCTCGTTGACACTCGCGTTTCAGCCCAAAATAGATTTTAGGTCAAAAAAGATAGAAACGCGACCTAAATATCACACCTCGCTGTGTGATAACATTGTAGTTACATTTTGTATGCTGGATCTCAACTTTGTAAGAGAAAATCTTGACGCAATTCGCGCCGCACTCGCGAACCGTAATTTTTCCGCCGACGCGCTCGACACATTTGTCGAGCTTGACGCCACTCGCCGTCGCGTGATCGGCGAAGCCGACAGTATCAACCAAGCCCGCAACGCCGCAAGCAAAGAGATCGGTGCTCTGATGCAGTCCGGTAACCGCGATGAGGCGGAGGCGAAAAAGGCAGAGGTCGCGGGCTTGAAAGATCAGCAAACCGCACTCGAAGCACAACGTGACGAGGCCGACGCGGCAATGCGTGAGCTGTTGTCCGGACTACCAAACCTGCCTGCAGAGGACGTGCCCGTCGGTGCGGACGAATCCGCAAATAAAGAGATCCGCCGCTGGGGCGATGCACGCGAATTCGATTTCGAGCCAAAGGATCACGTCGATCTTGGCGAAGCACTCGGCATCATAGATTTTGAACGGGCGACAAAGATCGCCGGTTCACGCTTTGCGATCCTTAACGGTGCTGGTGCTCGTCTGAGCCGTGCGCTTGTGAATTTCATGCTCGATGTCCACACGACAGAGCACGGCTACACCGAGACTTTGCCGCCGTTTTTAGTCAACCGAACCGCGCTGTTTGGGACGAACCAACTGCCAAAATTTGAAGAGGACCTGTTTCATATCAAGGACGACCGAGGCTTTGCTCTGATACCGACCGCCGAGGTGCCGGTGACGAATTATCATGCCGAAGAGATCCTCGATGCGGCCGATATGCCAAAATATTTCACCGCGTACACACCGTGTTTTCGCAGCGAAGCCGGTAGCTACGGCCGCGACACACGCGGCCTGATCCGCCAGCATCAGTTTGAAAAGGTCGAGCTGGTAAAGCTCGCGATGCCCGAAAATTCTGAGGACGAGCACGAAAAACTGACGGCAAATGCGGAGCGCATCTTGCAGCTTTTAGGACTGCCGTACCGGACGGTCGTGCTCTCGACTGGCGACATGGGCTTTGGAGCGAAAAAGACTTACGACATCGAGGTATGGCTGCCGTCGCAGAAAACTTTTCGCGAGATCTCGAGCTGCTCAAATTGCGGTGACTTTCAGGCACGCCGAATGAATCTCAGGTTTCGCCGTGCGGGCGGAGCAAAGCCTGAGTTCGTCCACACGCTCAACGGCAGCGGCCTTGCCGTAGGCCGAACGTGGATCGCGATCATTGAAAATTATCAGCAAGCTGATGGTTCGATCGCGATTCCCGAGATCTTGCATCCATATATGAACGGGATCACTCGTATCTCAAACGAATAACTAATACAGGATCTACAGGATGAGCAGGATCTGATCCTGAATATCCTGCCTATCTTGTTTGAATTCTTACTTGTTGTAATTACAATGTAGCTATGAAAACCCAGATCATCCAGATCGGTAATTCACAGGGGATCCGCATCCCAAAAGTGCTGCTCGAAGAAACCCGCATCACCGGCGAGGTCGATCTCGAACTGCACCCGGACGGCATCCTTATCCGCAATACGCAAAAGGCCCGAGCGGGCTGGGATGAGGCTTTCAAAAAGATGGCAGAAAATGATGATGACGAAATGGCGGACGGTGCGGCACCGACCAATTTCGAAAGAAAGGAGTGGCAATGGTAAAGCGGTTTGAAGTTTATCTAGTCAATCTGGACGCCGACGTTTCTAAAAACGCGAAAAATACGCGTCCGTGCGTCGTCGTCTCGCCAAACGAGATGAACCGCAACATCGCAAACGTCATTATCGCTCCGCTCTCGTCCGCCGGGCCAAAATATCCGACACGCATCCCCGTTACGTTTCTTAACAACGAGCGCGCGATCGTCCTCGACCAGATTCGCACTGTCGATACCGAAAGGCTTGTAAAAAAGATCGGCGAGATAGGCAAAGCCGCTCAAAAACATACACTAGAGCGGCTACAGGAAATGTTTACTGAATAGTTGGTTTCACTCGTGTGAGGTGAAACGAAACAAGAATTATCTCGCCGCCGCTTTTGCGCGGTTCCAAAGATCATCCATTTCTTTCAGATCAGCGTCATCGAGACTTCGTCCCTGCTCCTTTAACTCATCCTCGATAAACTTAAATCTCTCACGAAATTTACGGTTCGTTTTCTTTAGCGCCGTCTCGGGTTCAATATCCAGATGACGTGCAAGATTCATTACGACAAACAGCAAATCGCCGATCTCTTCGGCTGCATTTGCAGTATCTCCGGATTTGATTGCTGCTCTTAATTCGCCCGCTTCCTCGTCAAGTTTTTCAAATATCTGATCGGCATTTTCCCAGTCAAAGCCGGCCTTTGCAGCTTTTTTCGTCAGCTTTAGCCCCTCAAGCAAAGCGGGAAAATGGATCGGCACTTCGTCCAGTATCGAGTCACGCACCTTTTCGGGTTTGCCCGATGCCGCTCGCTCGTCGGCCTTGAGCTTGTCCCAATTTCGGAGCACATCGTCGGCCTTTTCCATCGACGCATCGCCAAAAACATGTGGGTGACGAAGGATCAGCTTTTGCGTAACGCCGGCGGCGACATCGTCGATATTAAAATCGCCCCGCTCTTTCCCGATCGTTGCGTGAAAAACGACTTGCAGCAATAGGTCGCCGAGCTCTTCGCGCAGATTCGCTGTGTCACCCGTAGCGTCCGCCTCTTGGATCGCGTCAAAGGTCTCATACGCCTCCTCAAGCAAATACTGCGACAGCGACTGATAGGTTTGCTCGTGATCCCAAGGGCATCCGCCGGGATCGCGCAGCCGCTGCATCACGGCAACGAGTTCGTCAAAGGTTTTGGACATAACCTAAATTTTGAATTCTTTTTCGGCAAAATGCTACTATCGAAACAGGATAAAAAACATATGATCGGCCACGACGATAACGACGAAGAAGTTCACTATAAGGTCGCTGACAAGCGTAAATTTAATGCTGACGGCAGCTTGCGTGAGGGCGTGACGCTCGACGCCGAGCCTGAAAAGAAATCGTCACCCGCATCGACGGCTACCGAAACGGCGACAGCAGAAGTATCGCCGGATGTTGATCCAGCAGATATCGACCTCGATCAGATAACGCTCGATGACAAACCCGCAGCGGACGATGACGGCGAGATTCCCGGTGCGACAGACCCAGCAAGCTTTGTCAATTTTCTCTCGACCTTGGCGACAAACGCAGCCGCCGCTCTTGGAGCAGTCCCGCATCCGGCGACAGGTAAGCGTTCGCTTGACCTAGACACGGGCAAATACTGGCTTGATGTACTGGGTATGCTCCGCGATAAGACCAAGGGCAATTTGCATCCAAAAGAAGACCGCCTGCTCGAAGGCTTGCTCGCCGATCTGCGGCTCCAGTATGTCCAGCTCGTCCGTGCGACGGAAGAAAAGCTCAAGGCACAGGCAGCGGCGCAGTTTTCCGGCGACGATATTTTAGGGAAGAAATAGCTATTCACCACATAGGAACATAGGACACATAGACAAGTCGGTTTGTTCTATGTGTCCTATGTTCCTATGTGGTTAAATCTTCATATATGAAGCTTACGTTTCTTGGCACAGGCACATCGACCGGCGTTCCCTCGATCGGCTGTGACTGCGAGACGTGCCTGTCGGACGATCCTCGCGATAAACGTCTGCGCGTCTCGATACTCGTTGAGCACCGCGATAAAAAAATTCTCGTTGATACCTCGATCGATTTTCGCCAGCAAGCTCTTCGGGCAAAGATCAGCCATCTAGATGCAGTTCTCATCACGCATTGCCATGTCGATCATGTGTTTGGGCTCGATGACATCCGGCCGTTAAATTTCCGGCACGGTGCGATGGGCGTTTATGCCAATGAGATCGCTTGGACAGACCTGCGGCGTATCTTTCAATACATCTTTAACCCGACACATTTTGGCGGAGGCCTGCCGCAGCTCGTCCCGCACACCGTAACGCCAAATGCACCGTTCTGCATAGGTGACGATCTAGAGATCACTCCGCTCGAAGTGATACACGGCAAGCTGCCTGTCATCGCCTACCGGTTTAACGATTTTGCTTACGCGACCGATCTTAAGGTTATCCCGCCCGCCTCGATGGACGGGCTACGCGATCTCGATGTGTTGGTATTGGATTGTGTTCGTATCAAGCAGCACTCGACCCACCTTTGTCTCGAAGAGGCCCTAGTCATTATCGAGGATCTAAAACCAAAACGAGCATATCTCACACACCTTAATCACGACATACTGCACGAACGAGATTCCCGACTTTTGCCCGACAATGTTCAGTTTGCTTTTGACCAGTTGGTCATCGAACAAGCCTAAAAATGGACTTAATTTCAAGTGAATTTTGTGTTGCGAAATGTTTAATTCTTGACAAGATTAGACTTGCATAATTTGCGCATATTGCAGCGATGCAGTTTTAAGGCGTTACATCACGTGACGCGCCCTAAATGTTGCAAAAACAGGATTTAGAATTTTATTTCAAAACCACTACATTTTGTGTTGACAAAGGCTTTTGACTACCATATAGTCTATAACACTGTAGGAAAAGCCTTTGATTTTTTATCCAAAGACCCGCCTACATTTACACAAAAATCATGGTGTGAAACACGGCCCTGCTTGCCGCTTTCGTCACGCAGGGAGGCAGAATTTTCTGCCTAATTTTTCACCCCGACCAGCTCTAAAGCGTTACCTTTTTTCGAAGTTATGCGTAAGGAGAATTGACGACTCGATATGGATAATTTTGCACCACAGACAGGAACAGCCACCGCACGCCAAACCGACAATTCGGCCCAGACAATGATGCAGGTCAGAAAGCGAAACGGTTCGCTTGAGCCCGTCGATATTAATAAGATCGTCCGTGCAATCTCACGTTGCACCGACACCCTGCCAAATGTCGATGTGATGCGGATCGCAACCAAGACGATCAGCGGCCTGTACGACGGAGCGACCACGAGCGAGCTGGACAAACTGTCGATCCAGACCGCGGCGAGTCTTATCTTTGAGGAACCGGAATATTCGCGTGTCGCGGCGCGGCTGCTCAATCAATATATTGAGAAAGAGGTTCGCAATCAGGAGATACATTCGTTCTCGCAGTCGATCGCTTTTGGTGTCAAAGAAGGTTTGATCGGTGACCGCGTCGCGCAGTTCGTAACTGAAAACAGCCGCAAATTAAACGATGCGATCGATCAGACGCGTAACGCAAAATTTGAATTCTTTGGTCTGCGGACATTGTATGATCGCTATCTGCTGAAAAACCCTGAGACCCGAGACGTGATCGAATCGCCGCAGTTTTTCTGGATGCGTGTCGCTTGCGGCTTGGCCGAGAGCCCGCATGAGGCGATCGACCTTTACAACCTGTTTTCGTCGCTTGAGTACGTTCCATCGACCCCAACGCTCTTCAACTCGGGCACAAGGCACGAGCAATTATCGTCGTGTTTTCTGCTCGACAGCCCGCAGGATAGCCTCGATAGCATCTACAAAAAGTATTCCGATGTCGCCATGCTCTCTAAGTTTTCCGGCGGCATCGGAATCGCCTATCACCGCGTCCGTTCGCAGGGCTCTCTTATTCGCGGTACCAACGGCCACTCAAACGGGATCGTACCCTGGCTCAAGACGCTCGACTCCTCAGTTTCGGCAGTAAATCAGGGCGGCAAACGCAAAGGTGCCTGCTGTGTGTATTTGGAAACCTGGCACGCTGACATCGAAGATTTCCTCGAGCTTCGCGAAAATACCGGCGACGAAGCCCGCCGCACGCACAATCTAAATTTGGCTAACTGGATACCGGATCTCTTTATGAAGCGGGTCCAAAACGACGGTGTCTGGTCGCTCTTTGATCCAAAGGTCGTGCCGCATTTTCCTGATCTGTACGGCGAAGAATTTGAAACGGCGTATGCTCAGGCAGAGACCGACGGCCTATTTATGCGGCAGGTGAACGCCCGCGATCTGTATGCAAAGATGATGCGTGCGATGGCACAGACAGGCAACGGCTGGATGACGTTCAAAGATTCGAGCAACCGCAAATCGAACCAGACGGCACGGCCCGAAAATGTCGTTCACCTTTCAAATCTCTGTACTGAGATCATCGAGGTCACGTCGGACAAGGAAACAGCCGTCTGCAATCTCGGTTCGATCAATGCCGCCCGGTATGTAAAAGACGGTCAGTTTGATTTTGAAAAGCTGCACCGCAATGTCCGGCTTGCCGTTCGCCAGCTTGATAAGGTGATCGATCTGAATTACTACGCGATACCGAGCACCGCCGATTCGAACAACCGCTGGCGCAATATCGGGCTCGGACTGATGGGTTTGCAGGACGTTTTCTTTCAGATGCGTCTGGCTTTTGATTCGGACGAGGCACGCAAGATCTCGGCGAAAATACAGGAAGAGATCTACTACGCAGCACTCGACGCATCGAGCGATCTCGCTGTGACGCGCGGCCCGCATCCGGCGTTTCTCGAAACCCGTGCGGCACAGGGCGATCTGCAATTTGATCTGTGGGGTGTCACGCCCGACGATATGGATCGTTGGAACGCCCTTCGCGAAAAGATCAAACAGACGGGCCTTCGAAACTCGCTGATGATCGCCATCGCTCCGACTGCGACGATCGCGTCGATCGCCGGCTGTTATGAGTGCATCGAGCCGCAGGTGTCGAACCTGTTCAAACGCGAGACGCTCTCCGGCGACTTCGTCCAGATCAATAAGTATCTGGTCAGAGAGCTAAAGGCCGCAGGGCTCTGGACCGACGAGATCCGCAACAAGATCAAGCTCGCCGAGGGTTCGGTGCAGGACATCGAGGAATTTAATGATGAGCTAAAGCTGATCTACCGCACGGCGTGGGAGATACCGATGCGTTCGCTGATCGACATGATGGCCGACCGCGGTGCGTTTATCGACCAATCGGCGTCGCTAAACCTGTTTATGGAAAGCCCTAATATCGGCAAGCTATCGTCGATGTATATGTACGCGTGGCAAAAGGGGTTGAAGACGACGTATTATCTACGTTCGCGTCCGGCAACACGCATCGCTCAGGTCGCTGCTATGGACAATATCGCGTCGATCATCGATGAGCCGAAAAAGGTTTTTACCGACGAAGAGGCGTTGGTTTGTTCGCTCGAAAACCCTGAGGCCTGTGAGGCATGTCAGTAATGGCTCACTCTCACGAACTCATCGTTCCGCCCGTTGCGGAGAATGACGAATCGGCTCGGGAATTATTGAGAGCCTGGGGAGTAGGAGGCGGTCTTCACGTCACACTTGCTTCAAATTTGTGGGATGAACCGGGCAATTGGGGAATTGCTCTAGCAGATATTGCGCGGCACTTGAGTGAAGCATACGCCGAGTTGAAAGGAATTGAGAAAGCGGAAACGATAAGAAGAATCCGCATATTGTTTGACGCCGAACTCGATTCGCCGACTGACGAGCCGACCGGTACTTTTGTATAAGGAATAACAAAAATGCTTTTAGACCCAGGATTTGATCTAACACTTCGCCCGATGAAGTACCCGGACTTTTACGAAATGTACCGGAACTCCATCAAAAACACCTGGACTGTCGAGGAGGTCGATTTTGCGACCGATGTGATGGATCTGAAAAACAAGATGACACCGAGCGAGCGGCATATGATCAATCGTCTGGTGGCGTTTTTTGCGACCGGCGATTCGATCGTGTCGAACAACCTGGTGCTCAACCTGTACAAGCACATCAATTCACCCGAGGCCCGGATGTATCTGTCGCGTCAGCTGTTCGAAGAGGCTGTGCATGTGCAGTTTTATCTGACGCTGCTCGACACCTACATCCCCGATCATAACGAGCGGGCACAGGCTTTTGCGGCGGTCGAGAATATTCCGTCGATAAACAAAAAGGCCGAGTTTTGCTTTAAATGGATCGATTCGATCAATAATCTTGAGAGCCTAAAAGGGCCCGGCGACCGAAAGATGTTTTTGCTCAATCTCATCTGTTTTGCGACCTGTATCGAGGGGCTTTTCTTCTTTGCTGCGTTCGCCTACGTTTATTTTTTGCGATCAAAAGGCCTGCTCCACGGGCTTGCGGCGGGCACAAATTGGGTCTTCCGTGATGAATCGGCCCACATGAAATTTGCGCTTGAGGTCGTTAACACCGTCCGAAAAGAAGAGCCTCTGCTTTTTGACGCCGAGCTCGAACGCTCAGTCGCGGCAATGCTGCATGAAGCGGTCGATTGCGAGATGCAGTTTGCTCAGGACATTTTGAGCGGTGGTATTTCGGGGCTGTCGGTCGGCGATATGCGTCAGTATCTGGAGTTTATAGCCGATCAGCGGCTGGCAATGCTCGGCATGCAGAAAGTTTACGGAGCCAAAAATCCGTTCTCGTTCATGGATCTGCAGGATGTGCAGGAACTCGCAAACTTCTTCGAACGCCGCGTCTCAGCTTACCAAGTCGCGGTCGCGGGCGAGGTCAGTTTTAGCGAAGCGTTCTAGACGCTATTCATCTTTGAGAAAAAGCCGGGCAAAATTCGCCCAGCTTAAATACCACCAACTGGCCATAGTCTATAGTCTATATTCAACGAGTTATCGTCGCCATTAACTGACTTCCTGCGGCATCAAACCGATAACCGGTCTTCGCGACATTTGTCACTGTCAACCGGTAAGTTCCGGGGATCGACCTTACGGTAAAAACTGCCGCTCCGCGAGTGTCGGTTGGCGCTGTTCGAGTCAACCTCTTACTCTTGGGTGTCTGCCACAAAACGTCTACAGTCGCGCCCGGAACCGGATTTCCGGCTGTGTCCTGGACGAAAACGAGTCCTGTTGCAAAGACAGTCGAGCCGCTGGTCGCAGTTAGCTGAATACTGCTGACGCGCATTTGCGGCATTCCAGTGCCAACGTTTACATTTACCTCGACCTGATTCCAGTTACCAAGCGTATCGTATGCGAAAGACCTTAGCCGATATGTCGCCGGTGTGAGTGAGCTTGTGTTCCAATTTGCGTTAAGGTCGCCGCCACTTGCGGACGATGCGATCACGACCTGCTGACCGATATATTGGTTCCAAAAACTGATCTCTTGATACTCGATTGCGACATTATCCGTAGCCCTTGCCCGTACCGCGACGATCCCCGAAACATTTGAACCCTCGGCGGGTTCTAAAAGAGCCACGGTGGGCGGCGTGGTATCCAGCGGGGTTGCTGGTGATGTAACGGTTATAATATTTGACCAAGGGCTAGGGTCTGCGAGTCCGGTGGCGCGGACCCGATAGTCGTATGTGATATTGACCCCGACAGTTGTATCTCGGTGATTTGCGGCAGTTCCGGGCGGCGTCAGAGCGAGCGTCGTCCAGTCCGTCGAACCCGACACGACTCGCTGTAGCTCATAACCACGAGTCAGGGGGCTAGTGTTGACCCACGTTATGTCGATCGAGTTGAATGGTTCCGTTCGGGTCGCCGTATGTGAAACTCCATTGAGATCGGTCGGAGCGGTAGGTGTCGGCAAGGCACCGATCGGCGTTAACAGAACCGCTCCCGTTTCTCCGGTGACGGTATTTCGTCCGACCGTTGCAACCATCCTTAGATCATTCACTAAAGCTCCGTTGCCGGTGATCGTCCAACCCGCATTTCTTACTGCAGGATCGAGCAGATTTCCGACAGCATACGTACCGAGTCCGTCGAGATACAACCCGGCCCCAAGCTCTCCAAAACCGATGTCACCCAGGCTGTTGATGCTGTAAGCCGTTGTGTAACGACTTGAACCCGCAATAAATGTCCAGCCGCCGGTCGGGGCATAACGAAATACCGAAACGATATTAAGCGAGGATGATCGAAGCGATGCTGCTCCCGCGATCATTCCGCTCGCGTTTATCGCGACGCTTGTGACAGCGTTGTAGTTCGCTGGTCCCTGTCCGATAACGTCTACCTGCCCGGTTGCCAGGTTCAGTCTTTCTTGGCCTCCGATTATGAATCCGGAGTTGTTAATATCACGCGGCACTGTCCAAAACCCAAACGTCGTTAGATCAGTAAACCCGGCCGTATCGCTGTAGATCCATCCAGTCCCGGTCGGCTGATATCCTAATGTGCGTCTGGCACCGATTATCTGGCCAAGGTCATTGATCGCGGTCGCGTACGACGATGGGTCGTTTGCAATGCGCGGCAATATCTCAAGTGTGTAACCGCCTGTTCCGCGGGTCCAGCGGACGGCTATCGGATTCCATTGCGGGCTAAACGAAACTCCGACAATGACCCCCCTATTATTGATATCGATTGGAAAGGTGCTCATTGACCCGGCCGGAGCCGGTAGCGTCACCCACGGCAACCCATCCGAACTAACGAGGGGTTCGTATGTTGATCCTACCGTTCTCACACCGATGACAGTTCCCGAGTTGTTTATCGCCGTTGGCGAGGCATTACCGAGAAAGTCGAGATCGAATGCAGGAGGAACGCCCTGAGCGTAAATCTGAGATAGATTACTCGTCAGCAAAAGTAGGAAAAGGAGAATAAGGCGTATCGTATATGAATGGCAATTTGTGTCGTGACGAAAAAACTCTGATCGCATAATACTTTCCTCCCAGAGGATGATCCCATCACACGAGTCGTCATCGGTCTTATAGGCGGCTTCTAGATGAGTAATTCCGCTTGTACCCGCAGTACAAACTACTCCTCTAAACTAAAGGTAGCATTACCCGGATTTGGCTCGTGTGACCCCAGTCACAGATTTGGATAAAATTGCTCATTTCCTTGAAATTGCGGGGCCTTAATCATACGTCCGGCCATTATGTTTTAGCCAACCGCTCACTAGACGAGATCGCGGGTCGCGGTGTGTCCGATGGATCAGGCCGCCTTGTTCGTTCCAGACGTACTCACCCGCAAAGCTGACCGTATCGCCGACATTAAGGTCGTCGATCCTCGGTGCGAGGGCAATATTGTGGCTGATTAACACGGTCTGGCCCGAAGCGAGTTTTAGTATGAACCGCTGATGCGGTGAGCCGGAACGGTCGTCTGAGAGCACACGCAAAACCGTGCCCTCGCCGGAAACTTGGATGTTGCTGGACCGTGTTTCAAAAGAGCGTTCGACATCGCCGCTGCCGGATTGTGGATACTGCCCACGCCCCGCGAGCAGGGCGATAAGGATCAAGATATGCAGGCGAAATAACGCTTTCACCATCACATTTTACACGACAACAAATACACGAAAAGTCGCGAATAGGATATTATTTTCTATCGCGTTTTTGTTTTGTTTCACCTCACACGAAACACGCGGCTATTTGAAACATGAACAATCAGATAACAGATTTTATCAAGCACCACTACCGTCATTTTAACGCGGCGGCGCTCATCGACGCGTCTGAGGGGTACGTGCAGCATCTCAACGGCGGCGGCAAGATGATGATCACGCTCGCGGGTGCGATGTCGACCGCCGAGCTCGGGCTTTCGCTCGCTGAGATGATCCGTCAGGATAAGGTGCAGATCATTTCGTGCACCGGTGCCAATCTTGAAGAAGATCTTTTTAACCTTGTCGCTCACGATTATTACGAGCGTGTGCCCCATTACCGCGATCTGACGCCGCAGGATGAGCAAGAGCTGCTTGACCGCCATATGAACCGCGTCACCGACACGTGCATCCCTGAGCACGAAGCGATGCGTCGGCTCGAAAAAGCGATGGTCGATGTCTGGACCAAGGCTGATGCCGAGGGCAAGCAGTATTTTCCTCACGAATTTATGTATCAGGTTCTGAGTAACGGCTCGCTTGAGGAGTATTACCAGATCGACGTGAAAGACTCGTGGATGTACGCCGCGATGGAGAAAAACCTGCCGATGGTAGTGCCGGGTTGGGAAGATTCGACGATGGGCAATATGTTTGCTGGCCACGTCATTACGGGCGATATCAAGAACGTCCACACCGTCCGCACCGGCATCGAATATATGACGATGCTCGCCGATTGGTACACCGAAAACGCGACGGACGATTCGACGATCGGATTTTTCCAGATCGGCGGCGGCATCGCGGGCGATTTCCCGATCTGCGTCGTCCCAATGCTGCACCAAGATCTACAACGCGACAACGTTCCCGTATGGGGCTATTTCTGCCAGATCTCTGACTCGACAACCAGTTACGGATCATACTCCGGCGCCGTCCCGAATGAAAAAATCACCTGGGGCAAACTCGAAGCTACGACGCCAAAATTCATCGTCGAATCCGACGCCTCGATCGTCGCACCGTTGATGTTTGCTTATATTCTCGGGTGGTAAATGGAAAATTTCGACGTCTTAATTATTGGCGCGGGATTGTCGGGTATCGGTGCCGGTGCGCATCTGCGGACGGAGTGTCCAGAAAAAACGTTCGCGATCCTAGAGGGGCGCGAGCGGAGCGGCGGGACTTGGGACCTGTTTCGTTATCCGGGGATCCGTTCGGATTCGGATATGTTCACGCTTGGGTACAGCTTTCGGCCTTGGAAAGAGCAAAAAGCGATCGCTGATGGACCTGCGATCTTAAATTACATACGCGAAACCGCCGCAGAATACGACCTCGAAAAAGAGATCCGCT
>CAZIZR010000005.1:146784-161285 GCA_964543865.1 uncultured Chloracidobacterium sp.
ACGGCCACCGGGTAAAGCGTGCGGAATGGTCGTCGGAGGGTTCACGTTGGACGGTAGAGGTGGAAGTCACTGGCTCGGAGTCCCCGCTTCAGCGGGCTTCTGCGACAAATGGCGATGTGTCTGATCCAGAGAGCCGCCGCCTAAAGGCGGGACTCCAAACGAACGTCTTCACCTGCAAATTCATCTATCTCTGCACGGGTTATTACGAATACGAAAACGGTTTTACGCCTGATTGGCCGGGTTTTGGCGATTACAAAGGAACCATAATTCATCCGCAGTTTTGGCGAGAGGATCTCGACTACACCGGTAAAAATGTGCTGGTTATCGGCAGCGGAGCAACTGCTGTTACGCTCGTTCCGGCGATGACGGACAAAGCCGCACATGTGACGATGCTCCAACGTTCGCCGTCATATATTGTTTCGATGGCGTCGCAGGACAAGATCGCAAATTTCTTTCGCCGAGTGTTTCCGGCAAAGGCCGCTTATGCAGTATCACGTTGGAAAAACATCATCCGGCAGGCATTTTTTTACGAGACTTCAAAGCGATATCCGGCTTTTATGCGGCGGCTGATCGCCAAGGGCGTGCGCAAAGAGCTAGGCGATCAGGATCTTGAACACCATTTTGAGCCGAGCTACAATCCTTGGGATCAACGGGTCTGTGTCGTGCCGGATGCCGATCTGTTCGAAGCGATGAAGGCAGGAAAGGCATCGGTCGTGACCGGAAATATCGAGACGTTTACCGGGAGCGGCGTGCGGCTAACAAATGGGGAAGAGTTGAATGCTGACATCGTCGTTACAGCGACCGGATTAAATCTCAAGATAATGTCGGGACTCGAACTCATCGTTGACGGAGCACCGGTCGATCTGTCAACAAAGATGGCGTACAAGGGCATGATGTACAACGACGTGCCAAATCTCGCACAGGCGTTTGGCTACACAAATGCTTCGTGGACGCTCAAATGCGACTTGACTTCAAAGTACGTTTGCCGCTTGCTCAAGCATTTGGACAAGCACGGCTTTGCCGTCTGTGTCGCTCGCGACAACGACCCGAGCGTCGAGCGAACGCCTGTGCTCGATTTTAACTCGACATACATTGTTAAGGTGCTGGACGAACTGCCAAGTCAGGGTTCGAAACACCCTTGGCGGCTGCACCAAAACTATTTCAAAGACCTCTCGATGCTGCGATATGCGCGTTTGGATGACGGCGTGATGGAGTTTCTGCCCGAAACTACTGACAATTCACCAACCTGAATCGGTACAAAAGAGCCTGTAGTCCAATTCTACTTGGCGTAGATAGAAAGATAAGTGGGGTCTTTCGAAAATATTTCTTTGAATTCCTTTCGAAATTGTTCCTTGAATTTTTCTTGATAGCCCTTACCATTTTTCGATTTATATTCCTCATCAAGATATTTCCACGCCTCGTCCTGCCTTCCGGCGTAAACCATAAAAAGAAATCGGGTTCGGACCAAGTACTCGTCTAGGGCATCCTGACCAGTTTCTCGGCTTTCGACCATGGCCATCAAAGACTCAAGCTGTTTAATAACAAAATCCGGAAAGTGTTTCGTTGCAGGAACGTACTTTCGGGCATGTATGTCATATCTGAAAATTGCCGGCGGAAATGTCGCCCCAGCATGACCGGCAGCTCCCATGTAGTCGAAAGCCATGACATCTTGGTAAAACTCAAGAATCCCATCACCATCAATATCAATAGGAACCAGCTCATTCCCGACCACATTAGCTGAATCATATTTGTTGGAGTCGTATAGAACTCGAAGCGTAGGTTTTAGATTGTAGATCACGTAGTCATAACAACAATGCGCACCCCCCGAATAAGTGAAAACGATTAGTTGTTTTGAGCCTTTGCCGAGAAGCTCGATAAAGCCGTACTTCAACCACTCTTTGCGGCCATGGCCGACTGAGAACGTTTGATAGAGCCTTTTGTTGGCTCGCAGCCGTAAATTACAACTTCCGATATAGGCATCATGTTTGTCCGTAGAACATTTTCGCTCGATAGCAATCCCGTTTCCAACGTATTCGTCGCTTTCTATCCATATATCTGCTAATGCTTCTCTGTACTCATTAAGTTCTGATTTTGGCGTAGAAATCGGATCAGGTTGGGTATCCGTCGAGTTCGTTACCGCAGGACGCGCGGGATAAATGTCAGGAGCTACCTCTTGCTCCGAGTGACAAGAAACCGCAAATAGGAGTGCTAATCCTGTAATAAAATACTTACTCATACTGCAATCGAACCACATCAAACGCTATCATATACCTATAAACAAAGTAGATGAAGATAATTGTTACAGGTGGTTCAGGATTTATCGGCAGCGCAATTGTTTGGCGGCTCAATGAGCTTGGCCATGACGATATCGTTATCGTTGACCGGCGTGATGATCCGGCGAAAGAGAATAATCTTGCACCGCTGAAATTTGCTGAATTTGTTGACGCGGATGAGTTTATTACGCGATTAGATGATCACAAAACGGCCGACGCTATCATTCATATGGGTGCCGATTCATCAACGACCGCCACTGACCGTAACTGGATGATGCGGAACAATTATCAGTACACGGTCGACCTTGCGGAGTTTGCAGTTGCTAACGATATTCGGTTTATCTACGCTTCTTCGGCGGCAACGTATGGCGACGGTTCCGCCGGAATGGCGGACGGCACCGACGGTCTCGACAACTTGAAACCGCTCAACCTCTACGGTGAATCAAAGCATCTTTTTGACCAATATGCCGCTGGGAACGGAATGTTTGACCGAATCTTAGGGCTCAAGTATTTCAACGTCTTTGGCCCGAATGAGGATCATAAGGGCGATATGCGTTCTCTCGTGAACAAAGCGTACGGCCAGATCCAGGAGACCGGCAAGCTACAGCTTTTCAAGAGCGCTCATCCCGATTTCGCTGACGGTGAATTTGGCCGCGATTTTATCTATGTAAAAGATGCGGTCGATATGACGCTGCATTTTCTAGACAACGATACGGGCGGTTTGTTCAATGTGGGTTCGGGCCGGACAAATACCTGGAACGCATTAGCGGCCGCCATTTTCTCTGCGATGGGCCGCGATCTCAATGTCGAATATATCGAGATGCCCGAGGTGCTCCGCGACAAATATCAGTACCACACTCAGGCGGATATAACGCGTATCAGATACGCGGGATACACCTCTGATATCACACCGCTCGATGCGGCGGTTGCTGATTACATCCAAAACTATCTGATTTCTGATCTGTATTTAGGAGAATAGAAATGCACCATTACTATCCGCAAAGGAGCCTCGGCTCATTTCTAAAGATAAGTTCTATTTGCGCGATCATTATCAGTTCTTTGTTGATATCAAATAGTACACTGATCGTTGAAAATCAATTTATTGCACCCGCCATCACCTTTGACATGATCGTGTCAATACCGTTGATCTATGTTCTATTGATCCGAAAAACATTAATCCCCAATGCCACAATTGCTCCGGTATTTCTGTTGTCTCTGGGCTTGGCATGGTACTTCTTGCCGACTGACAACCGGTCACTGCTTGAGATCACAATTGCTTATATCTTGCCACTATTAGAGATTTTTCTTCTCATTTTTGTCGCTCTGAAATTTTATCGCGTACGCCGCAAATTTGAGAGCGATCTTGAAATTAACGGCGATTTTTACGAACGATTTCGCGATATTCTCAAAGCCGAGCTTCCCCAGGCAATTGCCTGCGCGGTCGCTTTTGAAATATCAGCGGCATACTACGCTTTTTGCAAATGGGTGAACAAAAGCAAAAACAATACTTTTTCTTATCATCGTACAGGAACATTAAGTATTGGGATCGTCTTGTTATTTCTTTTAGCTGTAGAAATGGTAATAGCTCATACAATTATCGGGTTGTGGAACAATACTGCCGCATGGATCGTGACTGCAGTCGGCCTGTATTTTGGTTTCCAGCTCTTTGCTCATTTTAAGGCGGTGATGTTTAGACCGATAGAGATCGTAGACGATGATCTTTTTTTCCGCTGCGGAATCATTGGAGATGTGTCGATAAAGATCGGGGAAATTACCAATTGCTCTTTGGCTGATTCCACCCCCGAACCCGCTAGTGATTCAATAGTGATTACTCCATTAGGGGCTTTCACGAAAGCTAATGTTTCAATCGATCTTGGAAATAGATATTTTCTAAATGGTATCTACGGCATGCGGAGACCTTTTAGTTCGATATTCATTCACATTGATGATCCCGATCTCTTTATTGAAACATTGACGACAGCCAAATCCAGGTCTAACTATGAGGCTGATAAATCGCAGCAAAAATGACCATCATCTCTCAGCATGAGTGGCGAGGGCAGGTGCTCGTCTGGGATGAGCAGGCGATCTTTCTCGGACACGCAGCCGACGCGAGTCTGCATGAATCGCCCGCGATCAAGGTCTGTGTTGGTCTCGACGGCAATTTTGGTCTGCGTACAAATGAAAATGCCGATTGGACGGACTATGATTCAGCGATCATCGCACCGGGCCAGCCCCACGCGATCGACGGACGGCAGAACCGGATGGTGATGCTCCTGCTCGCACCCGAGACACCGCTTGCCCAGCCGCTCGCTCCTATATTTTCACAAGATGGGATAACACGACTCGATCAAGACACGGTGGAAAAGATCCGTGCAATTTTTGCCGATCTTGATGCAGCAATGGCGGCTAACGAGCCAAACGTCTGTCATCAAATGGTCAATGCAATTAGCGTTGGCGACACGATGCCCATCGACAGCCGTGTTGCTCAAAGCATTGAGTGGATCAGGGCGAGCCGCGACGAGGGCATTTCCGTTCAGGAGATCGCGTCTGGCGTCGAGCTGTCCGAAAGCCGCTTTTCGCATCTATTTACCGAAAATGTTCGTATCCCCGTCCGCCGTTATCTGCTCTGGCTGCGTCTGCGCGACGCAATGCATTTGCTGGCACAGGGGCGTTCGCTGACCGAAACTGCCCACGAAGCAGGTTTTTCCGATTCCGCACATCTTGCCCGCACATTCCGCTCGCTGCTGGGCATTGCTCCCTCAGCCCTTACCAAAGAAAGTTCGATCACATCTTTTCTCAAATAGCAGGAGCGTTCAAGCATTTCTCAAACTGTGCATTTATGCTTTGTTCTAATGGACAAAGATAATTTGATCTATCCGGAGCCTACTGTAATTGGCCCTGACGAAACTGAGAGCTGGGAAAACTGGGGTTTTCGCGACACGAGCTTTGCAATAAATGAGCGTGATACGGTCGAGATCACTGGAACGCGTTACGAGCTGAGCGGCAAAGAATTGCCGCGTCTGCTGCCGTGGATACGCGAAACTTTGGCCATCGATCTCGACGCCAAAGACCGTCATACGAATGCTTATCCGACCGAGATCCCGACGCCGATCGAATCACCAAAATTTACAAATGCTATCAGACAGTTTCTCACTGGGAACCAGATCGACACCGAGGGCGAGAACCGTCTGCGTCACGGCCACGGCCATACTCAGGAGGAAATGTTTGCGATCAAGCATAAAAAGCTCGGCCGCATTCCGGATATGGTGGTCTATCCCGAAAGCGAAGAACAGGTCGCTTCGCTCATCGCAGCGGCCAAAGAGCATGACGCCGTCCTGTTACCGTTTGGCGGCGGCACGAATGTTACCGATGCCCTACGCTGCCGGAACGACGAAAAACGCTTCATCGTCTCGGTCGATATGCGGCGGATGAACCGCATCAAGTGGATCGACAAAGACAACATGATGGCATGTATCGAGGCGGGTGCCGTCGGGCGGCATATCATGTCAGGGCTTGCGAAATACGGTGTGTCGATGGGGCATGAGCCGGACAGCGTTGAGTTTTCGACGCTCGGCGGATGGATCGCAACCAACGCTAGCGGCATGAAAAAGAACAAGTACGGTAATATCGAGGACATCGTCATCGATATTACGGTTGCAACTGCCGACGGCAAGCTCGAACGCAGTTCTGCCGCTCCGCGTGAATCGGTCGGGCCAGACCTTCGCCGCCTGATCTTTGGTTCGGAGGGGACGCTTGGCATTGTAACTTCGGCGATCGTCAAGCTGTTTCCGCTGCCCGAAGCCCAAGATTACGGATCGGTTCTGTTTCCGTCATATGAGGAGGGCTATGCGTTCATGCACGAGCTTGCCCACACATCGACGCCACCCGCGAGTGTTCGGCTGGTCGATAATCTACAGTTCCAATTTGGCCAAGCTTTAAAACCTGCATCACACGGAGCCGCTGCCGATCTGATGAGCAAGGTTCAAAAGTTTTTTGTGACCAAAATAAAGGGCTTTGACCCATACAAAATGGTCGCGCTGACGTTGGTTTTTGAGGGAACAAAAGACGAGGTCGACCGCCAACAGCGAGACGTCTATCGCATTGCCGCCAAACACGGCGGCATGAAAGCCGGTGCCGAAAATGGTCGGCGTGGTTACCAACTGACCTACAGCATCGCCTATATCCGCGATTTTTTAATGAACTATTACATCATCGCCGAGTCGTTTGAAACATCGTGTTCGTGGAGCGATGCTTTAAAAATATGCGATAACGTCAAGAAAGTTTTGCGTGATGAATACGCAAAACGCGGCCTGCCCGGAAAGCCTTTTGTCACGTCGCGGATCACGCAGGTTTACCGCACTGGCGTCGCTATCTATTTTTACTTTGGGTTTTATTACAAGGGCGTTGAGAATCCATCAGAGGTATATCTTGAGCTTGAAAACATTGCCCGCGAAGAGATCCTACGCTGCGGCGGTTCGCTCTCGCACCACCACGGCGTGGGCAAGATCCGCGAAAGCTATTTGCCCGACATAATGTCCGAGACCGCCCTGAAATGGAAGCAGGAGATCAAGTACGGACTCGACCCGCAGAACGTATTTGGAGCCGGTAATCAAAATCTGAGGTAGAGAAAATGATGAGGGCCGAAAAGCTGATCCAGTTGATCAAGACCGCAAAGATGACCGGCGGTGTGGATGATCCACCGTCTTGGCAGATCGAAAAGATGCGGTTTCAGTCAAATTTGTGCCGTTTGTTGTTGCTGCCGGTTGGCGGTCTGCTGGTCGGGTTGATGAAATATTTTCGCGGGTATCGTATTAACGATATGGCGGCGATCCGTGCTCAGTTCAAAAAGATCTGGCAGGAAAAAGAACGTGGACAGTATCCGCTTGTCATTTGTTCTAATCATCTGACATTTATCGATTCGGCACTGATCATCTGGGCACTCGCGTCAAATTTTTGGTACCTGTTCAATTATAAAGCGTTCACGTGGAACGTTCCGGCGGGTGATTTTTTTAAGAAAAAGCTGCATTATCACGCGGTTTTGTATCTGACAAAGTGTATCTTTATCGACCGCAAAGGCTCGCCCGCGCACAAAAACGCCGTGCTAAATCTTTGCCGTTACTTGCTGGCTAAGGGCAACATTGTGCTGATATTCCCCGAGGGGCAACGCAGCCGAGATGGCCGTTTTGACAGCGCGCGTCTGAGATTTGGTACGGGCAAGATATTGACCTCGCTCGAAAATGCGAGGGTGCTGTGTATCTATTTGCGAAGCCCATCGCAGACAGGGTTTTCAAACTATCCGCCAAAGGGCTCGTATTTTGACCTGCGGATGAAGGTAATACAACCAAGCGTCGATGGATCATCCAAAAAACTTGCGAGCATCGCCGCCGTCAAAGAGATCGGTGCCGTTATCGAGCAGATGGAGACCGATTTTTTTGCCGCCCACGGAATGACAAAATAGATAAATGAGTATTCTCGCAACTGTATTATTGCTTTCGTGCCTGCCAACAGCTCTAATCGATTTTGCTCTACCAAAATGGAAAACGGACAAAAATGTGCGGATCGATGACGCCTATAAATGGACGTATCAGGCGACACGCGGCGGCGAACACGCTGTTCCCGATACGGACTCTCCCCGCAAATGGCTCGCTAATGAATGGAACACCATGGGAACGGCAGCCAAGGAAGTTGCCGTCTGGCAGCCGCTATGTCCTGGCGGCGAGATCGGCCGTTTGAACTTGCGTCCGTTCAAAACCAAGGGCGGCGAGGCGGACGATCTGCTCGATGCATTTCTTGCCAGCAGCCGCGAATACCGCTCTGATGGTGCAAATTTTATCGCCGCTTGGAACGAACTCGGCAAGCGTCTTAAAAAGAAAAGCTACGGCGCACTGAATTACAAAGACTGGTCAACACTCGACACCGCAATGAAGGCTAGAAATTATCCGGCTGTTCATCACAGCGAAACGTACAATCAGGCGCTACAACCCGCTTACCGCATTTTGACCTTAACCGAATACAAGAAATTGCTCGCAACTCTCAAATGACGCCTCCGCCGCGCCAGTTTGCCTATTACACGCCGCTCAAATACCATTTTAGGTAACGATGAGAATTTTTCACGGGACTGAGAATGCCAATATTTTGAAACCGACGGTGCTCACGCTCGGCGTTTTTGACGGGCTACATCTCGGGCATCAACGGATAATGCAGACGGTCGTTGACCGCGCAAAACTCGCGGGAGCGGTACCGACGGCGATCACATTTGACCCGCATCCTCGTGCTGTTCTGCATCCCGCATCGGCTCCGCCGCTGCTGCAGACACTGGATCAGCGGCTCGCAAATTTTGAGGTGCTCGGCATCAAACAGGCGATCGTAATCCCGTTCACACTCGAGTTTGCCGGACAGCCGGCGCAAGTTTTTCTAGAAAATATCGTCCGCGACCGGCTCCATGCCGAAGAGGTATATTTGGGAAAAGGTTTTGCATTTGGCAAAGATCGGGGCGGCAATATCGAGATGCTGCGTGAGGCGAGCGGCAAGCTCGGTTTTGTTGCGGACGAGGTTGATGAGGTGCAGCTTCGCGGGCGGCGTGTCAGTTCGTCAAAGATACGTGAATTGCTGGCAGAGGGAAGAGTGAATCTCGCCCGCCGTATGCTCGGCCGTCCGTATGGCGTCGAGGGTGTCATTATTCGAGGCAACCGGCGCGGCCACACCATTGGCTTTCCGACCGCAAATCTCAAACCGCACAACCGCGTCATCCCGCGTTACGGCGTCTATGCGACCGCGACGCTCATAGACGGCACGTGGCGAAAAAGCATTACCAATATCGGCGTTCGCCCAACGTTTGAAAACGACGCCGAGCCGTCGATCGAAAGTTACATCTTTGATTTTGACGGCGATCTATATGGCGACGTACTCAGAGTTCGATTTTTGCATCGAATACGGGATGAGCGAAAGTTCGACGGCATCGACGAACTAAAGGCCCAGATCGAGCGCGACAGCGCGCGGGTAAGGAACTATTTTAGCCATCCGGGCGTAAAGAACATGCTGGCGTTGCTATGAGAGTTACCGAATTAAGGCCGATGCTTTGGACCGAAGATCTGCATAAAACCGTCGCGTTTTATACAGAAACGTTGGGTTTTACGGCGGATGAGGTCAATCACGATTGGGGCTGGGCGTCGTTGTCGCTCGATGATGTGTCGCTGATGTTTACGGTGCCGCTAACATTTGACGCCCAGTCAGAATATCCGGCTCCGGAAAAGATCAGCTTTTCGGGTTCGCTGTATTTCAACACCGACGATGTCGACACGATGTGGGCAAAATTAAAAGACATAACGACGATCTGCTACGGCATCGAAGACTTTGATCACGGGATGCGTGAATTTGCCATTTACGACAACAATGGCTACATGCTGCAGTTTGGGCAGGAAATAGCAGAATAATGAACGATATCGCGGTAAAAGAACGAACTGAACCGGCAATTGGGAACGGTGCTTTGGTGCCAACGGGCTCGTTAGAGATCGCAAAACGCACGTCGAACGAGGACCTGATCGCTGAAGAACGTGAGCTGCAGCAGGTCGAGGGATCGGTCGAGAGCGGTTATTTTGGCATCCGCGGTTACCTTCGCCTGTTCCAGATATCACGCGTTATCGCGATGCTCTCGCTCTATCTTTATCTCGACCAGTACGATATTCACCACAAACAGCATCTCAAGCGCCTAGCTGCACGACTCGAACGTGCACGCGAATTGACGCGGGCTGCGTATTACGGCGAAAAACTCTATGGCATAAAGCAATGGTTCTTTCATATTTTTATGCTTGGGCTACGGCGGTTTTTTGTTGGCGGTTCGACAAATAAAGAGGCGAACCAGCAAAAACAGGCCGTCTGGCTCAAGGAAAAGCTTATCAAGCTCGGGCCAACATTTATCAAGATCGGGCAATCGATGGGAACGCGTGCAGACCTGCTGCCGCTGCCGTTTGTAAAAGAATTAGGCACGCTGGTCGATCAGGTGCCGCCTTTTCCGAACGATGTCGCGTTTGCGATCATCGAACACGAGCTCGGCAAAAAGATCAACGAGGTGTACGCCGAGTTTGAGCTTGAGCCGGTCGCGGCCGCCTCGCTCGGCCAGGTTTATCGTGCCCGTCTGCACTCCGGCGAAGAGGTCGCGGTCAAGGTCCAGCGGCCAAATCTCTACGCCACGATCAAGGGTGATATCGTCATCCTTAAAAAGGTTGCGGATTTTGCCGAGCGTTTTCCGCAGCTAAGCGAAAACGCTGATTGGCCGGGGATGCTTCGCGAATTTGACGTGACGGTACACGAAGAGATGGATTATGTCGCCGAGGGCCGAAACGCCGAGCAGTTTCGCGAGAGTTTTAAAAACTGGTCAAACATCCACGTGCCGACGATATATTGGCATGCGACGACCAAAAAAGTGCTGACGATGGAGTTTATCCATGGCACAAAAGTTACCGATCTTGAGGAACAGGCACGCCGCAATATCTCGCCGGCAAAGGTCAATCGTCTGCTGATCAAGACGTATCTCAAGCAGCTACTAGAGGACGGTTTTTTTCATGCCGATCCGCATCCCGGCAATCTGCTGGTGATGGAAGACGGGCGTCTCGCGTTTTTTGATTTTGGCATGGTCGGCCGCATCACGCCGCAATTGCAGGCAAAGATGATCGACGCGTTTTTCCACGTCGTTGACAAAGATCCCGGCGGCATCGCTCAGGATCTGATCGATCTCGATTTTCTTAAGCCCGGAACCAGCCACGATTCGATCAAACCGGTCGTCGAGCGGATGTTTCAGTTTCATTTCAATCTGAAACTCAAGGATGTCAATTTCAAAGAGCTGACCTACGATCTAGCCGATGTGATGTACGATTATCCGTTTCGTCTGCCGTCAAATTTTACCTATATCATGCGTGCTCTGATGACGCTTGAGGGCATCGGCATCGTCACCGATCCGGAATTTAATTTCTTTGAAACAGCCAAGCCGTACGCCAAAGAATTTATGCTCCGCCGCGAGGGCAAAGATTTCAGAAAGATGTTCGTCGATAAGATCATGGGCCGCGACGAGGGCGGCTCGATCGACTGGGACCGCACTTGGAAGCTGGCCAAGATGGCGTTTCGCACGGTTTTGAATACGGGCTGACTTGTCAATAAGCCGCGTTTCGGGTTAAATCGGTTCATCATGAAACGAGCCTCATTTGTCATTGTCACGTTGCTTTTCCTCGGGGTCTTTCCTACACTCGCTCAAAGCAAAATGTCTAGTTCCAAGCGACTTAAGATCGTTCATATTTCCAACGAACTCGCAATCGGTGAGCTTAATTCCGCCGTTTGGGACAAGGCTACGGATATCTCGATCACAAAATACTGGTCGAGCGTTGCTGCTCCGGCGACACGCCAATTTAAGGTGCGTCTCTTGTGGTCGGACACCGCACTCTATGTCCGATTCGAGGCCGCACAGCATGAGCCGCTGATCGTCAGCGAAAAGCCTGATCTAACAAAAAAGATACGCGGGCTGTGGGATCGTGATGTATGCGAGATATTTATCGCTCCTGACAAAAACAAACGCAACAAATATTTCGAATTTGAAATAGCGCCAACGGGCGAGTGGATCGATCTCGGCATCGAGGTCACGCCAAAAGAGCGGCTAACGGATTGGGATTACAAGTCCGGGATGACCTCGGCGGCTCGTATAGACAGGGACAAGGTCGTGATGGCGATCAAGATACCCTTTGCGTCCCTAGGACGAACACCGAAAAAAGGAGACATCTGGCTCGGCAATCTGTTTCGCTGCATTGGTAAAGATCCAACTCGCGGCTATCTCGCGTGGCAGCCCACCAAGACAGAAGAACCCTCCTATCATGTGCCAAAGGCATTTGGTGAGTTTCAGTTTGTGAAATAACCTCGATCTTGGTCCGGTCCGGACCAGGTGGACCAAGATGGACCAAAGTGGACCAAGGTGGACGAAAAACATCTAAACGGTCATACCGCCATCGACCGCGATGGTCTGACCGGTAACATAGCTCGACGCATCGGATGCGAGAAATACGGTCACGCCCTTTAGCTCACCCTCATCACCTACACGCGGAATGACATTGTTTTCCTGTATTGAGCGTTCGTAAATATCAATAACGGCATCGGCGAGCCGCGAGTGAAAAAATCCCGGGGCGATGGCATTGACGCGGATGCCCTGGCGGCCCCAACTTGCGGCAAGCTCGCGTGTCAGACCGATCAGTCCCGCCTTGCTGGCGACATAGCCCACGTAAAAAGGGCCGTTCGCCGATGAGGTGAGTCCTGCGATCGAGGCGATATTTATGATCGAGCCGCTTTTTTGCTTGAGCATCTCTCGGCCCACCGCTTGAGCAAACAGGAAACAGCCCGTCAGGTTAACATCTATCACCTTTTGCCACTGATCGAGCGGCATTTCCTCGGGCATCGCTCCCCACGAAATGCCGGCGTTGTTGATGAGGATATCGACTGAGCCAAACCGTTTTACGCAAGAATCGACGACCGACTGAACCTCGTCAGGTTTCGACACGTCGCAAACTTTTCCGGCAGCGGTAAAACCACGCGTCCCAAATTCGGCGATCGTTTCATCGAGCCATTCGCGGCGTCTGGCACAGAGCATCAGGTTTGCACCGGCTTCGGCAAGAGCCTCGGCCATCTCTTTACCAATACCGCGTGAGCCGCCAGTGACGATCGCGGTCTTGCCGCTCAGGTCGAAAAGTTCTTTTACGTTTTTTGACATAGTGTTTAGTGAATAGTAAATGGTGAATCGTAAATAGTAAATCGTGAGTAGAAACTTCATCCACGATTCACCGTTCACGATTTACTAATCACTATTTACTATTTACGATTGATGTATGACTAAGACCCAAAAAGAACTCGCTTTTTTGCTTGACCTATCGGTCGCGGGCGAGTGGACGCAGCGTTTTGCCGATCTAGTTGACAAGCATCTCGACCTCGGCGATTCGGACAATCTGCTCTATATGAACGCCGGAACCGGGACGCACGCGATGGCGATACATGAGCGGTTTGGTGAAAAGACCGATATTTTCGCGGCGTGTGAGAACGAGGATCTGCTAAAGATCGCACGGGACAAAGCCGCCGCTCTAAGCTCGGGCGTTGATTTTTCGACGATACGATTTGAGAACGATGCGTTTGATACGGTACTGGCCGATGCAAGTCTCGTAAAACCGTCGGAGGCAGAGCATTTTATCGAGAATGCTGTTCGCGTGGCCCGCACGGGCGGCGAGATCGCTGTATTTTTACCGACAAGCGGAAGCTATGGCGAGGTGTTTTCGGTACTGTGGGAAGTAACTTTTAACGAGGGGCTTGCCGAACACGGTGATGCGGTAGAACGACTTATCGCCGAATTGCCGACGATCTCAAACCTAAAAGACATAGCCGCTCGTTGCGGACTGGTCAACGTAAATACGGAGACTGCCACAGAGGCTTTTGAATACGAAAATGGTGAGGAATTTGTCAGTTCGCCGCTGGTCGCGGATTTTCTGATGCCGATGTGGCTTGAGACACTCGACGAAGACGAAAAAGAGCGAGTCACGGAAAAACTCGCTCAATTGATAGACGCCGAGGACGAATCGCTCAGCTTTAGATTTTCGGTAAAAGCGACGCTGCTGACCGGGGAGAAAGAGTAGCTAGGCCTGTTTTGCCTCGGCACGACGACGCATTTCTTCCATCAGGGCTTCGTCACTCATGTTGGAGATCTGCGGAGTAGCAGCCTTAGATTCGAGCTTCTGAGCAGCTTCGGCCTTTTCTTCTTCTTCGGCTTCGCGCATGCCGTCTTTGAACGCTTTGCGGGTCGCACCGAGCGATTTTGCGAGTTGCGGCAACTTGGTCGCACCAAACAATAAAAACAGCACCGCGACGATCAATAAAATTTCTGTGGTTCCAAAGTTCATATAAATATCCTGAATATTAGACGTTTCTACGCGGGTTATTGGCCTGCGTTTTCAATATATTTTCATCATACCGCTAATCGGACGAAGATTCACGCTAAATTTGAGCCTCAAGGGCGGAGTCTGTCCATCGCCTCGACGAGAGCCGAGGTAATACCGGGCTCAGAGACCGAGTGGCCGGCGTCAGCGACGACGATAAACTCTGCCTCAGGAAATGCTCTGTGCAGATCCCACGCCGACGTTATCGGGCACACGACATCATAGCGGCCCTGTACGATAACGGTCGGCAGATGGCGGATCTTATCGACATTTT
>CAZIZR010000006.1:0-156291 GCA_964543865.1 uncultured Chloracidobacterium sp.
GCACTGCCCTTACTGCAAAAACGATCATGCCAAATGATGCAGTCAAAGGAGTTGTTTACTTTAGGCGTGTAAAAAAGGCGGAGTTTGTTGTATTTGTATTTGAGATCGAAGGCACCAATTTTGTTTTTCAACTTCCAAGAAAAGAGAAATAGCTGTAATTACCTCCGTATCAGATTTTCATCATACAGATCGCGGTAAACGCGATAGTAGGTCATCACTTTGAAAACATAATTTTTTGTTTCAGCAAACCCTACCTCAGCGGCAAATATAGCCGGTTCTTTTGGTTTTGAACGGTTTAGCCAGCGAGCCGCATTGTCCTCGCCGCCGTTGTAGCTCGCGGCAATTGCCTCATTCAATCCCCCAAACTGAGCTTTTAGGTCGGCAATCAACTCACAACCTAGGGCAATGTTAATACTGGGTGTGTAAAGATCGTCGGGTTGCAGATTAGGGTAACCCGCCTTTTTGTTATATTTCAGAGCAGTGTCCATCACGAGTTGGAGCAGCCCGCGAGCCGCAGACGGTGATTTAACACCGGGACGAAACGAACTTTCGGTTTTCATGATCGACAAAACAAAGCGCGGGTCCAGCTTTCGCTTTTTAGATTCCCTTAATACATCATCGCGAAAGGCCGTCGGAAAATCTTGCGTTGACCTTGACGCAAGTGCAGTGAGCTTAACGCCGGGAGCGATAGCTTTGAGCCGATCAGCGGCGAGTCCACTATAATACGATGAACTGCTCGCCGGAATAGATAGATAGATCGTAACTGCTTCGGCTTTTTTGTTCTGCTTTTCGAGAGCTAGCCCTCGCATATACTTGACCTCGTCAAGGCTGGTCATTGCTCCCGCAAATTTTACCTGTGCCTGCATCAAAGCTGCTGTGGCTTCGGCATCGCTCCAGCGTCCCCGATTGATCTGCATCCTAAGTCTCGCAAACAGAGCATTTGCCTCGGTAGGCATACCGCCAAACCTTTCCCGGGTCTTATCGACCCAAGCATTAGCCTCGGCGTCCTTGCCGGCTTCGCGAAGAGCGTCGATCATGTTCAAATATGCCGAATCAATACGCTCGCCCGCCGGATACATAACCGTGTATTGCTCATAGATCACCGCTGCCTCGGCGTTCTTGCCAAGCCGGATGTGACATGCTCCTTTGAACGCAAGGCCCTCTCGACCGTCTTTACTCGCAGGAAATTCGCGCGAAACGCGGTCGAAGTACGGGATGGCTTTTGCGTATTCCCGTTCCCACATTAAAGATCGACCCATACCAAACAGCCCGCGTTGGATCAGCGGGTCTGTCGGATAAACATCCAATATCTTCTGAAAATGTTCGCGGGCCTCAGGAAAATGTCGATTTTCCATATATGTGAATCCGCGTGATACATGTTCGGCGGCAGACAGTGTCATCAGTTTTCCGGACGCATCACGGCTCATCTTGTCTTTTTCGGTGACGGCACGCAGATCGGCATCTGATTGCCCAAAAATTCCAATTGTTGAGCAAAACATCACAGCTAGCGCTAATACCAGTAAATTTTTCATAAGCTTTGTCCGGAGTACGAGAGAGGTTTCGTCAATAGATTACCCGATTTTTAGACGAGAGGGCAATCAAAAGCGTTGCAGCGTGATTTGAACAATGCTATCGATAAACGAACATTTCTTTGCTATCATTCGTAAAAGAGAGCTTAATGCTAACCCCTTTCGATATGATTTCTTGCCAAAACTGCGGAAAACAAAACACCCCCGAAGCGATCTTTTGTAGATTCTGCGGGACCAAGTTCAATTTCCAAAAACCGGTGATGAATAATCCGTTCGACCACAGTGCTCCGCGTCCTTATTCGTGGAAAACGGATGAGTTTCAGACTCAAAATGAAGCACGGCCAACGACCGCTATTAACCCGCCACGGCCGCAAAACGCTCAGTTCGCACCGCCTCAGCCAAACTATCAAGCAGCTCCTCTCGCTTACCAGCAGGCTCAGCCGATATCGAACACATATATGTGCCCAAATTGCGGCAGCCGTTATATGCCCCGGTTTGAGCGGCAGATCTCGACTGCCGGTTGGGTGACTTTTGCCTGTCTGCTGGTATTTTTCTTTCCGCTATTTTGGATCGGGTTTTTGATAAAAGAAGATGTCCTGGTTTGTCAGGTGTGTCAGACAAAAACCATCGCTCAGCGATAATAATATCCGCGTGGGTGCTCGATCTTGATCTCAGGATTTGTGCTTGATACTTTCACCTTGTAGTAGTTCTTATCCATGTGTGTCGATAGATACGTGAGTGCAAACTGCCTGTTCAGCGACATAAACATATCCTTAAAAAAAGGCATAAAGCTTACCGGAGCGGTAAATCCGTGACCGAACGATCGCCCGCCAGTTTCATCTGAAAGTTTTTCGAGTGCACCTTGGGCACCGAGAGCGAGCATCGAACTAGAGCTTTCGGTCAGGGCCGTTGGGTGATAAAAAGAATATACGGCGACGCTTTTTCTCTGCGCTTTTAAGATCGCTTGATCCAGATCCAGGCTCTGCATGATCGAGGCCAGATTTAACCCGCTCGTAGTATCCAACCCGTCTGAAAACAATAGAACCGCTCTCCGCCCCGCAGGCATAGCATCAAAACGTCTTAGCGTATCGCTAACGCCATCATAAGGGCTTCGTGGTGCGGCAAACTGACTGCTTGAAACAATACGCAGCGAGTTCGCGGCTTTATCGAGGTCATCGGTAAATTTTTGCCGTAACTCCGCCGATCCGCCGCGTAAATACGCGACCATGACCCGCGTGCCTTTTGGCAGTCCGCGTATGAACTGCTTGATGTCATTGATCTGGAGATTAAAGTTTGAAGTCAGATCTTCTTGTATCAAAAATGCAATAGATAGGGGTGAATCGCCAACGCTCTTTATCGAAAGTATCTGCTGTTCGTCATTGTTTTCTCGAACTATCAAACGGTCTGCCTGAACAAATTCTTCAAGCTGCCCCTCTTTTAGCTCTTGCTTTGTAAAGATCGAGATAGGGATCGTCACAGTTCGGACACGTTGTTGCGGCTCTTTTTGCTGTGCATTGACGATCGATGAGCACAGCACTACGAGCATTAATAACAACAGCGATACAGTTGAAATGCGTCGATTCATATTCATTGGCCCGGACAATTGAATAATAATATATTTCGCCTCTATCTCCTACACTTTTCGTCGGCGAAACACGCCGCATTGCGCTAGACTCTTAACATCTGATCGCAATGTACGAGATAACCAAAAGCGATATCGCACGAGGACGAAAACTGCTAGCCGGAGCCGTCGCGGCACCGATCGTATTGACCGCAACGCCCGCCATCATAACGCTGCTGTTGATGCTGCTTGCTCCATTTGCACCGCCAACTGCGGTAATAGTGCTATTTCTTGGCATTGTGCTCACCTGTATTGGGTTTTTAGCGGGCATGTTCACGATGGGCTTGTTAATTCACAAACGCAGCAAATGGACCAAGGAAATGCGTGAAAAGATCGCCGCTCACGGCATCAGGGCAGAACACATTGGTTGGTTTATGCACGAACTCAGATCGAGCGAAAAGCGTGCGTTAAAGGCGGTCGAGGCCCGCGATCTGCTGCTGGCGGATGCGTATAAAGAAACTCTGGCGTCGCGGCTCACAGCGACGCGGATCGTCAGATCGTCCAAAAGAGAATTACAACTTGCCAAGAAGAGGCAAAATTCGATCAAGCAGCTAAAAAGCGCGCGGGGAGATGAATTTCGCGAACAAATATCCAGCGATCTCGAAAAGATCGCAAAGATCGGCGACGAAGCAAAGCTGATGTTGTCTGAGGCCGAGGCTAGGTTGCAGATGATCGAAGCCGCGGCAAGCCGCGGCGGAAAACTTGCGGAATCAGAACTCGCCCTAAAAAAACTTTCGGCCCGTTCAAAAGAACTCCCGCTTGCTCTCGAATCCGCAAAAATGACCGAGGAAATTCGAAGAGAGCTCGAAAGGGAACCCATCGAGTAAGCTCCGCAAAACTAAGGCGCTACAAGAAAAAAGCCGCAAGATCGATGATCTTGCGACTTTTGTATCCCGACTCATAAAATTAATTTTTAACGATTCGGGCTAATAACTATAGACTGTACTTGTCGCCCCCTCGATACAACGTAAGCTGTTACGCCTCCCCCAGCAGCCACAGCGAGCCAAAAATAGAGGCCGATAAAGCTGAAACCATCACATTCAGCCTTTCCGTCGCGATTTGTGTCCCGACAGGTGCCATCTGCATCCTTCTCGTCCTTGCCCTTGCCATCATCCGATCTTACGACACCGGCTGAAGAAACGGTTTCACCAAATTTGGGTGTAATGATGGTGCCATCAACTGTCTTGACACTGAGTGAATCACTGTAAGCAGTTATCTCGCCCGCGGTTAACTCTGCGGTCATGCCCGTGTCAGCAGCACTAAAATTGACAACCGTATTTGGAGCAATATTAACAGAGCCCAATTTACCTAAGCTGAGTCTCGCGCCTGCGTCTGCGTTGGTCGTAATTGTATTAGGTAATAACACTGTCTGCCCACTCTGAGCTAAGACACTATTGACCGTTACTTCGGCAGGTTTGTCGTTTAGCACGTTTATAGTCAATTCGCCTATGATCTTTCCGGTCGAGGCCAATGCCAAACTTGAAAGGACTAGTAAGCTCAGGCACACAGTGACTAATCTATGAGTATTTGCTTTGCTGTTCATAATTCTCCTCTTTTTTATACGGCCTTAAATTGTAAAGTATTCCAAGAAACTAGGGTTAGATAACTTGTACACTAAGTCCTCAACCATGTCAATGAGGGGGTGGGCCTGCGTTCACTAGAAATTTAGACATTTTCCGGGGTGCGGTTGCATTGTCGGGTTGAGATACTCAGACTCCATTAGTGAGTATATTTACAAAACAACAAAGAGGCCGCCCTATCGGACAGCCTCTAGGAAAATTTGGCGAATGAGAACCGCGAAACCGTTCGAACGTATGAATTGAACCTGTAATTACAGGTGGGTGGCTTTCTGCAAATTTCTTTGCATCAAAGCCCGTGTCTATGGCCCGGCTCCGTAGAGAAAAGCACCGACGACCGGCATTAGCCTCCCGGCATTCATATGTTGGCTCAATTATGTATGCGTCCGGTCACGAGAAACGCAGTCAAATTCCTTCGCCAACCAAATCCTAGCACAGACCAGAGAAAGTAAAAAGTAAAAAGGTAAAAGGCAAAAATACGAGCATAATCGCTGTTTTCTTTTTACCTCTTGCCCTTTTATTTCTGCCCTGAAATTATTGTTCGGTCTCGATTTGTTGAGTGACTAGATCGCGGTGTTTTAGGATCCGGTCGAGCATCTCAGAACACTCCGTGCTGCGGGCGGCAAGTTGGGCGTCGTTTTGTGCCTGAGATTGCTTTAGCTGAAAGAATTCATCTGCAATGTGCAGAGCGGCAAGGATACCGACCTTGAGCGAATCTACCGTCATTGTTCCGGATGATATCTCGCGCATTTTGCGGTCAACGTATTCAGCGAGTTCGAGGATGTATTCGTTGTCGCCGTCAGAGCGAATGCTGTATGTCTGGTTGTAAATTTCTACGCGGATCGTTTGTTCGGACATAACGGTTTTACTATCTGCCGACGGCTTCGGCGACATCTGCATCGATCAGAGTAATTGCGTCGAGCATCGCCTCGACCTTGAGTTGAATGGAATCGCGTTCAGAGAGCAGCCCGGTAATGCGATCCTCAAGAGCACGTTTTTCTGTGATCGCCCCCGATGCCTCTTTACGCACATCTGCAAGCTCTTTTTCGAGCCTTTCTTTTTCTTCACGCATTTTCTTGGCGTACTCGATCGTTAGATAGATCTTGTCCTCAAGATGCGAGAATTTCTCCATTCCCGTTAAGGCATTCATGCAGCGGTCTCCAAACTAAAACATTGTCAGGGCTGTGGAAAACATTATCAAGACTTTTACGCTAAACTTCAAGTAAAAGATGAGGGTTTTATTAAAAACGCGGTTTTATTGCCAGTTTTTGCTCTAAATTGGCAAGGATTTGCTTATGCAGAGCCTCAACTTCGTCTTCGACCAGTGTTCGCTCGTCGCTGCGATACTCAAAGCGGATGGTGATCGAGCGTTCATTTTCGCCCAACCCCTTGCCCTCATACACATCGACAAAACTGACGTTGCGGCACAGATCAAAGCTCTGTTCGTTGATCGCGTCCAGTATTGATGCAAACGAAACATTTCGATCACCGACGAGCGAAACATCACGCGTAACCGCCGGATATTTGAATAGCGGCTGATATGCGACTGGCGTCGTTTGTGCGACAAGAATAGCCTGTAGATCGACCTCAGCGACATAAACGGGCTGTTTGAACTTATATCCCGCCGCGATCTCATCGCTCAAACGGCCGATATATCCAACCTTTGTTCCACCGACGGAAACCGCAGCCGTCTGGCCTTTTCTTAGATGTTTTACGTCTGCGGCGGCAAACTCTGAATTTGAAACGCCGATCGCATCAAATGCGGCCTCAAGAGCACCTTTGGCGTCGTAAAGGTCCAGTTCGCGAACCGTTACAGCCTTGCCCTCGGTCACTTCGCCGCCTGTTACGGCCATTGCGAGTATTTCACGTTCGTTTGGCAGGTCTTCTTCGCTAGTTTGGGTAGCAAACACCTTGCCGATCTCAAAAAGTTTAAGATCACGCCGCTGAAAATTTAGATTAAGCCGAACAGCGTCGAGCAGACCTGGTAATATGCTCGAACGCATCCGCACCGCTCCGTCTATTACCGAATCCTGCAAAGTAATGTACTTTTCATCAACCCTTTCGTCGAACAGGCCCGGAACATTATCAAACACAGCATCGTGCTTGGTATCGATAAAGCTGTACGAGATAGCTTCGTCAAAGCCCATATCCGCGAGCGTTTCACGCAGACGTTTCTTACGTGGTTCAGACCGCTGATACTCGCCCGCACCGTATGCTGGCGGCAATTCATTTGCAATATTTTCGTAACCCGCGTGACGTGCGATCTCTTCGACAAGGTCCTCTTCGATAGCAATATCGTGCCGCCACGACGGGGAAGTGAACGTCGTACTATCGCCGGCAATGCCAAGAGCATTAAGAATACGGACACATTCGGTGGTTTCAACTTGCAAACCTGTCAATCGTTTGACCGCAGCGGAAATGTCCGCTGACTCGACGACATTTGCAGCAAATTTCGCCGGATAAACATCGACAATATTTTCGGCCTCGCCGCCGGCAAGCTCACAGATCAACTGCGTTGCACGGTCGGATGCGCGTTTTAATGCCTCGATATCTACGCCGCGTTCAAAACGATAGCTCGCCTCGGTCGCAAGCCCTAGTTTTCGAGACGTTGCCCTTATATTCTCACGTTTAAAGTATGCAACCTCAAGTAACACATTAGCCGTATCATCGGTAATGCTTGAGTCCAAGCCGCCCATAATACCGCCGATAGCGGCAGGTTTTTCGGCATCGCAAACCACCACCATCGTGTCGTCAAGCTTGCGTTCAAACTCATCTAACGTCGTGATAGTTTCGCCGCTGACGGCTTTTCGGACAATGATTCGACCACCGCTCAACTTATCCAAGTCGAACGAATGCATTGGCTGTCCGTGCTCGTGCATTACAAAATTGGTGATATCGGCGACATTATTGATCGAACGCTCACCAATAGCTTCAAGCCGGTCAACAAGCCACTGCGGCGACGGTCCGACCTTGACATTCCGGATAATTCTGGCAGTAAAACGGTTGCAAAGCTCTGTGTCTTGGATAGTTACAATATCCGAGTCGGCGGCACCCGTCGCCTCAGAATTAGTAATTACCAATTTAGAATTAGTAATTACTTGCATTTCTCTTGCGATACCAAGGTGAGATAGACAATCCGGGCGATTCGATGTCAGATCAATATCAAGAACAAAGTCGTCACCGTGCGGATGTATGCCCTCGACGGCTAATCCGACACGGGTAAGCTTTGCCGCGACATCGTCCACGGTCATGTCCGTATCGATCAAACTTTTTAGCCAATTGTAGCTAATATTCATAGCAACGGGTTATTTGAACTGCTCCAAAAACCTCACATCATTCTCAAACATATGCCGAATATCGTCTATCGAATACATCAGCGCCGTCATTCGCTCCAGCCCGAATCCGAACGCAAAACCTGAATACACCGTCGGGTCAACGCCGACGGCTCTCAATACGTTTGGATGGACCATGCCCGAACCGCCAAGCTCGATCCAGCCCGAACCTTTGCACGGACGGCAGCGTTCACCCTGGAATTTGCCGGTTCCATGACATTTGAAACATGAAAAGTCGAACTCCGCCGACGGCTCAGTAAAAGGGAAGTAACTCGGACGAAACCGCGTCACGGTATCCTCGCCAAACAGCCGTTTGAGCCACTCGGTGACGGTGCCCTTGAGATGTGCCATCGTGATGCCTTTATCGACGCACAGCCCCTCGATCTGGTGAAACATCGGCGTGTGTGTCATATCAGGCGTGTCACGGCGAAACACCTTGCCCGGTGCGATTATACGGATCGGCACACCGCGACGCTCCATCGCACGAATTTGCACAGTCGATGTCTGCGAACGCAATGCAAAGCCTTGTGTCGTGTAGAACGTGTCCTGAGATTCGCGGGCCGGATGCCCGTCAGGGATATTCAGCGCATCGAAATTGTAATGATCGGTCTCGATCTCACGGTCGTCTTCGATCGCATATCCCATCGACACAAATATGTCCTCGATCCGCTGCCGGAGAAGCGTGATCGGGTGCAGATGTCCGGATCGCGGACGCCGTCCGGGTAAAGTTACGTCGAGACGTTCGCTCTCGATCTTGGCAGTTGTGATGAGATCATTGAGCTCAGCTTCGGCGGCTTCGATCTTAGCGGCAATATCTTTTTGAACCGATTGAACAAGCTGCCCAAATTCTGCTCGCTCGCTCGGATCGACCTTTCCGATCAGGCCCATTGCACCGGAAATAGCTGACTTTTTGCCTGTATGCTTGATCTTTAGCTCACCAAGATCACGCAGCAACACCGGAGCATCACCAACGGTGACGCTGTCCGCACTCAAATCAGCAAAGCGTCCGAACTCTTGCTCGAACGCTTCGCGGATCTCGTTGATCTGTCGCTTTTCTTCCGACATATCGTCTGGCTTTACGCCGAAGCTTGCTTACTCAGTGCAGTTTTTGCCTGTGTCGCGACGGCCGCAAATGTATCGGGCTGTTTGACGGCCATATCGGCCAGCACCTTACGGTCAAGCTCAATACCGGCCAGGTTCAAGCCGTGTATGAACTGCGAATACTTGATGTCGTTCAGACGGCAAGCCGCGTTGATACGGACGATCCACAGTTTGCGAAAATCACGCTTTTTCAACTTTCTGCCTGTGTAGGCAAAGTTTAATGCGCGTTCGACCGACTCTTTGGCCGAGCGATACAGTTTTGATTTTGTTCCACGATAGCCTTTGGCTAAGGCTAATATCTTTTTACGTTTTTCTAAACGTTTATTACCACGTTTTGCTCTTGGCATAATTCACTCCTTCCAGTCGTGAAAAGGCAAAAAGTTAAAAGTAAAAATAAGAGCTATCTTGAATTGTGCCTTTTACCTTTTGCCTTTTTACTTGATTAATCTCTTCCGTACGGCAGCATCTTTTCGACGCGTTTCTGATCGCCTTCGGATACTAAAACGTCAATGTCCAGATTGCGTTTACGCTTTGCAGTTTTCTTGGTCAAAATATGACGTGCATGGCTGTGTCCGCGTTTGAACTTGCCGCTGGCGGTCGAGCGAAAACGCTTTGCCGCGCCCTTGTGTGTCTTTAGTTTTGGCATAACTCTATCTCCTGTCTTAACTATCTAAAAAATCTCGTCGTCGTCTGTTTTCGGCTCGGACTTTGCCTTTGCCGCCGGTTTCTTAGCTGCGGGTTTCGCCGCCTTTGCCGGTTTTTCTTCTTTTTCAACCACCTCGGCTGCAGGCTTTTTAGCGTCTGCGACCTTAGCTTTCTTTGGGTTAAAGATGGTGAACATCTGATAGCCTTCCATCTTTGGATAAACCTCTACATCGGCTAGTTCAGCCAGATCCTCGGTCAGTTTCTTGAGGATCTTTGCCCCCAGCTCGCGGTGCGTCATCTCGCGTCCGCGAAATGCGATGGTCGCTCTGACCTTGTCACCGTCATTTAGCCACTTGCGGGCATTTTCCATACGGTAACTGTAATCGTGATCGTCGGTGCCGGGGCGAAACTTGATCTCTTTGACCTCGACCGTGACCTGTTTCTTTTTGGCGTCATGAGCCCTTTTCTTTTGCTCATACAGAAACTTACCGTAATCGATCATCTTACAGACCGGCGGTTGCGCCTTAGGTGCGATCTCAACCAGGTCGATACCGCGATTTCGGGCCTCTTGGATAGCATCACGCGTATCCATTACGCCAAATAGCTCACCATCTTCGGTCACAACCCGCACGGACGGAACGCGAATACGTTCATTGGTCCGGTGTAGCGGTTCACGAAACCGCGGCTTAAATTTTCCACCAAATCTTCTAGCGATAAATGCCTCCGTTGTTAGTAACCCGTTCTAGAGACTGCGGCTAGATTTCTCAGCCGTAATTTTCTCTTTGAACTCATCCAGCGTCATCACCCCGATGTCGCCCTGTTTACGCTCGCGAACAGCCACCGTGCCTTCCTCAAGCTCCTTATCGCCCAGCACGAGCATATAAGGGATCTTTTGCATCTGTGCGTCGCGTATCTTTGCACCGATCTTATCAGATATTGTATTCGATTCTACGCGAAAACCCGTATTTCTGAGCTCAGCCGCGACCTGATTAGCGTAATCATTGATGCGGTCGGTGATCGGCAACACAGTAACTTGAACCGGAGCAAGCCACAGAGGGAATGCACCAGCGTAATGCTCGATCAACACGCCAAAGAACCGCTCTATCGAACCAAACAAAGCCCTGTGGATCATAAACGGACGATGTTTTTGATTATCATCGCCTGTATATTCCAGCTCAAAACGCTCAGGCAGATTAAAATCAAGCTGAATTGTGCCAAGCTGCCACACGCGGCCGATGGCGTCCTCGATCTTGATATCGATCTTTGGCCCGTAAAACGCGGCCTCGCCCTCGATACGTTCATATGCGATGTTACGCTCGGTCAGAGCACTCGCGAGCTGTGTTTCAGCGTCCGCCCAGTTTTCGTCGGAGCCGAGATAGCCTTTATTTTCGGCACCGCCACGAACCGAAAGCTCAAACTTAACTTTGTCAAAACCGTAAGTTTCAAAAACCTTGATCGCAAAATCAAGACAATCTGCAACCTCAGCGTGAACCTGATCGGGACGCACAAAGAGATGCGCGTCATCAACCGAAAATCCACGCACGCGCATCAACCCGTGCAGGGTTCCACTCAATTCGGCACGATAAACTGTGCCCATTTCAGAATAACGCTGCGGCAGGTCGCGGTATGACCGAGGCGAAGATTTATAAATGCCGATGTGAAAAGGGCAGTTCATCGGTTTGAGTCGATATTCCTCTTCTTCAATGCTCGTTGGAGCGTACATCGAATCGGAATAATTGCCCTCATGCCCGCTCTTTACCCACAGATCACGTTTGGCAATATGCGGCGTAAAGACAAAACTGTATCCGCGACGTTCAAGCTCCTCTTTGAGCAGCCGTTCCATCTCGTTGCGGATAATGCCGCCTTTTGGATGCCAAAGTATCAAGCCCTGTCCGTAATCGTCATCTATCGAGAACAGATCAAGCTGACGCCCGAGCTTGCGATGATCACGTTTTTCCGCCTCTTCACGTTGTTTTAGCCAGGTATCAAGCTGCTCTTGGGTCGCAAACGCAGTTCCGTAAATACGCTGCATCTGCTCACGTTCGGCGTCGCCTTTCCAGTAAGCACCGGAAAGAGCAAGCAGCTTAAACGCCTGCAATTTGCCTGTGTGCGGCACGTGCGGCCCCAAGCAAAAATCGATGAACGGCGAATTATCTATGTAATAGACGCTCGCGGTCGAATCGACCTTTTCGTCGATCAGCTCGCATTTGAGCGGCTCGTCGCGGCCCTTGAACATATCCAGGATCGCGGCTTTGTCGATGTCTTCGCGGCGATAGACGAGATTTTGCTTAGCCATCGCCTTCATCTTTTTCTCGATGACAGGCAAGTCTTCCTCGGTCAGATTTCGCGGAGCGATAACGTCGTAATAAAACCCGTAGCGCGGGTCTTCCATCAACGCCGGGCCAACGCCGAGCTTGGTACCCGGAAACAGATCGAGTATCGCCGCAGCAAGCAAATGAGCCGTCGAATGGCGAATTACCTCAAGCCCGTCCGTCGAATCAATCGTTATCGGCTCGATCGAAAGCACCTCGTCAGTAGCCGCGAGGCTTTTGTTCAGATCGACTTCCTCGCCGTTAAGTTTTGCGGCAAGCGTCTTCTTTAACGCGTCACGGTCAAACGCCTTGATCGCATCCGCCACAGTCGCGGGCGCAGGGATAGACCGCTGGTTATCGCCAAATTTGATATTTAATTCGCTCATATTTCTGTTAATCGTTTTCTTTCCGTGTGCTCTGCGTTTTCCGTGGTTAGAAAAAAAACATCACCACGAAATACACGAACATCACGGAATAAATCCCGCAAAGCCGGTCTTAACTATTCAACGATCAACAAACTTCCTACTACTAACCAAGATCAGATTCGATAAGAGCGACTTTGCTTTGCGGCGTATAAATACACCGCGATTGTCCCGCCATTAGAAGCGGGGCGTAGTAGTTGTAAAAACAACAAAGTACTTCGTAAGCATCTTATCGAAAGTATAAATGGTAGTCTCTAGCAGACTCGAACTGCTGACCCCTACCTTGTCAAGGTAGTGCTCTACCAACTGAGCTAAGAGACTGCACCGTCGCAATTTCAAGCGAAAAGCGAACTGATAGGATGCCAAATGGCTGCGAAAGTGTCAAGTATTGCGGGCTTTTGATCGAGAGCCGTGACGCAGTTCTGTCAAGGTCTTATCTTCGCGGCGGCATCGTCGACGAATTTCCATACCTGAGATTCTGGTATGAACATCGGTTTGTCGGTGATCGAGAGCGTCAAAGTCTGAGGGGCTTCGTCGTATGTTGCTTGTAATTTGACGCCAAACGGCCCAGAAACCTCGACATCGTCGCCGTCGGGGACCTTAACGCCCCAGGTTGCCAGTTCGCGGCGAAAACGGGTCAGCCGCTCTCGCGAAACGTCGTAAAATACTCTTGCTTCTGCCATATAGATAAAACTGAGAAATTCCTAGGCCACACCCGAACAAAACCTGTGCATACCGATCGCAACGAGCTTCGTCGTGCGGTTATCGACGTCGTACATCGGATTAACTTCGCTAAATTCGATGATCTTCGTGTTCGCCAGCGAGGCGGCGTATTTGACGAGTTGGATAAATTCACCGGCACGCAATCCCAAAGGCGATGGAGCCGATGTGCCCGGAGCGTCCGCCGAACGCACCGCGTCCATATCAAATCCAAAAAACGTATTCAAAGACGAACTGTGGCCGATAAACTTTTGCCTGATCTGTTCCTTGATCTCGATGTCGGCTTCGGCTCGCGAACGCAAAAGCTCAAGGCTGATGCGGTGAACTCCGTTATCACGGAGGTATTCGTAATAGATCGGTGAGCACAAATGTGTCTGATAGCCGACCTCGTAGAAATACGATGGCAGCAGATGCTTTTCTTGCAATAGCTGTCTATACTGCGTACCGTTATTTCGCTCTTCGGCGATCCGAACATCCAGGTGCGAATCGATATTTACGCCGATCCACCACTCGGGGCCAAAAACCTCAGCCATGGCGACGCCGTCCGGGTACGAGATGTCATTACCTCCGCCCAGAACGATCACTCGCTTGCCGTCACGCAAAAGTTGAGCCACGATCTCAAAATGGGTTTCGTGCGTGTCTTCAAGTGAAGAACCTATGACAACATTGCCGAGGTCGAACACTTTCTTTTTGATGTTAAAAGGCGTGAGCCGGTAAAACTGTTCGCGTATCTTATCCGGAGCAGCGGCCGCACCGACACGTCCATTGTTACGCCGCACACCCTCGTCCTGCGGACAACCTAAGATAACGATATCCGCAGCGGCATAGTCGTCCGGATCAAACGAGATGATCTCACCCAAACGCGGGTCATTAACATCGCCGCGTTGGTAAAACACCCCTGCGTCCGGCCGAGTTGTCAGATCAAATATCTGGCTCATAACGGTAGTATTTGCCTATTTCGTAACGAAGTCAATTAAGCTCTCTATCGTGCAATTTCACCGTTTCATCGGTATCTTAACATCATTGTGTGAAGCAAAATCTATCGCCTCTTCATAACCCGCATCGACGTGTCGGATAACGCCCATGCCCGGATCGGTTGTCAGGACACGTTGTCAAATCAAATATCTCGCTCATAAAGGTTGTCTTTGCCTATTTCTTGTCTAAATCAATTAGCTAATTTTGGTCCTTTTTTCCGCAATATCTGGATATTTTCTTTCAGAAATTGGAAAGGGTACGCGGCATTGGTATCGGCTTTTGTCCATAAGCAACATCACTTGCAGCAATCATGAATATTAAGATCGCGGGAAATTTTCTTGGTTTCATTAATTTCTTTATGCCAGTCGCATTGATTGCGTTACTTAATTTAGTTAAAAGGCATGATACCGTTTTGTTTTAGAAAATTGAGGACTTTTATAGCGTCTGAGCGAAACGCGGCTGTTGCCGGAGCCTCTTTTAAATAGCGTTTAATATAGTCTGCCGCCCGCTGCTGAGTTGGTCTATCGGCAGAATTCGAAAGAGTAAATCCCAAGTAAAAAATGGAGTCGAGGTCGTTTGCAGAGCTTATTAGTACACGTTCAAATTCAACAGCAGCGGAAGCCATATCATTAATTTGAAAGTACATTTTAGCTCGCATTTTCTGAGCCTTGAGCCACTCTGCTAAATTTGTTTCTTTCGCCTGATATTCGTCAAAGGCTGTAATTGCAGAGACAAGCTCGCTTTTATCAACCTTTGTGACAAGCACACACATTGTTTGCGCCCGAATTGCTAGAGCTACAATTAGGTTATTAGGGTCAGGCCTCCGTTCACGAATCGCAACTACGGCTTGTAAGCTTTCTCGTGCTGCGATTATCCAGTCATTTTTTGCGAGTTGTAATTTCTCGGACTTTGCTGGCTCCGTCAGCCTTTCGCTCTGAGTAAACAGGTTGTTTCCCCGATCCCGATAGGCTAAGGCCTTGTTTATGTAAAATGCTCCAACATCCGGGTTGCCAGGAAAGGCCCAAATACCGTCATCATATTCGCGTATGGCTTGAGTGAAGTCTTTTTTTGCGTAAGCTTTATTTCCAGCTTTAAGTGCTAATCCAGCTTTTATCCGGGATTTGTGCGTTTCTATCTGGTGATCTATGTCGCCCCTCAGGGGTTCCTGACCCCATTGGGCAAATGATGGTGCTGAAAAGAACGGAATGACTACCAGAGTTAGAAGTATTCGACTCATAACATTATTTCATCGGGATCTTAACCGCATTAGCGGCTGCAAAATCAATAGCCTCATCGTATCCAGCGTCAACGTGTCTGATGACGCCCATGCCCGGATCGGTTGTCAGAACACGTTCGATACGCTTTGCCGCCTCAGGAGTTCCGTCGGCGACGATCACCTGTCCGGAGTGGAGCGAGTAGCCGATGCCAACGCCGCCGCCGTGGTGGAGAGAGACCCACGTCGCACCGCCGGCGACGTTTATCATGGCGTTGAGATAGACCCAATCGGCGATGGCATCGCTACCGTCTTTCATCGACTCTGTTTCGCGGTTGGGTGAGGCGACGGAACCGCAGTCAAGGTGATCGCGGCCAATGACGATCGGGGCTTTTAACTCGCCCGATGCGACCATTTCGTTTAGTTTGAGTCCTGCTTTTGCCCTCGCTCCGTATCCTAACCAGCAGATGCGCGCGGGCAAGCCCTGGAACTCAACATTTTCCTGGGCCATAGTCAGCCATTTGGCAAGATGATCGTCTTCGGGAAACAGGTTCATGATCGCCTCATCGGTTTTGTAGATGTCTTCTTTGTCACCCGAAAGAGCGACCCAGCGAAACGGCCCTTTACCTTCACAAAAGAGCGGACGAATGTACGCGGGAACGAAGCCGGGATAATCAAATGCGTTTGCAACGCCGTTGTCCAAAGCTCGTTGTCTCAAATTATTGCCGTAATCAAAAACAATACTGCCGCGTTTCTGAAATTCAAGCATCGCCTCGACGTGCCGTGACATCGAGTCCATTGCGGCCTGTTCGTATGCGGTTTGATCTCGTTTACGGAAATCTGCCGCCTCGTCAACGCTATAACCTACGGGAATATATCCCATCATTACGTCGTGCGCGGATGTCTGATCGGTGACAACGTCGGGGATAATGCCGCGTTCGAAAAGCTGCCAATGAATTTCCGCAGCGTTGCCGAGCAGAGCAATGGACTTTGCTTGTTTGTTGGCGACAGCAGCACTTGCCAATGCGATAGCATCATCGAGATCATTCGCAGCGACATCGACCTGCTTTAGTTGCAGACGCCGTTCGATCCGCCAAGGGTCAACATCGACGAGCAGCCCGACACCTCCATTAAAAGTGATCGCCTGAGCCTGAGCGCCGCCCATTTCGCCAAGTCCGGCGGTCAAAACAAGCTTGCCAGCAAGATTTCCCCAACCGTGTTGTCTTGCCAGCGAACCAAACGTCTCGTACGTCCCCTGCAAAATCCCTTGTGTGCCGATGTAGATCCACGATCCGGCGGTCATTTGTCCATACATCATCAGCCCGTCGCGTTCGTATTGGTCAAACTGCTCCTGCGTTGCCCAGTGCGGCACGATGTTAGAATTTGCCAGCAAAACCCGCGGTGCGTCAGTATGGCTCTTGAAAACCCCAACCGGCTTTCCCGATTGCACAAGCAGCGTCTCGTCCTCATTCAATTCTCGTAGCGACCGCAGTATCGCATCATAAGATTCCCAATTCCGCGCCGCCTTTCCACGTCCGCCATAGACAATGAGATTTTCGGGGTCAAACGCAACCTCAGCGTCCAGATTGTTCTGTATCATCCGATACGCGGCTTCGATCAGCCAGTTTTTACAGGAAAGTTCGGTTCCGGTCGGGGCTTTAATGGTTCTATTCATCGGGTTATGCTCAAATAAGGGTAACGTGTTATTTTTAACGCAAAGACCGCAGAGGACGCAACGAAGACTATGAGAAAACTGAGCCAATTGTTGATATTTCTGTGTTTCATAACTGTCGCGGGTTACGCACAAACAAAATCCACTACTCCAATAAGACCTGAGTTCGACGCAAAGCTTGCGGAAAAGGTCGGTGCGGACGACTATGGCATGCGGCAATATGTATTTTGCATTCTAAAGACCGGACCAAAAGACGTGGAGATCACCGATAAAAAGACACGGGACGAGATATTTGCAGGGCATATGGCGAATATCAATAAGCTTGCTAACGAGGGCAAGCTTGCTCTTGCCGGGCCATTTGGCAAGAACGACCGCACATATCGCGGGCTGTTCATCTTTGCCGTCACGTCTGTCGAGGAAGCTCAGAAATTGGTCGAGACCGATCCTGTCATCAAATCCGGCATGATGGTCGCCGAGCTGACGCCTTGGTACGGCTCCGCCGCGACGATGGTTATCAACGAGACTCACAAAAAGGTACAGAAAAAAGAATTTTAATGCCGCAAGCCAATCTGATAGTTCACAATATCGGTCAGCTGGTGACTTGCGCGTCAGGCGGCAAGCCAAAGCGCGGTGCTGCGATGCTCGATCTTGGCATCATAGAAAATGGAGCCGTGGCTATTGCTGACGGCAATTTTGTCGGTGTTGGCACATCCGCAGAAATTTTGCGGGATTTCCGGAGCGAAGAGATCATTGATGCCAATGGACGTGTGGTCTGCCCGGGTTTTGTCGATCCACACACGCACATCGTCTATGCGGGCGACCGTTTGAATGAGTTTGAGCTAAAGATAAAGGGAGCGGAGTATCTCGAGATACTCGCGGCGGGCGGCGGTATTGTCTCTACGGTGAAGAACACGCGGGCGGCGGCGGCGGAAGAATTGGTCGAGCAGAGCTTAAAACGTCTCAACAAAATGCTCGCCTGCGGAACGACCACATGTGAGATCAAAACCGGTTACGGACTCGATATCAAGACTGAGCTAAAGATGCTCGAGGTCATCGCCGAGCTTGATAAAATTTACGCCGTGGACATCGTTCCGACCTTTCTCGCGGCACATACGATCCCGCCGGAGTTCAAAAACGACCCGAACGCATACGTCGATCTCATCTGGCGGGAAATGCTGCCGCTTGCGTGGGATTGGTACCAGCGATCACACTTTCCGACGAAGAAAACGCCATTTTTCTGCGATGTTTTCACCGAACGCAATGCTTTCGACATAGATCAGACGCGGCAAATACTCGAAACGGCGCGCACGCTTGGTTTTGGCGTCAGAGCTCACGTCGATCAATTTACAAATCTCGGCGGCTCTGGCCTCAGTGTCGGCCTAAAGGCCGCGTCAATTGACCATCTCGACGCCATCTCTGACGACGAGATCGCGATGCTCGCGGCAAGCGAAACGATAGGGATTGTCATACCTACAGAGAATTTTAACGCCGGCAAGACGCAGTTTGCACCGGCACGGCGAATGATCGACGCGGGTTGTTCAATTGCCATTTCCACGGACTTTAACCCCGGCTCGGCACCGTGTCCGTCAATGCCGATGGCAATGGCGATCTCGTGCCGCTATCAAAAGCTTTTACCCGCCGAAGTTATAAATGCCGCGACGATAAATGCGGCATTTGCAATTGGTTTGGGTGGTACCCACGGTTCGATTGAGATCGGCAAGACGGCGGATATGCTGGTGGTTGATGTTACGGACCATCGGCAGCTTATGTATGAATTTGGTGGAAATCTCGTTAGCCGGGTTATCAAAGGCGGCCACACGGTATAAGATTTTAATCAGATGAATGAGATAGTTCTTGACGGCGAAAGCCTTACATTTGAACAAGTTATAGATGTCGCTTACGGCAAGCCCGGCGAGCCGCGTGTGGTGCTCTCGGATACCGCTAGATCCGCCGTGTCACGTTCGGCTGCGGCGGTTCAGACGCTGCTTGATCGCGGTGAGATCGCTTATGGTATCACGACTGGATTTGGTGCATTCAAAGACAAAATAATCAGCCGCGAAGAGGTCGAACAGCTGCAACAAAACATTGTCTTGAGCCACGCTGTCGGCGTCGGCAACGCGTTTGATGTGCCGACAACACGTGCGATCATGCTCATTCGTGCGAATACGCTGGCACGAGGATTTTCGGGGATTCGTGTCGGTACCTTGGAACTTATTCTCGAATTTCTAAATCGCGGTCTGCATCCCATAATCCCCGAAAAGGGAAGTCTCGGCGCCAGCGGCGATCTTGCCCCGCTAGCCCACTTTGCATGCGTAATGATCGGCGAAGGGGAAGCTGAATATCTTGGCGAGACGCTCCACGGCGCCGAAGCTCTGGCAAAAGCCGGATTATCACCAGTTACACTTGCCGCAAAAGAAGGCCTTGCGTTGACAAATGGCACGACGGTTATGACCGCTGTTGGGCTGATCGAAACGGTAAAGGCGCGAAAGCTCGCCGAGCTTGCCGACGTGAGTGGTTGCCTGAGTCTCGAGGCTTTGCACGGGACAACATCCGCTTTTGACGAACGCATCCACGCCATTCGTCCGCATCCTCGGCAGATCGAGTGTGCGGCAAATTTGCGAGAGATACTTAGCGGCAGTGAATTTGTACGTGAGTTTGACCCCGCAAATGTACAGGACGCCTACACGCTCCGCTGTATGCCGCAGGTCCACGGTGCGTGCCGCGACGCCGTTTTGTATGCCGAATGGCTGTTGAAATTGGAACTTAATGCCGTCACTGATAACCCGCTTATTTTTGTTGACGGCGACAATATCGATGTTATTAGCGGCGGCAACTTTCACGGCGAGCCGCTCGCGTTGGCGTTCGATTATTTGGCGATCGCGTTGACTGAGCTTGGGAATATCGCCGAGCGACGGATAATGCGTCTGACCGATGAGGCGTCAAATGCCCACATTTTACCGCCCTTTCTTACAGAATGCGGTGGATTGAATTCGGGTTTTATGATCATTCAGTATACAGCGGCGGCACTTTGCACTGAGAACAAGGTGCTCGCACATCCCGCGAGCGTCGATACGATACCTAGCTCGGCCAATGTCGAGGATCATGTTTCGATGGGAGCGACGGGAGCATTAAAACTACGGCAGGTGGCGGAAAATCTAGAGACGATACTCTCGCTCGAACTAATGTGCGCGGCACAGGGGATTGATTTTCGCAAAAAGGTGCTCGGTGCTGACAAAAAACTTGGCAACGGTACCCGTGATATCTACAATCGTATCCGAGCGGCTGTTCCGTTTATCGAAAAAGACGAGTATCTCAAAGGCCACATCGAAACCGTTCGTGCAATAGTCGCTTCAACCTAATTAAAATCTATGTTAAAAATACCTCGTTCCGTACTCTGCTGTTATGTGTTGGCATTTGCTTTGGTAAGCTGCGGCTCGGCATCGCAGCAGGTAAATTCGACGAATACCGAAATGCCTGAAACCGAATTAAAAGGAGATTTTTACAAGCAACTTCCCAGAGGCTTTGCAATGCCGACAAATGACGCGGAAAGTTTGTTGTTGCGAGAGTACGGCTCAGTTTACGTCGCTCGTGGCGGCGTGACGCCGCCAAACCGCATAGTATTTCGCGACGAAGCGGATGTAGCCGCCTTTCAGGCCAGCGTGGCTGCGTCATCGGCTAATATTGGCGGCACTAACATCGAACTACAGGAGGCGGCAATGACTGCCCTCGCAAATGCCCGTGCCGAGGCGCAAAAGAACAAGCTCTCGATCTCGCCACGCGGAGCGGATTCTGCACGTCGCGGTTATCAACAGACGGTCACGCTGTGGGAAAGCCGCGTAAATCCAGGATTTACTTATTGGGTAGGCCGAGGCCGCGTATCGGCTGCTGAGGCAAAACGCATCAAATCCTTGTCGCCTTTTGGTCAGGTGCCGGAGATTCTCAGCCTGGAGCAACAAGGTATATATTTTGCCAAATCGCTCGATAAATCGATCATCTATTCCGTTGCACCTCCGGGCACATCGCAGCATCTGTCGATGCTCGCGCTCGATGTAAAAGAGTTTGAGAGCAGCCGTGTTCGCGAGATATTGGCAAAGCATGGCTGGTATCAGACGGTCACGTCCGATCTCCCGCATTTTACATATCTGGGGGTTGGGGAATCCGATTTACCGAAACTCGGGCTAAAAAAGGTAACAAATAGCGGGCGTGTGTTCTGGGTTCCAGATATTTGATATCTAAATTTTCAAACCTGAGATTTGAGCGAAGCGAGTTGGTACACCCGGCAAGATTCGAACTTGCGACCCTCTGATTCGAAGTCAGATACTCTATCCAGCTGAGCTACGGGTGCACGCTAAGGTTTGATATTAGATACTACGTCGGCCTTTTGCAAATGACGCCTAGCTGCCCTGCAATGTTCGAATATGTTGGATGATCGCCTTGACCTGATCGGGGGTCAGCTTGTCTTTGAATGCCGGCATTCCATCTTCGGGAAAGCCATTATTGATATACCCGACAAATTTCTCGTCAGCTTTTTCTTTCATCTTTGCTGTGGTGATGTCGTCAGGGTCGATCGATTTGCCCTCGACGGTCACCTTGCCGCCCTTGCCGTTCTCTTTGTGACAGATCATGCAATTTTGAGCGTATAGCTCCTTACCATCCGCTACAGCAGCGACCGGTGCCGGATTGACCGGTGGTACTGGAGTCGTTGCGTTTTGATTAGGTTTTGGCGCGGTGTTATTTGCAACCGGAGTGTTCGCGGCCTGTCCGCAAGCGGCGATAAAAATCGCGGCGGTAATCGCGACGATAGCAAGTTTGATATATTTCATTTGAAGGGTCTCCAAGAAATTTGAATTAAGTCAGCGAAAAGTTTAACTTATGTTCAGTTCAACACAAAATATCTTGTTAACGCATCCATTATGAAAAGACTTTTATTCGTCGTAGCCGCAGTTGTACTCCTCTCGATCAAATCATTTGCCCAAGGTACCGTCACAAAAATGACAGTCGCCGGCCTCAAAGCCGAGGTCACTGTCACTCGTGACGGACGCGGTGTTCCGTATATCGAAGCCAAAAACGATGCCGATCTATACTTTGCCCAAGGCTACATTACGGCGAGCGACCGTCTGTGGCAGATGGATCTGATGCGGCGTGTCGCACGGGGCGAGACAGCGGAGTTGTTTGGACAACTAGCTCTGGAAGGTGACAAACGTTGGCGCCGCTTTGGTTTTGCGGCATTGACGGAAACAGCCGCACAGAATCTCAACCCCGAGATGCGGACCGCGATGGACGCTTACGCGAGCGGCGTGAATGCCTACATCGCTACGCTCGACGAAAAAACTTTGCCTGCCGAATTCAAGATCTTGCAATACAAGCCGCGTCCGTGGACGGTGGCCGATTCGCTCGTAATCGGGGCGGTTCTTGCTGACGCTCTGAGCAACACTTGGCAGATGGACCTCTTGTGGCAACAGCTTTCAGCGGTTCCAAAAGAAAAGTTAAACGACCTGACAAACCCGGTGACGCCGTATGATGTCGTACTTTATGGTAAAGACAAAAAGCCACCGACAGTTGCAGCAGCGGTTGGTACTCATCCGGTTTCATCCGAGATATTGGCGTTGGCTCAGAAAGATGAAGATCTTCGCAAAGACGCGCTTGAGATGATCGGCCTTTATGCTGAGGACCTTGCAGCAAGTAATAACTGGGTCATCTCCGGCAAACGAACGGCTGACGGCAAGGCGATGCTGGCGAATGATCCGCATTTGTCGCCGACGGCTCCAGGTGTTTGGTATCTTGCATCGATCCATAGCCCGAATGTACATGCGGCGGGCGTTTCGATCCCCGGTATGCCTGCGATCATTATCGGTCATAACGAAAACGTCGCATGGGGCATGACGAACGTCGGCCCTGACGTGCAGGACATCTATCTCGAGACGATCGAAGGCGACATGGCGAGCGGGACGGCCAAAGTTCGCACGCCGACAGGTTCTGAACCTCTAAAGACTCGAAAAGAAAAGATAAATGTTCGCGGCAATCTGCTCAAACCGGATATGTCCCCGGTCGATCTAAATGTGTACGTTACCCGTAACGGTCCCATCGTGATGACCGAGGGCGGCAAGAGCTACTCGCTCAAATGGACGGCGCTCGATCCTAAGAATCTCGATCTCGGCACATTTTTCAAACTTAACCGTGCAGGGAATTGGCAGGAGTTTCAGAACGCTCTAAAGGGCTATGGAGGTTCGACGCAAAACTTTGTTTATGCCGACGTAAAGGGCAACATCGGTTGGTATGCGGCCGGCCAGATCCCTATTCGCCGCAAGGGTGACGGTTCGCTGCCGTATGACGGAGCGACGAACGACGGTGACTGGACGGGTATGATCCCGTTTGGCGAGCTGCCGCATTTGTACAATCCATCGTCCGGTTTTATCGTGACGGCTAACCAGCGGATCGCCGGCACCGACTATAAATACCAGCAGATGTCCCGTGTGTACGCCTCGGATCGCGCCCGGAGGATATACGATCTGATCTCTACCAAAAAGCAGGGAATTACGATGGACGATTCCCGCGACATCCAGCATGACGTTTACAATTGGCCGCTGGCAGCATTTGCCAAGGCAATTGTCGCGGACGGTTCTGCCTCGGCTGAATCTATCGCTGTCCTCAAAGATTGGGACGGTAAGATGACGCCCGACAGCCGCGGTGCCGTTCTCGCTAGCGAGATCCGCAACTGTGTCGTTAATAAAATAGCTGACGACAACAAACCGGCGACCACATCTCTTATCCAATACCGTGTCCTCGACCGCGCTATGGAAGAAAAGCTCTCGCGTTGGCTGCCTGCGAGCTACAAAACATATGGCGAGCTTTACAAAGGCTGTGATGCGAGTGCTCGGACAACCCTCGCGGCCAATAAAACATACGGGAGCGATCCGGCCGGATGGGTCTGGGGCAAGACCTTTACCTCACGTTTTCCGCATCAGCTCGCCGCCGCTCCGCTGATAGGCGGACAGTTCGCGACACCAAACGTTGCCATCTCAGGCAGCAGGGGTACGCCAAACGTAGGTTCCAGCGTCTCAATGCGTCTGATCGCGTCGCCCGGCAACTGGGACGCCACCCGCCACGTCATCCCGCTCGGCCAGTCCGGCGACCCCAGATCACCGCATTACAAAGACCAGTTCGACGCCTGGAAAGGTGGCACACCGTCGATCTTCCCGTTCAGCAAAGCGGCCGTAACCGCCGCCGCAAAAGAAACGTGGATTTTGAGTCCAAGATGAATTTGATCTTAAACGGGCTTGACGTTCTTATTCAATTTCGTTAAAGTTACTTTAATTTATTAAGGGGAGTAGAAACCTCTGTTTGTTCAGAGGTCCACGACATCGTCAATACGTTCGCATAAATAGCCAAGCGAACCGGTGCCTGGGGAAATATCGAGACCTTTTGCGGCTTTAGTCTGCAAGAGGTCTTTTTGCGTTTGCAGACTCAAAACACTGGGGGTATGCAAATGAACAGTTTCTTATTGCAAGGAATTACGGAATTTCGAAAACAATCTACTCACGAACGACAATTCAAGGGCTACGCCAGACGGATACGGAACCTGTTAGAGATCAGTTGTGCGACGTCGGATGAAGCATACATGCTAATGCTAACCCCGATGATCGAGGTCGCGTGGGTAGACGGACGTGTAGGAAGAGCTGAACAGAATGCGATCCTGAAAACTGCGGAGATTTATGGATTGCTACGAAGTGACGAGAACTGCGTTGAGATCATGTCGCGGCTTTCGAGTCGACCCCACGCGACCATGATAGAACACTTGTGGGACGGTGTGGCTAACCTACTCTCCGGTATGCCGCTCGGTCAGACCGCAGCGGTCTCGTCCCTCATGCTCAGGCAAACGAGGTTTGTAGCCGAACTCGGTCAAAAACAAATATTTGGAATGTGGCGCGGACATTCAAGTGGAGAAAGCGAGAAAAGTAAGCTTGAAGAAACCGAGAAACGATTTTCCCGTTTGGAACAGCGTATGACTGCGCCAGACTCTACATCGCAGAAAAATGGTATCGATGACCATCTCAAAATGCTTCCGCTTGTAAAGGTCGCATGGGCGGATGGGCGGATAACGAAACGAGAACGGCAAATGATCTTTGATTCAATGTTTGATCTAGGCGTTGATCCGAACAATAAGAACTTAGACCAGTTGCTTGGTTGGTTAGAGTTGAGTCCAAAAGAGGAGTTTTTCAAAGAATCACTCGAAAAGCTTAGAGCCGGACTGGAAGCCCTTTCCGATGACGATCATGCGGAACAGAAATATAGCCTGATCTCGCAATGCACATTGGTCGCCGAAGTCTCGGGCGGCGATTCAGATTCCCCCTCCGGGGGACCTCGTATCTGCGACGAGGAGATTACTGCGGTCAAGCAAATCGCACGAATTCTCAACGGAGCGATCGAGCGAGGCTAAGTCTAGGGGCGGCAAGTCCGCCCAATAATACGGTATTGCCTTTGGTGGGTACCGATGGAGAAAAAATGAATTTATTTCCGTTTTCTGAATATTGGTTGTTCTACGCCGGATTTCTGGTGTTTGTATTGGCGATGCTCGCCATTGACCTTGGGATTTTTAATCGAAAAGAACATGTTGTCTCATTCAAAGAGGCAACTATTTGGAGTGCGATCTGGGTTGTTCTGGCATTGATATTTGCCGGGGGATTTTATCAATATACATTCGCAAAGTTTGGAGCGGAGGTCGCCAAAACCTCGACGCTCGAGTTTTTGACCGGCTACATTCTCGAATACTCTCTCTCCGTCGATAACATCTTCATCTTCGTGCTGGTGTTCAGTTACTTTGGCATTCCCGCAAAGTACAAGCACCGCGTGCTGTTTTACGGCATTCTAGGAGCGCTCATCTTTAGGGCGATCTTTATCGCCATGGGTTCTGCTCTGATGCAGTTTCACTGGGTGATCTATCTGTTTGGCGGATTTTTGATAATCACCGGCATCAAGATGTTTTTTACGAGTAACGAGGAGATCAAGCCGGAAAAGAATCTGCTGATCAGGATCTTTAGAAAGTTCATGCCCGTCACGAATACGATCGACGGAAAGAGTTTCTTTCTCAGGATCGACAAGCGTTGGTACGCAACGCCGTTGTTCATTGCGTTGCTGTTCTTAGAGGCGACGGACATCATCTTCGCCGTTGACAGCGTGCCGGCGATCTTTGCCGTTACGAACGAGCCGTTTATCGTGTTCACGTCGAACATATTTGCGATCCTCGGCCTGCGGTCGCTGTACTTTATGCTCGCGGGCGTGATCGACAAGTTTTACCTGCTCAAATACGGCCTCGCGATCGTGCTTGTTTTCGTCGGCCTAAAGATGGTCTGGCTCAACGATCTGTTTGGCGGAAAGTTTCCGATCTCATACTCGCTCGGGTTAATACTAGCGGTCATTTCGGGGTCGATCATTCTTTCTTTGGTCTTTCCTCACCGCAAAAAGGAGTCTGCTTGATGCATTCCCGTCTTCTGATGGTCATTGGTGCATTACGTTTGTGTTCCGGCGGTATTGTCTCAGCACAGACGATGTCGCCGGCTCCAACTGATGACACTCAGATCTGGAGCGAGGTAAAGATATCCCCTAGCGGTAGGCAAAACAAAATTCAATGTCTTTGTATCAAACGAAGTTTTCTTTGATGTTAGCGCCAATAGATGGGCTCGAAACAGGGCTGCTGTCGGAGCTAATAAAAAACTAAATAGGCGTTCAACCGGGGAGCTTTATTACATGAGACAGAATGACGGCCGCAGTCGACCCGGAGATCTACACATTATTGGGACTATTTTAAGGGTTCAGCTTTGATATTGATTTGAAACGGCGGCGAGCCGTTCACGTTTAATAAATATTAGGAGAAAAAAATATGAGAAAAATGATCTTAGGCGTGGCAATGCTATTTGCCTTAACCACAATTGGATTTGCACAATCGGTGACGAATTTTAATATCACCGAAAGCATGGTAGCTGATGCTCAAAAAGGCTGGTGCCGTGCATTGATCCAAATTGGTGAAACCAAAGAAAAAGGAGGTGATTTTACGAAAGTTGCGTCCGATATTATCGACGCTGCATACAACTATCAAAACGGCGCCGTTCTTTTCAAGCCAACACTAACAACCGGCGATCAGGTTTTCCGAATGGACAAAGAGGGAGCCTTAGCGTATTTCGTTGGCGGTAATTCCAAATATCCGAACGATGGTGGCTTTGCTATCAAAGGCTGGAAAAAATGTGAAAGCAAGCCAAGGGGCATCATATTGAACGGCGACACTGCTATTTCGATGGGAAATGTTCACTTCTGGGACAAAGACGGCAAAGAGACTGTAGTTGATAAGACTTGGGGTTACAAGTTGGATGAAAAAGGAAGCTTAAGGATCATCTTGCACCACTCGTCCCTGCAATATGTCCCTGCGAGTGTAGCATCAAATACCAAGTAATTTGAATAAATCGACGGTTAAAGCAATTTAACAGTCTTTGATCTGGGCTGGCCGAAAAGATGGCCAACATGGGTACATTCCCGCTACGTGACATCTCGGTCAGTCCGGCGACCCCAGATCACCGCACTGGAAGCAGTGACCGGAAGTAAGTCAGAGTTAATTTGAAGTGACTTCGACGGCTCGCGGTCTTTAACTTAAGTTGAATCTGCCCGTGCTTTCCGAGTGAGAGCCATGCTAACAGCGACGTGATTAATCAGCATTAGCATCAATACAGGCACAATTAAAAATATGACGGCGACGATTTCGGAGGAAATGAGAGCGTCATAATTATATTTAAGACGGTCGATCATGAATCGGAGGTACTCGTTATCCATCCAAGAGTATCTAATAAAGACTCCGAAACACCAGTATCCAAAGGTCAGCCATATTGGCCACTTCGCGTCCTCTTGAAATACAACGATGTTTGCGAGTACCCAAAGAAACAGCGCTGTTAGAGGGCCAATTCGCCAGACCCAGTATGCATAGAATTCGTAGCCTGCTTGAGCTTGTTCCACATCTTCTGCTTGAAGAGCAACTCTCGTAAGAATAGCCGCGCAGATCAGGAGTGCTACAAAAACCGAGGTAGTAATAAGGAAGAGCCTTGTCATAGTTGCGTAATTAATTTCTCACAACCGCGAGAGAAAATCACTTAGGATGATCGCGGCGGCTTCGCTATCGACGAGGGCTTTGGTGTCGGCGAGGGAAACGCCTTGTTCCCAGAGGCGGGACTTGGCTTCGTAGGACGTAACGCGTTCGTCCTGGAGATAGACGGGGATATCGAGCGAGAGGGCAAACTTTCGCTGCCAGTCGCGGGCCATGACGGACATCTCACTTTCTGACCCGTCGCCAGCTAACGGCAAACCAATTACGAGCGCGGCGGCATCATATTCGGCGAGTAGATCTTTGATGCGGACGAGTAACTTTTTCCAGCTCTCGAGCGTAATAACCGACAGCGGGCGTGTCGTGATACGCAATTCGTCACAGACGGCGACGCCGACGCGTTTTGTGCCCGGATCGAGGCACAATATGCGGCCTGTCGCGGGAACATTCGAAACGTCTGTAAAATCGACGGGATTGGTAGTTTCTTTTTCTTGCACGGATACAGAGGTTAATGGATAATTGATTTTCAGGGCAGAAACGCGAGTGTTAACGAGCGTGCCGACATTCGACGCATTTGCACGCTCCATAACTGTCGCGTTTCTGCCCAATAGTTTACTTAACGGATATTGTAACAGAGGTATTATATGTCATTTCGCGGAAAGCTTTGGGTGATGCTCCTGTCAGGGGCGATAGCGGTCTATGCTGTGGTCGGCGGGCTGCCTTTTGTCGGCAGTTTGCTCACGACCTCGGCGCAGGAACCTGTTAGCGATGCCGGAACGCAGCTTCGCATTGTCGAATCTGTCCTAAATCACATCCAAAACGATTATGTCGATGATCCGAATATGGAGAAGGTCCGGCTAGGCGCTCTTCGCGGACTTGCGGGCGGGCTGGATGCATATTCGTCGTTCTTGACCGCCGATCAGGTCCGAGCTTATCAGGCGAACAAAGCCGCGAACAAGCCCGGCATTGGCGCGGAATTCTCACAGATCTCGCGTTATCTGTATGTCATCTCCGTCGTTAAAGGCGGCCCCGCCGAAAAAGCCGGTATGCGTGCCGGTGACGTTGTCGAATACATCGACAGCAAAGCGACACAGGACATCTCGCTGTATGACGCGCAGCAACTGATCGCCGGTGACGCCGGAACGACCGTTGCTTTGCGTGTGCTGCGTTCGGGCGAAAAGCCCCAGACATTTAAGGTTACTCGTGGCACGTTCAAAGCACCTGTGGCTGAGTCACGACTCGAAGCCGGCAAGGTCGGCGTTATTAAGGTCAACAGCCTCGCCGATGGCGAAGCGAACGATATCAAGACTCAGGTGGCAAGTCTTACAAAACAAGGCGCACAAAAGATCGTGCTCGACCTTCGCGGTGTTGCGGGTGGTAATCTGGCTGAGGGCGTTGCGGTCGCAAACCTCTTTATCAAGAGCGGCGAACTTGCCAAAGTGATCGGCAAAGGTTCAACAGTCACGGAAACTTTCAAGGCAGACCCTGCAAAGACCGTTTTCGATGGTGGGCTCGCGGTCCTGATCGACATCGGCACCGCCGGGGCCGCTGAGGCCGTCGCCTCGGCAGTTATCGATCACAAACGCGGCGAAGTCATTGGCGAACGTAGCTTTGGCGCAGGTACTCAGCAGCAGCTTTTCCCGCTAAAAAGCGGCGACGGATTGCTTTTGACGGTTGCAAAATGGGCGGGACCGAGCGGAACACCGTTCCTCGGCGACGACCGTGCGACGACCGGCGTTAGGCCTTCGATCGAGGTCAAGCGTCCTGACACGCCGGAGCCGTTAGAGGTCGAAACGCTTGTTGATCAACAAAATAATCCAAATCCAACGGCGACGCCAAAACCTGTTGCTCCAAAAGCGGTCGAGGATGTTCAGCTAAAGAAAGCGTTAGAGGTATTGCAGGACAAGGCCATGACGCAGAAAGCGGGATAGTTTTGTGATCTATAGTTTTACTGAAAAGGCCGGGGCTGTTGGTACCGGCTTTTTCTGTTGTCGGCACAGGGTAAGACTGCTAAAATTATTCTCCAATGGCCGATATTGAATACACGATCCGTCCGCTCGACGAATCTGACCTCAGCGAATGGCTACGGCTGCGCACTCTGTTGTGGGACGAGGCGAGCGAGGACGATCATCGCGAAGAGATGGTCGATATACTCGAGCACCCCGATATGCAGTTCGTCGCCGTCGCAGATCGCGGCGAGGGTAAGCTCGCTGGCTTTCTCGAAGCTAGCATCAGGCCATTTGCCGAGGATTGCGAAAGCGATAACGTCGGCTATCTTGAGGGCTGGTTTGTCGATGCCGACGCCAGACAACACGGTCTGGGCCGTGCGCTCGTGTCATTTGCCGAAGAATGGGCCAAAGCTCACGGCTGCACCGAAATGGCGTCGGACGCCGAGGTAGGAAATGACATCAGCCTTGAGGCACACACACGGCTCGGCTACACGGTAACGTCAAAACTCGTGCATTTGCGGAAAGAATTACAATAGGTGAGAGCTTTCAAAGACAATTTGTTGCGGATAACAGGCCTTTTCGGCGTGCTGCTTTCGCTTTGTCTTTTTGTAAGCGGACAATCTACGGATGGCGGCTTTCCTACACCTGTTACCACCAGCGAGATAACCGGCGTCATCAAGGCGCGCGACATTGGCGATTCGCGTCTAACCACATACTTTTACGAATTTGACGGCGGGCAGGGCGATATCTTCATCAATGTCGTCACCAAAAATCTCTCCGGCGACATCGATGTCTATACCGCCGACGGTCTGCGTCCGCTGACAAAGGTCGTGATCTACGCCGATATCGGTACGAGTGAGACGGGCCGCCTCATTTATCTACGAAAGCCCGAACGGCTCATATTACGTGTCGAAGGCCGAACACCCGGCGACGAAGCAGCAACGTATCGGATCAAGTTTGCAGGCAGCTTTATCGCAATGAAGGCTGTTAAAGCTGAAAAAGAACCGGTTGTTGACACCACGGCGAAGACGGACGAGACCGGCATCAGAGTAAATTCTGTCGGCACGATCCTTCCGTCCGATCCAAAACCTGTTCCGCCTAAGAAAGTCGAGATCGAAAAGACTAAAGAAGTTAACACCGTCGCGGAAAAGCCCAAGGCAAAAGAAAAGACCGAGCCGTCAAAGAAACCGGTCGTCGTTGTCGAAGATTTTTCATCAGAAACAAAAAAAATCGAGACGCCTAAGAAGGGATCCGATACTGCGAAAACATCCGGTAAGACTAAAAACCCAAAAGAGCCTGTTAAGGTTGAGGAACCAAAGGTAGATCCGCTTGCTAGCATCCGCCTCGTCGTTCAGATGAAAGACGGAGAGGTGATCGAAAGCCCGATGAGCGAGGTGCTCAAATTCAGCGTCGATAAAGGCGTCCTGACCGTCATTATGAAGGACGGCAAGATCACTCGTTATTCGATCCTCACGGTCGCAAAGGTTACTATCGAATAGTTAAGCGTAGCTGTGCAGCCCTTTCAGCAGGTAGCTGACTCCCAGATAAGTAAATATCACGAGTAAAAACCCAACGATTGCAAAATAGGCTGAGCTCCGGCCTTTCCACCCTCGGGCGATGCGTGTGTGCAGAAAGGCGGCGTAGGTCAACCAAGCGATGAGTGCACCTGTTTCTTTTGAGTCAAAGCCCCACGGCCGTCCCCACGATTCATTTGCCCAGATAGCTCCGGTGATCAATAGAAACGCGAGTCCTGCAAACGCCAGACACGCCGTTTTGTACATCAAGCTGTCGAGGGAATCGAGGCTTGGCAGACGTTCGCGGAGTTTTTCGGTCCTAAAGCTAAAGAACAAAATAAAGAGCGTTCCGACCAGAGCTGTGAGCAGAGCCGCGATCTCAACCGGATTGGTGTTCAGGCTCATGAACATCTTGCTTCCGTTCGCTTGAACATACGCCCGCCCCATCTGGTCGAATTCCTTCGACGTCATCGCCGTTAGTTCTTGCACAGAAAGCTGCTCATTCTCGGCCATCGCCATGCCGGCAGTAACGAACTGCGTCGGGTCTTTGGTAAGCTGAGCCTGAAGACGTGTGGGGACATCATTGTTTGCTTTAATGCCGTAAACAAGCAGGGCGAGCGAGATGATCTGGGCCGCAAACGCTGCTCTCAGAAGGTAATGGCCAAAGAGCTTTGCCTTTTCGTTGTTTTGGTAGATATAAACGAGAAAGGCGATTATTGTTGCAAGTAATAAAATACCCGCTATCACTAACAACGGACCGACATAGGGAACCTCGAGACGAAACGGCGACGAAAATGGTTTGCTGTTACCTACTGAGGGCACAAATAGCCCGGAACGGTAGGTAAACTCTGTAAAGACCGAAAACTTACTGATCGTCGCGATGACCGAAATAGCAAAGATGCTAGACCAGATCGCCATCGCCTCAACCTTGACGCCGTCTTTGAGCAGGTACATTACTGCTACGCCGAAACACACGAGTGCGACGCCGTAACTAAGCGAAGCATCGCCAACGTGGATCGGTCGCCAGTATGAATCGAGCACGGGCGGTAGATTGATGAATTCTCCACCGATAAACCGTGCAAGCGTCAGGATCAGAGCGGCGAGCGGCAGCGTAAACGCACTCAATACACGGAAACTCTTTCGCTGTGCAAACGCAAGCGTTGCGATACCCGCACCAAAAGCAAAGGCTAGGCTGAGATCGTACAGATTGGCAAACGGGATGTATCGAAAGACCCACGGATTTGCCATGTTGCCGCTCTCACGCATGATCGCGATCTCATGATCGTAAGCGTTTACCCACCGTACGAGCCAACTCGACAGGTTAAAGAAAACTCCGAGTGCGGCAGTAAAAAAACCGATCTTTTCCGCCATCGATGACGGAGCGTAAAGATTGGTGAGATGAAACAGTGCGGCCACAATGTAACAGGCGAGTGCGAGCATCATCATCGCTCCGTCAGCGATAAATCCGGTGCCGATCTGCAACCGCAGGGCGAGCATAAGCAGCGAACCGCCAATTACCAGGGCTACGGGGATGTAAGATTTCCACGACGTCCTTGTTTCGACCTCTGCCTCAGGCTGGATGCCGTCAAGTTTTTCTACTGCTTCCATATTGTCCTCGTTACTTTCGTTGCAGATCGTCAGCGATCTTCTTGAACTTGTCGCTAAATGCGATCTGGTTGCGATTTGCCTCTCCCGCCAAAACTACCTCGGTTGTTCCGTCTTCACGTTTTTCGATATGTGCCCACACCCGCTTGTGTGAGAAGAAAAACACAAAAGCCAATGCACCTATCAGTCCAAATCCACCAATATACCAAGCAATAAATGCTGCTTCGAACGGATCGTATTTGATCGATAGAATGTGAGCAAGCGGTGATTTTTCAAACTCGGCTAGCCGCCATTTGTAGCCCAGCTTAGGAGCACCGACCGGAATGTTGTCCGCGAGTTTCTGTGCAAATGCAAACACGCGGGTGCGTTCGCCCTGCGGCGGAGTAACATTCAGGACGGCAACCGGATTGTTATATTCACCGCTACGCGTGTCAGGTTTTCCGTCCGCCCCGAAAGTGAAATCGGGCATAAACTCGTCGTATTCGATCTTCGTCCCATCGGCAAGCGTTGTGTCGCCATTACGGCTGATGTCGGCAAAGATCGGCTGGCCGCCATTTTGGGGCGTCAGTTCAAGCTTGATCGTGCGGGCATTTCCTACGGGGATCGTCTGTGCCTGAAAGAACCTGTAACCACGATAGCTATATGGTTTGTTAAGGCTGACATCGGCGATCGTCGTGCCGTAAGACGGATCTTCTATCTTTAACTGCGTCCGCCAATCAAGCGTGTTGTTAACGTCGATATTGCCTTTTTCGTTGATCAGCCTCTGCTGCACATCCGTGCATTCCATCGAAAAGGGAAGGTTCACGTTAAACCGCTCCTTCTTATCGAGATTAAACTGTATGAGCTGGATCTGATTGGTCGTCGCCCCCGGTATCATGCGGACATCAGCATCAAAGCCTGTTTGCAGTGCAACAAAATGTCCGAGAAAAAGGGTCAGCAGAAAAACATGGACGATGTAGGCTCCGAGGCGATTCCATTTACCTCGTTCGCCAAACACAAAGGTTACGTCCTTTTCCTTGGTAACAGTTGCTTTATAACCGTTATCCGCAAACTCTTTCCGAATCGCCTCTTTGGCTTCGTCAACGGACTGCTCGCCAAAATCAAATGTCTCACTCTCTTTGCGTGCAAGCAGCCAGCCTTTTGTACCTTTTACCTTTGGCTTAGAAATATAACTCCACGCCGACGGGAACCGGTCGATCGATGCAAGAATAATGTTGAGCGATAAGGTCAACAGCAGCAGGTTAAAATACCAACTGTGATAGATATCGAAAAAGCCCAGATAACCGAAAACGATCTTTTCCGATGGGGTCAGCGAAACATAATAGGCATCAAACCCTTGGACGTTTTGCTGGAGCACAAGCATTCCGATCATCGCTAAAATGACTAGAAGCACGAGCTGGAGCACGCCAAATCGCACCGAGCTCACAAAATCGAGAAAACGGTTAAGTATCGGTGCTGACTTTCGCGTCACGGCGGGACGCTTGATAGTATCTTCGGCAGCAGACATCTTTATCAAAAAGGATAGCGTAACCAGTTCTATTTTGTCATCCGGCACAAAAATAAGTTTTGCTTGTGCATATTGTAATCAGCCGTTATCGATGCGAAATTTTGAAATACACTCGATAGACGTTATTCTTTCATATTAGGTTTCGCGTCAGTTGTAGATCAATGGAAACAGTAACCGCCGATATCAGTGAACCAAAATCCGTAGGGGGACGAGAACGTGTCGCAGCATTTGTCGAACTGACCAAGCCGCGCATCGCGGTGCTGCTGGTTTTGACATCGGCTGCGGGATTTTATCTCGCGTCTCGCGGAACGTTTGATCCCGCGCTGTTTGCACATTCGATGATCGCGATCACTTTACTCGCTTTTGGCGTTGCGACGCTAAATCAATATTGGGAGCGTGACATCGATAGATTGATGACGCGTACATCCACGAGGCCTTTGCCGACAAGTAAGGTTACACCGCTCGAATCGCTCGTTTTTGGTATCTTGCTGTGCGCGATAGCTGAGGGATATTTGCTGCTGATGGTAAATCCTTTAACAGCAATTCTCGGGCTGGTCGTGATCGTGGGTTATGTGCTCGTCTATACGCCCTTAAAAACACGGACATCTGTTTCCACCGCAATTGGAGCTATACCGGGTGCATTGCCGCCGTTGATGGGTTGGACGGCCGCCGCAAATGAAATAACGCTCGCGGCCTGGGCACTATTCGCGATGCAGTTTTTGTGGCAGTTTCCGCATTTTATGGCGATCGCGTGGATGTATCGCGAAGAATATAAAAAAGCCGGGATATTGATGCTGCCCGTAGTAGAACCGTCAGGACGCCTCACGTCCCGCCAGATCGTGCTCTTTACGCTGATGCTATTGCCGGTAAGCCTTGCACCATTCTTTTTTGCCGTTTCGGGATTTATCTTTTTGATCGGTGCGAGTGTTTTGGGTGTGCTGTTTTTGATCGTCAGTATTCAATCTGCACGGGCAAAGACTAACGAGATGGCAAAGCGGCTATTGCTTGCCTCGGTCATCTATTTGCCCTTACTTTTCATTCTGATGGTCGCCGACAAACGCTAGCCGTATGGAGATCGGAACTGCCGATATTATCGAAGACATCCCTAAGCCAAAGGTTCGCCGATTCGGCACCTCTTTAGGCTCAGGCCCGCCGGATGGCGGTGACGGACGCGATCCCGGCGGAGGCGGTAATGGCCCGCAAAACGATGATCGACTCCAACCAGAACCATTTACACCAAATAAATCACGCATTCTGACAGGCTTTTTGCTTGTCGTGGTATTAATGACGTTTGGCGGGTTGATAGCTGCATATATCGTCATCGCAACAAATGGCGTTGCTGAGTGGCAGCCGTTCGCATTGCCGATACAAGTTTGGATCAGCACGACAATAATTATTGCCAGCAGCATCACCTATCATCTTGGCAAACTCGCGGTCGATCGATCCGAACAAGCGGTGGCGAAGAAATGGCTTGTTGTGACAACAGTTCTCGGAGCAGCGTTTATCTCGTCGCAGTTGCTGTCCTGGCTGGCTCTCGTAAATCTCGGTATGTACATGGCTAGCAATCCATACGCCGGGTTTTTCTACATAATGACTGCGGTCCACGCGGTGCACGTGCTCGGCGGCATTGCGGCACTTGGGGCGATACTATTGCGGGTGTGGCATCCGACCGAAAATGCTAATAGCATCGCCAGACGCAAAACACTCGCACAGGTCGTCGGGTGGTATTGGCATTTTATGGGCGGTCTCTGGATCGTATTGTTTATCTTGCTGGGTTTTTGGAAATAATGGACGTACTGCAAATATTTCCTCACCTAAATGCTTCGCTCAATGCCCTTAGCAGCGTTTTCTTGCTGTGCGGTTTTTATTTCATCATGCGGCGGCAGATCACTAGTCATAGGTTCTGTATGTTGGCCGCAAGCTCGGTCTCGGCGCTTTTCCTGGTGGGGTACTTGACTCACCATGCAATACGAACATATTACTTTGGCCTTGGCCCGACCAAATTTACCGGCGAGGGGCTTATACGACCGATATATTTCACAATATTGACCTCACACACGGTACTTGCGGCACTGATCGGACCGTTTGTAATAATCACGCTTCGCCGCGGCCTAAAAGGGATGTATGACAAGCACCGAAAACTCGCCCGTCTTGTCTATCCGATCTGGCTCTATGTGTCCCTCACAGGTGTGGTAGTGTACCTGCTTTTGTATCAGATTTATCCGGCACGATAAAATTTGGTACTTTGCCCAACTTTTTTCTCACTTCGCGCATCATAATTCTTGAAATAGGCCCCTAAGTGGTGTTATTATTTCAATGTTGACAACCTGATCACCGAATCCCGATATTGAATCGGGAGCGGGGGAACCAATGTCTCACAGTTTATTGTGAGAACGGGGGCGAAGCATCTCGTGAGATGCAGGGATAATCTTTCGTTCCTAGCCCGTCAGCTAACCTCGTAGGTGTGGCAAAGAAGTTACAGGTAGGGATCAAGCCCGAACAGGTGAGATTTTCGATGTGCTTCGCCTATCGTGTTTCAACACTTGAAGCAGACATCCGGTCTTCTCAAAGAGAAAAGTTCCGCTAAGCAATTAGCGGAACTTTTTTTGTTTTCCATATTTGTGAATTCTTGGTCCGGTCCGGACCAAGCTGGACCAAGATCAACGAACAACCGTGATCGGCAGCATCTTGACTGTTTTGAGAATGACCTTATCGTTGGGATCAAGGACTATCACCGACGGTTTTGACGCAGACGGAATTGAAATAACCTCGCTGCGTTTTGTGATCGTCATAGGTTTTGAAGTCGTGTTTCGCCCTGCACTGATCTCAATATCCATTGGCATTCGGAACGCCGATGTAACCATGGGCTCGGGCTTTTGTGTCTGAGTGATGGTCAGCTTTAGCGTTTTGGTCCGCGTGCTATAGACGGGTTTTACGGTAAGCTTTGGGGCGCTGATGCCATAGACCCATTGGTCAAAGAACCAGCCGAGGTCCTGGCCGGACGTTTCTTCCATCGCACGCTTGAGGTCGGTTGATTCGACATTGGCGAATTTGTGGCGGTTGAGATAGATGTTGACGGCTTTCCAAAAGTTTTCGGTGCCGACCTGTTCGCGGAGCATGTGCAGCACCGCACCGCCTTTGTTGTAGGTGATCGCGGCGTTGTCGAACAGGGCATTGACATCTCCAGCCCGTTGATTATAGAGGCCGTGCCGTTTGCGGTTTATCGCGTCATCCACCAGAAAATCACCGGCGTCGGACCTGACCTTAGCAATATAATCTTCGCGGCCATTGGCTTTTTCGCGGTACGCGGCCTCCATATAGGTCGCAAACCCCTCGTTGAGCCACAGCTCGGCCCAGTTGCGGCAGGTTACGAGGTTACCAAACCACGAATGGGCGAGTTCGTGCGAGACGAGGTCAGTGACGATTGCTTTGCCAAAATCGAAATCAGAAAAAAAGATCTCGTTGTCGGACATCGTCGTAGCGGTGATATTTTCCATACCGCCAAACTGAAACTTGGCGACGATCGTCTGATCGTATTTGTTGTAGGGAAATTTGACGCCGGTCAGCTCTTCGAAAACTCCCATCATCTTGGCGGTATCGCCAAATGCACGCTGTGCGGTTTCCTCTCTACCGGGATAGACATAAAACGCGAGCGGCACAGCACCATATTTGTCCTCAACCTTAGCGTATTTACCGATGACAAATGAGATCAAATAGGTCGAGTGCGGCACCGGCATACGGTAATGCCAGGTGACGGTGCCGTCGGCGTTTTGCTCTTTGCCGATAACCTCGCCATTGCCGATAGCGGTCTCGTCTTTTTCAACCGTCAGATACTGTTCGGTCGTGGCTTTATCGCTCGGGAAATCATACGACGGTATCCAGTGACGCGCTTCGTCGGGCTCACCCTGTGTCCATATCTGCGATGAATGACCATTACGGCCGCTCTCGGCATCAACAAAATAAACACCTTTTTTTGGCGATGCGGTGTATTTAAAACGGATCGCAATTATGTCGGACGGGCCGTACGACTTATCAAGTGTGACCGTTACCTTGCCATCAACTACTCTGAACTTAGCAGTCTTTCCATCTACGTTGACTGATTCGAACGACATATCTACCGCGTCCAGTTCGATCGTATTCAGGCCTGTTTTTAGCGGTGACAATGTGATGGTCGTATCGCCTAAAACTTTTTTGCTGGCGCGGTCAAAACTCGCTCTGACGCTGTAGTGACGTACGTCAAATGTCTGCGGGCGGGTGAACTCAGGTTTGCCGATCTGGGCAAATGAGGAAAAAGCCGCAATAAAAAGTATTGCGGCTGAAAATGAAACGTATCTAAAAGATCTCATATAGGTATTACGGTTTTAGGTATTTCTTAAACCAATCATTAACGTTGTTGTACCAAAATTCCGAGTTCTGCGGCTTTAGTATCCAGTGGCCTTCGTCGGGGAACATTATCAGCTTTGAATCTACTCCTCGTAGCTGGAGCGTTGTATAAAGCTGCAGGCTCTGATCGTACGGCACGCGGTAATCCAGCTCTCCTGCCGTTACTAGTGTTGGTGTCGCAAAGTTTTTCGCAAACTTATGCGGCGACCAGCGAGCATACATCGCCGGGTTTTCCCACGGCATTCCCTTAAATTCCCAATTTACGAACCATATCTCTTCGGTCGCGGTGGCCATGCTTTCGAGGTTATACACGCCGGCGTGCGAAACGAACGCTTTGAACTTAAATCTCGGGTCATTGTTATGCCCGAGCAGCCAATCGACCATGTATCCGCCATAACTTGCACCTGCCGCACCGATACGAGTCTTGTCGATAAAGGGTTTTTTGGTCACCTCGGCTACACCGTTCATAATGTCCGTGTAAGCCTTGCCGCCCCAGTCGCCCGAGATCTCATCGACAAATTTTTGGCCATAGCCGGTCGAACCGCGTGGGTTCGGCATAAATACGACATAGCCTTGGTTTGCAAAGATCTGCGGGTTCCAGCGGTAACCCCAATTATCGCTCCATGCGCCTTGCGGCCCTCCGTGTATTAGAACGATCAACGGATATTTTTTTGCAGGGTCAAATTTTGCGGGTTTCAAAAGAAATCCGTGGACATTGGCTCCGAGGCCCCCTTTCCAATCCATTTCTTCCGGCTTTTGCAGTCCAAACGACGCAAGTGACGCGTTGTTAACCGTTGTCAAAGCTGTAACTGTGCCGCCGCTCGCGTTCGCAGTCATTATCTCTGCGGGCATACTCATTGAGTTTGCAGCAAATACCAGCTTACCGTCAGATGTGACATTAAGATTGCTGGCAAAGATACCGTCGACAACCTTTTTTACGTGCGTCGCGATCTTTAGCCGAAAGTCAGGCTCGACAGGCACGCTAAGGATCGGTGCCCTGCCACGTTCGCCGGCTGTGAAATAGATCGTCTTGCCGTCAGGCGAAACCACGATGTCGTCAGCCTGTTGATCAAATCCGCGTGTAAGCTCAACGATCTCGCCACTCTGCGGGTTATAACGCATGATCCGCCAACGGTCGGCCTCAAACGTGGCCCGTTCCTGCGAACGGAACAGTAGATATTTGCCGTCGGGCGTGTACACAGGGCCGGCGTCATAGCCTTTCATATTGGCGGTGATATTTTTGACGCTGCCGCCATTCAAAGACTGAATGTAAATATCACTGTTGGTCGATGTCGCCTCAACCTTGTCGGGATTGCGCAGATAAACGATGCTGGAACCGTCTGGCGAGAAAGCATAATCAATGCCGGTCGCCGCTCCGTACGGAGGGGAATCAAAATCGCCCGGGGTGACATCACGGGCCGGACCGCCGCTGCTTGAAACGACAAAAACGTGAGTGCGTTTACGATCACGCCATTCGACCCAGTGTTTGAAAAGCAGGCGTTCGGTAACGTGAGCCTTGACCTTACTTTTATCCGCCTTTTCGTCCTCTGCTTCGTTACATGCATCATCTTTGCATTCAGGATAGACATCCGAACTGAACGCTATCCATTTACCGTCTGAAGACCATACAGGTTGGCCGGCTCCGCTCGATAGCTTTGTAACCTGTTTGCGGTCCGAACCGTCCGGTTTCATCGTCCAGATCTGCCCGCCGGTCGTGAACGCAAGCCATTTTCCATCCGGCGACCATCTCGGACTGCTGCTCGACGAACTGCCATTGGTGATCTGCTTTTGCTTGCTGCCGTCCACGCCCATCATGTAGATCTGAGTGAGAGTCTTGTTAGCGGTCTTGTCGACCACACCGATCGTATATGCAATCCACTTGCCGTCGGGCGAGACTTGCGGATCGCCTACGCGTTTAAGATTGATGAGATCGTTGACGTTAAACGTGATCTGAGCCTGTGCCGCAAAGGTCACAGCGATGAAAAAAACAAGTACTGATAGTGTGCGTTTCATATGAAATCCCCGAATTTAAGATGTCTTGAACAGAAACATTATTACACATTACCTCGTAAGACCGGAACGATTTCGCTAATATAACACCTATGAAACTGCATCTTTTGTTTTTTGTCGTATTCGTCTCCGTTTTCGCCGCATTTGGCCAGACCGTCGCCCCGACACCATTGCTTTACAGCGATGCAACCCTCGCTGAAATGCAGCGGCTGCAGCAGGCCGCCGTTAAGAGCGATTACGCCTACAAACAGACGGGCTATCTGTCAAACAACATTGGGGCACGCCTGTCGGGTTCGCCACAGGCAGAGCGTTCTGTGCAATGGGTCGCGGAACAGATGCGAAAACTTGGTCTCGATGTCAGGCTGCAGCCGTGCATGGTGCCGCATTGGGTGCGGGGCGAAGAACGCGGAGAGCTTATCGAATGGGACGGCAGGGCGCCCGGTACGACGCAAAAGGTTTTTCTTGCTGCTCTAGGCGGCAGCATCGCGACCCCTGCGGACGGAATGACCGCGGAGATCGTCGTTGTAAACGACTTTGATGAGCTTGCTAGACTCGGACGCGATAAGATCGCCGGAAAGATCGTACTGTTCAACTACAAGTTTGACCGTGAGTTGCAAGCCAGCGGCTTTGGCGGAGCGGCTTACGGACAAGCGGTGCAATACCGATTTGGCGGTGCAATGGCGGCTGCACGGCTTGGCGCTGTCGGTGTGTTGGTCAGGTCAGCCGGCGGGTCGCAGAATAGGCTGGTTCATACAGGTTCGATGGGTTACGCGGATGGCGTGACCAAGATACCGGGAGCGGCCGTTTCGTTTGAGGATGCCGAAAAGATCGCATGGCTTGCCGCAATGGGTAGGGTCAAGATCAAATTAACGCTGACGCCGCAGACGCTGCCGGACGCACCAAGTTTTAACGTCATTGCCGACCTAAAGGGAACTGAAAAGCCCGACGAGGTCGTCATCGTTTCCGGGCATCTTGATTCGTGGGATCTAGGTGATGGTTCGATCGATGACGGTGCAGGTGTCGCTGTTGCAATGTCAGTTCCGGCGCTCATCAAACAACTAGGGCTCAAACCTAAACGCACGATCCGGTTTATTGCTTGGATGAACGAGGAGAACGGCGGACGCGGATCTGCTGCTTATTTGGCAGAACAGGAAAAAAACATCACGAATCATTTTGCCGCACTCGAGTCGGACCTTGGTGCGTCGCATCCGCTTGGGTTTTATTTTACCGGCAAACCCGAAATGGCAGCCTTCTTTGTTCCGATTTCTAATGTATTGTTGGCTCAAGGAGCGGCACAGGTGCAGCTACAAGCTGGCGGTGTCGGGGCGGACATTGGTCCGTTGACGCAACGCGGCGTGCCGTCGTTCGCACCTTGGTTTAATCAGCAATCATATTTTAATTACCACCATACGGCGGCCGATACGTTTGATAAGGTTAGCCCGCGTGAGATCGCGGAGGTCAGCTCAGTGATGACCGTATTGGCGTATGGACTCGCAAATCTCGAACAACCGCTGCCGAGGTACCTTTGAACTTTTGACACTGAACGTTAAGATAAAAGTATGAATAGACCGCCACCATACTTTCCGCAAAACCAGCTTTCGCCGCCGGATGAGAACCGTTATAAAAAGTTTAAGTTCGTCGTGGCGGGGTTGATCATCGCCGTGCTCGCACTACTCGTCGGAGCAGGTGTCGGAATCTTTTTTCTCATACGCTGGCTTTTCTAATCCTTGTTTTCAACTCAACAAGAAAAAAGCACGAGTTTTGTGACTCGTGCTTTTTTGTCTTGGATCTCTCAATTTATCAGTTGTTTGGGGCTTTCTGCGTTGTGCCCGAAACCCTGGACCGCTCGCCGTTTAGTGCAAGTTGCTTTGCCTGCGGGAAAAGCTCGATCGCCTTGAGCAACTGATCGTCGTATTCATTAAAGACCTGAAACGATGTCTGTGATCCGTACGCAGCCGTAACAAATTCGGAGCGTAGCGTACGCTCAACATATTCACGTTCTCGGTCGACAAGTGCAGGTGCAATCTTGTATTTATCCTGAGCAAACTTTTTGAATGCACTGTAAAGGGTTTCATTGACAGGGAAATCGCTCGTTTTGATATCGTAATCATAAACGATCGGTTTATTGACGGTGTAAGCCGAAAAGGCAGGTCTGCGGCCCGAAACCAATTCCAGTGCAAATGCTAATACCGGATTGGCAAGCTTTTGTTGAAATCTTGCCCGTTCGATAGGTATCGTTTGGGGCTTGAGGACAACGTCGGGGTTGATACCACCGCCGCTATAAACGCTGCGTCCGGTATCCGTTTTGCTTTCGCGTCCCTTTGGCTTGTCTGTCGGCGTTGTCTCGTCGCGGTAGCTGCCGCCCTCGGTAAAATAATTGTACAGATCACCATTTGAATAATCGCGTTGGATAGCGCGCCCTGAGGGAGTCTCATATTTGGCGATCGTCAATAACAGCATCGTGCCGTATTCGAGACGAAACGGATATTGGACCAAACCTTTGGCAAAGGTGTTCTCGCCAACAATCAATGCACGATCATGATCCTGTAGAGCACCCGCGAGTATCTCAGAGGCTGAGGCTGTATTTCGATTGACCAGAACAACGATCGGCGACCTATCCGGTGAGCGGTTCTCCGACGGGTAAATCTCATTCACGCCCTCCAGACGGCCTTTTTGAGAAAAGATCGTCTGACCATAAGGCAGAAAAGCATTCGCGATATTCTTTGCCTGATTGACCAATCCACCGCCGTTGTCACGTAGGTCAATTATGAGTTGCTGCATGCCCGCAGCCTTTAATTGGCGAAGCCCCCGGATAAACTCGCTCGAGATAGTCTGAGTAAACTGCCCCCTTAGAGCCATATAACCGACGCCGGGGCGGATCATATAAACCTCGCTGACTGAAGGTTGGGGAACTGCGCCGCGAGTGATCTCAACTGTCTCGAGCTTTCCCGTCGCAAGCCGTTCAACTGTCAGACGTATTGAAGTACCCTCGGGTCCGCGTAAATACGAGCGAACCTCGGGGAATGGTTTCCCGAGGAGGGATTCGTTCTTGAGTTCTACTATTTTTCCGTCCGGCTGAACCCGCTGTCCACTAAAACTAACGATCTTATCGCCATAAAGCAGGCCGGCTTTATTAGCCGGAGCACCTTCGAATGTTGCCTTAATATAGGTCGCCTGCACTTTTCCGTCTGCATCACTCAGATCACCGATGGTTGCCCCAATCCCAAAATATTGCGATCGCTGTTCGGTCATGAACTCCTCAAATTCCTTTGCATCAAAATAATTTGAATGCGGGTCGAGCATGTGCAGCATTCCGTCGATAGACGATTTGAATACATTGTTATAATTTAGTTTACTCGCACCGACGTAGTTGCCCTCGATAACCGAAAGAGCTTCTTTCAAATCGTTTTGGACGATCTCAGGCGTCACCCGCTTTACGGTTGCCGGTTTCGTTGCCAAACCACTGCGGTCGGCCTCTACCTTAGGGGTGGCTGCACCGTTTTGAGCAAAACCTATCGAAGCGGAAATGGTGAGTATTTTAATAAGAGCAGAAAGGCGTGTATTGCTTAATTTCACGAATGTAAGATCTCCCGAATAAAACCTAGAAAAGACCGACTTTTTCTCAAAAAGAATAACATTCATTTGAGGAAAAAGCGACGAAATTAGTTGCCTTTGACTTTGAAGTCAATGAAATTCGGAAACTTTTCTCAAGAGGTGGATTAGGTTACACTTTCCACAGTTAATTCTGATGTCGCACTTACTCGAAGTCCAAAATCTGCGTACGCATTTCCCGACACGGGCCGGCGTGGTAAAGTCTGTCGATGACGTGAGCTTTCACATTAACGAAGGCGAGCTGGTCGGCCTGGTCGGCGAATCCGGCTGCGGCAAATCCATTACCGCTCTGTCGGTGATGCGTCTTATATCGCCGCCTGGCAAGATAGTCGGCGGCTCGATCAAATTTAAGGGCGAAGAACTTACGACGGCGTCTGATGACCGTCTTAGGAAGATACGCGGCGATGATATCGCGATGATCTTTCAGGATCCGATGACATCGCTCAACCCGGTGTATCGCGTGGGCGAACAGATCGCTGAGGCTCTACGGCTGCATCGCAAGATGGACAAAGCGACCGCTTGGGCGGCGGCGATCGCGGCGATGAAAGAGGTTTCGATACCTTCGCCGGAAAGGCGCGCTTCTGATTATCCGCATCAACTATCGGGCGGTATGCGTCAACGTGTGATGATCGCTATGGCACTGGCGTGTGACCCCGAATTACTCATTGCTGATGAACCGACGACCGCCTTGGATGTAACCATCCAAGCTCAGATACTCGATTTGCTAAATGAGTTGCGCGTTTCGCGAAAACTAGCAATTTTACTTATCACGCATGATCTTGGTGTAGTGGCGGAGGTTGCCGACCGTGTTTGTGTAATGTACACCGGCAAGATCGTCGAGGAATCGGGCGTCGATGAGATATTTGGCAATCCAAAACATCCGTACACCTGCGGTCTTTTGCGCTCGGTGCCTAAGCTGACCGAAACGGGCATCGCAAAAGCCGAGCGGCTGCAAACAATTGAGGGCACGGTGCCGAGCCCTACGGATCTGCCGCCGGGCTGTCATTTTGCTCCGCGTTGTGAGCATAGGATGGAGATCTGCACTCACGGCGAAATACCGTTTTTTCCGCAGCCGGATGGCTCGCAAGTGCGTTGCGTCCTGCATAACAGCGACGAAAAGGCGAGGCAGGCAACCGTATGAACGCTGCAACCGCAACAAAATCGGAAACGCTGCTTGAGGTCAAAAATCTCGTCAAGCATTTTCCCGTCGATAATAGCGACGACGTTGTTCAGGCGGTGGATGATGTTTCGTTTCACCTCACGCAGGGTGAAACGCTCGGACTCGTCGGCGAGTCCGGTTGTGGCAAATCCACCGTCGGACGCTGCCTGCTGCGGCTGATCGAGCCAACTAGCGGCGAAGTGTTGTTTGAGGGCAAGAACATTGTCGGGATGCCAAACAATGAAATGCAATTACTCCGGCGGGAAATGCAGATCATTTTTCAGGATCCTTATGCCAGTCTTAATCCAAGACTTAGTATTCGCTCGATCGTCGCCGAACCACTCAAGATACATAACATTGGGGACAAATCCGAGCAAAACGAACGCGTTGCCGACCTTCTAAAAAAGGTCGGGCTCGACCCCAAATATGCGGACCGATATCCTCATGAATTTTCGGGCGGCCAGCGTCAGCGCATTGGTATCGCTAGGGCTTTGGCTCTCGACCCGAAACTTATAATTTGCGACGAACCTGTTTCGGCTCTAGACGTTTCAGTTCAGGCGCAGGTCGTTAACCTGCTCCAACAATTGCAGGACAATCTTGGGCTGACATACCTTTTTATTTCTCACGGGTTGGCGGTCGTTGAGCATATCTCGGACCGTGTAGCGGTAATGTACCTTGGCAAGATCGTCGAGATCTGCGATGCGGATGTGCTTTACAGCGACCCGCTCCATCCCTATAGCGAGGCACTGCTATCGGCTATACCGATCCCTGACCCAAAGAAAAAGCGTCAGCGAATAGTCTTAACCGGTGATGTGCCGACGCCGATCAATCCGCCGTCCGGTTGCCGTTTTCGCACGCGATGTCCAATTGCGATGGATCAGTGTGCATCGGCCGAGCCGGAGCTGCGTGAGATCAAGCCCGGGCATTTTGCGGCATGTATTCGCGTGGACGGATATGATGCGGCTGCTAAAAATGAAACAAATCGAAATCGCGTGTCGTAGGTTGTGTTGTAATTCTTAAACTAGTTTCTGTGAGGAAAATATGAATCGTTTAGCGGGTATTTTAACTGCGGCTGCGGGACTGATCATCGCTATTCTCGGCGCTGTCAAGATCGTTCCGGGCGTAACGGGTACGGGTGTGTTTCTGATCCTTTTTGGCGGGCTCGTCATCGGACTCAGCTTTATTAACCGTCCGGATAGCGAGGGCGAAGAAAGGATGTCAACCGCCGCGACACTTGGCAATATCTTTGTCGCACCGTCCGACACATTTAAGAATCTGCGTCGTCATCCACGATTTGTCGTCGCGCTGCTTATCATGACCGTGCTTTCGGCGACATACGCAAATCTGTTTTTCTACCGGATCGGAGCCGAGCGGATAGTAAATTTTCAAATTGATAAGACGCTCGAAATGAGTATGATCGCAAACAATGAGGACGCCAAAAAACAGGTCGAAGCGGGCCGTGCCCAAGCGATCGCTGACGCAAGCAATCCGATTCTGCGAGTAACGCAGGTTTTCTCTACCTTTGCCGGATTTGGAGTTGTGTATGCGATCTTGGCTGGAGTGTTTATGCTCTTTGCCCTTGCGATGGGCGGTAAGATCAATTTTTACCAGGCATTTGCCGCGGCTGTTTACGCCGCTTTTCCGGTGTCGGTGATCAAGTTTGTCTTAAATACACTCGTCTTGTTTCTCAAGAGCCCGGATGATATCCATCCGATTCTTGGGCAGCAACAAGCGTTGGTGCAGGACAGCCTCAATTTCCTCGTAAAGTCGTCGGAACATCCGGTTATATTCACCCTGCTTGGCGCAACGAGCATAATAGGACTTTACTGGGTTTGGATGAATGCGACGGGTCTAAAGAATACTGGCGAACGCGTCTCGGGAACGATCGCATGGAGCGCATCGCTTGGTATTTTCTTTATTATCATGATGCTTGGCGTTGTGATGGCGACATTGTTCCCAAGTTTTATTAGCTAAAAGAAGACCAACTAAAACTGAAAAGCCCGCTGAATGAGCGGGCTTTTTCTTATTCGTAGCGAAGTGATTCAATAGGGTCGAGCCGTGCGGCTTTCCAGGCGGGGAAAAGCCCAAATATTAAACCGATGCCAACGCTCGCGACAAACCCCGCAATTGGAGCCCAAATGGGCACATAAGAGGGAAAGACCATCTGGATCAATAATGAGAGACCCCAACCTATCAATAATCCAACAATACCGCCAAAGCCCGTAAGCGTCGCCGCCTCGATCAGGAATTGTAGAAGTATATCGCTCTGCTTTGCACCGATAGCCTTGCGGATGCCGATCTCACGTGTGCGTTCGGTCACGGACACCAGCATTATATTCATCACGCCAATACCGCCGATCATGAGGCCGACCGACGAGATTACGACCATTGCGAGAAAAACACCGCCGGTGATCGCTTTGAATTGATCGACCAAACTGGCCGCAGTTTCCATCGCAAAATTATTCTTTGCCCCAAATTGAACATTTCGGCGTTGCCGAAGCAGATCCTGCACGTCGTCCTTTGCCTTTTCCAGCAGTCCCTCTCGCGCAACGGCAAGAATAAACAGGTCGTCTGCGTTTGGCTTGAGCTTTAGAGCCGAGCCCATTGGCATATAGACGATGTTTGATTGGTCGTTATTACCACCTCCGCCGCCAAAAAGCTGTTCACGCTTTTGCAGTAATCCGATGATGCGAAACTCGGTGGCACCAACCTCGATCGTTTGTCCTATAGGCGACTCGTAAGGAAAATAGGTCTCTTTGACAAAATCCCCGATCACACAGACATTCGCCTTTGCCTCATTTTCGCCCTCGGAAAACCAACGTCCGTCAATTAGCACTTCGGTCGTCGTTTTATCAATTGCGGGCATCGTGCCGTTCAACTGCACGGAAGACGATGTTTTGCCATTCTTTCCGGTTACATTGATCTTTTGACCGAAAAAGTTGTTTGAGATATCTAGAAAGGGAACCGCAACCTCGATGCTCGGAAGGGTGTTTATTGCATCGGCATCGTCCATCGTGAGGGGCTTACGCATACGCTCTTCGCGCGTCGGGGCGGTTGTACGAATGCCGATGTCCATTTTGTAGAGGAAAATAGACCGAGTGCCAAACGATTCGACCTCTTTTTCCACCGCGACATTTATCCCGCTGATGATCGACGAAATGAGCATCACGGTGATGACACCTACAACCACGCCAAAGATCGTCAAAAACGCCCGCAGCTTATTGGCCCGCAGCGTGTCGATAGCCATCTTAAAATTTTCGTAAAATGAACCGCTTACAGCTTTCATAATTACTAGTCCGCCCTTAAAGCTTCTATCGGGTCGAGTCGTGCCGCTTTCCATGCGGGGAAAAGTCCCGCCAAAATACCAACGCCGCCTGATACGAGGATCGCAAAAACAGCCGACCAGATCGGAATCCTCGTTTGAAATACAAACGCAGTAATGATAACGCCAAGCAACTCGGCAACGATGAGACCGATAGTGCCGCCAAGTGCCGACAGTGTTGCCGCTTCGAATAAGAACTGTTTGAGAATATCTGCCTGACGGGCCCCGAGACTCTTTCTGATCCCGATCTCTTTTGTGCGTTCGGTGACCGATACGAGCATGATATTCATAATGACTATCGCACCAACGACCAAAGCAATTGCCGGAACAATGATGATCACCAGAAAGATCGGTCCGAGTATTCGGTCGCGGATGCCGGCGATAGCGTCCGGAGTTAATATGCCAAACGTATCTTTTTCACCAAATTCCAGCTTTCGTTTGATCCTCAATAGGGTCCGAACTTCTTCGACCGCATCATTAAAAACCTTGTCGCTCTTTGCAGTAACGACAAAGTACGGAGCACGCTGATTTCGCAGACCGCCAAACGAAGAGCCAAATGTTTTGATCGGCAGCGTGACAAAGTTGTCCTGTGGCTGGCCAAAAACAGTTCCTTTTGTCGTTTGTATGCCGATAACCTTATATGGAATGCCGGAGATAGTAATTTCGCCACCAATAGCACCGCCGGACGGGAATAGTTTTTTTACTACATCGGTTCCGATATAAGCGACGCGAGCTGAGTTTTCATTCTCCGGAATTGAGAAAAAACGCCCCTCAGCAATGTCCAGTTTGTCGATCTCGGCAATTACCGGCTCTGCTCCGGTGATCTGCACGTTTGAAAGCGATTCTCCTCCCCGTTTTACTTCACGGCTGGTGTTTCCGGCCTTAGCACCTATTTTGTCGATCAGTTGAGCACGATCGCGGATAAAGTACATTTCCTCGAATGTTAGCTCTTTGTTCCGGCGCTGTGCGGCAGCGATCGTGTCGGTATCCTTAAAATCGTCAAAGCTGAATCTGCGGACCGTAAATGAATTTGAGCCAATACCAGCGATCTTTTCATCGACGTATGAATTAAAGCCCTGCAAGAGCGACAGCACGACCATAAAGGCCGTCACACCGATGATCATTCCCAAAAGCGTCAGAAATGACCGCAGCTTATGCGCCCAGATGGCGGAAAATGCAAGTTTTAATGTCTCGGAAAAGTTCATCTAAAACCAAATAAATAATACGGTTCGGCTATGCAAAGAGTTTATCAAATTTGCAGGTATCAGGTGTTTTTGCCTCTCAAAAGTTTCCATAGGGCCGCAAGATGACTAAACAACACTATCGGCACAACGATAGTGGGCAGCCAGCTATATGGAAAAAACGTGACGGCTCGATTTGGCTGGTCAAATGCAAACTGCTGCATCGGCGAGGAGATCGACAGTGCGGCGATGCTAACGATGTTTGCGAGCAGTAGAAGCCCAATGGCGTTGTAAGCGATCAGCAATCCCCGTTTTGTTGTATTTCCGCGAAAGGCGATCAGATATACGATGGGAGCGAGAATGCCGGATAGAATATCAAAGTTCCTGCCTTCGAACGTCATCAGTTGCGGGACTTGCCCGTTTTGAAAGAGCCACAGCAGAACGATCTCAACCGGGATGCGGACAATATGCAGCATCGTTAATAGCCGCAGTGGTATTTTGTCGATAAAGCTTTCGCGAAAGAAAACAAAATACGCACCGATCGTAAGCAACGCCGGCAGTACGCCGAACAGGACAATTCGCGGCGGCAATGCCGTTGCATCCTGATAAAAGCCGCCCATAGAAATTACCGCTTGGAAAAATATCCAAAGCGGTAACAGAAAAATAAGAATTTGTGGGGAAACTTTACGAACGCCAACCGTTTTTACGGCTTGGATCAGAAACGCGACAGCGGCAAACGTCGTCAGTATAAATAGTATCGAAACATAAGAGGGAACCGACTCCATTTTATTTCAGCCGCTCGTCTTTTTCGATCAAACCATCGCGGATGGTGATGACGCGATGGGCTCGTTCGGCGATGTCAGGTTCGTGTGTGACCAGAATAATGGTATTACCATCCTCGTGCAGCTTTTCAAACAAGTGCATGATCTCGACGCTCGTTTTTGAATCCAAAGCACCAGTAGGCTCATCAGCGAGTAGGATCGACGGATTGTTAACGAGTGCTCGGGCGATCGCGACACGTTGACGCTGGCCGCCCGAAAGCTCATTTGGACGGTGCATTACGCGGTCGCCAAGCTCTACAGACGCAAGCGCCGCCTGAGCCTGATCATGACGTTCGGTCGCACGCATACCGGCATAAATGAGTGGTAACTCAACGTTATGCAGGGCTGTCGCACGTGCCAACAGGTTAAATGTCTGAAAGACAAAACCGATCTCTTTATTACGTATACGTGCCAACTCATCGTCCGACATATCTGAAACGAGATTGCCGTTGATCCAGTAATCGCCTTTGGTCGGCGAATCGAGACAGCCGATCAGATTCATCAGAGTGGATTTACCGGAACCCGACGGCCCGATGATGGCGACGTATTCGTTGCGTTTAACTTCGAACGAGACATCACGCAGGGCATGCAGTTCTTCGTTACCCATCTGGTAAGTTTTCCAGATGTTTTGCATGCTGATCAGCGTCTCGCCTTTTGCAGGTGAGGCCTTAGGCGATGATGAGCCGTTACCGTTCTCTTCGTGCATAGATATGAATTGTTACGAAGCCTTGTTAGCCGACTCGCCTTCTTTCTTAGTTTGCTTCTTAACGACCGTCCCTTCTTTCAGAGTATTCAGGACGCGGCTCGGGCCGGTTATCACCTCGTCACCCTCTTTAAGCCCACTGACGATCTGACGGTCCGATTCGCCAATGATGCCTGTTTCGACCTCGACAAATTTGGCTTTGTTCCCGTCAAGGATATAAACGCCGGTGATCATTTTAGGCTTTTCAGACGGTGGCGGGGCATCACCCGGCAATGTAGGCGAAGTCTTTGCGTCGGGCTTTTTCTCGATTACTGCCTGTAGCGGAACCGCGATGACATTATCGACAACCTTCGTCGTGATCTCAGCGGTCGCGCTCATGCCGGGACGAAGACCAAGACGGACATCTTCGGGCAGGTCTTTCATCTGGATAACAACACGAAATTCTTTTGCTTCCTGAACGTTGATGTTGGTCGAAAGTCCACCGCTGGTCTGCGATTTACCAACAGCAAGCGGTGTTTTCTGGATAACCTCGCCCGCGATCTCTTTGTCGCCAAATGCGTCAACCTTGATCTTAGCCTTTTGACCGACCTCGACTTTGTCGATCGAAGTCTCATCGACCTTGACCTCGACGTTGATCTGCGACATATCCGCGATGGTCAGCAGGGCGGTTGTGGAAAGCCCCGCAACGGCAAAAGTACCGACCTTCGACGGGATCTCCGCGATCACTCCGTTGATAGGGGCGACTTGTAGGGTCTTATCACGCTGGCTCTTTGTGCCTCGCAGAGATGCTGATTGCTGATTCGCACGTGATTGGCTCGACGCAACATTTAGGTTTGCCGTATCAACTGCCCGGCGAGCATCTTTTACCGCAACCGCCTGTTGAGCAACACGGGTCTGCGCATCTTTTACCGATAATGTTTGCGATTTCAAACGAGATTGAGCATTACGCAGAGCAATATCTGCCTGATCGACCTTGTCTTTAGCGTCGTCATAAGCCGCACGTGAAGCGACGCCCGACTCAAAAAGCTGTGCGGTACGCTGCATTTCACGTTTAGCAATCGCTAGATTTTTCTGTTCACGGTCAACATCGGTCTGAGCCGCGACGAGACCCTGTCGGGCCGCATCGACAGCGACTTGAGCGACATTATACTGCTGCTGCGACTGAGCGTAATTATTTTGTGCGGCCGTCACTTGCGACTGAGAAACACGAACATCGTCTTGAGCCCCTTGAAATGCGGCCAACTGCGCGTCGGTGTTTGCTTGGAGTTGATTTGGGTCGAGTCTGACCAGCGGCTGGCCCTTCGTGACCTGATCGCCCTCTTTTACATAGATCTCCTCAATCCGGCCCTGAACCTCACTTGTCACATTTTGAAACTGGATCGGACGCACCTCGCCCGATGATGTCACGGTCGAACGCAACTCTTTTCGAGTCTCAACCTTAACGACCGTGACCTCAGGCGTGTCGGTGCGGGTTGCGAAAATGCTTGCGATAATGACGATCAGTACGAGGACGGCCGCTGCTGCCCCGATGATAATTTTGCTCTTACGGCTCAATGCCATAGTTTTTAAGTCCCTCTCAGCGAAAAAATTCTCTTTACAGAGTATAGCTAAATGTTAAAGTGATGTCGTATCAAGCCATTACTACGACACAATTTTTGCGTTAGTTTCAAAAAAGTGACGCCCAGCATCAATAGTGGAACCGTCGATAAACGTTTGACGTAAATCTGCTGTAGAATTACGATTTACGAAGTCATATTTACAAGGTAGAATAAACGTTTCAGCTTAAGTCAAAATGACTTATAGCCGTCTACGACCAAGATGAACAAATGTCCAACATGTAATACGTCAAATCTTGACACATCGAGATTTTGTGACGAATGCGGTACAAGGCTGCCCGTCGCTCCGCAATTTACCGATCCACAGCCGCCGGCGTATGTGCCGCCGGTTCGATCTGAGCCTGTTCCAAGGCCTGTAAGTGCGACCTCGGTCGATATTCCGGCCGCAGTTTTCGCCTATGAAAATTCACAGGATGTGCCCCAGGTCGTCAGCGAACGCCAGGGAACCGCACACGCCGTACTTGTGATCGAACGCGGTGATTCGCCGGGAACGGAATTTAAGCTGATAAACGACGATTCGACCATCGGACGCTGGGACGCTGACAATGGTGTTTTTCCGGACGTTGATCTTGACGCTTTTGATTCGGATGCAAAAGTTTCACGTCGCCACGCGCGGATACGCCGCAGCAACGGCTCATATTATATTGAGGATCTCGGTTCTACCAATGGCACTTACTTAAATCGCGGACGGCGTTTATTGCCGGGTAACACTGAGATCCTAAATGACGGCGACGAGGTCATCGTCGGCAAAACATTTTTACGCTTTCAAATAATGCACTAACCGGACTTTGGCCGGTGCAACAGAACGACAATGGCCTTTTGCCACGAATGCGGTGCCGAAACCGCTGAAAATGATCAGGTTTGTTCGCAATGCGGAGCTGCAATAGTGGCCTCAGACATTGGCGATGCGGCAGATGTGTCGCCGGATCCTTTGGCCGAACCGGCCATCGAATCGAATGAGATCGTTGCGGCCGAAGCTGAGCCCGCGAACGAATCAGACGCTGTCGAAAAAGCTCCAAATGCAACTAATGGCGGAGAGACTTCCAGTGCAATAGCTACCGACACAGCCCCAAAACGCCCCGGACTGAAAACTCTTGCAGAAGGAACCGTGCTGAATGCGCGCTACGAGATAACCCGAAAGATCGGCGGCGGCGGCATGGGAGCAGTCTATCTTGCTCTCGATAGAAACCTGAACGGCGTCGAACGTGCCGTCAAGGAGATGGTGCACACCAGCATCGAAGAAGAGCAGCAGAAAAAGGCGATAGAGGATTTTCGCCGCGAGTCGATGATACTTTCGACGCTTGATCATCCCTCGATTCCGACGATCTACGACTATTTTTTTGACGAAGGCGAATCCAGATTCTACCTAGTAATGAAGTACATCTCTGGCGGTGATCTGGCCGGTCGGCTGCGTTCAACGCCGGGTGGACGCATCGATGAGAGATTGGTTACCGAGTGGGCGATACAGGTTACGGATGTGCTCGCTTACCTTCACGGCCTGCCGGAAACGATCGTCTATCGCGACCTAAAGCCCTCAAATATCATGCTCGACGGGGCAACGGGTCGCGTAATGCTGATCGATTTTGGTATCGCACGTTCCATCGGCCAGAAGCAGGAAAAGGGCGTTACCGCAGTCGGTACGATGGGCTATGCACCACCTGAGCTTTTCAGCGGTAACGTCGAGCCACGCTCTGATATTTACAGCCTTGGCTCGACGATGTTTCACCTGCTGACCGGAGCAGATCCGCAGAACAATCCATTACTTATATTTGATTTTCAAAAAAATCCGCGACCTCGCCAGATAAATCCGCAGCTTTCGGATCAGATGGAGCGGATACTGATGCATGCGGTCGAATATAACGCCGAAAGCCGTTTCTCAGGCGCAGATGAGATGCGTTACTACTTAAGGGAGCATCTCGAAAATCTAAAACGTGGTGCCGTCACGTTTGGCGTGACCGAAATACCGGCTGCGATCAGCCTGACAAATCAGAGCGTATTTTGCGGCTTCTGCGGCCAGCGGATCGTAGCATCGGATATGTTTTGCGCATTTTGCGGGTCGAAACAGCCCATCGCTCAACAAGGAGTTCATTCTGAGATATATTCCCATACTTCGGCAACCGCCAAGCTGCTGATCGACGGGACTGGCGAGCTTGATCCACCTGCATTTGCTCTCGAAAAGCCTGAGAATCTACTCGGACGACGCGACCCAACGGCGAATATCTTTCCGGATGTCGATCTATCGCGATTTGACCCGGACACAAAAATATCCCGCCGTCATGCACGCATTTGGCGAGATGGCGAAAACTATCTCGTTGAGGACCTTGGCTCCTCAAACGGCACTATAGTTCAAAATGCCATCAGCCACGAACCGTACCGTTTACAGCCGCATCAGCCACATGTTCTGACAAACGGCGATGTGTTGAGGGTCGGCGACACGACATTAAGTTTTAGCGTAAATTAGTTAATTTTTTTTTATGGCATCAACCGCTCAGAGCGTCAGCTCGTCATACCGATCCGAGAAAGTAGTCGATTTTGCTCCGACAGATTTACAGGCTCCGTTTTTCCTGCGGTGCGCGGCTATCTTTATTGATTACATGGTTCTGCTTGCGATTCCGGTCGGCTGGCTCGTTATTGAAATACTGCTTGGCGACGGCACCAAAGCAACGGTCGGGAGTTGGGTATGGACGATCGGAATTGTTTTGTGGCTGGCTAATTTCCTTCTTTTCCCGCTGTTGCGAGGGCAAACCATCGGCAAAATGTTGACAGGTTTGAGCATAGTCAATATCGATGGTACAAAAATTGGGATCGGCGGTATTATTCGTCGAAATATTTTTGGATATATCCTTACCGTCGCTACGTTGGGTTTTGGATTGCTATTCGCGGCGGTAAATACGAGTGGACGTGCCCTGCATGACATTGTAGCCGGAACCATCGTAGTACACGGACGTAAGAAACAGTTGTAAATGATATGGCTCATCTTTTGGTAACACATCCAAATGGCACGACCGAGACCGTTTCGCTCTCGCGTCTTCGCACCACCATCGGGCGTTCGGCTCGTAGCGATTTATGTATTCCGGACGCATTCGCGTCGCGTCTGCACGCCGAAGTTCGTCAAGAAGGCGATTCATATTGGATATCGGATCTCGGTTCGGCGAACGGTACAAAGCTGAATGGATCTTTGCTTAGCGTCCCAATCCCGTTGCATCAGGGCGGCGAAATACAGATCGGCGAGACAAAGATAAGATTCGACGATGACGGCCATCAATCAAAGAGCATCAGTTCGACGCTGATCGCGGATGCGACCGAGGCTCTGGACCCGTCAAACACGATATCGTTTTCGATACGAAAGCATCAGACCGCCGAAATACTCGATTCGTCGCTATCGAGCCGGACAGACCTTCTTGGGATCATAAGTAAAGTGGGCGTTGCCCTTCTTTCATCCAGCGGACTCGATGAAACACTTAATCAAGTTGCGTCGCTTGTTTTCGAAGCCGTTCCGGCGGAGCGGGTCATCATCATGCTCCGCGATGAAAAGACCAAAGACGGGATGCAGATCAAAGTCGCCCGTATTCGCGGCGAGGACGAGCCTATCGCCGAGGTACGCATTAGCCGCGCGATCATGACCGAGGTCATGGAAAACGGTCAATCCGTTCTCACGTCTGACGCACAGCAAGATCCGCGGTTTGCTAGCCAAACTATTGTCCTGCAAGGAATTCGCTCCGTATTGGCCGTGCCATTAAGTGTTGACGAAAGACACGTTTTCGGTCTCATTTACGCTGATTCGCCGACGAATACGAATACGTTTTCCAGCGAACATCTCGATATTTTGACCACGCTCGCCTCAGTCGCATCGATCCGCGTCGAAAATGCCAGTTTGCTCGACGAACGCATCAACCGCGAGCGAATGGAAAGGGAACTTGAGCTTGCGACTGAGATCCAACAGCGTTTCCAACCGGAAGGCCCTCCGACTGTCGAAGGATATGATTTTCAGGGGATCTCATTTTCCTGCTACGAGATCGGCGGCGATTATTACGATTTTATCCAGCGCCACGACGGCAAAATGCTCGTCGCTCTCGGCGACGTTTCGGGGAAAGGAACCTCGGCTTCGCTATTAATGTCGAGTCTCCATGCGGCTGTTCACGGACAAGTCGCAGCAAAAACCCCGCTGGCTCAATTAGTATCTTCAGTCAATGAATATCTGACCGAAAACACGCCGGGCAACCGGTTTATAACCTTTTTTGTGACTGAACTTGACCCTGCAACGGGCGAATTGACCTTTATCAACGCCGGGCACAATCCCGCGCTCATCGGACGTGCTGACGGCACCATCGAACAGATCGATTCCAGCGGATTGCCGCTCGGTTTGATGGGATTTGCCGAATATGAACTTGGCACGGCGCAATTAAACCCGGGCGACGTTCTGTTCTTATATTCGGACGGCGTTTCCGAAGCAAATAACATCAACGAAGACGAATTCGGAATGGATCGGCTGATCCAGACCATAAGTGCTAACGTCGGGCGTTCTGCCAGTGGTATTCGCGACAAGGTCGAATCCGCTCTTTCTGATTTTACCGGTACCGCCGCTCCAAACGACGACATCACTCTTGTCATCGTCAAAAGGCTTTAACACAGCACACGCTCAGCGTTAAAACTTGTTGACCTCGCCCGCATCGATTGGGTAAAATTGTAATTGGCGAAACCCAAACGCCTCCCCACCGATGCCTACAATTAAGAAAAGAGTCAGTCTAATAATATTCGTGATCGCCACGCTCCTGCTCGTCGGGCTGGCTCCGCTTGTGCTGACAGGCTGGTTTTTGTCTGACAAAAGCGGCCGCGAACTGCGCTCGGCTGAAAATCGATATCAGATACAGCTCGTACAAGAAAAGGCACGTCAGATCGAGATGTTTGGCCGCCGCTGGACATCGATCGTGTCGAGTTTATCGACCGCTCTTGAGCTTTCGCATGACCCGCTCGTAATTTCTTCGGCACAGACCGAGGCAAAGCTCGCATCGATCCTGCGTGAAAATCCCGACCTCGCCGCCCTGTATGTAAAGCCAGCCAACGCCGATTCCTTTTCAGTATTCCGTGCCGAATCTCTCAGCCGCGATGATGTCGAAGGCATTGCCGCTGAGATGGCCGCCGTGCAATCTAAAGCAAAGATCGCTGTCGGCGAGCCGCGAAAGATGACGGCAAGCGGTCAGCCGGTGATGGCTTTCTCGACAAAGGTTAATATCAACGGTGAAAAGGCCGCCGACATCGTCGCCGTTGCCTCGCTTCAATCCATCTCCCAAAATCTTGTCGGCATTAACTCCACCAAAGAGGCCGATCTCTGGAACGCGGGCCTGCCGATCATCTTCGTCGTCGATCAGTCCGGCGAAGCGATCTTTCACTCCGACGCGACACTTACCGCTTCGAGAAAGCCGATGGGCGATCTCAAGATCGTGCAGGAATGGCTAGAGTCCGGTTTGCAGGTTCAGTCCGCGCTTGTGCCATTTGCGGCAAGTTTCGATGGCAAGAGCCACGATATGATCGGCGCATATTCGACCGCAAGCGTCGCTGACGGCTACAACGTCGGCGTGATCGCGATGCAGGACGAAAAACACGCTCTCGCATCCGTCGGAGAGATGCGTAACCAGACATGGCTCATCAGCATGGTATTCGCGGTGTTTGCCCTCGTCGCTGGATTTATCCTCTCGCGGTTTATGACGACCCCGCTTTTGAGGCTTGTCGGTGCCGCCAAGCAGATCGCCGGCGGTGATTTTTCGGCTCGTGTCGAGACTGAGAACATCACCGAGATCGGCACTTTAGCCGAGACTTTCAATATGATGGGCGGCAAGATCGAGGATCAGATCGCCAATCTCGCAGCCGCCGCCGAAGAGAACCGCGAGCTTTTTGTCGGCACCGTCAAGGCCCTCGCCGCGGCTATTGACGGCAAAGACAAATACACACGCGGCCACTCGGAACGTGTCGCCCGCATCTCAGTCGCCATCGGAAGACGTATGAATTTGCCCGCTGACGAGCTTGAAACTCTCCGCATCAGCGCTCTGCTTCACGACGTCGGCAAGATCGCCGTCGATGACGCAATTCTCAAAAAGCCCGCCGCCCTCACCGACGAGGAGTTTGAGATCATGAAGACCCACCCGATGAAAGGCTACAAGATCATGTCGCAGATCCCCGCGATGGAGCCGTACCTGCCCGGCATGGTCATGCACCACGAAATGGTTAACGGCAAAGGCTATCCCAAAGGATTGACCGGCGATCAAATTCCGCTCCAGGCAAAGATCGTCTCGGTCGCCGACACTTTTGACGCGATGACCATCGACCGTCCGTATTCCAAAGGCATGGAGCTCCAGCCCGCGCTCGAACGCCTTCGCAGTTTTGTCGGCACGCGTTACCAATCCGACGTTGTCGAAGCCCTCGTCGCCGCATGTAACGCAGGCGAGGTTGCCAACGGCATCGTCCGTCAGATGGCCGAGAAACGGGCATCCGAAGCCGCCGCTGAAGAGGATGTCGTCCTCGAGCTGGTCGCCTAGTCCGAGTCAGAACCGGGAGCGGTAGCGACGGGGTTCCTTTTTTACACGATGGAAATTGCATCAGAAAATACTGAGATCTGGCAGATCGAGAGCGGTGGCGACATCGTCGAGACGAACTTTGACGAGATGACGGCGTGGATCGCCGAAGGTTCGCTGCTAAAGATCGACCGCGTCCGCAAAGGCGAGCTCCGTTGGATCGAAGCCGGCAAAGTTCCGTCCCTCATTGAGTTTTTCAACGCCAAAGACGCAGAAGCTCCGATCGCTCCCGTCATAACCGCGACGCATATCGAGCGGCTCGGCGTGTCCGAAGCCCCCGCGTCAGCCGTCGCCCAACCGATCAGCGTAAATCCGGCTTTCGGCACTGCACCTGACCCCGCAGAACAAATGTGTGCGATGCACCCTGAGTATTTTGCGGCCTACGTCTGCGACACATGCTTTAACGCCTTTTGCAAGATCTGCCCGACGGGTTATGGGGCGAGCGTAAAGATCTGCCCATTTTGCGGCGCAATGTGCCGCGAGCTTAAACCAAACGTCCCGCCAAAACAGGAAAACGAAAAACGGATCCGGGCCGCCATTAGCGAAGGCTTTGGCTTTGCCGATTTTGGCCGCGCACTCGCATTTCCGTTCAAATTCAAGACGAGCCTCGTCCTTGGCGCGTTGATGTTTATGTTCTTTTCGATCGGCCAGGGCGTCGCCGGATTTGGCGGCATATTTATGATGTTCGGCGCGCTGATGTGTTTCATGATGGCGAACACGCTGACGTTCGGCATCCTTGCAAACACCGTCGAAAACTTTTCGCAAGGCAAGCTCGAAGAGAACTTCATGCCGTCCTTTGACGACTTTTCGATCTGGGACGATGTCGTGCATCCGCTTTTCCTGGGCATCGGCGTGTATATTTCGTCGTTCGGCCCCTTTATCGCGGTGGTGCTGGTAGCGTTCTTTTTAATTGTCGGTTCGGTCAACAACGAAATGAACGCCGCCCAATCGGATGCTGCGCGGCTCGTAAATCCCGGTTTGCCCTACGCCGCCAAAGCCGCAAACCAGAGCGAACAAGTACGCGCGATGGTAAACCGTACTTCCGAGTTTCAAAAACGCCGCGTCGAGCAAGTTGAAAAAGGGCAGATCGAGCCCGGGCAGATGCCGGATATGAGCGGCGTCGCTGATCCCGGCGAACAGGATTTCGAACAGCTAAACAAATACATCGCCGATCAGCAAAAGGCTCAGCTCGAATCCGCCGTCGGCAAGACGCCCGAGACCGTCGCAAAGGAACGCGAAGCGATGTTCCAAGGCCTCCTTAAAAAAGGCGTCTTGCTGCTGGTCCTGCTTGGCATCACCGGCCTCTGGGGATTGTTCTATTTTCCCGCCGCATGTGCCGTCGCGGGATATACGCGGTCGTTTATGGCGACGCTCAACCCGACAGTCGGCCTCGACACGATAAAACGCCTTGGCGGTTCGTACGTCCTGATCCTGATAATGTCGCTGCTGCTTGCGGTTGCATCCGGCGTGGTCGGCGGCGTGCTGAGTGCGGTATTTTTCCAATTCGACATGCCCGGCCTCGGCAACATCCCCGCCAAAGCCATCGGCAGCCTCTTCGGCTTTTACACGTCGGTTGTCTTCGCCTGCGTGATCGGCTACGCGTTGTTTAAGAATTCGGATAAGTTGAAGTTGTATCGGTAATAGGACTAAGAATTTGACCGCTAAATGAGCGAAAGAAGCTAAATGTAGGAGATATTCTCTTATTTTAGCAACTTTCGCATTTTTCGCGGTTAAGCCCTCTTAGCTCACCGTCACGGCGTATTCATCCGACCACAGGCCGTAGTTGTAATTATCTATGCCTGACGGCCGCGTAGCGGTCAAATGAATGTAGCCGTGGGTTTCAGCCCACGGATTATCAAAGAAATTAACCGTTGTCGCGTCAGGGACAATTGAATAAATCCCGGCAATGTTCAACCGTCGCTCCGCGACGCGAACATTATTACCAACCAGCCCTGGGTTATCACCCACGGCTACGATCACCTCGTCGCGATGCGACAAAAAGCTAGATGTTTGTTACCCGCCTGATATTTTTCTATACTCAATAGTTTGTCGGATAGTGACAAGGGACTAGTGACAGGGGACAAGTAAGAAAAGATGGGCTTTTTCGGGGCGGAAACGCGACTGTTAGGGAGCGTGCTCTTAGACACGGTGGTTTGCACGCTCGTTAACACTCGCGTTTCTGCCCTATGACGCAATATTATGGGCTTTTTTTGGCGTAGGAAGAAGGAAGATACATTTTCGAGCTCGGTGCTTGGGCTGGATAAGTCGGTCGAGGAGCTGCAGGCTCAGGAGGCGGCGGTCGAGCGTGAGATCGGGGTGCGGTTTAACCGGGCCATCGAGAAAACGCGGCACTCGATAAATAACCGGCTCGATACTATATTTGAGGGCCGAAAGCAAATCGACGACACGCTGCTGGACGAGCTTGAGGAAATGCTGATCTCGACTGATATCGGCGTGGCGACGACGATGCAGGTGCTTGACGCGATCCGCCGGGGTGTCTCGCGGCAAGAGATCGGCGACCTCGACGCTCTAAAAGCCGCGATGAAACGCGAGCTGCTCACCATTCTACATTCCAGCGAGGCGAGCGGCGTGGCGGACGAACGCTCCGTCGATGCGGCGATCAAACCGTATGTGCTGATGGTCGTCGGCGTCAACGGCGTCGGCAAGACCACGACAATCGGCAAGCTCTCGCAGCGTATCAAGGACGAGGGCAACGACGTGCTGATCTGTGCCGCCGATACGTTTCGCGCCGCCGCGAGCGACCAGCTTGAGATCTGGGCCGAGCGGGCAGGAGTGCAGATCGTCCAGCAAAAACAGGGAACCGACCCCGCCGCCGTGCTGTTTGACGCGCTTGCCGCCGCCAAGGCGAGGGGCTCTGACGTTTTGATCGTCGATACCGCCGGACGGCTCCACAACAAAACAAATCTGATGGCCGAGCTTGAAAAGATGAAAAGGATTTCTTCGCGTGAGGTTACGGGTGCGCCGCATGAGACTTTGCTTGTGATCGACGCTGTCACGGGCCAGAACGGCCTTGAACAGGCACGGCAGTTTATGAAGGTCGGCAACGTTACCGGTATCGTGTTAACAAAACTTGACGGCACCGCAAAAGGCGGCATCGCCGTCGCCATCGCCAAAGAACTAAACCTGCCCATCCGCTACGTCGGCATCGGCGAACAGGTCGCCGACCTGATGGTCTTTGACCCCGAAAGCTACGTCAACGGGCTGTTTAATTAGGAAAATCATGAAAAATTATCTATTGATCGCGATATTTTCTGTCGCTGTGTTTCTCGGATCGGTGCAAACCGCTTCGGCGTGCTCGTGCGTCGTGCAAGGGCCGAATGTAAGTTTAAGATCGCAGGTTCGCACCGCTAAATCGGAAGCGACATCTATATTTGCGGGCAAAGTCGTCTCGATCCGATATTCGGATGAGAAGAGCGGTGACACGCCCGTCAAGGTTTACGCCAAGATCGCAGTGGAGCGTTCGTGGAAAGGTTCGACGGCGGAGACGATCGAGGTCGAGACGGCGAATATCTGCTGCATCTGCGGCTATACGTTCGAGGTCGGGAAATCGTACATCATTTATTCCAACTCGACGGGGACGGCGACGCCAGGCGTCTCAAGTTGTAGCCGTACGGCACCGATAACGACGAAAAGCCCAGACGAAAAATACCTCGGCAAGGCAAGGAAACCGAAAAAGTCATAGAAGCTGCAGCCAAACAATCTAACGACGAAAGTCTTGTCAGACGCTCGCTCGAAATCGCCGCCAAAGGCATCGGCCTTGTCAGCCCGAACCCGCTCGTCGGGTGCGTCATCGTTTCTGCTGACGGCGAGATAGTTGGCGAGGGAACTTATATTTACGGCGATGTAGTTCACGCCGAAGCGATCGCTCTCGAACAAGCGGGAGTTCGTGCAAACGGCGGCACGGCATACGTCTCGCTCGAACCGCATGATCACCAAGGCAAGACGCCGCCCTGCACCGAAGCTCTCATCGACGTCGGTATCAAACGTGTCGTCTGCCCGATCGAGGACCCAAACCCGCTCGTCTCAGGCAAAGGATTTGAACGCCTGCGCGACGCCGGTATCGAGGTCGTCACCGGAATCCTTGCCGAGGAAGCCGCACGGCTCAACGAAAAATTCATCTGCTGGCACAAGAATCACCGCCCGTTCGTCCATCTAAAACTCGCAATGTCGCTCGACGGACGAATTTCTATCGACAACAGCGTCTCGACCGCCATTTCCGGCGACGCCGGACGCGCACGTGTGCAAGATCTGCGACACGAGAACGACGCGATCCTCGTGGGCGGTAACACAGCCTTTGTCGATAACCCAAGCCTGACCGACCGAAGCGGCAAATCCCGCCGCAGCCCGCTTGTGCGGGTTGTGCTTGATAATCAATTGCGAATTCCTCTTGATTCGACGCTTGTGACGACCGCGAACGAAACACCGACCGTGGTTTTCACAAATAGCCGTGACGAAACCGCGACCGAATCGCTCCTTACTCATGGTGTCGATGTCGTCAAGACGCAAATGGGCGGACGTGATCTCAGTGGCGTATTAGACCAATTAAAACGTCGTAACATTCAAAGCGTGCTAGTCGAAGGCGGAACAGAGATCGCGGGTTCATTTGTCGATGCCGGGCTCGTCGATAAGGTGACATTTATCGCGGCTCCGATCATCATCGGTGGACGCGAAGCTCCGAACGCGATCGGCGGTGCGGGTACTGAGTCCATTACAGAGGCGATGCATTTGCAGAACGTCACGGTGACGCAACTCGGCGATGACATTGAGATCACGGGTTATCCGCGTCAGGGCGGCGAGCGATAGCAGCTTATGAAACGTGAGGTCCGCGCCAAAAAATCTCTTGGGCAAAACTTTTTGCAAGACACCGCCGTCATCGACCGGATCGTCGGTGCATTAGATATCAAAGACGGCGATACCGTCATCGAGATCGGCCCCGGAACTGGTGCTTTGACCGAGCAACTTGTTAGATCCGGTGCGAACATCATCGCCATTGAATTTGACAGGGAACTCGTGCCTATTCTGGAGCGGCAGTTTATCTACGACGAAAATTTCCGCCTCGTGAATGCTGATGTTCTCAATGTCGATTTCAGCGAGATCGTTGACACGAAAACCACCGTTAAGCTCGTCGCCAATCTTCCTTACAACATCTCGACACCTATCCTGCAACGCCTGATCGATCAGCGACATATCTTCTCAACGCTCGTGCTGATGTTTCAACGCGAGGTCGTTAATAGGATCGTCGCCAAACCCGGGGGCAAAGAACGCGGCTTCTTGAGCGTCATTGCCCAAAATGCCTTTGATGTCGAATACCTGTTTGACGTGCCGCCGGGCGCATTTCGTCCGGTGCCAAAGGTAACGAGTGCCGTCGTTCGTCTCACTCCAAAAACAGCATTCGACGGGGACGAAATACTGTTTCGCGATGTTGTTAGCCGTTCCTTTGCCCAAAAACGAAAGACAATTCTCAACAATCTAAAGGGCATCTACCCTGATGCATCCGACATCCTCGGGGCATCTGGCATCGACGGCGTCCGCCGAGCCGAAACTCTCACGCTTGACGAATGGCAGACGCTCACTGCCGAAATAAAAAAGGGACGCGGTTAACGTCCCTTGGATTAGTACTAAATCAGGATCGTGCTATTGCAGGATCTTCTTTTTATCAGTATCTACAACTTCAATTACGGCTTCCTGTATCTCCTCTGACCGTGCGGTCAAACTTCCACTCGCCGAAGTGTTAAAGGCATTGATCACCATGACTTGCGATACGGCGTAACCGCCCGGAGCGCTCGGATCCTGAACATACCAACGAGCGTAAAACGTCATACCCCGAAGTTTCCTAGGTAGCGTAAACATAAAGCTGACTGACGACCAACCATTGCCCGCCCCGGTATTCGCAGTATTCACCGTCAAACGCTTCATCTCATTGCGAACCGGTCCCGGCGTTGTTCCCGGCTGGACACCGGCGATAACCAGTGTAGCCTGGGCATTACCAAGAGCGTTGCTCATCGATACGGTAAAGTTCGGGTTGCCGACGATCGGCGGCGAAAATATTTTGATCTCCGGCACAAAACCACCCGAACCACTTATTCCTGAACCGGTCAATGTCGGTACAAATGATGATTCGGTAAAGAGCATCGGCCGGTCGAATGGAGCTGATTCAGTCACCAGCCGCGGATCTGTAAGCGATTGCAAGAAGGCGACTAGATCATTTTGCTGGCCGGCGTTTAATCCAAGCGGGCGGATAAGTGCTCCTTGGAAATTTGGTGCCCCTCTGAAATCACCTCCGCGATTGTAAAACGCAACAACCTGAGCGAGCGTCGTGAATTGTCCATTATGGAAAAACGAACCGCGTAACGAGACGTTTCGCAGATCCGGAACGCGAAACTCACCAATATTCTGATTGTTTCCCGTCACTTGAAAACGACCGGTATCTTCGTTAGCAGGACGTACGCCGATGTTTCTGAAACTGTTGTCCGAAAATAACGGGCCTGCGTGGCAAACATTACAGCCCGCCGGGCCATTAAATATGCCGCGTCCGCGATTTGCTGCGGCCGAGATCTGCGCGATCCCAGCGTTATCAAGATCGATCGGTGCTTGGTCCGTATAAAGGGCACGCTCGTACGCAGCAATTGCCATAGTAATTCTCGCCGGCGTGACCTCAGCCGTGCCAAACGCCTCAAGGAAAAGATCGGGATATGTCCGGCCGCCGATCCATGTGTTCAGCGCCGTCGGGATCGAAGGCGAAAGTGCAAGCGGTTTTGACGCCGCCATTCGTGCAGCGACATCGTTCCAGTCACGTCCCGTGTGCGCCATTTCTGTGGACGACGTCGGCGGGCCGGCTGCCTGACTTTCAAGCGCCGCACCGCCATTGAGGACGATGCTGTTTGTGACCGGATCTCGGAAAGTGCCTGTTGCTCGGCCGTCCCAAAACAGGATCGGCGGATAGGCAGAGTTAATGTGAGCAACCGATTTACGTCCCGTCACCTGAGCGTTCAAGCCGTAGTTCGGCACGCTTGTGTAGCTGCCGTCCGGGTTTGTAAACGGCACACCGGCCGAACCGCGAACATCATCCGGAGTTCCGAGTACCGCATCTGCCCCCGGATTGATCGTTGTCGCTGCGACCGAACGCGGATCCGTGCCGCCGTTGTTCGAATGGTGACACGTGCCGCAAGAAACAGTTCGCGTGGATGACATTTGCTCATCCCAAAACAGAGCCTTGCCAAGATATATCTTTGTTGCAGTAGTTTCGTTGCCAACGGGAGCAGGTGGTGGCGGATTTAATGCGGGTGCCGGGCCGCTCGGCGTGTTTGTGCGCGTACCTTGGTCGGGTACGCTCATTTCGCTGACGGTCGAGCTATTTTCAGCACGAACCCAGTAAAAAGCCGTTTGCCCCGCAGGGATGCCGCCGTCCTGGAAAAAGTTTGAGACCGTCGTGCCGATGTCGGTGGCGGTGGCAGGATTGTTTGCCACGTTGCGGAAAAGCCTATAGCTGGTCGCACCGCGGATCGTGTCCCACCAAATTGTGACTTTGCTATTGTATTTGCTGTCTGACGCGATCACACCTGTCGGTGCGGACAATGCTGTGGTGCCGTCCTGACCGGTTACGGATTTGGAATTAAACAGAGCAAATGCTCCAGTTAGGGCGACGAACGCCACGCACACGAATATTTTAAGTCTCTTCATAACAATAATGACTCCTGCCCAAAATTAGCTATTAGTTATTTAAATAAATGCCCAAATCTATTCTTGATCTGGTTTCTGCATCGAAACAATCTAGACTTCAAATTGCTCGTGCTTATTCCGATAGCCTCTGCCACCTCACCAAGCGAATAATCTTCTGAATATACCAAAGTCATCGCTATTCTGTCTTGTTCATCCAGCACACTTAGTACTTTTTCTGTCAACTGCCTCGCTGCCAAAGATTGCTCTGCCGAGGGCTTTCTACCGTCAACAACCGTCTCCAGATAATCCGTCTCGTCACTGCTGAGATCGGTCACAAGACTTTCGCCCCGTCTGCCACGCCGACGAAATTCGTCGTAGCAAACATTCACTGCTATCCGCGTCATCCACGCCGGAAACGAATTTTCCTCGCCGCCGCGATATTTTTTCAAAGAGAAATAAGCCTTAGTAAAACTCTGCTGGACAAACTCCTCGATATCGCTCCGCTCGCGAAAAAACCGGCCGACAACGCGCGTCATCGGGCGAGTGTATCTTTCAAAGATCACTGCAAACGCCGTCTCGTCTCCGCCAAGCACAGCCTGCACGAGCTGCTCGTCGGTGGCCGACGTGCTGTCAAGATCGACCGCCGCCGAAGATCGGGTATTCGTCTGCAAATTGATATCTAGGACCTCTTGAAGCATTTTCTTCGTTTCCGATGCCTTAAACAACTTGCTGACGGCTCATTCTTTCACCGGCGGCTTGCCCGGCCCTTTCTCAATACGAAATCCGCTCGGAACTGCAAACAGATCTGCCGATGGCTCGCTGCGTTTAATGTTCACCAGTTTGAACACATGCTCACCCGCGAGCGGATCGAGATGCCGCGAATAAACGATCATCTGCAACTCCTGCGAGAACCATTTTTCGGTGACGACCTGGATCGGTTTGTCGTTGCCGAGATGTCCTGCCGGGATCTCAAACGTTGTCCTTGTGCCCTCGACCGTAACGCCCTCAATGGTCTTTGTGCCAAGCGACTCGGTCTTCGCATCCGGCGGCGTTCCGGGTTCGTTTGGCGGATTACCACCACCAATGCCGTGCTGACGTGCGACCTTGTTATTCATATCAAGGAAATACTGCGTCCTCGACCCAAAGTCGTTGATGAACACGAGCATCTGCGGTTTGCCGTCCGTACCGGAAATACTCACACCGCCGACCATTTCGAGCGGCTGTTCGCGTCGTGTGCGGCCCGCGGTGTCACGGTAAAACGCACCCTTGTTTGTTTTTGTGACGGTCGTACCGTCAAAGAGCCGACGGGTGTCCTCGATAACTGTCTCGGCTGAAAATGGCTGTGATTTGACCAGCTTATCTCCGAAACGAAGCTCTGCCGCGATAAACTTTGCATTTGGTGGCGGCGGCGCATTTCGTTCAGGATCACCGCCCTCGCGTTTTGGCGGACGTGATTCTTCTTTCGTGATGAACCCATCGCTATTCTTATCCATTTCGCTGAAAGTAGCTTTAACGATCTGCTCAAATTCGGCACGGCTCGTTACCGCTCCGTCAGCGGCCTTGTCCATAAAGAAGAAAGGCGGCAACATTTTCTTGTTATCCATCCCCTCGGGACGAATGCCTTGTCCCATCGGCGGACCGCCAGGCCTCATCCCACCGGGCTGACCTCCCATTGGCGGTCCTTGTGGACGCATTCCAGGGCCCATCGGAGCATCAATTCCCCCACGCGGCTGCCTGCGGATCTCGTTAACATCGATCGTACCGTTGGAGTTTTTGTCATATTCGGCAAATGACGTCTCGATAGCGGCTTGCAGTTCCGATGAATCGAACTTTCCGTCTTTATTTGTATCCAGACGCTTCAGCCAATCGTCCTGCGGCGGACGTCGCTCGCCTTGCATTTCATCACCGGGACGCATCTGGCCATTCGGCGGGCCGCCTAACCCCGGCTGTCCCGGTTGACGCGGCGGACGCTGTGCGGCCACCGTTACTGTTATGAATAGTGTTATGAATATTGATATAAATGCGTGTCTTTTCATTACAAACTCCTGAAATATTAACTAACGAATAAAACGAATCGCCCGCGTCAGCCCGTCGTCACCGACGACAACCTCTGCATCAACGAGATTTGACGGCTTTTCAACGCTTGCCACTAAGCCGAGCGTCACCATCATCGAACTAGGAACCTTGACCCTGACGATCTGTCCGCTGTCAGGGTTACGTGCGTATGAAAGAGCTATAAATTCTGTCTTGATCTCAGTCTTTTCTTTTGCGACAGCTTGGGTTGAAACGATCTGTTTCTTTGCTGATCTTGGCGTGGCCTTAACATAGGTCGCAATTGTCTGCGATTTCTTCGTTATAGGTTCTCTTATCTCCGTCTCGCCATTCGTTGAAACATAGGTCTCGGAGACCGACGGTGTCTGAGTTTCAACATTTGTCGGCACAACCGCAACCTCACTGGGCGCCGTGCCCGAACGAAACACAAACAACGAGATGAGCAACGCAGCCGCAACGGTCGCCGGAACACCGATCATCAGCAACCTGCGAAGAATATTCATCGGCGGCCATGGCGAAACTGTCGCAGCTTTTTGCTCGGCGATCTGACGCTGCACCGCCCACCACATCGCCGGCGCATCGGCGATCTCGTTTACCGCCCCGTCGTCGAGCGAGGCGTCCGCGATCATCGTCCGCATCATCTGATCTAGTTGTTCGTCTGAAAACTGCTTGTTCATAACTTTCGACCTCAAAACTTGCTGTCAGGTAAAAGACGCGCGAGATTCTCAAACGGTTTCATAAACTTTTGAAAAAAGTATTAATGCAGAGTCCGCAGGGAGCTCAGAGATAAAAGACTTAGATTTTCCCCTCTGCGTCCTCAGCCTGCTCTGCATTAAAGACGCTTTCGGGCATTATGTTATACTGCACAATTCAAAGTAGGGCATTATTGTGAGCAAAGTTGAAATAATACCGCTTGGCGGGATCGGCGAATTTGGAATGAACTGTATGGGCATCCGTTACGCCGACGAGATGATAATTATCGATGCGGGAATGGGGTTTCCGGAGGAGACGCCGTATGGTGTCGATATTTCGATCCCAAACTTCGACTTTCTCGAAGAATACCGCGATGATCTGACGGCGATCATCCTCACCCACGGCCATGAAGACCACATCGGTGCTCTAGCTTATATCCTCAAAAAGTTTAATCTGCCGGTCTATTCATCGCGTTTTACCCTCGCTCTGACCGAAAAACGCCTGAGCGAATTTAACATGCTCGACGATGTGTTGCTCCACCGCGTCGAGGCAAACGACATCATTACCGTCGGCAGTTTCAAGGTAGAATTCATCCACGCGTCACATTCGCTCGTGGATTGTTTCTCGCTCGCTATCCACACGCCGGTCGGCACGATCATCCACACCGGCGATTACAAGATCGACGACACGCCCGTCATCGGAAAACCTTATGATCTGAAAACCTTGGGACGCATCGGCGACGAAGGCGTTCTCGCGTTGCTGTGTGATTCGACCAACGCGACTGTCCCCGGACGAACCCCGTCGGAAATGGCTGTTATCCCAGCGTTTGAAGAGATATTTGAGCAGACTGAGGGCAGGATGTTCATCTCGACGTTTTCATCATCGCTGCATCGTTTGCAGATAGTATTTGATATTGCGCATCAATTTGGACGTCGTGTGTGCGTGTGTGGACGCTCGATGCAAAAAAATGTCGAAATCGCCGAGGAACAGGGTTTGCTCAAGATCCCGCACGGTACGCTTGTCGATCTCGGCGGTTCGCGGGCTCTGGATGATGATGAAGTCTGTTACCTCGTGACCGGTTCGCAGGGCGAGATGCGTGCCGCGTTGTGGAATCTTGCGACCTCGACCTACAAAGGGCTTGAGATCGAGCCCGGCGACACGGTCATCCTCTCAGCCCGCATTATTCCCGGCAACGAGAAGAATATTTCGCGGCTCATCGGCCATCTTTACAAACGCGGGGCAAACATTATCGAAGAAAAACGCCGACTAGTTCACGTTTCGGGCCACGCCTCGCAAGAGGACATCAAGATAATGGTTGAGACGTCAAAGCCGAAATTCGTAGTCCCGATCCACGGTGAATACCGGATGCTGTTTCGCCAGAAAGAATTTATCAAAAATCACGTCGCGGGCTATGACGACGATGACATCATCCTCATCGAAAACGGCAATATCCTCGAGATCGACCAATACGCCGCAAAGGTCGTCGAGAAACGTGAGCTATTCAAAACCTTGATCGACGAAGAATCGATGGAGGAGATCGAATACGATGTCGTCCGCGAACGCAAAAAGCTCGCTTACGGCGGAGCGATCTCGCTGGTCGTCGCGATGGAAAAGGGCACGAACCGGCTGAACAGCGAGCCGCAGGTAACATTCGAAGGCGTTGCCGGACTCGATCCGCTAAACGGCTTTGCGGCGGCCGCCCGCAAATCCGTCGCAAATGCCATCGAGGACATGAAACCCGAGCACATCGCCGACCGCAAGTTGTTCAAAGAAAACCTGCGTATCCATCTAAAGCGTTTTGTGCAGAAGGAACTCAGCTCAAAACCCGTGATCGTCACCACTATTGTCGAAGTCTAAATGCGAGACCGCCTCCTTGAACTAGAAAAACAGTCACGTCTGCTGGAACCTGATTCACACGATAGGGAAACGGTTCGTTCAACCGTCCTCGCCTATTCCGAAGATTTCCTCGACAACGTCGCCTCGCTTAACGCCTACAATATCTCCGACGACAAAGGCATCGGCCTGTTGGATTCTCCGATCACCGAAACGGGTATTGGCATTGATGAAGCAATATCCCTAATAAAAGACAACGTCGATACGCCGGGCCTCAACCCCGCGTCGGGCGGGCATGTAGCGTATATTCCGGGCGGCGGTATTTATTATTCGGCGCTCGGCGATTATCTGGCGGATGTTTTCAACCGTTACGCGGGTGTTTTTTACGCGAGTCCGGGAGCCGTGCGGATGGAGAATATGCTGATCCGCTGGATGAGTGATATCGTCGGCTATCCGGCGACGGCGGTCGGCAATCTGACATCCGGCGGCAGCATTGCAAATCTCATCGCCATCGTCACAGCCCGCGATGCCAAACAGATCAAGGCGGCGGATATCACGACCACGGTCATTTATCTGTCCGAACAGGCTCATCACTCGGTCGATAAAGCCATACGCATCGCCGGTCTCGGTGAATGTGCCGTCCGTCATCTGCCGGTCGATGAAAAATACCGAATTATTGCGTCTGCGTTTGCCGAGCAGATCGCTGCAGACAAAAGCAACGGACTGAATCCTTTCCTCGTCGTCGCATCTGCGGGCACGACCGATGTCGGTGCGATCGATCCGCTGACCGAGATCGGCGAGATCGCTCGTGATAACGGATTGTGGTATCACATCGACGCGGCGTACGGCGGATTTTTTGTGCTGATCGACGAGGGTAAAGAAAAACTCCGCGGCATCGAGACATCCGATTCGCTCGTCATCGACCCGCACAAAGGGCTGTTTCTGCCGTACGGGCTCGGCGTTGTGCTGGTCAAAGACGCCGCCGCGCTCAATGCCTCGCATTATTACACCGCAAATTATATGCAGGACGCGGCGAGCTCGGCGGACGAGCCTTCGCCGGCGGAACTATCGCCCGAGTTGACCAAACATTTTCGCGGAATGCGGCTCTGGCTGCCGTTAAAACTCCACGGCGTCGCTCCGTTTCGTGCCTGTCTTGAGGAAAAATTGCTGCTCGCAAAATATTTTCACGCGGAAGTGCAAAGGCTAGGCTTTGAAAGCAAGATCGAGCCCGAACTCTCGGTCGTCACCTATCGCTGGTTGCCGAAAACGGGCGATGCTAATACATTTAATAAGCGGCTGCTCGAATCGGTCGTCGCCGACGGACGTATATTTATATCTTCGACAATGCTCAATGGTGAATTTACGCTGCGGTTCGCGTGCCTCGCGTTTCGCACGCATCTGAGCACGGTGGATACGCTGTTAGAGGTCCTCGATGCGAAGGTCAAAGCCCTGTAAGAATTGGCCACAGAGTGCACAGAGGCCACTGAGCAGGATCGATCATTTCTCTAAGAACTCTGTGTTCTCTGTGGCTAAAATTGATTTGATATGAACTGGAAAGGAAAAACAGTATTTCTCACGGGGGCTTCGACGGGGATCGGAGAGGGAATTGCGTTCGCGTTGGCTAAACAAGGCGCGGTGCTTGGGTTGCTGGCACGGCGCAAAGAGCTGCTTGCGGATCTCGCAGAAAGGTGTGAGGCTGCGGGCGGCAAAGCGCGGTTTTACGTTTGTGATGTGGTGGATGCGGATGCTGTTCACGCTGCGGCGACAGAGTTTCGGTTTGAGTTTGGGCATATCGACATCATGATCGCGAACGCGGGTATGGGCGGCAACGATCCGCTCACGCGTGCGTATGATCCGGCTTCGGTCAAAAAGCTGATGGATATCAATCTGCTCGGGGCGGTTAATTCTATTCACGCCGTGATCGGCGATATGATCGAGCGTAAAAGCGGGCATCTCGTCGCTATCTCTAGCCTCGCGGGTTTTCGCGGGCTGCCAAAATCCGCCGCTTATTCGGCGAGCAAGGCCGCGATGACCGCGTTTTTCGAAAGCGTCCGTCTCGACAACGCCCGTCACAACATCGACGTCACGATCATACAGCCCGGCTTTATCAAAACGCCGCTCACCTCGGGCCGCTCGAACAAAATGCCGTTCATCATGGAACTCGACGACGCCATCCCTTATTTTATCCGTGCCATCGAGAACAAAAAGAAATTCGCCGCCTTTCCGTGGCAGCTCGCCTGGGTCGTCAAATTGGCAAGAATAATGCCCGCGTGGCTCTATGACAGAACTGCGGGGAAGGCGAGGTTTCGGGAATAGGAAGCCGCAATGTGTCCGGACACCATTATGGAATTCCGGGAAGCAATAATATTCCACCCGGACGCAAGAATATTCAACCCGGAAGCCTTAATATTCAACCCGGACACGATAATATTCGGCCGGGACGCGATTATATTCGGACTGGAAGCCAATAGATCCAACTCGGAGGCAATAGTGTTCAACCCGGCAGGCCTTACGACAGATCGTGTCCCAATATATGGAGAAAAGGTAGCGTGAATATCTTTTGCGGACGCTCTAACGGTAAAACATCTTGCTCAAATACCTAAACATCTTTCACATTCGATAAAACATCAAGCGTTTAGGGCTTTCGCAGTCGGCGATGGAGAGGTAACTATTCCCGTTTTGAAACAAAATCAAGCCGAAAACGCCGCTCATGGACGTGGACGTTCTGAACCCGGTGGAACGGAAAAGATCTTTGTATTTTCTTTGTCCGAGATCTCCGTAATAAACGTGAGGTAGTTTTGATCCGATTTGAAGTATTCTTTGATCTTTCCGATGCGCAAATCCGTAGCCGTTGCTCTATTTTTACGGTGATAAATAATTATGTAGATCTGACTATTTGGATCCTTTTCGATTGACGCTTTTATGGCATCAAAATGCTCTTTCTCTTTTTCCCAACTAAGTCCGGCGTATTCGTCGATAAGAGTGGGGGTGGGAAGCACACAATATATTACGTTTTCTGACGCCTCATTTAGGCAGTTTGAGGGCAAACCTTCAACGGATACTATAGCGGTAACACCACCACCAAGGGTTACGTTGGTCACTTGTATTTCATTCGTGCCCTGACCCATGATGATCGCGCCTTCTGAGGTTCTCCATTTGTAAACGACTTTTTCGGGTCCGCCGACAACGGTCGCTCGGAATACGAACGGCTGTCCGGACGAAACAATGCCACCATCTGTCACTGTTATTACGGGACATTTTCCTTCAGAACCCTGCGCTTTGGCGATGGTCTGTAAGGTCAGTGCGAACAAAATTACCAATAGGAGATTTCTCATGACATTTACATTGAGATAATACCTCATTTTTCAGGGTTCAGAACCAAACAATTCTTAATTCCGAGTAATATAACGTCGGCTCCTCCTACTCATTACATATTGCCACTATTCACTGTTCACTATTCACTATTCGCTCGCCTGTTATGTTAGATTCTATTTTTGATTCACCGCTCGCGTTCGCGAGATCTACATACGCCCTTACTCACGTGCGGGCTACTGACAAAACATGGATCTATTACAAGCCATTATCATCGGTATCGTGCAGGGGTTGACGGAGTTTATTCCGGTGTCGTCGTCGGCGCATATGGTGTTTGCGTCGAGGCTGACGGGGATTTACGACGGCGATCCGCAAAAGACGACGGCGGTGATGGCGGTGCTGCAGTTGGGGACGCTGGCGGCGGTGATAATTTATTTTTTTGGCGATATCTGGGGCATCACGACGGCGTTTGTACGCGATCATTGGAACCTCGTATTTAACCGCCGCAAGATGCGTTTTTCGGGTACAGACGGCAACCGGCCGATATTCCTGAGCGAAGAATCGTGGCTTGGGTGGCTGATAATCATCGGCTCGATCCCGATCGGCGTCGCGGGGCTGCTGTTAAAGAAACATATCGAGGGGCCGGCGACAAAGAATTTGTGGTTCATTGCGATTATGATGATCGCCATCGCTCTGCTGCTGCTCGTCGCCGAACGCGTCGGCAATCAGCGTAAAGAAATGCGGCATCTGGGGCTGACGGACGCTATTGTGCAGGGATTTTGTCAGGCACTCGCGCTAATGCCGGGAGCTTCGCGGTCAGGAAGCACGATAATGGGTGGATTGTTTGCGGGCGAAAAACGCGAGACCGCTGCGAGGTTTTCGTTCCTGCTATCGATCCCCGCCATTGCTGCCAGTGGATTGTTAGAACTGCGTGAGGCGACGCATATCTTGCCGTCAGAAAGTCTCGTCCCTCTCATCGGCGGCACCATTACGGCAGGCATCGTCGGTTATCTCTCGATATGGTTCCTGCTCGCGTTCCTGCGGCGTAATTCGACTACCGTTTTTGTCATTTATCGCATCGGCGTCGCCGTCGCGATCCTTGTGTTGCTGTGGTTCGGCGTGATCGGCCCGGTGGTTAGTTAAGAATTTTTTGCCACGAATTACACGAATAACACGAATTGATCCATTGCATTACTTTTCTTATTCGTGTCATTCGTGTAATTCGTGGCTAACCTCTTCCTCTTATGCAGAAACGCTGGACGATACGTAAACACGACGCCGGGGCGATAAATATGCTCGCTGCCGGGCTTGGCGTCAAACCGCTGATCGCTGCGTTGCTGATCTCTCGCGGCCATGACACGCCCCAAAAGGCCCGCACATTTCTCAATCCCTCGCCCGAACACCTACACGAACCATTTCTAATGCACGGAATGCGTGAGGCCGTCGAACGCATCAAGCTCGCCGTTGAGAAAAGGGAAAAAGTGATGATCTTGGGCGATCTCGATGTTGACGGCACGACCGGGACGGTTTTGCTGCGGCGTATGTTTTCGCTGCTGGGGATCGAGACTACGTATCACATCACGAACCGATTTACTGAGAATCGTGGGATAAACTTCGAACCGCTTGGGGCGGCGAGGGCTGACGGATTTACCCTTTTGGTGAGCGTCGATACGGGCACGTCTAACTTCGAAGAGGTGACAAAAGCAAAAGAGATCGGAATGGACACGATCATCTGCGACCATCACGAGATCAAGGCCGACACCGTGCTGCCGCCCGCCGTGGCATTGATAAATCCTTTTCACCCCGACAGCAAGTATCCGGACGATAATCTTGCGGGCGTCGGCGTCGCGTTTAAGCTCGCACACGCTGTATTGCGGGAATTCGGCCTCGAACACGAGATCCCCGGCCTGTTAAAGATCGCGGCCATCGGCACCGTCGCCGACGTTGTTGATCTAACCGGAGAGAACCGCGCTATCGTCGCTCTCGGGTTAATCGATCTCGTCAAAACCGGCAACTGGGGCCTCAAAGCTCTAATGGAAGTCGCCGATTGCCGCTCCGACATGACGAGTATGCACATCGGATTTCGCATCGGTCCGCGTATCAACGCCGCCGGGCGGATGGAAGTCGGAACGCACGTTGTCGAGCTGCTCGAAGCCGCTGATTTTGGCGAAGCAAGGAAGATCGCTGCTCTGCTGGACAGCCGCAACCGCGAACGGCAAAAGGTCCAGCAAGAAGTCACCGACCAAGCCATCCTCGAAGCCGCCGCTTTCCCGGACGCCTGTTTCATGGTCGTCGCAGGCGAAGGCTGGCACAAAGGCGTCGTCGGACTGGCCGCTTCGCGTGTGGCAGAGAAATTTTACCGTCCGACGATCGTCTTTTCTGTAGAGGACGGACTGGCGACAGGCAGCGCCCGCAGTATCAAAGGATTTGACCTGTTTGCGGCTCTCGGAACGGTTTCCGATCTGCTCGAATCCTTTGGCGGGCACGTAATGGCTGCCGGAATGAAAGCTAAGCACGAGAATATTGAGGAGTTGCGGGCCCGGCTTCACGAATACGCCGACGCAAAGATCCCGCACGACGAACGCACGCCGGAACTATTGATCGACGCTGTTGTCACTACCGAAACTCTCAGCATCGAACTCGTCAACGAACTCGCCGCTTTTGAGCCTTTTGGAGCGGGGAATCCAAAGCCTGTGTTTGTTACTCGTGACCTAACTTTACGAGACGAACCGTTTGTAATGAAAGAAAAGCACCTGAAACTAAAGCTTTATGATGCCAACGGAAAAGCGTTCGAAGCTGTCTGGTGGGACGGTGTCGCGAAATCAAAGGGGCAAACGCTCGCTCCCGATTCCCGCATCGAACTAGCTTACGTTGCCGAGGCAAATACGTGGCAGGGAAATACCCGGCTGCAACTTGTCGTCGAGGACCTCAGAGCAGATAATTAACATAGTGGCCGAAGTACCTAACACATCCAAAGACTTTAAGTTACGGGCAAAACTACCGCAGATCTTTCGCTACACTGCGGTTGGGCTGTTGGGCATAACGATCATCGCTGTTATTGTAGGCTTTTATCGTTCAAGAAATACCACACCTTTCAAACTAAAGAGCGAACATACTCAACTTTCAACCGACGTTGTCGCTGAGGTGACGGGCTACGAACGTCTCGAAACCGACAACGGCGTGGCAAAATATTACGTCAAGGCCGATTACGCCAAAACATTCTCCGACAAGCATCAGGAGCTCGAAAACGCCTATTTTGAGATATTTGATGATGCCGGAAATCCGGCTGACAAGCTTTCCGCTCAAAAGGTGTTGTACGTACCCGAGGAGAACAAAAACTTTACCGCGTATATGAATGGCAACGTCAACATCGAGAGCCGTGACCGGCTCAAGGTAAAGACGAATAACATCACTTATACCAAAGCCACGGAGACTGCCGACGCTGACGAGCTGATCGAATTTGAACGTGACAATATTCGCGGACGTTCGTATGGTGCGAAAGTAAACATCGGCGAAAAGCGGCTCGATCTGCTCAAGGATGTCGAGGTCGAAGCGTTTGATTCGCCCGAATTGGCAAAAGCCGGCGTTCGTTACGCCAAGGTCAACGCCGCGTCCGCTACATTCGATCAGGCAGCGAACAAGCTCAACCTCATCCACAACGTCGTCATCGCCATTGAATCGAAATCAAATTCGACAGGGAATCTGGTTAAAACCGATGTCAACGCCGGACGTGTGACGTTAATTTTATCAAGCGAAAAGAAGGAGCAAGCCGCTTCGGCTGACATGATGTCGGACGCACAGGTAAGGCAGTTTGAGATGTTCGACGATGTGCATATCAATTCGGTCGAGGCGGGGCTTTCGCCGACAATGATCAATGCCGGATATGCTCTCTTTGACAAGGCATCAGACCGCTACGAACTAAAAGATAACGTCCATATCGTGACGACTTCCGGCGGAAAGCCGACCGACATCAAAGCCGCAAATGCAACCTACGACCAAGGTGCCCTCAAGATCGCTCTTACAGGCGGTGCCGAGATCACGCAGGATGCAAATTATCTCAAAGGCGATGCTGTCAACGCTGACCTTTTTGCAGACAAAAAGCTGAAATACGCTGTCGTCAATGGCAATGGCTTTGTTCGTCAGACGACATCGGAGCGAACTACATCCGTCAACGCCCCGCAGCTAAACGTAACATGTAACGATCAGCGTCAGCTTTCTACCGCGAACACAGTCGGGCCAAGCATCGCACAGGTCGTGCCAAACCAAGCGGGAGATTATTCGCTGATCACATTAAGCGCACCGCGAGCGATAAATGTTTTGTTCAAAGGCGAAGGCTTGATCGAAAAAATGCAGACCGATGGACGCACGACGATCCAGATGGACGTGCCAAACCGCGACGCTGATGCTGCAAATAAACGTGTCACCGCCGATACGGTAAAGACCATCTTTAACGCCAGCGGTAATGATATTCAAAAAGCCGAGGCGGTCGGTAATGCCGAGCTTTTTGTCGAACCACTACGCGCGGCTCCCGAAAACTACAAAACGACGGTCAACGCACCACGATTTGATTGTGAATTTTTCCCGACGGGAAATAGCGCAAAAAGCTGTGTCGGCGGCAAAAAGACCAAAACTGTTCGAGTGCCGACCGTTGCCAGCAAAGAGCGTGGAACACAGACCCTTGTGGCCGATCAACTCACTGCAAGTTTTAATGCTCAATCCAAAGACATTGAGCAATTCGACGCCTCGGGCAACGCAAAATATACCGAACTTGACCGCAATGCTGTCGCCGGACAGATGACATTTACCAGATCGGACGAGATCTTGCGGATTCGCGGCGGTGAACCGACCGTTTGGGATTCGCGTGCGAGGGCAAAGGCTCGTGAGATCGATTGGAACACCAAATCACGCAGGTCATACCTTCGCGGCAGTGTTAGCACGACCTATTACAGCCGTAAACAGATGGCTGATGCTGCACCGTTTGCGGCATCGGATAAGCCTGTTTTTCTTACGTCGGACAATGCTGAGCTTGATCAGGAGACCGAGGCCGCGGTTTATACCGGAAACGTTCGCGGCTGGCAGGAAAATAACTATGTGCGCGGCGACCGGTTTTTCATCCAACAGCCCGAGGGTAAATTTACCGCCGAGGGAAATGTCCAGAGCGCGATCTACAACGTAAAGCAAAAGCTCAAGGGTAAGGAAAGCACAGTTCCGGTATTCGCATCGTCCCGCTTGATGACGTACGAGCGTGATAAACGGCTCATCCAGTATCGTGACAATGTCGATATCCGGCAGGGCACTGACCGTATTACATCAGGCTTTGCCGAGGTATATTTGAGCGAAAATAACGAGGTTTCAAAAACCATCGCCGAAAACTCTGTTGTGATCACACAGCCCGGGCGCCGTGCGACCGGAAATTGGGTACAATATACGACAGGAGATGAAACGGCAATAATTCGCGGCAATCCGGCATCTATAAGCGATTCGGTCAATGGTTCGTCACAGGCGGCAGAATTTACCTATATGATGAGTGAAAATCGTTTCATCAGTGAAGGTAAGACCAAACAAAGTGGTTCTGGCCGCATTCGCTCGACCTACAAGGTCAATCCGGAAAAATAGCTAATGTCAGATAGCACTAACATAAACGGACATCTCACGGATAGTAGTGTGCTCGCAGGCACAGGTCTGCAAAAAACCTATGGCCGGCGCCGCGTTGTCGATGATGTGACGGTTAACGTGCACAAAGGCGAGGTCGTCGGATTGCTTGGAGCTAACGGTGCAGGCAAAACGACGACATTTTATATGCTCGTAGGGCTGGAGCAGACAGAGAACGGCGGCATCACCTTGAACGGACAGGACGTCACCCGTTTACCGGTTTATCTGCGTGCTCGTCTAGGCCTTGGCTATCTGCCGCAGGAGCCATCGATCTTTCGCAAGCTAACGGCGGAGCAAAATATCCTCGCCGTATTAGAGACGATGAAAATGTCTCGTGACGAGCGTTTTGCACGGCTTGATGAATTGCTAAATGAATTTGGCGTTGATCATGTGCGAAAGGTTCGCGGTGATGCTCTGTCGGGCGGCGAACGCCGTCGCGTCGAGATCGCACGCTGTTTGGCGACCGAACCAGCGTTTATCTTGCTTGACGAGCCATTTGCCGGTATCGATCCTCTCGCTATTGACGACATCCGCGAGATCATTCTTTATCTCAAACAGCAGGGGATCGGCATCCTCATTACCGACCATAATGTCCGCGAAACGCTCGGTATCACTGACCGTGCCTACATTATGTCTGACGGCAAAATACTCCGTTCGGGCAGCCCGGACGAGCTTGTCAACGATGCAGATGTCCGCCGTCTGTATCTTGGTGAAAGATTTGCACTTTAACCCGCAACAAATTTTCCTTTTTCCATAATTAGTTTGTATAATCCTACTTAGGAACGGTAATTGCTTGACTCGGTCCACCTCTCCCCTTGACGGTCGCTCAAATCGGGTATGTCATCCTTACGGCTTAATCACCAACTTCAGCAAAAAATGATCCTTACGCCGCAATTGCGGCAGAGGATCGAGATGTTGCAGATGACCTCGCTTGAGTTGGCAGAGCTCGTTGAGCAGGAAATGGTCACCAATCCTGTGCTCGAAGAGGTCCAGCCAGGCGACGAGATGCAGGAGATCGCCGACAATATTCTCGATCAAAATTCTGACGGGCATGATGCTGAGTTTGAGAATAGCAACGACCCGACATCCGACACGATGATCGAAGCCGGTCAATCGATGGCCGAGTATGAGGCGTTTGACGCCGGTGCTCCGTCGGAAAATGGATTTGATTCGAGTGTGGTCGGTGATATTGAGGCCAGTGAAGAGGTGCACACCGAAAACTCAGATTCGTTTGATGAGATCGATTATGGCCGCGAATTTCAGGATTATCTCGACCCGGGATACAAAACACAAGAGATCGAATACAAGGACGATGCTCCAAGCTTTGAGCAGTTCCTGACGCATTCTCCCAGCTTAAGCGAGCATCTCGAGTGGCAGCTAAATATGCTCGATCTCAGTCCTCGCCAAGAAGAAGCGGCGACGCAGATCATCGGCAATTTGGACGAGGATGGCCGTTTGACTACACCTCTCGAAGAGATCGCCCTCGAAAGCCAATGCAGCCTTGATACTGCGGAGCAAGCTCGACAGACCGTGATGCAGCTCGATCCGGTCGGCTGCGGGGCCTACGATGTAAAGGAGTGTTTGACCGCCCAGCTTACATCCATAGGTGAAACTGAGAACAGCCTTTCAGCACGGCTTGTTCGGGATCATCTAGAGGATCTGCTGCCGCATCGTTTACAGCATCTTGCAAAAGCAACGGGCGTAAACATCCACCTGCTTGACGAGGAGATCGCAAAGATACGCAAGCTTGACCCGTATCCGGGCCGCCGGTATGCCTCCGACGAGGCGGCTTATGTTGCTCCTGAAGTCTATATTGAAAAGCTTGACGATGATTATGTTGTCTATTTTGTCGATGACGGCAGCCCGCGTCTGCGTATCAGCCCGACGTATCATAAACTGCTCGATCAGACAGACACGACCAAAGAAACCAAGGATTTTATTAAAGATAAGGTTCGCTCCGCGGTCGATCTGCTGCGCAATATCGAACATCGCCGCCAGACGATATATCGTGTTGTCGAATGTATCGTCTCGCGTCAGCGCGCTTTTCTTGACCATGGCGTCGAGCATATCAAGCCGATGATGCTCAAAGACGTTGCCGAAGATATCGGTATGCATCTATCGACCATCTCGCGGGTCGTCAACCGTAAATACGCTCACACTCCGCAAGGCGTGATCGAGCTACGACGCTTTTTTAGCGAGGGAATGATGAACGAGGACGGAGAAGAGGTTTCGACCCGCATCCTCAAATTAAAGATCAAGAAAATGATCGAAGAAGAAGATACCAAAAAGCCGCTTACTGACGACGAGATCGCGAAAATACTGGGTAAAGACGGCGTAAAATTGTCGCGCAGAACGGTCGCAAAATATCGTGACCAACTAAATATTGCAGGTTCCAGAGAGAGAAAAACGGTGATCTAGTTAAACTAAAAAAAAGGGGAATAATAATGAACATCGAATTCACAGGCAGACACATTGAAGTTACACCGGCGATAAGATCCCATGTCGAGGAACAGTTCGAAAAGATACGTCACCTCTTTGACGGGAAACCTGTCAAAGCACACGTCATCATCGAGGTCGAACGAGGCATGCACCGCTCTGAGGTTGTAATGAATTGGCGTAACGAGGTGCTTACCGCCGAGACAAGCGTCTCCGATATGTATCAGTCGCTCTCACAGACGATCGAAAAGATCGAAAAACGAGCAAGGAAATTAAAAGACAAGGTAATTGATAAGGCTCACCGGGCAACAAGCAGGACGGCTACCAGCATTGCGATGGAGCCGGCAGACGAACCAGCGTAAAAATGGCAAAAAAGGCGCAACATAGACAGGATCTGCCGGGATTGGTCATTATCACGGGCCTCAGTGGTTCCGGTATGAGCTCGGCGACGGATTCTCTTGAGGATCTTGGCTATTTTTGCGTCGATAATCTGCCGCTAACGATGCTCTCGACCTTTGGGCGGCTGCTTGTTCCGGTGGATCGGCGCAATCCATCGATAGAAAAAGCAGCACTTGTTATCAATATTCGTGAGCGTCAGTTTCTCTCAGAATTTCCGGGAGAGCTAAAGAAGCTCGCAAAGAAAAATCTTGGACCGTTTGTAGTGTTTTTCGAGGCAGCTGATGATGTTTTGCAGCGGCGTTTTTCGGAAACACGCCGCCCGCATCCGGCGGACCATGGCAAAGGCTTGCTTTCAGCGATCCGAGCCGAACGCAAAGCCCTCGCCGATATCCGCAAGCTTGCCGATCTCATTATAGACACCTCCGAACACACCGTCCACACGCTGCGGCATCTGCTTGTCCAGAAATTTAGCGGCTTTAACGACGGTGTGCCGATCAAGGTCGAGGTGCAGAGTTTTGGCCACAAATATGGCAATCCGCGAACCGTCGATCTGATGTTTGACGTGCGGCATCTGCCAAATCCGTATTTTCAAAAGGAGCTAAAACACCTGACGGGTGAGGACGCTGACATAATCAAATACCTTAACCAACAGCCTGAGGTTGCCGAAACAATCGGTAAATTAACCGATCTGCTGCTTTATCTGCTGCCGCGTTATCAACGGGAAGGAAAATCTTACGTGACTATCGGCATCGGCTGCACAGGCGGGCGGCATCGTTCGGTAATGGTTGCGAATAGCTTACGAAAAGCATTAAAGGAAGCTGGCTTTGACGCGACCTCGAGCCATCGTGATATCCAAAAATAGATGAGTGACATAAAACGAATAGGCGGTGTGATCATATCTCACGGACAGCTTGCAACCGAACTCGTAGCGGCGGCCGAGGCCGTCGTCGGCGACCTCGACCATATCCGTGCGGTGTCGATCGGTTGGCACGACGATGTCGAAATGGCAAAAGCCGAGATCGAACAAGCGATCAAAGAGGTCTCGCAAGGCATTGGCGTTCTGCTCTTGACTGATATGTTTGGGGGAACGCCTACAAATATTGCAGCGATGTTCCTCGACAATAATGATGTCGAGATCGTCACCGGCGTTAATCTGCCAATGGTCATCAAAGTTGCGTCAATGACGCGTGAAACCACGCTGCATGATCTTGCAAAAGAGGTAGAAGAACAGGGAAAAGAAGCCATCTGCCGTGCAACGACGCTGCTTGTTCCGCAAAAAATGAAGAAGGATGCTTGAGACGACTCTCACCGTTACAAACACACTAGGCCTTCATGCAAGAGCGGCAGCGCGGCTTGTCCGGCTTGCTGCTATGTTTAACAGTGTCATCACCCTACGTCGAACCGATACAAAAGCGGCCGCTAATGCCAAGGATATCCTCAGCGTGCTTAGCATTGCCGCCAGCCTTGGCGTTGAATTAAATGTGACCGCCGACGGGCCCGACGAAAATGAGGCTGTCGAACAGATCACAGCGTTGTTTGCAGACAAATTTGGCGAAGAATAGTTTTTTTATGAGCGAAAAAAAGGTAGGCATTTTGGGCGTCCCTCTCGGTTTTGGCGCCGGACAGACTGGTAGCGAACTCGGCGTTAACGCCATGCGGCTGACGACGTTTCGCGGAAACAAACTTTCGCAGCATATCCGCGATATTGGCTTTGACGTTAATGATCGCGGTGATGCGTGGATCGTGCAGCCCGCGAACCAATCGGATACCGGTAATCCAAAGCACCTCGCTGAGATGCTTGCGTCCAGTGAGAATATCATTGATAAGGTCTCGACCATGCTGAGGGACGGCGAGTTTCCGATTATCCTCGGCGGAGATCATGCCATCGCGATACCGACGTTTTCAGCTATCGCAAATCATTATAAAAAGCAGGGAACTGAGGTCGGGTTGATATGGTTTGACGCCCATGCCGACATCAACACGCCAGAAACGTCACCGTCCGGTAACATTCACGGTATGCCGCTCGCGACGATACTCGGCCACGGCAACAAAGAATTGGTCGATCTGTGCGGATATGCACCGAAGCTTAATCCTGAGTATTTTGCGCATATCGGGGCCCGTGACATTGATCCCGGTGAACGTGCCCAGATCGAAAAGCTTGGTCTTCGAAACAATTTCTTTACCATGAGCGACATCGACAAACTTGGAATGGCAGAGTGCGTTGAGCGGGCAATAAAGATCGTATCGGAGGCTCCTGGCGGTTACGCCGTGACATTTGATGTAGATATGATCGATCCGCGATTCGCTCCCGGTTCTGGCACGTTGGTCCGCGGCGGCACTACCTATCGCGAGGCTCATCTCGCCTTAGAAATGATCGCGGCGACTGGCGGAATGCGTTCGTTTGAGATCGTCGAGGTCAATCCGCTGCTCGATCAAAGCAATATCACCGTTGAGCTGGCTTGTGAACTAATACTTTCAGCTTTGGGTAAGACAATTTTATGAAAACACGTGTTGGAGTAATTTTTGGCGGACGTTCTGGCGAGCATGAGATCTCGATCCGTTCGGCAAAGACGGTTATCGAGAATATAGATAGCGACAGATACGAAGTCGTACCGATCGCCATTATGAAAGACGGGCGGTGGCTTGATCCCGAAGCGTCGCTTGCGTTTTATAGAAACGAGAAAGGTGGTGAGGGACTAGAAACCAATGAACTCCTGTCTCCTGTCTCCCGTCTCCTGTCCCCCGACTCAATAGACGTGGTCTTTCCTGTGCTGCACGGCACATACGGTGAGGATGGCACTATCCAAGGGCTGTGTGAAATGGCCGATGTCGCCTATGTCGGATGCGGTGTACTGGCAAGCTCGACCGGAATGGACAAAGCATTTATGAAAACGCTGTTTCGCGATGCGGGACTGCCGATCTGTAACTATGTATGGTTTCTGCGTGACGAATGGGAGCGTAACCGCGACGCGACATGCGAACGAGTTGCCAAAACGTTAGGATTTCCATGTTTTGTAAAACCGGCAAATCTTGGTTCGTCTGTCGGGGTTTCAAAAGCCGTCGATAGCGGATCGCTCGCCGATGCCATTGCTCTCGCCGCCAAATACGACCGCAAGATCATTGTCGAAGAAGGTTTGGAGATGCGTGAGATCGAGTGTGCCGTAATGGGTAACGACTTGCCGCAAGCGAGCCTGCCCGGCGAATATATCATTCGTGACGCGGCGAAAGCATTTCTTGACTACACCGAAAAATACTCCGGCACGGGCAATAACGAGTTTGTCGTTCCCGCACCGGTATCTGACGAGCTTGTCGCAAAGCTACAGCAGATGGCCGTCACGGCGTTCAAAGCGGTTGACGGCTCAGGTCTCGCCCGCGTCGATTTCTTTTTGCGGAATGATAACGGGGCTTTGCTCGTCAATGAGATCAACACAATGCCGGGTCTCACCGACGCATCAGGGTTTCCAAAGATGTGGGCGGGTACGGGGAAGCCATTCCCGCAAGTGATAGATGAGTTAATTCAGTTGGCTATTGAACGGCACGAGGACAAGAAGCGGAATAAGACGAGCAAATAAATTCAATTTGAAATTAAGAATTTGCGATCACTTCTTCGGAGCGTTGTATCCTTTGCGAGTGCGAATAGATAAATTGGGGCGTGAAATGCGGAGCTCGATGGCTCGCCATTTCCCGTCCTTTTTTATATTTGTTGGTGAATAGGCGATAGTGTATTGTTCACCAAGCTCAGCAACAATTCGTTTGAAAGCATCTCGCATCGCAACACCTCCCGGCGTTGCGACATATCGTCCACCGGTCTTCTCGGCAAAATTAGTTAGTGCACCTTTATTCTGAGCTCTATCGCTTGGTTTGAGGTCTAGTGACGACATATCAACTGCATAGATCGTTGCGTTAATGGACAGAGCGGCTTTCAACGCTTTGTCAGCACTAGCCTTGCTCATTGTGTCGGCGCCGTCAGAGAGTACAATGATCGCCCGGCGCTTTTCCGGTCGCTTCGACAGAACCTCCGCGGCTTTGTAGATCGCATCGTTTAGAACTGTCATACCGTTGGCTTTCAGATCAAAAGCCTGTTCTCGCATGTCGCGGCTGTTCGAAAAGTCCTGAACCATCTCAACCTGAGAATCGAAATTAAAGATCGCTGTCGAATCTCCAATCCGCAGGCCGTCTAAAAACTGAATGGCCGCTGACCGGGCAAGTGCTACACGCTGTTCCATACTGCCCGAAGTGTCAAGCAATATCACCGCGGCAAACGGTGTCTCCTCTGTCTCAAACGTCACGATCTCTTGCTCGACGCCGTCTTCAAAAACGCGAAACTGCTTTTGAGCAAGCCCTCCGACAGACCTGCCCGATGCGTCGGTCACAGCCGCATTCATCACCACGATAGACGAATCCACGCTAATAACATCGTCGTCTTTTTGGGCAACTAAATTAATTGGAAATGAGAGCAGGAAAGCACAGAAACTGAGACAAAATAGCTTTGTCATAAATGGCTATTGGCGAAAACGCAGGACCTTTGTGATCCGCAAAAGGGCGTTTGAGGTACTGATCGCAGCCGCGGAGATCGTAAAGCGAGTAGTCTTTTTTAATTCATCGAGCAACGCCGCTGAACGTGATTTTAGCGTGTCAATGGCCCCGCCTAAAAATCCTTTGGTGCTTGTCTGTTGGGAACTTTCAGATCTTTCGCCTTCATCGTCTTCATCATTGCCGCCTAAGCCCGATCGTATCTTTTTTACAAGTTTCTCAACCTTTTCGAGCTTTTCAATGTCATTATTTGATAGTAAGCCTGTTTCAGAAAATGACTTCTCAAGCTCCGTCGAGAGCTTTACCGCCTCTTCGCCCCGAGCAACCATTTCTTCGTGGTCTTTTTTTTCTTTTTCGATCTGCATCTGGACGAGCTTTTCTTTTATGGATTTTGGACGCTCGTCCTTTTCGGACCCATCAAAAAGAGGCGTGCGGTTGTCAACATTAAGCTGTGCCTGTCCTATGCCGCTGAGAGTGGCTAAGGCAAATAGCACTAGAATTGTTCGGAAAACGATCGACATGGCATTACATGACAAAACTTAATTATCAGTATCTTGAACGGCATTTGGCGAATTACCAGTGACCGCTTCGACCAATTTCGCTAGAAATTCATCCTCGGCGGCACCGGAACTACGGACCGTGACCCACTCGGACATCAAACCATTACCCGCACGCCCTTCGACCTTGGCATTTACCGAGACATTGTTCTGAACACCATCGATAGATTGCACCTCGATCGTCAGCGTGTATTGTCCCCGCATCCATGCGGAATCATTTGATTCAAGTATTGCATATCGGGTTAGCTCATTTTGGGTGATCACTGAGCCCTTGGCGAAGACAAAAGGCTGCGTGATTATAATACCGTCCTTTAATCTTGACGACGCCTCATCAACAACTATCTTTTGCTCGCGGAGAGTGTTGATTATAGCCTCGATCAGTACATCCCTGCGAGCCGCAAGCTTATATGGGTTAGCGAGACGTTCGCGAACCTTTGTCTTTCCCTTGCCCCAGTCAAACGATCTAGTTGCGTCATTTGGCCGCGTTGTTACCTTGTTGCCGCTGTCCTTTATCGTCTGTGTCTGGGTATCGACACCTTTTTGGGCTGACGCAAAAGTGCAGCTGATGACAAATAGGGAAGTTATAAAAATGGAGGTTCTCATGCTTAGTCTAATAGTCTGTTTCTCTAACTTAGGATGTATGTTGAATTCGAGTAGTTGCATGGTGCCCAATTCATAAACAACTTGCCTAACCCTGACCTTATTCTACCACCGGCAATAAACTTGAAAAGATTTTTTCGTCATTTTTCAATATTATTGTGCTCCCACAGCTTCGCATATCTGAGAAAGACGTAGTATGCCGTGAACATCGCAATTATCAGGCCGGGAATACCGTCACGGAAACCCTGTTTGTAGATATACGTCCGAAAAAAGGCGGCGATAGGATGGAGAAAAATACGCGTTCCGCCAACCCGTGCTCCTGAATTGAACAAATGCAACGCAGTCTGTGACGTAAATCTATCCACCTGAGCGTGATAGCCACTAAGATCTCGCTGAGTATAGTGCAGTATCTCGCCCTTTAATTTCTCGACCCTACCGTCAACTCTTGCGGTCTCATGTGGGGGAATGCCTCCCCAGTAACTCTTTTCCTTGCGGTAAAGGCGCATTTGACGATCGGGGTACCAACCCGAGTGTTTTATCCATCGATTTAGATACCATGTTTTTCGCGGGATCCAAAAACCGTCAGGTAGGTCTGCATCGTTACGCGATTTAAGTCCCTCGATCTCAGTCCGAAGCTCTGGTGTAACCCGCTCATCCGCATCTACCCATAAGAGCCAGTCGCACGTCGCTTGGGCATCCGTAAATTCATGCTGGTCCTGAAAGCTTGTAAACTCTCGCTTAATTATCTTATCCGTAAAGTTACGGGCTATCTCGATCGTTTTGTCAGTGGAATTTGAATCAACAATAATAATCTCATCAACCCAAGAAATTGATTCGCAGAGGTCTCTCATGTTCAATTCCTCATTAAGAGTGATTACGACCGCAGTTATCTTCATTGATTAAGATTTTCGCAAAAATTGACAAAAAACTAAAAGTGCCGCATTTGCGGCACTTTAGAAAACGAGCTATTTCGTATGGCCTATTTTATAACGACCGGTGAATCGATCGAAATATTATTGGCACGGAACGCCGTCGATGTCACACGCTGGAGGTCCGCGATTGCCTTGTTGTAATCCGTTTCCGCCCGAATTTCCGAGTTGCGGGCATTGGTCAGTGCATTTTCCCGCTGAAACAGCAGAAACGTCGTCGAACGTCCTGCGTCGTAGAGTTTGCGTTCGCCGTCGAGTTGGATCTCGGCACTTTCGCGGGCACGGCGTGCATACAATACACGCTGACGTGACGTTTCAACAGCCTGTACCGCATTGCGAACCTCAACGATAACAGTTTGCTCTTGGCCGCGTAGCTGTGCATCAAGCTGTTGTTGCTGTATCTGGGCTCCGTCAAGATTAGCCTTAGCCGTTTTGTTGCGCAGAGGGAACGAGATCGTCGCTCCGATCGAAAAGTTAGGTGCGTCGCTCCGAAACATATTCGCCATCGAGCGATTAAATCTTCCAAACAAATACGCAGGAGCTGCCGGAGTGACTACTATAGGATTAACCAAAACAGGCAACGCTGGTATGACGGATGTCCGAGTAGAGTTTAGCGAGTTGAACAAAAACAGATCCGCAGCACTCGTCAACAAGTTTGAAGTCGTTGCGACGTTCGTGCCGCTGCGCGCCAGGCCATCAAGCGAAAATGTCGTGTTCAGATCGATCTGCGGCTTGGTCTGGTTCTTATAATATTTGATGTCTTCGCTGTTGATCTCTTTTTGCAGCTTTAGACGCCGAAGTTCAAAGCGATTATCCATCGCGTCCTTCATTGCGTCATCGAGATTGAGTGGGTCAAGATTAAACGCCGGTTTTTCAGTCGGGACAAATGTCTGCTGCCACTCGGGTGAAAGAGGGTCACGCAAAACAAGCTGTTTTAGAGTATTTTCTGCGATCGAAACTTGCTGCGTCGCCTGCAAAAGATCGCCTTCGCGGTTTGCAAGCTCAGTTTGAACCTCAGCCTTCTCAAGCGGAGCAGCGGCACCGGCTTCGATCTTTGCCTCGATCTGGCGAAGATTTTCTTTAGCAAGATTTACGTTTGCAACCTGATTTTGCTGATTGCGAAGTGCAAAAACAAAATCCCAATATGCCCTTTGGACCGACGTGATCGTTGCCGTAGCTTGCAGCCTAAAATCCGAATCAGTCTGCTCAAGACGCTTTCTGGCTATGTTGATGGCGAGGCGTTTACTGTCGATCTTAAAGTTTCGAGCGAGCGGCTGCGTGTAGCTAATACCGAGGCTTGACGAAAAGATCGCACTGTTGCCGCCCGTAACTGAACCGGACGTAACTTGTGCCTGAGCAAAGGCGTTCTCAGTTCGCTGGTTGTTAAAAAATACCTGATAATTACCGCCGCCGCGTTGAATGAACTGGCCAAAATTAGAGTTGAGCCGAAAATCTTTGGTCGCGGCCGAGCCGGTCGACGAGCTTCTCGAAAAATTTGGCGTAAAAGTAAAAACCGGGTCATATACACCGGTCAGTCCGCGAACCTGCGTTTCCTGAAACCGGACATCTCCACGCGACACTTCGATATCGTTATTGCTCTCAAGCGAACGCCTGATGGCGTCGTTAAGCGAGAGAGTTATAGGCTGAGCCGTCTGGACGCCAACCCGATTTAGATTCGACGGTGTATAGACGACCGGCTTCGTAGCAGTATCCGATTGGCCGCTCGAAACAAAAACGGCATCACGCACATCGCCGGTGTTCTTTGCCACCTGCTGATCTTGCGCGTGAGAAATGGTTGAGAACGCCGTAACCGCTCCAACTAGATTGAATATTAAAATAGTGCGAGAACGCCAAAGTTTCATTATCTAAAGCTCCGAAACGGACTGATTGATCTTATTAATTACTGCTAAAAACTCAAACCCTTACTACGACACCAAATTTACGATTGTTTCAACAATCTCACCCTGACTGTTTTCCACTAGCCACAAAACGGCATCCTTTGAAATTTGCTCTGGTTTGCGGTATCTTCAAGCTTTAATATACGCAATTTTTTGGAGGATCCTAAATATAAATGGCTATTAAAGTTGGCATAAACGGGTTTGGCCGTATCGGACGCAGCGTTCTCAGAACATGGCTGGGCGATCCGGACATCGACCTCGTCGCCGTTAACGACCTGACTGATACAAAAACACTGGCTCATTTGCTCAAATACGATTCGGTAATGGGCAATCTTGAGCACAGCATCACCGCCGGTGACGGCGTCATAAACGTCGAGGGCGACTCGTTTCGTGTTTTTAGCGAAAAAGACCCCTCGCAGATCCCTTGGGATGAGGTTGGAGCAGACATCGTTATCGAGTCGACCGGGCGTTTTACCAATGCAGAGGATGCAGGGAAACATCTCGGCGGCAGCGTTAAGAAAGTCATTGTCTCAGCACCGGCAAAGGGCGAAGATGTAACGATCGTGCTTGGCGTTAACGAAAATATGTACAATGCCGACGAGCATCACATCATTTCAAACGCTTCGTGTACGACAAATTGTCTTGCTCCGGTCGCAAAGGTCATTCACGAGACGTTCGGCATCAAAAATGCCCTGATGAACACCATCCACAGCTACACAAACGACCAGCAATTGCTCGATCTGCCGCACAAAGACCTGCGTCGTGCCCGTGCTGCCGCTCTGTCGATGATCCCGACCTCGACCGGTGCTGCAAAAGCCGTTGCGCTCGTAATACCAGACCTAAAAGGCAAGTTTGACGGTATCTCTGTCCGCGTTCCAACGCCAAACGTCTCGCTAGTCGATGTCGTGATGAACGTTGAAAAATCGACCTCTACCGAAGAGGTCAACAACGTTCTAAAAGCCGCCGCAAACGGCCCCCTCAAGGGAATTCTTGCTTTTTCCGAAGAGCCGCTCGTCTCGATCGATTTCAAGGGTAATTCAAATTCCTCGATCGTTGACGCCGATAATACAAAGGTCATCGATGGCACTTGCATCAAGATCCTCTCGTGGTATGACAACGAATGGGGCTATTCGTGCCGCGTCCGCGATCTGGTCAAATTTATCGCCGCCAAAGGAATGTGGAGCTTTGACCAGTAGTCGCTGAGGAGAAATTGATGAAAAATGCTTTCGGCCTAGTATTCTCGATCTTGCTGCTGGTAGTGGTTGGATGTTCGTGTCCGGGCAAATTGGCTGAGCTTGGCAAAAAGAAGGAAAACACTCCGCCACCATCGTCAACGCCGTATTCGCCTTCGTCAACGCCAGTCAACAAAGGTGAATATGACATCTCGATGGACAAGTATCAGCAGATCAAGATCGGTACATCCAGAGCAGACGTCGAGCGAATACTCGGCGGAAAAGGAACCGAGATCAGCAGTTCGACCGGTGGCGGCATGAGTTTTTCAGTCAATAAATGGGAGGGCGACCGTTACAAATCGATCATACTCTCGTTCAAAAACGATAAAGTAATGTCGAAATCGCAGGTCGGCCTCAAATAGCATTGAGTCAATTGGCAACACCAAGGAACCACCTGCCAACGCGGGTGGATTCTTTATTTTAAGATGAACAAAAAAACCATAAGAGATATAGATATTTCAGGCAAACGGGTTTTTATCCGGGTGGATTTTAATGTGCCGATCAAGGACGGCGTGATCACTGACGACACCCGCATTCTCGGTGCCTTGCCGACGATCAAATACGCTGTTGAACAGGGTGCGAAAGTGATACTCGCATCTCATCTCGGCCGTCCCCTGAAAGACAAAAAGAAAGCCGAAGAAAAAGGATTGCCATATAATGCGGCGAAATACAGCCTACGCCCCGTATTCGAGTACTTGTCTAAGTCAGACGGCTTAAATGTTGCATTTACAGATGATTGCGTTGGGGATGGAGTATGCTCCGCCGTTCCATCAATGAATCCCAGCGATGTGTTGCTTCTCGAAAATCTACGTCTTCATGCTGAGGAAGAAAAGAACGACGCCGATTTCGCCAAACAGCTTGCCGCAAACACGGATGTTTATGTAAATGATGCTTTCGGCACCGCACATCGTGCCCACGCCTCGACCGAGGGGATTACGCATTATGTTGATGACTGCGTTGCCGGATTGCTCATGGAAAAGGAATTGAATTTTCTTGGCAAGGCTCTCCATAACCCCGAACGTCCATTTGTCGCGATACTCGGCGGTGCAAAAGTCTCTGACAAGATCCCGGTTATCGAATCGCTGATCAAGCGAAAGGTCGATAAGCTCCTGATCGGCGGTGCCATGGCATATACCTTCTTTAAGGCACAAGGCTTTACCGTCGGCAAATCGTTGGTCGAGGACGATATGATGCCAAAGGCTCTCGAAATGGAGCAAATGGCAAAGGACGCGGGCGTCGAGCTGATCCTCCCAACAGATCATCAAGTAGTAGATTCGTACGATCCGATCAATTCGCGCAAGACCATCCCGATCTCCTTCACAAATACAGGTCTTGTCGGTCTGGATATCGGCATTGAGACTGCGGTTATCTTTGAAAACGCTCTTGAGGGAGCCAAAACCATCGTCTGGAACGGCCCGATGGGGATGTTCGAGGAAAAGCCCTTTGACGAGGGAACGGTGGCTATTGCAAAAGCTGTCGCTGCGGCAACCGACAAAGGTGCAACCTCGATCGTCGGTGGCGGCGATTCGGTTTCGGCTGTTAACCAAGCCGGACTAAACGATCGGATCAGTCACATCTCGACTGGCGGCGGAGCAACGCTTGAGTTTCTCGCGGGTGACACTTTACCGGGCGTCGCTGCTTTGGACGACAAGTAATTTTCGATCAAATTTGCTCGACCACACCAATTTCGGGGCGTCCTCGAACGGGCTCTTCGTGTGTGGTAAAATAGCGGTAAGACAGCAATGAAGACGATATTTCAAGAGGCCCGCAGTGCCATTCTTATCATTCTAGGTATATTTTCAGCCGCATTTGGGCTCAAGGGATTTTTGCTGTCAAGCCGCTTTATTGACGGTGGTGTGACCGGCGTTTCAATGCTCGTTTCGGACATTGCCGGTTGGCCGCTGTCGATCTTGCTGCTGTTGATCAATCTGCCGTTCGTCGCTATTGGTTACCGACAGATCGGCCGAAAATTTGCGTTATGAAGCGTGTTGGGCATACTTGGTCTGTCTGCGTGCCTTTATCTAGTTAGTTTTCCCGACGTCACCGCGGACAAATTGCTCACTGCTTTATTTGGCGGGCTGTTTATCGGAGCCGGAATCGGGCTCGCAATTCGCGGCGGATCGGTTTTGGATGGCACAGAGATCGCGGCGTTACTCGTTAGCCGCAGGAGTCATTTACTGCGCGTCGGTGACGTGATATTGATCTTTAACATCTTTGTTTTTTTGGCGGCCGCCTTCTTTCTCGGTGTCGAATCGGCAATGTATTCGATCCTGACCTACGCCGCTGCAACCAAGGCGATTGACTTTCTATTGCACGGCTTTGAAGAATATACGGCGATCAATATTGTTTCCCTCGAACATGACGCTATTCGCCAAGCAATTATCGGAAAACTTAACCGCGGCGTAACGGTTTTCAAAGGCAGCGGAGGTATGGGCAGCCATGGCGAGATCACTGAGGAGCGATCGATCTTGTATTGTGTTGTTACGCGGCTTGAGATCGGTTCCGTCAAATCGGTCGTGGCTGATATCGACCCAAACGCATTTGTTACCACGCACACGCTAACCGACGTCGAGGGCGGTTTGATAAAGCGGCCGCTTTTGCACTGAGAAATTTTATGAGAAGACCAGTAATTGCAGGTAATTGGAAAATGTATAAGCTACTTGGCGAAGCGGTTGACACAGCTCTTGAATTAAAACCGCTCGTCGCTAATGCCAATCATTGTGACGTCGTCATCGCTCCGGTATTTACGGCATTAAAGACCGTGGCAGATAGGCTCGAAGGATCGAATATCCATGTCGCCGGACAAGATTGTGCTGTCCAAAATGATTTCGGTGCCCACACAGGCGAGATCGCCCCGGCGATGCTCAAAGATGTCGGCTGTTCGCATGTGATAATCGGCCACTCAGAGCGGCGGCAGTTTTATGGTGAAACTGATAATTCGATCAACCAAAAGACAAAAGCATCGCTGGCGGCGGGGCTGAGACCGATAGTCTGCGTCGGCGAATCGCTCACTGAAAGAGAAGGCGGACAAGCTGAAACAGTAGTCAAAGGCCAGTTAGTCAAAGGCTTGGAGGGTTTGACAGTTGCCGACATGGAACGTATCATTATCGCTTACGAGCCTGTCTGGGCGATCGGAACGGGTAAAACCGCGACGCCTGAACAGGCTCAAGAAATGCACGCTCACATCCGCCACACCATCGCAGAAATGCACGGAAACAGTGTCGCTGACAACGCGCGAATACTCTATGGCGGATCGGTCAAACCCGATAATATCGCGACGTTAATGTCGCAAACGGACGTTGACGGTGCATTGGTCGGCGGAGCAGCCCTCGAAGCGGCAAGCTTTGCACAGATCGTGAATTATGAAAGAGCGTGAATAGTAATTAGTGAATAGTGAATAGATTTATTCACGATTCACAATTCACCATTCACCATTCACTAAAAGCAATGGTTTATATTTTATACGGAATCTTTTTTCTCTCGTGCATCGTGCTTATCGCTGCGGTTTTGCTGCAGCCAGGTAAAACGGATGCCGGAGCATTGTTCACCAGTAATGTATCGAGTTCGGCTTTTGCACCGCGCGGCACCGCTACGGTGCTGTCCAAGGTGACGATCACAGCGGCAGCGACGTTTATGCTGTCTGCTCTGCTACTCGCAATGCCAGCTCTGACCGGCAACACTTCGGTGCTTAGCAGCAATCCGGACACCCCGGCGGCAAATGTCGAAACAAACACAAATACCGCAGATGCAAACGCAAATGCTGCGGTCCCGGCTACTGATGCTAATGCCAACGTAGCGGCACCTGTGGCAAATGCGGCGTCAAATGCTGCTCCGGCAAATGCAGCGGCTTCGAATAACGACAAACCGGCGGCAAATGCCCCGGCCGCTAATAAGCCCGCAGCGAACGCACCTGCTAAGGCTCCGGCGAAAAAGTAACTCTTTCTCTCAATTGAAAATCTTGCTCAGGTGGCGTAATTGGTAGCCGCGCACGTTTGAGGGGCGTGTGGAGTAATCCGTGGGGGTTCGAGTCCCCCCCTGAGCACCATCATATAGAAAGGCCGGCGAAGCACTTTGCTCCGTCAGCCTTTTTTCCTTTTGCCTATTAACGTCTAATTTACAAACTTGATGCAGCCGTCCTTGATCTCGATCTTTGCATTATCGCTGATCTCGATATCACCGCATTGTGTCGTCACAACGGCCTTGGTCCCGCTGCCGCCGATGCTGGTTGCCCCGCTAGTCGAGCCGTTAAACGTCACTTCAGTAGTGCTGCCATCCTTTTTCACCTTGAACACCCATTTCTGTGAATCCTTGTTGTAATACCGTATATACACCGACGCAAATGCGTTCATACCAAGCAGCGAAACTATCCCCAAAGCCAATATTGTCTTTTTCATACGATCTCCTCTAAATTGTTTATTTCAAGCCGGTTAGGGCGTTGTATTTAAAGGAACGAGCGGCTGTTTGAGACTTGCAGTATCTTATTTTGGTCCGGTCCGGACCAAGGTGGACCAAGGTGGACCAAGATGGACCAAAGTGGACCAAAGTGGACCAAGTCAGCTTCAGACTGAGCTATGCCACTACCATTGTACCGGTTCCTTCGTCGGTAAAGACCTCGGCGAGGATGGCATTTCTGGTGGTGCCGCTTACGACATGGGCGGATCTGACGCCGCGATTGAGCAGGGAAATGAGGTTTTCAAGCTTTGGTATCATCCCGCCGGTCGCGCGGCCCGATTCGATCATGTGGCGTGCATCATCGACGGTCAGGCGAGAGATTTTAGTGTCCTCATTGCCCTCGTGGAGATAGATACCGTTGACATCCGTGAGCAGAATGAGTTTTTCGGCACCAAGAGTTGCGGCGATCTCGGAAGCGATGGTGTCGGCGTTGATATTAAATATCTTGCCGTCATCATCTGCCCCGAGCGACGAGATGACGGGCAGATAGCCGCTGTCGAGCAGGGTGTTGAGCAGGGACGCATCGATCTCGACGACATCGCCAACGTGGCCAAAATCGATGGTCTCGGCCTGGCCCGTCTGTTTATTGATAACATCTTTTGGCGGACGCTTTATCGCCTTTACGACGCCGCCGTCAACGCCCGACAGCCCTACAGCCGACACTCCGCGACGGCGAAACTGAGCGAGTATCTCGGTATTGATCTTGCCGCGAAATATCATCTTGGCAAGATCGAGCGTGTCATCATCGGTCACGCGGCGGCCGCCGATCACCGTCTGGACCACACCGAGCTTATCCGCAAGCTCATTTAGCTGTTTGCCGCCGCCGTGTATCACACATACGCGGATGCCGACCTGATGCAGCAACGCAAGCTCCTCAGCTAGGGACGCAAGATTCTCTTTGTCCTCCGTGACCTTGCCCGAAAATTTCACGACAAAGGTCATGCCCTGAAATTTTTGTATGTAGGGGAGCGATTCGCGTAGCAGATCAAGTGTTTCCTGGTTCATATTTTATCGGCCCTTTTTAGGCTCAATGTATTTGGTCAAAAGCAGGTCATATTTTCGCGAACACCCGCCGCGAAAAGCTTCGAGAACATAAACAGGCTCGTAGTTATCCGCCCATACTTTTAGCAAAAACGGCATATCGTCCATCTCGTAAGTATGAATACTAAAGCTGTCGCCATCTATCGTGCCGCTGAAAGAAAATTTGTTATGCCGATCGTTATAGACGAATGGCTGCTCGTAAAACTTTGGGTCATAGGCTTTCACAAATTTTTCGGCGTACTCCGAGCGAACTATTCGAGGGCGTATCCACCAACGCGAAAAATAGATCTCGTCGAGCGGAAAAAACGTGGTGCTCAGATATTCGGCGACAAATTCGAGTTTTCTGATCATCCCGTCCTCGTTCTTGTATCTCAACGGCGACGCCGGATAAAGCTGGTATCGCGTATTGACGGCTTTTTGGCCATTTGGCACAAAAACGGTTATCTGATTATCCCCCTCACCGCAAGACTGTGCGTGCGAACTATGGGCGGCGGACAACAAAAACAAGAGGGCGACAGTTAAAATGATCGTTTTTTCCATGCACATTGAACGCCCGCTTTCCACCCAACTTGCGTCCGCCCTACTCAAACAGCTTTGCCATGATCGCTTTTTGGATATGCAGACGGTTTTCGGCTTCGTCAATAACGACCGACCGCGACGAATCGACCACGCCGTCGGTGACGATCACATTTCGCCGCACCGGCAGGCAGTGCATAAATATCGCATCGCTCGTTCGTGCCATTTTTGCCTCGTCAACTATCCAGTCGCTGCGGAGATCTTTCCGAAATTCGATATCTGCATCACTATTACCGTAAAACTGATTGGAGCCCCAGCTCTTGGCATAAACGACCTCGACGCCGTCAAACGCTGTCGCGACATCATCCGTAAATTCAACGCTGCCGCCATTTGCTGCGGCTTGACCCTCGACCTCAGCGAGCAGCTCCTCGTCAAGCTCGTAGCCCGCCGGATGGGCGATCCGCAGATCATGGCCAAACTGTGCCGCCGCCAGAGCAAAGCTATTCGGCACCGCCATCGGCAAAGGTTTCGGGTGCCAAGCCCACGTAAGCAAAACCTTTTTCTTCGCAGGCCCGAGAGCCTCTCGGATCGTCATCATATCCGCCAGCGACTGACACGGATGATGCATCGCGGACTCGAGATTGATGACCGGACCGCTCGCGTACTTTTGGAAAGCTGCAAGGATCGGATCGGTCCGCTCGCCTTCCCAGTCTTTGAGTTCCGCAAATGTCCGAACACCGATCGCCGAGACATATCGCTCAAGCACACGAACAAACTCGGCAAGATGCTCGGTCTTGTTACCGTCCATCACAACGCCTTCGCGGTGCTCAAGCGTCCACGAAGTGCCGCCTGGTTCGAGGATCACAGCATTGCCGCCAAGCTCATAAATGCCGACCTGCATCGACGCGCGGGTTCGCAGCGATGGATTGAAAAATACAAGTGCGATGGATTTTCCCGCAAGAGGCTTGTCGGTCCGAACCCCGGATTTGAACTGCAAGGCCGATTCGATCAGCTTATCAAGCTGAGTGCGACTGAGGTCAGATGTTTTTAGAAAACTGCTCACGATTTCAATACCTCGACCAGCATATCGATCTCATCGGTGCTGACCATCAACGGCGGCAAGAGTCGCAGGATACACGGATCACTCGATGTGCCGGTGATTATTTTATGCGACAACAGTTTTTGATGTATCGGTCCGCACGGTCGGTCAAAATCGATACCCAGCAGACAGCCTTTGCCATGAACCGCTTTGACGCCAGTTACATTGCAAATAGAATCACGCAAATACCGCTCGATATGAGCCGCATTTGCGATCATATCGTCGTCCTCGATGGCCTCAAGCGTAGCGAGTACCGCCGCCATCGCGAGCATCCCGCCGCCAAACGTCGTCCCAAGATCATTGGTTTTGATTTGTCCCGAGACCGCATCATTTACAAGACACGCCCCGACCGGAATACCGCTGCCGAGGCTTTTGGCAAGCGTAATAATGTCCGGAACAACGCCGTCGGCATATTCACTGCCCGCAAAAAACCAATTGCCCGTGCGGCCAACTCCGGTCTGTACCTCGTCAAAGACCAACACGATCCCAAGCTCGTCACAGATCTCGCGAAGCCCTCGAAAAAACTCCGGGTCGGCTTCGCGAACACCCGCCATCGACTGGATCGGTTCAAGAATTATCGCCGCTGTTTCGCGATCGGCGACGGCACGGACGCTGTCAGTATTGCCAAACTCTGCCGACACATGTTGTGGAACATTGGGTTTGCCAATCTCGCGATATTTGCCAAGAAAAGTCGCCGAGATCGAATCGGCCGTCCGTCCGTGGAAACCGCCATTGAAAGAGATCACTTTTTCGCGGCCCGTCGCCATGCGGGCGATACGCATTGCATTCTCATTTGCCTCGGTGCCGGAATTGCAGAAAAAGGCTTTTGTAAGGGAATCAGGAGCAATGGAAACAAGCTTTTCGGCGGCTTTTGCTCTTATCCCGGAGTAAACAAGATTCGAGTAAAACAACATCTTCTCAGCCTGTTCTTGTATCGCTTTTACGACATATCGGTGAGAATGCCCGGTCGCACAAACCGCGTGGCCGCTGTACAGATCGAGATATTTTTCGCCTTCGCTCGTCCACACCCACACTCCCGAACCACGCTCGACGGCGATGTCCATCTTGGCATAGGTCGCGAGCTGAAACGCGTCTTCTGTTTGTTTGATGTCGGTAATGTTCATCAATCTACTCTGCGGTCCATGTACTCTTTCGGGTAGTCGCTGATACGGTATGCCAATGTGCGAATGCTGGATGGATCTTTGAGGTACTCAGCTCGCTCTTCTTTGTTCAATTTGATCTTGATCGTGTAAACGGCAACGGTGCCGCAACAGACGTCGAGGACGTAATCATCGGTTTCGTCGTCGTGTTCGAGAATGTAGAACCACGTTTCTTCAGCGATAGGTTTCAGCATTACGGATTAGTCCCCACCAGTTTCAGGCCAGTCGCCTCATCAATGCCAAACATCAGGTTCATATTCTGAACGGCTTGCCCGGCGGCACCTTTGACAAGATTATCGATCGCTGAAAAGACAGCTACCTGTAGGCCGCTCGTGTGGACGGCAATGTCACAAAAGTTAGTCGTTTTGACCCAGTTGATGTCCGGCGAGCCATCGACCATGCGGACAAAGAACGAGTCTTTGTAAAAGTCAGTGTATCGATTACGGAGGTCTTCGTTTGAAAGCTGAACATTGGTCTCGAGATAGCACGAAGCAAATATCCCGCGCGCGACCGGCAGGCTATGGGTCATAAAAACAAGGTCATTTTCAAAGCTGCCAACCTGGCGCAGATGCTGTTCGATCTCAGGCACGTGCTGGTGCGTAAATGGTTTGTACGCGTAGAACGAATTCATTCGCTGCGGGTGATGCGTGTTGGCGGCGGCTTTCGCACCGGAGCCGCTGGATCCGGTTTTTGCATCGACGATGACCTTGCCGGTCAACATCCCGCTTTTTACCATCGGCGCCAAAGCTAGCAGCGTCGCAGTCGCAAAACAGCCCGGATTTGCTATGTACTGCGTGTTTTTTAGTGCTTCGCGGTTGGTCTCCGTCAGGCCATAGACAAACTTGCTTTGCAGATCAGTCGCGGTGTGGTCAAGTTTGTAAAACTGCTTGAAGACATCCGCATTATCGATACGGAAGTCACCGGAGAGGTCGATCACTCTCACGTCCGGCAAAAGTTGCGGCACCAGATCGAGGGCCTGTCCGTGAGGCAAAGCAAAGAATGCAACATCAACATTGGCAATCGACGCGAGGTTATCAGGTGCCCTTTCAAAACGCAGATCGGTCAACCCAAAGAGATTTTTGTGTACGTCGCCAACAGCTTTGCCAGCGTGATCGTTAGCCGTTACCAAAACGATCTCGGCGTTAGGATGCTGCAACAGTATTCGCAGCAACTCGCTCCCACCGTAGCCTGAGCCGCCGAAAATCGCGATGCGTATCTTGTTTGTTTCGCTCATGCGGGCACCTCAGCAAGCCGCACAGCGTTTTGCACCAATTCAAATAGTCTTGCTCCATCGCGGCGGGCATTTCCTGCGGGCAGACCAAAATGTTCTTTGATATAGTCTTCGCCCATCTGCGAATCGGTCACCGATCCGGCGACAACATCGATCTCGATACCAAATTTTTCCAATACGGTTGCACCACCGATCACGCCGACATAATCCGATGCACAAAATACAAACGACGACATCGCATCGCGTATCTCGCCATCACGCAGCACTGCATCGACCGAGTACCCACCGACGATGCCGTCACCAAGCTCGACTACGATTATGTCCGGTTCAAACGAATTAAGATGATTGATCAACGCCTTGGCAACCGATGCCAGATCTTCGTGATCGACGGTGGAGGGAAGTCCGCAATCGAGAAAACTCGCGGTCGCGACCGCTCCGTTGTCCTGCATGTGTAGCGTGTCCCGCAAACATGCAATTCCTGACAGCTTTGCCGCCGCCACGCGAAGCCCCTTGTTTGCAGCTTGTTTGATGATCTCCGTCGCAGCGACAGTCTTTCCGGAGTTCATACAGGTTCCGGCGATCATTACCACAGGAGCTCCAGGGACAAGCGTTTCGGTTGGAACGAGGGCGCCGGCGCCGATGTTGGTGACCAGACCATTCTCGTCACATGCGACACCGATCACCTCGACCTCAATAGCGTCCGAAAACGACGAATGATGCCCTTTGCAAACGCCGATCACGCCGCCCATATTTAGCAGATGCAGACGATCTCCGGCCTTAACCGTTTCCGGAACTTCGCCGACAAATCCCTTCAAGGCACGCCTTTTGCCAAGCGCTCCGAGCAATGTGTCGCCAGTGTTGATCTTTGCTAATCGCCCGGACGGAAGCTCTAAGTTACCGTAGGTTACGCTTTCCGATAGTGCTCGGACCGCAACGACATTTCCCACGACCGGAGCGATCTCGCCTGTTCGGACAGAGATCGATCGATCGAGTCCGAGCCTCGAAACGACCGACCCCATTTTTTCGATCTCAACAAATTTCATATCGCCAGCCGTCATTTAGAAAATAGATTCCAAATCCTTGATATCGCCGCGGTTTGTTTATCGGCATCTGGGACAGCAATAAAAATCGTGTCATCTCCGGCGATGGTGCCGACGATCTCATAGATCTTTGCTGCATCAATACGAACCGTGACCGCCGATGCCAAGCCGGGATCGCATTTTCCAACAATGAGATTTTCTCCTGCCGGCGAGAGCGACTTTAGACCATACTCAATCGCACCGGCCGCCGCACTTGGCAACTCATAGATGCCATTGTTTTTGGTGATGCCAAGCTCCTCCAGGTCACGCGACACACTCGCCTGTGTAACAACGAACCCGCCTTGACCAAGCTTTTCCGCCAGCATTTCCTGTCGCGAGATCCGCTCTGAGCCAATGAGTTTAATAATGAAATCGTGACGTTCTTTCTTTTGCATATAAAAAATCGTTATGCATATACTATGCATAAATCATTCATTAAACGCATAATATACATTATTTGATGCAATTATGCAACGAATATGTAGAAAATATTCGTAGATCTAGAACAAGGCGAGTTTTATGCGGAGAAATTTTTTGGGATTCTGACGAAAATCGTAGAGAAGTTTAGTGCCCTCGCTTGTAAATTGATTTACGTTTGAGGCAGTCTGATTGATGCTGTTATAGAGAGTTTCGTCGGTGACAAATTTGCCCAGCGTACCTTTGCCGGCTTGGGCATCGGCGAGGATCGCATCGAGACGTGTGGACATCGAATTAAATTTTTCGATAGCCGTACGTGCGTCATCGTAGAGTTTTTCATCCTTGAGCAGCTTTCCGGCTGAGCCCTTACCGTCTCTCAGGTCGGCGGTCAGCGATTTTACGTCATCTGCGATCTCATTGATCTTTGTGGCAGACTTTCTTAGGTCCGCGATCGCGTCACGAGCATCGTTGTACAGTGCATCGTCGTTAACGAATTTGCCCGCCGTGCCGCGGCCGCTTTTGACGTCAGCCGCAATGGATTCTAGATTGGCAACGGTTTTGTTGAGGCTGTCGTACAACGCGGGGTCATTTACTAGTTTTCCGGCAGTCCCGCGACCGGAATTTATCTTTTCAATAGTGTTTTTTGTTTCGTTGATCGTAGCGTTTAGGCTTTCATAAAGGGCTTCGTCATTGACTATTCGCCCGAGGGTGCCTTGGCCGTTGTTAGCCTTTTGTAATATCTCGTTTGCCGGGATCGCAAGCTTATTAATTTGCGTCAACAGGTCGTTACCCGTTGAAGTGAGCTGATTTAATGAAGCCGAAGCAGCAGAGGCGAGAATGGCATTATCGCCCACCGGCTGCCCCTTGGTTGTGCCGGGAACGATGTTGATCATCTTGTCGTTTGCTAGGATCGAGGTCGCTACAAGCTGGGCGGTCGAATCGGTGCGGATCAATTCTGTGATCGGCTTTTTGTCAAGCTGCTGAACGACTAGAAATGTTGCCTCGACGCGTTCACCATTTGGAGCATCAGGCGGCAGGAAAACGACCTCTTCCACCTTACCGATCTTTACGCCGGCGAGCTGGACGTCAGCTCCGGAACGCAGCCCGTCCGCGCTCATAAAGCGGGCCTTGAGCCGCATCTTTTTCTCGAAGGGATTAAAATCTCCGCTTGAATTGAGGATCAGAAAGCCCGTCACAACAAGGGCCGCAAACATAAAAATGCCTACTCGAAGTTCGCTAATTGAAAGTTTTTGATTACTCCTCGGCATTTATTTTCCTCTCAGGAATCGGCGAATATATGGATCTTCAGTCTGGCGAAGCTGCTCATCCTTGCCGCTAAATATAATATCGCCTTCTTTGAGCATTATCACCTCGGTATTGAGCAAACAGAGCCGTTCGCCCTCGATCTCAAAATGCACCTCGCCAATTCGGTCCAGCGTCGCGTATTCCGACGACAGGTACTCGAGATTGTTCATCTCGTGCGTTACAAAAATAGATGATACATCTTCGAGGTCGCGAAGTTTAATCGCCAATTCGCAAATGGTGCGCGCAGTTGGCGGGTCAAGTCCGGCTGTCGGTTCGTCAAATAATACAATGCTCGGATTACCGACGAGTGCTCTCGCGATGCCAACGCGACGACGCATGCCGCCTGATAGCTCGGACGGCATCTTGTCTATCGCATCTTCGAGGTTGACGAATTGCAGCATCCGGCGGACCTCATGTTCGACCTCATCTTCATCAACGTGCGCCTCGTGAAGCCTGAACGCGACATTCTCATAAACGGATAGGGAATCGAAAAGAGCACCTTCTTGAAAGACCATCCCAATGTTCTTACGGATCCGCATCATCTCCTGATCGTCAAAGTCCGTAACGTCTTCTCCGTCGATAAGTATTTCGCCCGAATCCGGCTTTAGCAGTCCGAGGATGAGCTTAATAATGGTTGATTTGCCAGTGCCTGAACCACCGAGAACTATCTTAGTTTCGCCTCTCCGGACGGTAAAGTTTATATTGTCAAGGATCACGTGGTCATCAAACGCTAGCTCCACATTGCGAAATTCGATAGCAGGCAGAGCGTATCCGCCGATAATTGTCTCGTCGGTGTAAGGCGCCTCTTGCTTATGTATCCCCTCAATATCTAAAGTCATACAACGATCCCTTTAAAAAATGGTCGCGCTGAAAAAGCTCTGCAGTATTTTCGACAGGAAAAAATCGGCAATGATCAGGTTTACCGACGAAGTAACGACAGCGCTTGTTGTCGATCTGCCGACCCCCGCCGTCCCGCCCGTGGTACTTAGACCTTTATAACATGATACCAATCCGATAATTCCACCAAAGACAATTGGTTTTATCATACCGCCGATAAGATCCGTCATCGCAATTCCGACCTTTGCAGACTGTATATAAACGCTTGGATCGAGGCCATAGATCTGTCGAGCCACCAAACCTCCACCAACAATGCCAACCAGATCGGCTGAAAAAGTAAGCAATGGAAGCGTAACGAGAAGTGCAATAATACGCGGAGTGACAAGTTTTCGAACCGGCGACGTACCGAGAGAACGCATCGCGTCGATCTGTTGAGAGACCACCATTGATCCCAATTCGGCGGATATGGCCGAGCCGACTCGCCCCGCCACCATCAATGCCGTTAAAACCGGTCCGAGTTCACGTATTAATGACGTGGCAACACTTTGTCCGGCGCTGCTTTGCGCACCATAATATTCGAGCGTGGGAAATCCCTGGAGGACGAGTACTCCTCCCGTAAAAAAGCCGGTTAGCGATACAATGCCAAGCGAACCGACACCGATGCGGTCCATCTGCTCGATAGTTTCTTTGAAATACCGCGGCCCTTTCCACAGACCTTTTATCGAGCGCCACAAAAGGAAGGTTATCTCCTGCACTGCGGAAAGAAATTTCGCGAATAAATTCATCGACAAAGAAGCTGGAAACGTTGACTGCTCAAGAATATAACGAACCTAAACAAAACTTCAAACAAACAAAAAGGCCGAACATAAAAGTTCAGCCTTTCAAAAGGTCAGTCGATCGAGGATCGCAATGATCACTGCGGCTTTTGAGCGTTTGGTCTGACGACCGGGCGAACCTGTCTCGGGGCAAACGCATCACCATTTTGCTTAATTACCTTGCGGTCGCCATTCCGTTTCTCGATGTTTTCCCGAACCTCTTCAAATCGCTGCCGCAGTTCGCGAAACCTGATCAATTGGTCCGGAGTGAGTATCTTACGCACAAACAACTCATTCATAAATCTGATCCGAGCCACATCAGCCTGTGCCAATTGCAGTTTTTTCAACCGCGCCTGCACATCAGTATCGTTGACCTGATCGGCATATATCGCCTCGTCGAGGCTGCGATTCGCGAGCCTGAGACGTTTTTGAGCCTCATCCATCAGAGGTTTTCGCTCCATGTTCATCCGGCGAATCTGCTGAACCTGTTCGCGAGATAAGCCGAGCTGACGCAGTGCGTTGGTGCGTATATCCGGCTGTTGGTTACCCGCTTGGTTTTCCTGCGGCTGATCTTCAGCCGGCTTTGTTTCCTGTGCAGCCCCGACTATGGCCATCGCAAATACCGAGGCGGTCAAGATCATCACCCGAAAAAGTTTTGTGGTCATCATAGAGTTATAGCGGTATTATTCCGCTCCTCCATCATCAAAAAGATCCGAAAGACGAAGCGACTTGTCGTCAGCATCGTCATAGTTGGTCAAAGCCGGAGCCTTTGCCGTAATGGCTGACGGATTGCGAACCACTGTATTATTTGGCCGCTGCGAAACAGTCGTTGATTTTGAACGCTGTGTGCCGGCATAAGCTCGCACCGGGCGGATCTGACGGTCATCAGCGGTTGTCGCCACAACAGTCTCAGTATCTTTAATGGGAGCGTCAACCTGCAGCCCCTGCGCATTGTTCTCCGGCAATCTAACCGGAGGAATTGTGATACTCGCCGCTTTGTTGGATGCCATTTCCTGAGCACCGCCAAGGTAGTTCATCGCGGCAAATCCAAGCCCGATACTCACGATCAACCCGGCGGCAACGGTAGCGGCTGCGGGCCATCCTGATAGCGTCAACAGATCACGAAGTCCCGCAAAAAATCCCGCAGATTTCTCTTGATAGGGAATTACGATCTGCGGTGTCGGCAGATGGGCAAATTCCTCTTTGCGCCACTCGAACACAGAGAACCGGGCATTTGAGATCCCTGCAAATTCGTCCGTGCAGACAGTGCAATCAAGCAAATGCTGTTCAAATTTACTGCGTGCGGGCTCACTGATCTCGTCGTACATATACGCGACGATCTCGTCCGTGAATTCGCATCCATTTTTGCAGTTATCCAACATAACTAAACCACCTCGACCGGCGTTCTCTCAAGCCTCATCTTTAACTGTTTCAGGGCCGTATAGAGCCTACTTTTCACCGTGCTCAGCGGCAACTCGAGCGTTTCCGATATCTCCTGAAACGTCATCTCTTCAAACTCTTTCATCACGATCACCTGCCGCAGATCGGTTGGCAATGCTCCCACGGCTTGGCGAATCAGAGTTGTCCGCTCTGCCTTTTCGGTCGTGCGTGCCGGCGACAAAAGCGGCGAAGCGACAAAAACTCTCTCTTCGGAACCGTCTTCGCTATCAAAATACTCCTCAGCCCGCGTCCGCTGGCGGCGTTTTATCGTCAGGCATTGATTTACCGCAATACGATGAAGCCACGATGAGACTTTCGCTTCGCCGCGAAAATTTTTCAAATTGCGATAAGCCGCTATAAATGCCTCTTGGGCAGCGTCACCCGCATCGTCTTCGCGTCCGAGCATACCAAAGCAAAGAGCGAATATCTTACGCTCCCACCGTCTCACGATCTCGCCAAAAGCGTCAGGATCTTGCCCGACTGCCATCTCGACTAGCTGCTCATCAGTCCTCGTTTTATACATCAAGCTCGTGTCTAATATGCCGCTTCGGCACGAGAAAATCTTAACTCAAAAAACGTCCGTTTTGCGAAACTTCTCGCAGTCAATTACTTAGACGGTTGATCTAGGAAAAAAGTCTATTAATTTATTGCTCTTGACATACCCCAAAAACAAAACCACCCGCTGATACAGGTGGCTCTGCCTTGTCATAAATCCTTTCAGTTTCTAATACGCTTTTGCAAAAACCACTCGCTTTGCAGATTCAGCACCCGAATAGACGCATTTTCCAGCTTCCATCGTTGAGATAAGCGGGACGCAGCGGATCGTGGCTTTGGTTTCTTCTTTGATCTTTTCCTCGGTCTCGGCGGTGCCGTCCCAATGTGCCATGACAAAGCCGCCGCGTTCGATCTGAGCTTTGAAATCATCCCAAGTATCGACGAGAAAGGTGTTTTCCTCGCGGAAAGCGAGAGCTTTTTGGTAAATACTGGTCTGGATCTCGTCGAGCAGAGCTTTGACGTGCGAGACAATGCCGTCGATCGGCTGCGACTCTTTTGTGAGCGTGTCGCGGCGTGCGACTTCGATGGTACCGGCTTCGAGATCGCGGCTTCCCAATCCCAAACGGATCGGAACGCCCTTGAGTTCATACTCGGCGAATTTCCAGCCGCTACGCTGATTGTCGGCGTCGTCGTATTTGACCGAGATGCCCGCGGCTTTTAGTTCCTCGAAGATCGGATTGACCCGCTCGCTGATAGCCGCAAGTTCTTCGGGAGTTTTGTAGATCGGGATGATCACGACCTGTATCGGTGCGAGTTTTGGAGGCAGAACGAGGCCCTGATCGTCCGAGTGGGCCATGATCAAGGCTCCCATCAGACGCGTCGAAACGCCCCAGCTTGTCGCCCATGCATATTCCTGCTCGTTTTCTTTATTTACAAATTTTACGTCGAAGGATTTGGCAAAATTCTGCCCAAGAAAATGCGACGTCCCGGCCTGCAGAGCCTTTCCGTCCTGCATCAGAGCTTCGATGCACATCGTGTCTTCGGCACCGGCAAAGCGTTCGCTCGGCGTCTTGCGGCCCTGTATAACAGGCACGGCCATCCATTGCTCAGCAAACGTCGCATAGACGCCCAGCATTCTTTCAGTTTCTTCTATCGCTTCCTGCTCGGTAGCATGCGCCGTGTGGCCCTCTTGCCAAAGAAATTCGGCGGTGCGCAGGAACAAACGCGTCCGCATTTCCCAGCGAACAACATTCGCCCACTGATTGATCAGCAGCGGCAGATCGCGCCAAGACTGTATCCAATTCCTGTAGGTGTTCCATATAACGGTCTCAGATGTCGGACGGATGATCAATTCTTCTTCAAGCTTGGCGTTAGGATCGACAACGAGTCCTTTGCCGCTAGGATTTGCTTTAAGGCGATAATGCGTGACGACCGCACATTCTTTGGCAAACCCCTCGGCGTGCTCCTCTTCCTTTTCGAGAAAAGATTTTGGTACGAAAAGAGGGAAGTAGGCGTTTACGTGCCCGGTTTCCTTGAACATGTCGTCCAGAGCCCGCTGCATCTTTTCCCATATCGCGTAGCCGTACGGTTTGATGACCATGCACCCGCGAACCGCGCTGTTCTCGGCCAGATCTGCACGTTTGACGATCTCGTTGTACCACTCGGAATAGTTTTCCGCTCTTTTAGGAAGTCCTTTTGCCATAAGAATAAGTTTGCCACAGAGTGCACCTCTGTGGCTATCTGCGGCAAATATGTTATTATCCGATTTTTATGAGCGATTTCTCTCTGGATCTCCAGGACACCGCCACAGCATTTGCGGATAAATCCGATTCGCAGCTAAAAGAAAAATACAAGCTCTTTAAGATGCTGAATTCGCCGTTTCTCAACTCTATTGGGACAGCGGCGACACGGTTTGCATTGACTATTGGGTTGCCCGTCGAAGGACTTATTAAATCTACGATATTCGAGCAATTTTGCGGTGGTGAAACCATCGAGGAATGTGAATCGACCATCGGCAAACTCGGCAGTTCGAACATTGGCACGATCCTCGATTATTCGGTCGAGGGCAAGGCAACCGAAGAAGATTTCGAACGAACCAAGGCCGAGATCATCCGCACAATAGATCGTGCAAAGGCTGATCCAAACATACCATTTGCTGTCTTTAAGGTAACGGGCGTCGCTCCGCTCGGCACGCTTGAACGTTTAGCCAAGAAAAAGAAACTCGACGCTAAAAGCCAAGCAAAATGCGAACGTATCCATAATCGCGTCGCGGAGATCTGCGAGTATGCGTATTCGGTAGATCAGCCAGTATTTATTGACGCTGAGGAATCTTGGATACAGGACGCGATCGACCGGCTCGCTGTTGAGATGATGGAGCGGTTTAACCGCGAACGGGTGATCATTTATAACACGATCCAACTTTACCGCACCGACCGTCTGCAGTATCTCAAAGAATCTCGCAGACAAGCAAAAAACGACGGATATATATTCGCGGTAAAACTCGTGCGCGGGGCGTATATGGAAAAGGAACGCGATCGAGCGGCCGAGATGGATTATCCATCACCGATCCATGCCACCAAAGCTGATACAGATGCGGATTACGATGCGGCGATTGATTATTGCTTGCGGCATCACAAGGACATGGCGTTTGTCGCCGCCACCCACAACGAAGCAAGCACAAAAGTCCTTGCCGAAAAAATGCGGGAAAGCGATATTCCCGCAGATCATCCTAATATCTTCTATTCACAGCTTTATGGCATGGGCGACAATATTTCGTATGTTTTAGCTAAAGCGGGATACAATGTCTCGAAATATGTCCCTTATGGCCCGGTCGCGGACGCGGTGCCCTACTTGATACGTAGAGCGGAAGAAAACTCTTCCGCCGCGGGACATGTTAGCCGTGAACTTGAGATGATCGGCAAGGAGCTGAAACGCCGAAAGCTTTAGTGAACCTAATACTCCCTGAGTCATAGAAGGTATTTGAACTACCATCGACTGCCAACTGCTCAATATGTTCTGTCCAAAATGCGGAAAAGCCGACCAATCGCCTGAGACATACTGCCGTCAATGCGGTACGTTTCTGCCGGACCTCACAAAACCCGTAAAACGCGAATCACCGCCCGAAGAAAACATCAAGGTAAATACGGTTCTGTCCATGATGACGGTGATCGTCAGTTTTACACTGGCCGTATTGCTCTATATTTTTTTGGGCTTTCGCGAAAATACCCATCCGCTGATTTATGCGGCCGCGGGTTTGTTGTTGGCGATGGGAGCTTGGCACATACAGACTTTTATTCGAACTCGCAGATTGAAAAAGCAGTGGAAACGTCGGACCAGAAATGTCGAGAACGAACCCGTGATCGGATCGGCTCCAACGGACAGGCAACTCGAAATGCCTGATTTTGAGAATATTGTTCCGGTAAGCGTCACTGACCGTACGACGAAGCACCTCGTCGACAAACCGCGTTCATCGCAGTCCTAATAATAGCCGCACAGATTTATCCGAAACCGCACGGTTTTCATCATTTTGCCATTGCAGCAAAGGAGCCGTTTCCGCTTCGGTAAGCGGAATATTGGCGATCTTTGCGACTTGCGTACTCTCAAATGCCCGCGTAGTTAATGCTAAATGCGGTTGGCTAACTCGCAGAGACGTACCGCCGTTGATCGCGGTCTCAGCCATATCAACATCCAGATAAAAATCATCATAAGCGGCAAGGTGCCAAATTAAGTCTTCTTCGAGTTCATCAACCGCCAAAAGACGAAGCAAAGCAAATCCTGCCTCAAGCTGAAATAACAAAAAATCACCCGGCTGAAAATTCTGCGACATGTTTTGAGATTAGCATAGCTGAGCCTTTTGCTTATAAAATCGATCTATGGACTCAAATATAGATACTCAGTCGTTGCTCGACATAGCTATCGCAGAGGCACGCCAAGGCTTAGCCGAGGGCGGCATACCGATCGGAGCGGCTTTGTTTGACGGAGACGGTATTTTGCTCGGACGCGGGCATAACCGCCGCGTACAGGAAAGCGATCCGTCGATTCACGGCGAAACTGATGCCTTTCGCAAAGCTGGCCGCCAGCGAAGCTATCGTGACACGATCATGGTCACAACGCTCGCACCGTGCTGGTATTGCAGCGGGCTTGTGCGTCAATTTGGCATCGGCACGGTCATCGTCGGCGAATCGGAAACTTTCCAAGGCGGCATTGACTGGCTCCGAGAAAACGGCGTCGAGGTCATCGATATGAATTCTTTCGAATGCAAAAAGCTACTCGAAGGTTTTATTAGCGAACATCCTGACGTATGGAATGAGGATATCGGTGAAGACTGAATGACTTTTCTAACCAAATCCGCGGCGGCAGACGCCGTCAAAGCTATCAGATCCAACGACCGCGTCTTTATTCACGGCGTCGGTGCAGCTCCGCAGTCTCTTATCAACGCGATGGTCGAACGTGCGGACGAACTACGTGATGTCGAGATCGTACATCTACATACCGAAGGCCCGGCACCATATTCCGAGCCGAGATTCGCTGATAGTTTCCGTGTAAACGCTTTTTTCGTTGGTGGGAACATTCGTGCCGCGGTTAAAGACGGCAGGGCAGATTACATTCCGGTTTTCCTTTCCGAGATCCCCGCATTGTTTCGTAAAAATGTGCTCCCTCTCGATGTGGCCCTGATCCACACATCGTTGCCGGACAAGCATGGTTTCTGTTCGCTAGGCGTCAGCGTCGACATCGCTCGTGCTGCAGTTGATACCGCGAAATACGTCATTGCCCAAGTCAATCCCAAAATGCCGCGGACGCTTGGCGACGCACTTGTTCATGTCGATGAGATCGATGCGTTTGTCGATGTTGACGATTTTCTGCTGGAAGCAACGCCAGCCAAGATCACGGCTATCGACCGCAAGATAGGCGGTTACATCGCAGAAATGATCGACGACGGAGCGACGCTGCAGATGGGTATTGGTTCTATTCCAAATGCGGTTCTCGCGTCGCTGGGCAACCACAAACACCTTGGCATTCACACCGAAATGTTCTCCGACGGACTTATCGATCTGGTCGAATCGGGCGTCGTCACGGGCGAACGCAAGATCAAGCATCCCGGCAAGATCGTCTCGGGTTTCGTAATGGGAACACAGCGGCTATACGATTTTATCGACGACAATCCGCAGGTACTGATGCTCGATATCGCGTACGTCAACGACACGTCCGTCATCCGCCGAAATCCCAAGGTAACCGCCATCAACAGCGCGATCGAAGTAGATCTGACGGGACAGATATGTGCAGATTCGATCGGACCGTATCAATATTCGGGCGTTGGCGGGCAAATGGATTTTATCCGCGGGGCCTCACTCAGCGAAGGCGGCAAACCGATCATCGCTTTGCCGAGCACGACCTCAAAAGGCGACAGCAAGATCGTGCCGTTTCTCAACGAAGGTGCAGGCGTTGTCACCACGCGAGCCCACGTCCATTACATTGTCACTGAATACGGCGTCGCAAATTTATACGGGAAAAACCTTCGTCAGCGAGCCACCGAACTCATCAGAATTGCCCATCCGGATCATCGCGATACCCTTGAACGATCTGCTTTCGAACGTTTCCATCGGTCGTAACATCGCTTCACTTAGCCGAAATAATTATAGGCAGCCCTTTTGCCGCGTATTGCTTGTTAAAATCAGCAATACCCTGCGCCTTGATCGCCGCATATTTCGTGAGTTGTGCATCGATCTGAGTTGTCAGGTCGGCATAAACAACATACGCCGATGCTGTCGGCCCGTAGTCAGAACTATCTACAAACGAGCTCAATGCCGCAAGTTTATTGTTTAGTCTGATCGGGAAATTTAGTGCGTCCTGACCGCTGCGTATCTTGGTCTGGTGCAACGCTTCCTCAACTGCCGTTAGCTCGGTAACAATGGCCTTTGCCTTGTCGATCAAGTCTTTATTCTCAGGTTTGAGTCGTCTCGAGAGATTTTCGATCTGGGTTCGAATATCCCTCAATTCATTAATAGCTCCGTGAGTTTCATTTAGCTTAGCGTTGATCTTTTTCATCAGATCAAACTGCTTTATAAAATCCTCCTGCGTTGTCGTTAGCCGGAGATCGGCCTTTACCACCAGCGGTTCGGTGCCAAAGACCTTGCCATCAACAGTAAGGCGCGTCGAGTAATTTCCAGGCGGCACCCGCGGCCCGGCGAGCGAACCGCCCCACATTATCAGATTCTGTATCGTCGTCGCATTTGGCAGACGATAATTCCACGTAAAAGAATTAAATCCGATGTCTGCCGGAGGCTGTGGATCACCACCGCCGGGACCGCCCTGACCACCCGCTTGTCCCGCTGCCGGTGCATCAACACGCCGCGCAAATTTACGAATAACGGCATTTTGACTGTCGAGAAATTCTATCGTCACTTCCTTGGTTGGCTTGTCCCTCAAATAATAGTTGATGACCGCTCCGCTTGGCGGATTACGACCGACCGTTGCTGTCGGCGGCAATCCAAAACCACCTCCACCGGCAGTGCGATACGCGTCTTCGGGTTTGAAAAGAAAAGCTGCCGCTTTTTCTGCATCAGCAAGTTGATAAAGCACAGGAAGATTGTCGAGCACGTAGAAAGACCGGCCTTGAGTTGCAACGACCAGGTCTTTTTCGCGTTTTTGCACGGTCAGATCAGTGATCGGGACTATCGGTAGATTGAGCTGCAAGCTCTTCCAACTCTCGCCGTCATCGGACGAATAATATATCGAGCGTTCCGTACCGGCGTATAAAAATCCGCGACGATTCGGGTCTTCGGTTATCGCTCGCGTAAAGTGATCCGAAGGTATGCCATTGACGATCTTTTTCCATGTTTTGCCGTAATCGTTTGTCTTGTACAGATAAGGCTTCTGATCGTCATTTTTGTAATTCGTCGCTGCAAAATATGCGGAGCCCGCGTCATGCGGCGATGCTCGAATATGATTGACCTGTATCCACTCGGGCAGGTCCTTTGGCGTAACGTTGCTCCAAGTCTGACCGCTATTTTGGCTAACCTGAACAAGCCCGTCATCGGTCCCGGCCCAAATTACGCCCTGCTTTACCGGCGATTCGTCAACCGAAAAGATAGTGTCGTAATATTCGACGCTCGTGTTATCACCTGAGATAGCACCGCCCGAATGCGTTTGCTTTGCCCTGTCATTCCGCGTCAGATCGCCAGAGATCGGCTCCCACGATTGCCCCTCATCAAACGAGCGAAACAGCACGTTTGCAGCCGTATAAAGCGCATATTTCCCATTCGTTCTGTGCGGGGAAAAGACGATAGGGAAATTCCACTGAAAGCGGTACTTTGTGCCCTCGGCTCCCGACCCCATTGGATTATCGGGATAAACATCAATGTTGCGCTCCTGTCCCGTTTTACGGTCCCAACGGGTCAATAGCCCATCGTAGCTGCCGGCAAAAACGACATCCGAATTTTCCGGATGCGGAGCGATCCAGCCGGATTCGCCACCGCCGACAGCAAACCAATCGCTCTCGGTTATTGCTCCGCCATCCGAACGCGAAGCAATGCGGATCGTCGAATTATCCTGTTGAGCTCCGTAAATGTTGTATGGAAAATCGTTGTCAGTCGTTACGCGATAAAACTGTGCCGTCGCCTGATCCTGCTCCGTCCAGCTTGAACCTCCGTTGTTGCTAACGTTGGCACCGCCGTCGTTGCCTTCGATCATTCGTTTAGGATCATTTGGAGCGATCCAGAGATCGTGGTTGTCACCGTGCGGTACGCCGATGGTCGTAAAGGTGCGTCCGCCATCAATAGATTTATGAAACCCAACATTCAAGACATAGACAGTATTTTCGTTCTCCGGATCGGCGTAAACCCGATTGTAGTACCACGGGCGTTGCCGGATCGCGGCACTCTCACTCACACGCTGCCAGTTGTCGCCGCCGTCGTTCGAGGTAAAAAGGCCGCCATCTTTGTTCTCGACCATCGCAAACAAGCGGTTTGGATTAACGGGCGACACGGTAATGTTCATCTTGCCGTTCAGGCCAGCAGGGAGCCCGCGATTTCGCGTGATCTCGATCCAAGTGTCTCCGCCGTCCGTCGATTTGAACAGGCCGCTGCCTTCGCCGCCGCTATCCATTCGCCAAGGCCGACGGCTAACCTGCCAAAATCCTGCGTAGAGCGTGTTCGGATTTGACGGATCCATTGCAAGCTCGCTCGCTCCCGTTGCGTTGTTGCGAAACAGAATTTTTTGCCAGGTCTTACCGCCATCACTGGTTCGGAATATGCCGCGTTCGTCGCTGTTTCCCCAAAGATGCCCCAAGGCCGCGACATAAACAATATTCGGATCTTTCGGATGAACCCGAATTCGTGCGATCTGTTGCGTGTCGCCGAGGCCGATGTGCTTCCACGTCTTGCCGCCGTCAACCGACTTGTACATACCGTCGCCGCTTGAAACATTTCCTCGCAGTGTTTGCTCGCCCATGCCGACATAAATGATATTCGGATCCGAATCGGCGGCATCTATCGCACCAACTGAACCGGTGCCAAAATATCCGTCGGATACGTTGACCCAATTGACACCCGCATCCGTCGTTTTCCATACGCCGCCGCCGGTCGCACCGAAATAATAGACATTTGGTTGCCCCGCAATGCCCTCGACGGCTCCGACACGGCCGCCGCGAAACGGGCCGATGAGCCGATATTGAAGATTCTCTAGCGGATCGACTTTTGCTGTGGTGGTCTGAGCCGAGACGTTGAATGAAACGAACAGCGATAGTACCAGCGATGCCAACAGAAAATGGACACAGTTTGAACGCACTTTATATTTACCTGCCTATGGTTAATTTTTAGAACCGGAGTTTCTCAAAACTTAAACGAATCGAGCCGAAAATACAAACACCTGCCGCCACCTTTGAACCAGAGGGTGAATCATCATAAAATACTCATTTGCATTAGATACAATATTCTTATCCTATTGAGGCAATTATGAGTACAAATAAACAAGCAGTAATAATCAGTGCGGTGCGCACCCCGACGGGAAAGTTTCAGGGGGCTTTGAAAGGCTTTTCGGCGTCGGATCTTGGTGCTATTGCCGTCAAAGAAGCGGTCAATCGTGCAGGTATTTCCGGCGATCAGGTTGACGAAGTCATCATGGGCTGCGTCGTTCCTGCGGGCCAGGGCCAGGCTCCGGCGCGTCAAGCGGCGATGAAAGCGGGCCTGCCGCCTGAAGTTTCTGCATTGACGATCAACATGGTCTGCGGCTCGGGATTGCGTGCAGTCGCGTTAGCGTCGCAGGCTGTGGCTCTTGGCGATGCCGAATACGTCGTCGCCGGCGGCATGGAATCGATGTCGAACATTCCGTACGCTTTGCAGACCGCACGAGACGGTTTCCGTATGGGCAATCAAACGGCTACGGATCTGATGATCCACGACGGTCTCTGGTGTCCGTTCGAGAACTGGCACATGGGAAACACCGGCGAAGTCGTTGCTGAAAAATACAGCATCACTCGCGAAGCCCAAGATGATTTCGCAGCCGCTTCGCATCAAAAAGCCGCTGCTGCACAAGCCGCAGGGAAGTTTGCTGACGAGATGGTGCCTGTCGAGATCCCGCAGAAGAAAGGCGACTCGATCGTGCTTGATTACGACGAACCTGTTCGCCCCGACACGACTGCCGAGGGTCTCGCAAAGCTCAAGCCTGCGTTCAAAAAAGACGGCGGCACGGTCACGGCAGGAAACGCTCCGGGCGTAAATGACGGTGCTTCGGCGGTTGTTGTTACTTCGGCTGAGAATGCCGCCGCTCTCGGCATCGAACCGCTTGGCCGCGTGGTGGCGTGGGCTTCGTCGGGCATCGAGCCGAAACTTATCATGATGGCTCCGGTCAAAGGCGTACAAAATGTGCTCGCCAAAGCCGGTTGGGACATGGCGGACGTGGATCTCTTCGAACTAAACGAAGCCTTCTCCGTCCAGGCCCTCGGCGTCATGCAGGAACTCGGCCTCGACATCGAAAAAGTAAACGTAAACGGCGGCGCCGTAGCCCTAGGCCACGCCATCGGCAACTCCGGCGGCCGAGTCCTTACGACTCTCTTGTACGAAATGAAACGCCGCGGAGCCAAAAAGGGCATCGCTGCTTTATGTCTAGGAGGCGGAAACTCCGTAGCAATGGCCGTCGAACGCGATTAAGGTAACAAATCCTGCAACTTCGACACATGTTAGAGCGTTCTTTAATTGGAGGCTTCGTATTTTATGACTGCTAAAGAACACAACCGGTTAGTTGGCATTTTTTTGATGGCTCATGGCGGCTTGCAGGCCGTTGTAATGGCCATTATTACTGTCGTGTACGGGATTTTTGGTGCGGCGATGATCGCGGGCAGCCGCAATAGCGAAGGGCGAGCGGTCGGAGCCGTGTTTATCGTCGTCGTGCTATTCATCGCGATCTTTTCGATCCTTTTTACCGGATCGCAGATACTCGGCGGCTATAAGCTGTTCAAGGAAAAGGCAAACGCGCGGACGTGGGGCATCATCGGCAGTATTGTATCGTGTCTGTCGTTTCCGCTCGGCACCGCGGTCGGCGTTTATGGAATGTGGTTCCTGTTTGGAGACGCGGGGAAACAAATGTACCTGAACGCCGGGATGCCGCAGCAGATGTTTCAGCAGCCAAACTACGATTATCAGCAAAGCCCACCGCCGCCGAACTCGTGGCAGTGAGGCCTGAGACGGGAAACAAGAGACGGGAGACAGGAGTTTAGGAAAGTAGCAAACGGGCGATGGGAAGTATCAAGTTCCATCGCCTGTTTGTTTTGTGCGGTAAGATTCGATAGATTTTTCTTTTGCAATTATTTTTTAAGCAGGGAATTTAGGATATGAGTGAAACAATTGGCGTCGTTGGCGCCGGAACTATGGGGAACGGCATCGCGCAAACCGCTGCGGCCGCAGGATTTTCGGTGATAATGTGCGATATTTCGCAGGAATTCGTTGATCGCGGAGTCGCGAACATCAGCAAGAGCCTCGATCGTTTCGTCAAAAAGGAAACGATGACGGAGGACCAGAAAGTAGAGGTTTTGGCTCGGATAACTACAACCACTGACCTCGAAGCATTGAAGGAATGCACGCTGATCGTCGAGGCCGCATCGGAAAATTTCGACATTAAGAAACAGATCTTTCAGAAGTTAGATGAAGTGTGCCCGGCAGAGACGATCCTTTCGTCCAATACTTCGTCGATCTCGATCACCAAGATCGCCGCGACCACAAAACGTCCGGATAAAGTGATCGGAATGCACTTCTTCAATCCTGTTCCACTGATGAAGTTGGTCGAGGTTATTCGCGGTATCGCCACGAGCGATGAGACTTACGCGATCGTTAAGGAGCTGTCGGAAAAGCTCGGCAAGGTCCCGGTCGAATGTAACGATTCGGCAGGTTTTGTCTCAAATCGCGTCCTGATGCCGATGATCAACGAAGCGATCTTCGCCCTGCACGAAGGCGTCGCCACCCGCGAATCGATCGACGAGATCATGAAACTCGGTATGAATCATCCGATGGGGCCGCTGACGCTAGCAGATTTTATTGGACTCGACGTATGCCTCGCGATCATGAACGTCCTGCACGAAGGCATCGGCGATCCAAAATACCGCCCATCGCCGCTGCTGAAACAGTACGTTGATGCCGGTTGGTTAGGGCGTAAGAGCGGTAAAGGCTTTTACGACTATCAGTAAGAGTTTAGCCTCAGAGAACACAGAGGTTAAACAATCTAATTAGTCGGTGCGTATTAAACGAACATTTTTCAGTCATCAGATCTATATGCGAAAAAATATCATTTCGATCACATTGGCGTTATTGACGCTTGTAATTGCCGGTTTCGGCCAAGTAAAAGTAGCTCCGCTCAATATCAAAGAGCGGACGCTGCCAAACGGGCTCAGGGTCGTGTCTGTGCAGGACAACGCCAGCCCGACGGTGGCGATCCACGTTTGGTACAACGTCGGCGGTAAGAACGATCCGCAGGGCAAATCGGGGTTTGCTCATATGTTTGAGCATATGATGTTCAAATCGACCAAAAACATGCCCAACGAGAAGATGGATCGCCTGACCGAAGACGTCGGTGGTTTTAACAACGCCTCGACGTGGGATGATTTCACAAATTATTACGAGGTCGTTCCGTCAAATTATCTCGAAACGCTCCTGTGGGCCGAAGCCGAGCGAATGGTAAATCTCAATGTCGATGACAAAAATTTCGCCTCCGAACGAGACGTGGTCAAAGAAGAGTATCGTCAGAGCGTGCTCGCGCAACCGTACGGCCAGCTTTTTCAGTACGTCAGTAGCCTTTCATACACACAGCATCCATATAAACGCGGCGTGATCGGCAATCTCGACCAGCTAAATGCCGCAACACCCGCTGATGCCAAATCGTTTTATGACCTGTATTACCGTCCGGATAATGCAGTTTTGATCGTTGTCGGGGATTTTGACCAGTCTAAATTTGATACGTGGACAGACAAGTATTTTGGCCGCGTAAAGCGGCCCACGGCGTCGATCCCGCGAGTGACCATCAAAGAACCGGCCCGAACAAAAGAGGCACGGTATGAGAAGACCGCTCCAAACGTACCGTTTCCTGCGGTAGCTATAACTTATCTTGCACCGCCTTCGAACGATCCAGACATGGCTGCATTGCGGGTGGCGGATAAAATATTGAGCGGCGGAGCGAGCTCGCGGCTATATCAGAGCCTGGTCTATAAACAGCAGATCGCCCAAGAGGCGTCGTTTAACCTCGACAACAAGGTTGACGGGGGCTTGCTTTACTTCTTTGCTATCGCGAGCGAAGGCAAGACCGGAGCAGCACTCGAAAAGGCCCTGCTTGCCGAGCTAAGCCTAATTCAGGCTAAAGGCGTTACTGCGAAAGAACTTGAAAAAGCAAAAAATCAGCTCATTTCCGACGCGATCCAGAGGCTCGAAGACAATGACGGCAAGGCCATAGCCATCGAACGCAGCGTTGCCTACGAAGGCGATCCAAAGCTTGTCAATACCAACGTCAAGCGGCTACAGGCCGTGACCGCAGCGGACGTTCAACGCGTAATGAAAAAATATTTTACCGACACAAACCGCGTCGTGATCCACTATTCGAATGACGGAGGTGCAAAATAATGAAAACCATTTTTACCCTAGTTTGTGTCGTCTGTGCCTTTGTGGTGAATTCTTTTGCCCAAGATGTGCCGCCGGCTCCGGGTGAGCCTAGATCGATCAAGGTTCCTGCCGTTCAGGAAAAGAAATTGGCAAACGGGCTGACTGTCGCCGTTGTACAGAAAAGTCAGGTTCCGCTTGTGACGATCAATCTTTTGATCCGTGTCGGTGCGTCAGCCGAAGACGCGTCGAAGGCGGGCTTGGCTGATATGACCGCGTCGATGCTGACAAAAGGAACTAAGACCCGCACAGCGACCCAGATTGCCGAGGCGGTCGAGTTTCTCGGCGGCTCGATCAACAGCGGTGCCAGTTGGAACACTACGTATATTTCTGTGACGGTCACATCGGACAAAGTAACCCAAGCGATGGCAATACTCGCGGATGTGGTCCTAAACCCAAAATTTGATCAAAAAGAGATAGATCTACTTAAAACGCAGACGCTCGACGGCCTGACTTACAGCCTCAAGCAACCCGGCTTTTTGTCGAGCTATGTGTCAAGTAAATACAGCTTTAACGAGCATCCGACCGGAGGAACGCCTGCAAGCATCGGCACGATATCGCGATCTGACATATTGAAATTTCAAAAGGATAATTACAAGCCGGTCAATTCGGTATTAGTCTTTGCCGGTGACATTTCAGCCGCGACCTCGTCCGCACTTTCTGCAAAGTACTTTTCAGCTTGGGGAAAGGGAGCGAAACCGTCGGTTAAGGAAATGCGACTCGACCGCGTTACCAAACTCGGAAACCCCGATGCTTCGGGGCCGCGTCCGATCGTCAACCGTTTTCTGGTGATCGATCTGCCGCAATCCGGTCAGGCATCGGTCAGCTACGCTCAACCTATAAAGGGAATTGGCCGTTCAGACCAGCGATATTTTGCAGCATCCGTCCTAAATTCCGTGCTCGGCGGCGGTTATTCATCACGCCTCAATCAAGAGATCCGTATAAAACGCGGACTCAGTTACGGAGCTTTCAGCGGCTTTGCGTGGCGGGAGTGGAATGCAAATTTTTCTTCGAGCACTCAGACGAAGAACGAGTCTGCGGCAGAGGTCGCGGAACTTATGATCGACGAGCTCCGTAAGCTTTCGGCCACACCCGTAGCGGAATCTGAGTTGACCCCCAGAAAGTCTGGCTTAACGGGGCCGTTTGGCCTCAGTCTCGAAACCACTGGTGGCTTAGCCGGTGAGATCGGCGAGCTTTATGGCTTTGGCATCTCGTCCGGCGAGTTGAATAACTATGTTGCCAATGTCAACGGTGTCACCGGTGCGCAGATCAAGGATTTCGCATTCGGCAATCTGCTGGGCGGAGATATCGTGATCGTTGGCGACTATTCTATGTTTAAGGCTGATCTCGCGAAACGGTTTCCAAAAATGACGGTCGATGTTATCAAAGCCGATGATCTGGACCTAAGTAAGGACAATCTTCGTAAGTAAATATTTTTGCCCACGAAACACACTAAATACACGAAAAAACTGATAGATTATTTCTTGAAGTAATTTCGTGTATTTCGTGTATTTCGTGGGCTAATTCTTTTCTAATGCATAGGAATCTACGCACATTTATCGATTCGCTCCGACACGAGGATGAGATCGTCGAGGTCTCGGCCGAGGTAGATCCGTACCTGGAGATCGCCGAAATTCACCGCCGCGTTATCGATGAACAGGGAAAGGCTCTACTGTTCACTAACGTAAAAGGTTCGGATTTTCCGGTGGTCACGAACCTATTTGGCACCCGAAAGCGGATCGACCTGGCTTTCGGTTCTAAGCCTCTCGATTTTGTAAAACGTGCCGTTCACGCTGCCGAAAACCTGTTGCCTCCAAAACCTGCAAAGTTGTGGGAATATAGAGATCTAGCCTTTTCGGCCATGAAATTCGGTACAAAATCTGTCAGTTCTGCTCCGGTTTTAGCGAGTCGCCAACCGACAGTCGATCTCGAAGAACTTCCGCTTTTACAACTCTGGCACGAGGACGGCGGGCATTTTGTGACATTGCCGCTCGTTTATACCGAGAGCCCGGCCAGCGGCAAACACAATCTCGGCATGTACCGCATCCAGCGTTACGATAAGACAACGACGGGCATACACTGGCAGATCGGCAAAGGCGGCGGCTTTCATTATTTTGAGGCTGAAAAGCAAAACAAGCCGCTTCCGGTGACGATTTTTCTCGGCGGTGCACCGGCGATGATATTGTCGGCGATCGCTCCGCTGCCGGAGGATATTCCCGAACTCATGCTTGCTTCGCTGCTAAATGACGGCAAGGTCGCAACCGCTAAGAATCCGCTCGGAGAGAGTTATCATCGTTTGATCGCAGAGGCAGAATTTGCTATCTGCGGCTCGGTCGCACCGTACGAACGTCGTCCCGAAGGCCCATTTGGTGACCATTACGGTTATTATTCGCTGACGCATGATTATCCGGTCTTTCGCGCGGACGCCGTTTTCCACCGCAAAGACGCGATATATCCGGCGACCGTCGTCGGTAAGCCTCGGCAAGAAGATTTTTTCATCGGCGATTATCTGCAGGAATTGCTTTCTCCGCTGTTTCCGCTCGTGATGCCGGGCGTTCGTGACCTGTGGAGCTATGGCGAAACGGGGTTTCACTCGCTCTCGGCCGCAGTCGTAAAGGACCGCTACGCCCGCGAAGGGCTGTCTGCCGGCTTCCGCATCCTTGGCGAAGGGCAATTGTCGCTCACAAAGTTTCTATTGCTGACCGATCAGCCGCAAGACCTCCGCGATTTCCGTTCGCTATTCGAACACATCCTCGCCCGTGCCGAGTGGCATCGCGATCTGTTTATTTTCAGTCAGACGGCGTTCGACACGCTCGATTATGCTAGCGGCAAGATCAACCACGGCAGCAAAGCGATATTGATTGGATTTGGCGACGCCAAAAGGGAGCTTAAGCGTGAGTTTGCGGGCGATCTACCGATTGACGTTAGACGTGCCGAGGTCTTCTGCGGCGGATGTTTAGTTGTCGAGGGCGGCAGTTACGATACAGACAAAGACCTCGCCTTGCGGATAGCAGCATCGGGGAAATTTGACGATTGGCAGCTCGTTGTCATTCATGACAATGCAGATTTTGCTAAATCGACGGACAAATTTCTATGGGCGACGTGGACGCGATTCAATCCCGCGACGGATATTTTTGCAAAGGAAGTAACAGTTCAAAACAATCACATCGGCTACACCGCTCCGATCGTTATCGACGCGAGGATGAAACCCTGGTATCCGAAAGAAGTTGAGCCACGAGAAGATATAGTTAAACTCGTCGATTCGCGTTGGAGCGAATATTTTCCGGGACGGTAGATACGTTAGAACCGAGGTCACCAAGACATTCGAAAAGCATCTTACAAACCAGTTCTCGCCATAATAGCCCTCTCGTGTGTTGCGGCTATTTGTGTTGCCTACGGATATTTCATTGAGCCAAGCCGTCTGGTAATAAGACGCCAGGAGATCAAGATCAGGGGCTGGGACCCTGCGTTTGACGGTATCCGCATCGCCATGATCGGTGATATACATGGTGGATCAAATGGCGGGTCAGCGGAAATGATCCGTAACGTCGTCGCCAAAACTAATGCCGAAAACCCGGATGTAATTGTGATGCTGGGTGATTATGTTTCCGAAGATAAGAATGGACAGTTAAAAATGCCGATGGGCGAGATCGCCGACAATCTCGCCGGCCTCAAAGCAAAGGATGGTGTCTACGCAGTTCTCGGCAACCACGACGGGCGTTATGGGGATAATGCTGTGGGAAACGAATTGCGGCGTGTTGGCTATCGCGTATTAGAAAACGAACTTATTACTCTTGATCGCGGCCAACGGCCTCTAAGGATCCTCGGCATGCTTGATCATATGCACGTTAAGACGTGGAAAGATTATTCTGCTAATGCAAAAAAAGCAGCCGCCGAAACGGAGGGAACCGGTGACCTGATCGTGCTCCAGCACAGTCCGGATATCATTTATCTCACCACCGGCGAACTCTCTATCTCCAACGATCTAAAACTTTTCCTTGCCGCACATCATCACGGAGGTCAGATCTGGCTTCCGATACTCGGACGACCGATAATACCCTCGAGTTATGGTCAAAAGCTTGCCGATGGACATATTAAGGAAAACGGAGTGGATATGTTCGTCACCTCAGGCGTTGGTACAAGCCTGTTACCGTTCAGATTCATGGTCCCGCCGGAGATCATGATACTCACCGTTCGTAGCGAATAGCCGCTTATCGCAACATTCCTTTTACGCGGTCAAGATCGCCATCGTTTTTCGCCGGTTTCAGTCTCAATATCTTGCACATCATGTTGTAAACCTCGACGTTAGAAAAAGGTTCAGCGACATAGCCTTTTCTAAACGCCGCACCGTGGGCGACAAATGTCGCCTGCATTTCCTGATATCGATTATCGTACCCGTGCGCACCTCGCGGGCGGTTTACATCGTCCAGATCGTCGTACCAATCTTTCCAACGCTTTCGCGTAGTGGTTATCCAACCCAGATCGGAACTGCAAACGATCGGAGCAATACGTTTTCCGTCGTTGTAATGCAGGCGCTCGGGCAATTCGCCTTTTTTCCAGCAAGTTGTGTGTTCGAGGGACTTTATTTTGGAGAATATCTCCTCCGTATTTCCGGATTTTGGAAAGATCTGGACAATTTCGTTGGTCCATAGAATCCGGTCGGTGAGTTTTTCCAGGTCAAAATAGTCATCGAGATAGGTGACCTGTTTGGGATAGTAATTCGCCATGCCGTGATCAGAGACAATGATGATATTTACATCATCCGCGATCCCGCGACGCGACAAACCGTTATAGAGACGCTCAATATATTCATCTACTTCCCATACGGCGTACTTCGTTTCCTCTGCGTCGGGCCCAAATTCATGACCGACATCATCCGTGGTCGAAAAATACATCGAGATCATTGTCGGACGTTTGGCGACAGGCTCGTCAAAAAAGGACAGGACCTGATCGACCCGCATTTTGTTAGGGACGCGGCCGTTATAGACACGCCATTTCTCAGGACGTTCGCCGTCGATCATCGTTTCGGTTCCGACGAAAAAATAGCTCGCCGCGATCTGTCCTTGTTTTTGAGCAGTGACCCAAATCGGTTCGCCGCCCCACCAACGCGGGTTTTCAACTTCTTTTCGCTTCGACATCGTAAAAACCTCGCCGAAATCAAAAACATTATTCTCCACGATGCCGTGATTTTGCGGATAAAGCCCGGTAGCTATCGTGTAGTGATTCGGAAATGTTTTCGTCGGAAACGACGGTATCATCCATTTTGCCCGCACGCCTTTTGTCGCAAGTCGGCGGATCATGGGCGGCTCGTATTTGTCGAGATAATCGTAGCGAAAACCGTCGAGCGAGATTAGAAGCACGGTTGGTTTGATGTCCGCGATCCGTTCCTGGGCAACGATCGGCGTCGTTGCAAAAAGAATTGCCAAGAATATGACAGAAGTGATTTGCATTCGATCACTTTAATTCACTTTTCGAATTGAAAGCAACGCGGCACTCGTTTAGAATCTTTAAAATTTCACTTTCGTTACAAACAATTAGGAGAATCATCATGAACGTAATTCGAAACACCTTTATGGTATTTGGTTTTGTCGCCCTTGCATCTCTGATCGGTGGCGCCTGTAGTTTTAGCGTAGGTACCAATACTGCAAACGCCACGTCAAACACGGCGATGGCCAATACTTCAAACTCGAATTCAGCCGCGTCGACTTCGACGCCAGCACCGGCGAAAATTGTGGACATCGCCGGGAAGTATGACGCTGTCGGTAACAACCCCGACGGCGGCGGCGAATACAAAGCCGAACTCACCGTAACCAAACGGGATGATGTTTACCAATTTTCCTGGGTCTCAGGAAAGAACAGCTACGACGGAGTCGGTGTAATGATGGACGGACAGGCCGCTGTATCCTTCACCGATGGAGAGAATGGCAAAGGCTGCGGCGTTGTCCTCTATAAGATCGGTGCCGACGGCACGTTGACCGGCAAATCCGGCTACTGGGGCACGAATACGATGGAAACTGAAACCGCAAAGCGCACCAGCGGTACGGATCTCGAAGGTACTTACGATATCGAAGGCAAAAATCCCGACGGCCAAGCTTATAAGGGTACTCTCAAAGTCAAGAAAGATGGCGACGGCTATACTTTTAATTGGGATGCCGGCAGGCTGACCAGCGGTTTCGGCATCAAAGGCGGCGATTTCATCGCTGTTGGAGTTGGTGGCAAGCAGTGTTCGTTTGTCGGTTACGATATTCAAGCCGACGGAACACTCCAGGGCAAATGGGGCGGCCAAGGCTCGACCAAATTCGGCACGGAAACAGCCAAAAAGAAATAAACGATAAAAGTGAAAGGTAAAAGGGAAGTCAAAAAAGCCGCTAATGCTTTTTCTTCCCTTTTACTTTTTAACATTCACTTATAACTAATGGCTGTTTACGTCGACAACCTACGCGACTACGGGTGGCGGCACGGGCCGTCGTGTCATCTGATCGGTGATTCGGTCGAAGAATTGGTCACTTTCGCGGTCAATTTGGGCATGAAACGCGAATGGTACCAGCCCAAAAGCTCCCCACACTTCGATCTGAACGCTCAGGGCCGCGAGATCGCGGTCGCGAACGGTGCTTTCGAACTCGATAACCGTGCGATGGCGATGAAACTGCGTGAGATCAGAGGCCGCGATTAGGACGTAAGAAAAGATTCAACCGCGAATTGCCCGAATTACGCGAATTAAGAGATCGGATTCGTGCTATCCGTGGCATTCATGGCTAAAATATTCCTGTGCGAAAAATATTTGTTATCTGCCTACTGCTTTCCGCCTTCTGCCTGCTGATCTCATGCGGCGGTCCCGCCGAACGTATGAAGGAAACCGCTTCCATAACTCCAACGCCAAGCCCGACTCCCGGCGAACGCGATATTTCAGGCAATTTCCTTATCAATGGAGCCGGTTCCCATGAAATGGATCCATACACCGGATCGCTCGCCGTCGTCCCAAAGGGCGAGAATTACGAATTTCGCTGGTCCACGACCAAAGGCACGCGCGTAGGAACAGGTGTGCAGATGGGTTCGACAGCGGCAGTTAGTTTTGCGGCGACCGCCGCCGGAAAAGGTTGCGGCGTTGTGCTGTATAAGATAGCCTCCGACGGTTCGCTCGATGGCCGCAGCGTCATGTGGGGCGAAGAAAAATCCGGTGAGGAAAAGGCCGTTCGCGTCGAAGGCACCGGCTTTGTCGGCAAATATATGATCACCGGCACAGCCGCCGACGGGAAGAGCTTTCTGGGATCCCTTGCTACCTCCAAAGACGGCGCGGGCTATGATTTTGCATGGCTTACCGATAAACCACAGGTTGGATTTGGCACATGGCGGGGAAGTTACGCCGCCGTAAGCTTTGGCGGACGGCAATGCAGCTTTGCACTCTACGATATCCAGTCAAACGGCAGCCTCGAAGGAGTTTGGGGCGGCCAAAAGGCAGTTACTTTTGGTACCGAGACTGCGAAACGGCAGTGATCAAACTTTTTTCTTGGTATGAACGAACCTTTGTCCGCCAAATTCACGGTCGGGGTTAACCGTATCGTTTGGCAATGTCATCTCATGTTCGACCCACGTTTCATGCTCGGCGGGCATTGTGACTTCTAAAACTTCGGCTTGCCCCTCAGCAAACAGCACGCGGTGACGGATCTCGGGTGGTTGAACAACGCAATCTCCCGGCTCTAACCAAAAAGGCTCTCCTTGATCTTCATAAACGACCTTTATCCGCCCTTTTAGGCAGTAGATCATCTGAAACTCTATCTTGTGATAATGAACGTAATCCGCAACCGGCCCGTCATCGAGCAACCTGATGTGCGAGGCGATCACCTTGCCGCCGACGCGGTCGGGCATCAGATCACGATATTCCATCCCCGCCCGCCCTGTGATCCAAGCGCTTGGAGACCCGCCTTTAGGCGGCTTCTCCTCAACAGGCCGGCTAAAGCCGGGAATCCGAGCAAGCTTTACCGATTCCGCTCCTCTCGACATCAACGCCTCGCCCGGATCATCCGCCGGAAAGATCATATCCAGCCGATAGCCGAGAGCTTTGTATTGTTCGATAGCCTCGTTTAGATCAGTGCAGGTAATTTCTTTCATGAATTGCCTCCAGCTTTAGCTGGAGGATAGTGTTCAAAAACCAAATGGGCTTTAGCCCAATCATTCGGCTAAAGCCGAGGAGATCAATTTGTAACCCAAACCACTAGCTAAAGCTAGTGGCAATTCAATCAGATCCTTTTATTACGATCTCAGACTTGATCGAATTCGCGATGTAACACTCGCGATGAGCGTTGTGGTGGAGTTCGGCAAGCTCATCCGGCGTGGGCGGCGTATCAATCCATTCGATCTGCGGATCGAGCGTGATCTTCGCCAGCCATCGCCGCCCGTCCTCAAGCGCAGCCATCTCGCCAACCGCATTGTCGGCGTAACTAGCCACGTTAAACCCGCCCTTTGCCGCCAGATACAAAAACGTCAGCATATGACACGAACTCGCCGACGCCACCAAAGCCTCCTCCGGATCAACCGCCGCCTCCACCGAAAACCTCGGCACAACATGCGGCGAGCTGCTCCCCGGCACACTTATTCCACCATCAAACTCCCACAAATGCCCGCGTGTGTACCGCTGCTTTGTAAAAGTTTCAGGCGAGTCCGATTTCCATGTGATCGTTGCGGTGTATGTGGACATAGTTTTTTTGCTCTTCAGCTTCTTTCAAAGTATAAGTACCAATTACCTTCGATATGCCGAACTACAAAGGTATGTTGGGAATGCCATCCGTAGCCATCAAGGTTGTCCACAAGCTTAAGTGGAGTTCTATCTAAGTTTGGACCTCCGTTAAAATATAAATACCCTTTGGAAGAACTTGAAGCTACCCAGCCGTGACTGGTGGACATAAATTCGATCCAGTCAGGTTCACGACGAACAGTAATCCCGCGAGGTGTTCCAATGATTTTGAATAGACGGCGATACTCAGCTACTCTGGCCGAGTCTAGTGTGGGTGGGTCAGTCCAGTTATCATCAACGCGAGTCATTGTCGGGTCTTCGCTCGACATTTCCCGAACACGTTCAAATTCCGCCCGATGAGTGTGAAAATGGGCTATCAAAACTTCGTCTATCTTATCGTCGGGCTCATTTCCAAAAAGGGGTGAGGTCATGAACGAATAGATTCCATATGCCAAGAACAAGCCAACTACCAAAACCAATGCTACAGCACTGAGTAGAAATATTTTCTTCGTTCTCTTTTTCACGAATTTAGGTTCATGGCTTCAGCCTATACAACATCCTCGGGAACGGTATGGTTTCACGCACGTGTTCGATGCCGGCCATCCAGGCGGTGCAGCGTTCGATGCCCATTCCGAAGCCGGCGTGCGGGACGCTGCCGTAGCGACGAAGGTCGAGGTACCACTCGAACGTTGCTTGGTCTAGGCCGTGGTGTTTGAGCTGCTCTTCGAGATACGTGAGTGAAGCGGCACGTTCGCCGCCGCCGATGATCTCGCCGTAGCCTTCGGGTGCCAATAGATCTATGCCAAGCGCGCATTCCGGGCGGTCTTTGTCGACCTCGAAATAGAAGCCCTTAATCGCGGCAGGGAAATGGTGGACGAACACGGGCTTGCCGTGTTGATTCGAAAGATAAGTCTCGTCCGGAGCTCCGAAATCGCCGCCCCATTCGAAATTATTTTCAAGCTCGCCCTTGGCAAAGCCTTCCTGCAGCATCTTCACGGCATCATCATAATGCAACCGCGGGAACGGCGAATTGATCGCCTCAAGCACGGTCGTGTCTCGCTCAAGCGTCTTCAACTCTTCCTGACGATCGTTCAAAACTCTCTCAACGACGGACAAGATCATCGCCTCGCCGAGGTCCATCATATCGATGTAGCTGGCGTACGCAACCTCCGGTTCGACCATCCAAAACTCTGTCAGATGCCGCCGTGTCTTCGATTTTTCCGCACGAAACGTCGGCCCGAATGCGTACGACTTGCCAAACGCTGCGGCCGTCGCTTCGTTATACAGCTGGCCGCTCTGCGTCAAATACGCCTTATCGTCGCCAAAATAATCGACTTCGAACAGCGTCGTCGTGCCTTCACAAGCCGCCGGCGTGAATATCGGAGTATCCGCGAGCGTAAAATCGCGACCATCGAAAAAGTCGCGAACAGCCTTGATGACCGTGTGCCTGATCTTCAAAACCGCATGCTGCTTTTTCGAACGTATCCACAGATGGCGGTTGTCCATCAGAAACTCGGTGCCATGTTCCTTTGGCGTGATCGGATAGTCGGTCGTATTCTGTATGACCTCAAGCCCCGTCACATCCAGCTCGACGCCAAGGTTTGAGCGCGTATCTTCCTTAACAGTTCCCGTGACAATGATCGAGCTTTCCTGCCCAAGCGAATCAGCCAGATCATACAACGCTTCGTCATTCGGCTTAAAAACGACACACTGCACAATGCCCGTGCCGTCCCGAAACTGCAAAAACACGAGCTTTCCGCTCGAACGTTTGTTATACAGCCAGCCCTTGAGGACGACTGATTCTCCGATATGATCCTTTAGTTGATTAACGTATGTTTGCTTCATTTGAATTGGATATTGAACAAACTAATATTCTAATTGAAATCCGGTGGTCTGCAAATTGACACCTGTCCAACTAAATCGCAGACTGTGAATTATCAACAAAACACCATCACTATGAAACTGCTTATAAAGATTCTTTTTGTCGCAACCCTACTAACCGCAGGTTCGATAACGTTTGGCCAAGAACCCGGTTCGGCAGGCGAAGTGGCCGATAATTTTTACGCAACACTCATTGACCTTGACGTTCGGGGTCTGCCCGACAAGGTTCAGCTAAAAGAATTGACACCCTTTCTGTCGAGTCAGATCGTCACCCTTATCACACGAGATCAGAAAAGGCAGGCGGCATTCATAAAAAGACACCCCGACGAAAAGCCGCCTTGGGCTGAAGGCGATCTGTTTTCAAGTCTGTTCGAGGGGCCAACAAGCTACGGGATCGGCGATATCCGCACAAAGGGAAGCACGCGGGAGGTGGATATTTTGCTGCACCATGTCAGCGAATCGGACAAAGTAAAATGGACCGATACGGTCATTTTGAAAAGCTTTGGCGGCAAATGGCTCATCACAAATATTATTTTCAAAGGTAAGTGGCAATTCAAATCGGGCGGCAGCTTGCTTAAAGCTCTACAGTAACGTGGCTGACGAACCAAAGAAAAAGAAAGTCGATTATTCGGCCGCGTGGGCCGAGGCACGCAAGATCGTGTGGAACGCGCGTTGGCGGCTTCTTGCTGGCAGTGTGCTAATGCTGATTTCGCGGCTTGCGAGCATGGTGCTTCCTGCGTCAACCAAATTTATCGGCGACGAAGTCTTTGCCAATCAGCGTTACGACCTGCTCAAATGGATCGCCCTCGCGGTTGCAGTTTCGACCATTGTCCAGAGCTCAACAGGATTTGCCCTCTCGCAAATTCTTGGCGTTGCCGCGCAGCTCGCGATCACGAATATGCGTATGCGTGTGCAGCGACATATTGAACGGCTGCCGATCTCGTATTTTGATTCGACGCAGAGCGGGCAACTTATTTCGCGGATCATGAGCGATGCCGAGGGGATAAGAAACCTCGTGGGAACGGGGCTGGGTCAGATACTGGGCAGTCTGGTAACGGCAACAATTTCGATCGGCGTGCTTTTTTATCTTAATTGGCAACTTACGACTGCGACTCTCGTCGTGCTTCTAATTTTTGGCGGTGTTTTGATGTACGCGTTCAAGGTGCTGCGGCCGGTCTTTCGCGAACGTAGCGTCATAAACGCCGAGGTCACCGGGCGTCTCGGCGAGTCTCTCGGCGGGATCCGCATTGTAAAAGCATATACGGCCGAGAAACGGGAGGAACTGTCGTTCGCTCGCGGAGCTCACCGTCTTTTTCGAAATATTGCCAAATCAGTTACCGGCGTCTCAGCGATCGCGTCCTTCTCGTCGCTCGTTATTGGTGCCGTAGCAGTCGTAATGATGGTGATCGGCGGCAGTGCCGTGCAGGCGGGGACGATGACGCTCGGCGATTTTCTGATGTATATCTCGTTCACGTTTCTACTGGCGATGCCCGTGTTTGAGCTAACTTCGATCGGCACACAGATCACCGAAGCCCTCGCCGGGCTCGATCGCATTCGCGAGATCATGTCGATGACGACTGAAACCGAAGAAGACGCAGCAAAAGAACCTCTGACCGAGATCACGGGAACTATCGATTTCGAAAATGTTCTCTTTGAATACGAAGCCGACACGGCGGTTCTAAAAGGCATCAGCTTTCATTCCGGGGCCGGAGCGACGACGGCACTGGTTGGTTCCAGCGGCTCCGGTAAATCGACGATCCTTAGCCTCGTGCTTAACTTTATCCAGCCGAGCTCAGGCACGATAAGGATCGACGGCAAAGACCTCAATACCGTCAAACTACGTGATTATCGCAAGCATCTGGGCGTCGTACTGCAGGACAATTTTCTATTCGACGGTACGATCCTCGACAACATCCGCTTTTCAAATCCTGAGGCAAATTTCGATGAGATCAAGAGGATGTGTGTCATCGCCAATGCTGACGAATTTATCGCACAATTTCCGAATGGCTACGACACAATCGTTGGCGAACGCGGCGTCAAGTTGTCCGGCGGGCAGCGTCAGCGTATCGCTATCGCACGGGCATTGCTTGCCGATCCGCGAATATTGATCCTTGACGAGGCGACCTCGAGCCTCGACAGCGAATCCGAGGCGTTGATACAAGAGGGCCTGAACAATCTGCGAAAAGGACGCACGACGTTTGTTATCGCCCACCGGCTTTCGACGATCCGCAGCGCTGATCAGATCCTCGTGGTCGAGGCCGGCGAGATACTCGAGCGCGGTACGCACGAAGAGCTGATCTCTCAAAATGGCCGTTACAAACAGCTTTACGATAAGCAATACCGCTTTGAGCAAAATCTTTTCGTCAATCCGGGCGAGGATTTTACGGGCAAACCACCCGAAGAACTCGCACAGACCAAGCTATAAGAAAAGTTTCACGTTTGTAGTTTCCGGTTTCTCGTTGAGAACAGAAACCTTAAACTAAAAACTAGAAACTAGAAACTAGAAACTAGAAACTAACCTTATGAACACACAAAACTACGCAAATCACACTCGTTGGTATCCGCTCGTGCATTTTGTCGTGATGCCGATATTTATCCTTAACTTTTTCTTTCAGGCGTTCCGTTTTTATCAGGAACCGGGGCTCGACCGCGCTGTTTGGGTGGTCGTGTGTCTCGGATTTATTCTGCTCTCGCTTGCGGCGCGGCTGCAGGCTTTGACGGCGCAGGATCGTGGAATTCGTCTCGAAGAAAAGCTTCGTTATCGCGAAGTGTTATCACCTGAACTCGCCAAACGTGCCGAGGCTCTTCGCACCGGGCAGATCATTGCTTTGCGGTTTGCTTCGGATGCGGAATTGGCTGGTTTGGTTGAGCGGACGCTCAACGGAGAATTTGCGAAAAACAAAGAGATCAAACAGGCGATCAAGGACTGGCGTGGCGACTATTTACGCGTGTGAAACGCCGATCTCGCGGCCGATGATGCGGCGAATGGCAGGGAAGCGGCCGAGGCTCTCGGCACCGCGGCACGAGATGCGAAACATCGGTTCGATGTACGGTATAAAATAGGTCTTACCGCGGGTTGCCGATTGGAACGAGAACGTACCGGCCGCCTTGAGGCATCTCTGTATCGTCTGCAGACGAAATTCCTGTGCAAATTCCTCTTCGTCAAGCCGTCCCAGCCCAAGCGTGACGCGGACGTTGAGAAAATACCGCCGCTGTTCGGCCAGCCAGTCACGCGAAGGCAACTCGGTAATGCGGTCAAGCAGCAGCGACACGAGATCATATGCTGGCGAACCGATACGTGCATCCTGATGATCGATGATCCGCATTCGGTTTTTGCTGTCAATCATCAGATTTGCCGTGTGAAAATCGCGGTGGCACAGCACCGACGCGTATCCCTCAAGCTCGGCGGCAAGCTCCGTAAACTCCTCCGTCAAATCAGCGTCGTCCTCCGGCGACAAAGGCCGTCCGAGATACGTCGTAAAATAATGCGTCTTAAAATAATCGAGCTCCCACAGCAGTTTTTCGGTGTCGAATTTGAGCGTTGATGCGACCGAATTCATTTCTGCGGCCTTTGCGGTCGCCGCCTGGATACGGGCGATGAGCGTGATCGCTTCGTTTCGCAAACGGGTATTGTCATCGAACGTACCCTTTGCCAAAACGTCCCGCAATATCGTATCACCGAGGTCCTCTTCGACGATCACGCCAAACCCGCCGTCGGCGTCATAGACCTCCGCGACCGGCAGCCCGGCGGCGAGAAACAGCCGCGTGACATCGAGATAGTTCTGTTTGCCCGCATCAAAAGGCTCGGGATAAACGCACGCGATCGCCGTCTCACCGTTCCAAGGGATACGAAAATACTCCCGCGTCGAAGCATCCGCCGTCAGCGACGTGATCTCACCTTGCTGATCGCGCGAATCGAGGAATTGTTTTAGACGGGCTAGGCTTTCCGGCATCTTATCTCGTCCCTGAAAGGGACATATGTAATAGCGTCGGGTGAAACCCGACGACTCGATCTCTAACAAGGACACATCCCTGAAAGGGATGAATATACCGCAAATCAATTCGTCCCATTCAGGGACGGTAAATTGTATCCCATATTAGCGTCGGGATTCTCCCGACGCTATTTCCTTTGTCCCTTTCAGGGACTTAGTTCAGCGGCACAATATAATTCTCGCCCTGCACGTATCCCTTGAGAGCTTTTACCGGGATCTCTTTGCACGAACGGACCATGTCGGCTCGGACGATGGCGGCGTTTTCGAAATGCTCGCCGGGGTTGATCGTTACGCCGTCGGCGATGATCGTGCGATAAAGCGTCGCTCCGTCGCCGATGGTCACGTCGTCCCAAATTACCGAATCCTTGAGGCTCGCGGCCCCGGCGAGCATGCAATTGCGGCCAAAATGCACGTCACCGGCCTTCATCATGGCTAAGCTTATGTCGAGATAGCGCGGGATCGTCGATAGCTCGAACCAGTTCGCGTCGGTGACGTGAGCGGCGATCTTTTCGCCTTTTGCGAGCGCCGGGTTGTAAAACGTCGGCACGATGTCCGAATAGACCCCGCGTGGTATGTAATCAAACACACGCGGCTCCATGATATGTATCCCCGTGAACATCAGCGGCGTCACAATGTCGTGTTCGATGTCACGCAGCTCGGCCTCTGTCACGGGCGTTGCGTCGTCGCCAAACCCCGTCACCATACCGTCCTCGACGTTTACGATGGTAAATTTTTCACGCTTGGCGTTTGGCTTTAGCACCATCGTCGCGACCGCGCCGGACGCCCTGTGCGTCTCAAGCGCCGCTGAGATGTCGATATCGGTGATGATCTTGCCGTTGGCGATGAGAAATGTGCCGTCCTCGAGGTATTCGCGGGCGTTATCGAGAGCACCCGCCGTGCCAAGTATCTGCGGCACCTCGCGTGTGTAATCAATGTGCACGCCAAAATCGCTGCCGTCCCCAAGCGCGTCTATAACCGATTCGGGCTGGTGATGCAAATTGACGACAATGTCCTTGATCCCAAACTGCGCCACGTATTCCGCCACATAACCGACCAGCGGCTTACCCAAAAAAGGTATCGCCGGCTTTGTGCGGTCAATTGTGAGCGGAAACAACCGGGTCCCAAACCCGGCCGCAAGGATCATTGCTTTCATAGCCAAACACGTCGCGGGTGACGAAGTTACAATGATATGAGAATTAGGCGGAAAACTGAAATTGAGGTTTGGATTCGACAAATTTTGGTCCGGTCCGGACCAGGTGGACCAACATGGACCATAGTGGACCAAACTTGCGATTAGGCCGGTTGTCGCTTATTGTGACAATCATCACTTTCGCAAATTAAATTACACAAAAACATGGCATCTGTAACTGAACAAAAGAATGACCGCCGCGAGATATTTGGTTGGTTGATGTACGACTGGGCCAATCACGCATTTTTTACGCTGGTGCTGGGCGTGCTGGTCGGCGAATACATTACGGCGTTAGCGCAAAAGGCCGTCGGCGAAAACGGCGCGATCATCACCATCGGCGGCAACGTGCTGGTGACGGCAAAGTCTTTGTTTTCATACTCGGTCGGGACGAGCGTGTTTCTTCAGGTTTTCTTTCTGCCCGTGCTCGGCGCGATCGCCGATTACACGCATTTGAAAAAGACCTTTCTCGGCATCTTTTGCTACATCGGGGCGATCTCTTGCGCGGGGCTTTATTTTGTGGGCGACAGTCATTATATGATCTGCGCCGTGCTGTTTATCTTTACCAATCTCGGTGCCGGTGCGTCGATCGTCTTTTTCAATTCGTACCTCAGCGACATCACCACCGAGGACAAACGCGATAAGGTTTCGAGCTATGGTTTCGCCTCGGGCTATCTCGGCGGGCTCGCGACGCTCGTGATCGGCGTGGCGATAATGTTTAATGCCGAAAAGCTCGGGCTGACGCTGACCGAAGCCGAGCGTGTCTGCTTCTTGATCGCCGGCGTGTGGTGGGGCGGCTTTTCACTGTTCACATTTTGGCTGCTCAAACGCCGTGCTCCGCTGCGTGAGGCACCTGACGGGAAAGGTTACATAGTCGCCGGATTTAGTGAGCTGAGAGAAACTTTCAAGGAGCTGTTCAAGCTCAAGCAGACGCTGCGGTTTTTGATCGCGTATCTGCTTTACAACGACGGCATCCAGACCGTGATCGCGATGAGCGGTGTGTTTTTGTCGCAAGAGCTGTTTGTTTCACGCGGACTCGAAACCGACAGGCTTGTGCTGTTCGCGGCGTTTTTTATCGCACAGATCTGCGGTTTCTTTGGGGCGTTGATATTCGAGCGGATCTCGCATTTTACAAGCTCTAAGACCGCGATCCTCGTCGCTCTGGCGATCTGGTCGCTGATCGTCATCTACGCATTTGGCTTTCTGCAGACGGTCACGCAGGCTTATGTCATGAGCGGTGCTATTGGGCTCGTGCTGGGCGGGTCGCAGGCGTTGTCGCGGTCGTTGTTCTCACAAATGATACCAAAGGGTCGCGAATCGGCATTCTTTGGCATATATGCTATCTCCGAACGCGGCACTTCGTGGATCGGCCCTATAGTCTTTGGATTAGTTGCGCAGCTTACAAATTCTTACCGCCCGGCGATACTCGCTCTCGTTATTTTCTTTGTTGTCGGCGGTTTGATACTGCTGATCACCGATTCGGCAAAAGCAATACACGACGCAGGGAATTTGACGCCCGAAGAGGCCGAGGCGTAGGGCAGAAAGGCGTGTGTGAACGGGCGTGCCGTTTTGCACGCTCCTTTACAGTCGCGTTTCCGCCCCGAGCCGTTTATAATTATCTCAAATGACTTCTGCGGAAAAAATCATCACCATATTTGGCGGGGCGAAATGTAAGGATGATTCGCCCGAATATCAGTCCGCTAAAGAGATGGGCCGACGCCTCGCTGAAGCGGGATTTACTATCTGCACCGGCGGCTATCTCGGCATTATGGAAGCTGCGTCGCGTGGTGCTCGCGAGGCCGGCGGGCGTGTGCTGGGCATCGTGATGAATCAATTTAAGCACGAGCCAAACCGCTACCTGACCGACAAGGTCGCCACTGATCATTTTTACGACCGTCTGCAAAATCTAATTACGCGATCCGTCGGATTTGTCGCATTTAAGGGCGGAATGGGAACTGTCACCGAGATCTCGCTCGTCTGGAACAAACTGACCACCGGCGTCATTGGCAAACGCCCGCTTGTGCTGGTCGGTGATTGCTGGAAACCGGTCGTCGATGCGTGGCAGCAGCATCTCGTCGTCAGCGATGCGGACACGAGCTTTTTGGATTTTGCCGACACGGCGTCAGATGCGTCGGAGATCATTATTACTAAATCGAGTGGAGTTGTTCTATGAATTGTCCGAAATGTACCGTCGCACTGATGGATGGAGCCAAATTTTGCGGCTCGTGCGGTTTTACGCTGGCAGATGCGGTGATCCCGGATCCAATGCCACCAGTTGGGGCACCACCACCTATTTCTCCGGCTCAACCTCAGACTGCCGCTCCAACTTCAGGCGGTGCGTTTCATTTTGACGCCGACGGACGCGGACAGGGCCGCGGATACACTTGGGAGATCAAACATCAGGGAGCCTTTGCGCTCGCGATGGTCAATCTTCAGCCCGAGCAAACTATCGCCGCCGAGGCCGGTGCGATGGTCTCGATGTCGGCCAACGTCGAGCTTTATTCGGAGATGAAGGGCGGCGTGTTTGGTGCATTAAAACGTGCAGTGGGCGGCGAATCCGCGTTTGTCTCGACATTCACCGCAAAAGGCGGCCCCGGCGAGGTGACATTTGCCCCCGGAGCACCGGGCGATGTTGCCGGTATCGAGATGCAGAACCAGACGTTTATGGTCCAGTCGAGCTCGTATCTGGCAGGTGACACTTCGCTGGTGGTGGATACGAAGTTTGGCGGAGCAAAGTCATTCTTTGGCGGCGAAGGATTATTCTTGCTGCAAATCTCGGGGGCGGGATTGCTGCTGGTTTCGTCATTCGGTGCTATCCACCGTCGTGTACTGCGGCCCGGCGAGCAATACGTGGTCGACACCGGCCATCTCGTCGCTTGGGAGGGCCATATGCAATACAACATCCGCAAGGCAGCAAAAGCCGGATATCTTCGCAGCTTTCTGAGCGGCGAGGGTATGGTCGCCGAGTTTACCGGCCCTGGAGAGATACTTATCCAAACCCGCAATCTCGCGGCCTTTGCGGGTATGCTCAAGCCATTTTTCCCGTCACAGGGCGGTAGCGGTGGCGGTTTCAGTTTTGGCAGTTAGTAGTAATACCGTTTTGCAAGAAAAAGCATTATCCAGAGCCCTGGCTGACGGCGGGTCCGAACTAAGGATCCCCGCAACCGCTGTCTCCCGCGGCATAGGCATTGGCCGAGCGGTATTTCTGAACGGTGACGGCCCTAATCCGACAAAACACAGTATCGTTCTAGGCGAGATCGATGCAGAGATCGAACGTCTGCAACGGGCAGTCGAGCTTTCGCTAAATGAGATCATCGAACTCTCATCGGCACCGTCGCCCGATTCCGCCGCCGATATCTTTGGCGTCCACAGCCTGATACTCGAAAGCTCGTCCCTCGTTCCAGACATTGAAAATGAGATCCGCACTAATTTAGTTAACGCCGAATGGGCGATTCGCAAAATATCTTCGGAGTATTCGGAGCGTCAACGTGCTGCGTCTGATTCGCATATCAGCGATAAGTATCTCGATGTTCTCGATGTCGCAGAAAGGCTGATAACTGCTGTGGGATCATCGACTGCGGCTATCGATGAAGTTTTTGATGCGGTTTACATTGTCGAGGAATTGATGCCATCGCGGCTCATGGAACTGGCAAAAACCGCCCCGAGAGCGATCATTTCCGAACATGGCGGATGGACATCACATTCATCCATACTCGCACGTGAACTTAAGCTACCTGTTGTCACCGGGGTTAGAAATATCGAAAACCTTGTTGCTGATGGTGAACCGCTGATCGTGGATGGCAATAGCGGTGAGATTATTGTTCGTCCGACTGGTGATCTCATCTCGCAGTATTCAGCGGGTTCGAGTGGCAACGATTCTATCGTCGTAATGTCTGACAATTCGACAACCGTCACAAAAGACGGGATTGAGATCACCATTCGTGTAAATACCGACGACCCGAATATTTACCGGCAAGCTAGTGATCTGGGCGCCGTTGGTGTCGGGCTTTACCGCTCCGAAGCGATCTTTGACCGGACGGGTAACTTTCCTAGCGAGGACGAGCAATTTGCTGCATATACCCAGATCGCAGCCGTAACCGGCGACGTGGGAGTTAGGATCCGCACGTTTGACGTCGGTGTCGGTCAATTGACGGGAAATGACCGGGCGATCGAACGCAACCCTTCGCTTGGGCTTCGGTCGATCCGTCTCAGCTTGACCAATCAAAGTTATTTCAGAACTCAGATCCGCGCGATCCTGCGCGCGTCGTGTGGGAACAAGATCGACATCGTGCTGCCGATGATATCCGGTGTGGAAGATGTGATCCGCCTCCGCAAAATTATTGACGAAGAAAAGAACGGATTGATCGCGACCGGTATTCATTTTGGCGAACCTGCTATTGGTGCAATGATCGAGGTTCCGTCCGCCGTTATGACGGCAAACGAAATTGCTCAAAACGTCGATCTTCTCTGCCTTGGAACCAATGATCTTGTCCAATATCTTCTAGCCGTTGACCGTGATAACGAAGCTGTTGCGGATTGGTATCAGACCCTGCACCCGGCGGTGATACGCTCGATCCGAGAGGTTGTCGATGCTGGAAATAAGGCAAATACTCCGCTAAATGTCTGTGGTGAGGTGGCGGGGTCGCCATTTTATACCCCATTGTTACTCGGACTCGGAGCACGGGAGTTGAGTATGACAGTAAATTCGATCTCACACGTGCGGCGACTAATATCAGGTATTACTTTTAGCGAGGCTACGCAACTCGTTGATTCTATTAGCCATTGCGCGACCGCTGGTGAGATCGAAGAAATACTGCGGTCCCACTATCTCGCAAACTGGACCGAGCTTTTCCCGCCTGGGCTTTTGTCTGCAAAAAATCTCTAAAAATATAGAATCCCGACGGTTTTATCTCTTTATAAAACAGTGACATTCGTCCGCGAATGTTTCGACTGTTTGCCACAAAGGAAGGTAAGCCCGCCATGATCCAGATCATTCAAACAAAACGACAATTCTTACCGGTTTTTCTCGTCGCATTAACCGCCGTTACCGGCATTTCGGCACAAAAGCTCGATAAAAAGGGAAATAATAATCCATATTCACCAAGCCCGAGTACCGACACAATTCAGGAATCGACAACACCGGAACCAAAAATCGTAAATAATTCTGAGATCCTAGCTACTAAAGTCAGCCGCGATATGGAGGTCAAGCGTCCGGTCAGCCAGCCGATCGTTCCGCCGACATCAACACCCGCAAAAAATATTGACAGAACTCCCGGAAAACCTACCGAAACCTATAACGTCGGTATCGGTGATGTGATCTATGTGCACCTCAAAAATGCCCCAAATGCCTCCGGTTATTACTCGGTTCGCGGTGATGGGACGATAGATTTTCCTCTGGCAGGCGACAATGTTGTTGTTCGAGACAAAACTACCGGCGAAATAACCAGAATGATCGAATCTGCCGTGACGCTATACTCAAATCCGCAAGTCGAGGTAAAGGTCCGTGAATTTGTCAGCCACAAGCTCAATGTCACCGGAATGGCCGAACGCAAGGGCGAACGCAGCATCCAGCGTGAGGCTGTGCCGCTTTTTGTAGTGAAAGCCGATGTAAATGTTGATCCAAAAGCGACAAAAGTTTTGATCAGACGTAGTGATCTGGCAAGTATTGAGTCTTTTGAACTAAACGACGCCAAAACGGACAATATCTTGATCTATCCGGGAAATTCGGTCGAGTTTGCTATGGGCGATATTAGTCCTGTGCTTTCAACGACGGGCTATTACTACATCGCCGGTGAGGTGAATAAGACAGGGCAAAAAGATTATGTCGCCGGCATGACACTTTTTCAGGCGATAACAGCGTCAGGCGGAGCGAAGGGAAATCCGAAAAAGGCGATGATCCGCCGCAAAGGCGACAAAGGAACGCCAAATGTCTCTGACTACGATCTGCGGGCTATAAAGGCCGGAAAAGCTAAAGACCCGGCGTTGTCGCCCGGAGATATGATCGAGGTCATTAACTAGGTGCGTTGAAACAATACTTTGGAATGTTCAACACTTTTTGTTATAATTTTCAAACCTTGCTTGTGAAACGCGTCGGGTGATCGCTGTTTGCTTAGGCAAAGAGAGGAAAGTCCGAACACCACAGGGTAGCGAGCCGGATAACATCCGGGTCTCCCGATTTATCGGGAGAACGACAAGTGCAACAGAGAGTAGACCTGCCTCGATTCGTCGAGGTGATGGGTGAAAGGGTGAGGCAAGAGCTCACCGGCGTGGCTGGTAACAGTCGCGGCCAGGTAAACTCCTCGCGGTGCAAGGCCAAATAGGGAAACGAGACCGGGCGGCCCGTTCGGGTGTCGAAAGACGGCGTTTCCGGGTAGGCCGCTTGATCCCGACGGTAACGTCGGGGCTAGATGAATGATCGCCATCCCGACTTGTCGGGATACAAGATTCGGCTTATAGACGCGTTTCACTACGCTTGGTTTTTTCAGCTTTTTCGACTAAAGACAGGAGATTTCTCAATTATGGCAAACCGTAAAGGTGTATTTATTGGTGCGTATGTTCCTAACGAGCTAAAAGAATCGCTTCGCCGCCGTGCAGCGGGCGAGCATCGCACTCTTTCACAAGAGATCACCCGCATCCTCGTCGAGGCCGTCCACGGCAAAGGTCTGCCGCCGGGCAGCGTTGACCGCCGTGGTAACGCAATTGTACCGCGTCGCCGTTCGACCGATCCGCCGATCCGACGCCGCGCCGAGGATCTGCCGTACATTGCTCCTGACGGGAAAAAGAAATAGAAGATCTTTGATCTACATACCGAGCGTTGCGAGTTGTCTATATCGCAACGCTTTTTTATTGGGCAGCTAGTTTGCTAACATCGTTCTAATGAATAAGAACAGCGTGATGTTTATCGTTCTTGGTGTAGTCGCAGGTTTCGTGGCTGGTTTTGTCTTTGCAAATAAGCTAAATGGCTCAGAAATGTATGCCCCCAAATCTCAGGCCACCCAACAAATGCCGGCAAATTCGCCCCCTGCGGGTGCACCGGCAAATGATACCTTGACCGAAGAAGAGCTGCGTTCAAAGATCGCCGAAGCCGACCGAAACGCCGATAATTTTGCATTTCAAAAGAGTCTCGGCGTTTCACTTTACCGATATGCGGCGATGAAACAGAGTGTTTCGCTACTCAACGAATCGATTCGCATACTCACGCGGGCAAGTACGCTTGATGCCAAAGATTTTGATGTTCTTGTCGCACTCGGCAACGCGCATTTTGATATTGGCTTTTTCAAGAAAGACCTCACGAGTTTTCAAACGGCTCGAACGACCTACGCCAAAGCCCTCGCCATTAAACCCACTGACGCTGATGTGAGCACCGATGTCGGCATCTCGTATTTCGTACAGGAGCCGCCTGATTACGAAAAGGCGGCCGCCGAACTGCAAAAGGTCATCGCCGCCAATCCTAAACAGGATCGTGCGATGCAGTTTCTCGTTCAAGCTTACGCCAAACAGGGAAAGACTGATGATGCCGAAAAAATGTTGGCAAAGATCATCGAGATCAACCCGACGAATCCTGCTATCGCCGACCTTCGCTCTGAAATAGCGGCTGGAAAAAGCGGTGCAAAATAGATGAGAGAGATCCTGGTTATTCTCGTTGTGATAATGGTTCTGCTCGGGCTGACCGCGCTTCGTTATCGCAAGCAGATCGCCGGGATATTAGGACTTGCACGAGCGTTAAAAGACGCAAAGGACGCGATGGGACAATCGCGAACGATCAGTCATGACCAAAATACGAGCATTCCGCTCGTAAATTGCTCAAGATGCGGTGTTTGGGTACCGCAAAACAAGGCGAGAAAGGTTGGCGAGATATTTTATTGCTCGGACGAATGCGTTCAGATGCAGCGGGCGGGAAGCTGAAGTTTTCAACGCAAAGCCGCTAAGGTGCAAAGACGCAAAGAATAAACAATCGCTTTTGTTTTATCGTCTCCTTTGCGTCTTGGCGACTTTGCGTTAAAAACTCTTTACCTACATAAACTTCGCCAGATACCACGCGATCATCTTGTCGCCGAATAACATCGCCACGATCGACCCGATCCCGAGAAAGATGCCAAACGGTATCTGTGTCTGTAGATCCTTATCCTTTTGCCGCGAAACGAGTGCGACACCCGCAACCGCTCCCGTGAAAGCCCCAATAAATATCGTCAATATCGTTAGCCGCCAGCCGAGGAAAGCTCCTATCCCGAACAGCAGCTTTACATCCCCAAGCCCCATTGCATCTACACCGCGAAGCAGTTTCCACACGGCGCCAACGAGCCACAACGAACCGCCGCCTATCAACGCTCCGAACAAAGCTCCGGCGAGCGAAACCGCCCACGGCGGCCAGCCGCTTAGCGAAGAAATAGGCGAATAAGTCGTGTCGGAGAAATAGTTTGCGTCCGTAAATACGAGCGGATAAACGGCCCGCACGATCAAAGCTATGACAAACATCGGGTACGTTATGACGTTTGGGAGGATCATGTGCTCGGCGTCGATAAATATGAGGGCAAGCATCGCGGCGACAAAAGCGAGAGCGACTGGCAGATACGGCGTCAGTCCGATCTGCCAATAAACGAGGCAAAAAACGAGTGCCGTGAGCAGTTCGACCGCCGGATAACGCCAAGCGATCGGTTCTTTACAGCCCGCACATTTGCCGCCAAGCATCAGCCAGCCGAGGATCGGGATATTGTGATAAAACTTGATCGCGGCATCGCAATTAGGACACTTTGAGGACGTGAGCAGCGACTTTTCGTTTGGCACGCGATAGATGACGACGTTCAAAAAGCTGCCGATACACGCGCCCAAAACGAACACAAAGACAAATCCGGCCCATTCGGGTATGCCGAGAGCCGCCTCAAGCGAAGCTAAAAATGTAATATGCATGTGTTGTAAATGGTCAGAGCCGTTTGCGATAGCGAGACGGTTCTTCTGCAAGAATTCCCGCCCGAATAATAATAAAACTATCCCGAATAAAAGGGAAGATGCCCTCAAAATGTTGCAGGCAGTATTTAGGCCGGCTTTATCATCAGATACGCATCGCCGACGTAGTTTTCCTTGCGTATCGCGGCAGAGAGGCTTATCATCACCAAAACCATTAAATTCATACACAGCCGTCACTTATGAAAAAGATCATCGTTTTGTTCGCATTGCTGTTGGTTGCTTGTGCTGCGGCAAACGCGCAGGTTTATAACAACTACACAAAAGAATACACGCTCGTATCGCAGACCGAGGGTCAGATCGAGGCGGAACGTACGCATCGGATGGTGTTGTGCGACTATCAGCCGTCGGGGCTTTATGTAAAGAAAGGTGAGCGGATCACATTCACGGTGACGGGTTTGAATGACGATTACGACCTGTCGTCGATGATCGGATTCAAGACGATGTGGGGCAACCGCAACAATAGCCAAGAGGAGCTGCTCCAAAACGGTACTAACACCGTCACCGCGACGCAAGACGGCATATTGTTTTTCATATTTACCAAAACTGATGGCTACGACACAACGCCTTCGTCCGTACGCGTCAAGGTCAAGGGCGGCAAAGCCTTTCCGCTTTACAATGTCGGCACGACCAACGACGCTAACTGGCAAAACGATCTGCGAAACATGCGAGACGCACAGTTTGTGCAGTTTGTCTCGGACAAAGCTCTCGTCACCATCACTTACAAAGATTACTTGCGAACACCGATGCGCGATATCGCAGCTTCGTTCAAGACCATCCACGCCGTTATCGATCTGCAGGACGAGTTGGCGGGGTTTGACAACTCGACGCCGCAGAATATGCGCACCCGCAACCGTCTGCACTATCTGATCGATCTGTATTCGACACCGACTGAGGGCGAGTCGTTTTATATGTACGCGATGAACTATCTCATTGGGATGAAACGCGACAATTTTACGGACCTGACCGATAATTTACGCACCGAGTGGGGCATCTGGCACGAGACTGGCCACACGCATCAACAGGAATCGTGGACGTGGGATTCGATCGGCGAGATCTCGGTGAATATCTTTTCGCTCTATGTGCAGGAAAAATTTGGCCGGCCGTCAACGCTCGCACAGGTTCAGGACGACGAAAAGCTGACAAACTTTGAAAAAGCACGCAAATACATCGCCGACCCCAAGAAAAACTACCTCATCTCAAACGAAGAGGCTGATTACAACGAGCTGTTCTCAAAGCTAGTGATGTTTCACCAGCTAAAGGCCGTGTATGGCTGGGATGTGTACAAACGTCTGCACCAGTATTTTCGCCGGACGCCGTTTGTTGAGATAGACGGCGAGACCGATGCCGACAAGGCAAATAAGTTTATCTATGCAATGTGCGCCGTGACCGGCAACGATCTGACAGGATTTTTTAGTAAGTGGGGATTAAACGTAGATGCGCGGACCGCACAGAGGATCAAAGGGCTCAAACTGCCTTTGCCAAAGACGGATCCGTCAAAGATATTTTCGTAACGCATGCCCGGAGGAATAAAGAAAATGACATCAACATTTGAATTTAGCCGTATGAAATTGATCGCCGCAGTTATGTTAGCCAGCCTGATCTTTGCGATGGGAGCGTCGGCACAGAAAAAGGGCGATCCTATATTAGACGAAGACGGACTCGCGTCGCTCCTCGAAGAGCTGCAACAGGGGCTTTCCGAATTTGTCACCGACGAAGCAAAGGTTACGGCGATCGCCGAAAAATGGGGTGCCCGCGAAGATCTGGCTGAGAAAAACAGATACGGCGTTATCCGCCTGCTGATCGAAGATGTCCGAGCGGTCATCACTGACCAAAAGCTCAGCCTAAAGATCTGGCATAAGTGGAACGGCGTCGCCGAAGAACCGGAGATCGTCGCGAAACCTGAGCCGGTACGAAAGCCGGACAATTGGATCAAATTTGTTCATGCTGGTGGCTATATCGCGCATTTTGACGTTACCTGGGATGAGCCCGACAGGCCGAATCGAAGCTGGAATGGCGGCGGCAAGACTGCGGGCTGGGGGGACGTTGCCCATATCCCCGCCACCGCGACAAACATCCGTCTGCGGATGCGAGCCGATACGGGCCTTGTCTGGCAGCCGCAGCGGGAGATATTCAACCGCGTCCTGCAGCCGTCTGATCTGAATAAATGTTATCGCCTGATCGGCACGTCGCTAGGTTCAAACTACGATCACGACTGTCCGTAAGGTACTCCCTTTGTCTGGAGTTCCGGCTTTAGCCTGCCTCTCTGGGCGTGGGGCCCGCACGAAGTAAGGGCGTTACATCCAACTTGGGTGTAACGCCCTTTAATTGCGGCTTGCCGCGTTTGCAATGCGGCGAGGCTTGCCTCGACGTAACACGCCCCATAAAAACCACAGGAGGCTGCGCCTCCAAGGATCGGCGGCATAGCCGCAGGGTCTCTTTTAAAACACTAACGGCGAGGCAAGCCTCGCCGCAGTGCGTTTGTGGCAAGCCAGCAGAGATCGTTTATTCCAAAATATACGGCATGAGGAGTTTCATCCATGATCGGTTGGCGCGGTTGTATTCTTCGGAGCAGCGTTCGGCGCGTTCGCGGGGCAGACGTGTCGGGGCGACCATAAACGAGTTTTTTTCGGGGTTGCTACCATAGACGAGGCAGATCATATCGTAAAAGCGGGTCTTGCTAAACGAATGCTCGTCCCAGAACATCATATTTTCTTTGTCATCGTCCTTTGACGCGATGTCCCATAGGAGGGAAGCGTTGATCGCGCTCTTTTGCCCGGCGGGCGAACCGTCAAGCATCAGGATCATCGCCAGTTGGTCAACAGCGTCCTCTTCGCGGCCCGTCGCGGGCAATTCCCAGACGTCGATCAGGCAATGCCCGAGTTCGTGAAAAAAGATCTGGACAAACGCGTCAGAGACCATATCATCAACCACGGCCTGTTTCTTTTCAATGGTCTTAAAGGCCTCTTCGAAATACGCAATGTACTCGTAACACATCGTGATCTCGGATGTCTCAGGGTTGTAAAAAGCGTTGGGCTCGCCGCAGGTGTCGAGATTTAAGTAAACGTCACGCGGCAGAGCGACCATGCCGTTTAGCGACGTAGCCATTTCCGCGAGGGCATCGTGCTCTTCTTTGGGCATTGCTTTCTTTGGCGTGCGGGCCTTTGTGACCGGCGAGAAACCAACTTTGAAATCGCCTTTGTCGAGCGGATGCTTTTTTGCGGGTGTCGCCGGCGTCGCGGCGGGTTTTGCACCCGGCTGGGCGGCGATATTTATCGCGGCGAGTGCTGTGACGATCGTTAACAGAATGAACGTGCGGACGGCGGTGATCTTCATGTGATGGCTCCTGTGATGGTTTTAGTTTCGGGTGAAGTATAAGCCAATTTAACGGAAAAAGCATAACTGCGATCCGGACTTTTAGTTTGTTGCGGAACTTGGGCTACAATCCCTCGTGCGATCTATTCAGATGCAAGACAAATTTACGGCGATGCGGCGGCTGTGGACGGCGTTCACACGTCCCGTCGATGCTTTGCCAATAGATCTTTTCCGCATCTGTGTCGGCATCGTGATGCTAGCGTATTTTATCCGCACGTTTTGCGAGGTAGCCGATATTAGCGGCCCCGACGGATTGCTCGATCATGATCTGATCCTTCGAATGTATTGGTTCACCGAGATCGGTCTGTTTCGACCGTGGATGGGAGCGACGTGGTTTTATGCCGCATTTGGCATCGCGATAGTTTGCTGCATACCGCTGATACTCGGGTATCGCGTAAAACTATTTAGTTTGATCTTGTATGTGATCGCGGTCAGCACGTATCGGCGGAACTTTATCGTGATGTACGTCGATGACGCGATAATGCATCTGCTGTTGTTTTGGATGCTCGTGCTGCCCGTCGGCCGGACGATGGTGCTTGGCGAATGGCTGAAAGATCGCGGTGCTGCGTGGGAAAGATGGAAAACTGTCACTGTGCCCGGAGCGGCCTTGCGTTGTTTCTTTTGGAACCTGATCCTGCTATATCTCGTCGCCGGGCTCTGGAAATGGACCAGCCCAATGTGGCTCGACGGAACGGCATTGTATGTAGTTTTCAAATTGCCGGTGTCTTACTTTCACGATTTCTGGAACGCCTCTCATATACCACTGCTCAAGGTTTTTAACTACGGAACGCTCGTCCTCGAACCATTGGTGCCACTAATGTTCTTCTTGCGACACGGATCGCGGCTCAAATACATTCTCCTCGCGGCGTTTATCGGCCTGCACATTCTGTCAGCGTTAACTCTGAACATACCATTCGCCAACATCGCCTGCGCCGCAACGGCCATATTGATGTTTCGCGAGGAGATCATGGGTTACTTGCGTGGCGGAAACGCGACGGTTAAGGAGCGTGCCAGCCATCTGACTAGCACGCTCGTTCACACTCGCGTTTCTGCCTCAGTCGTCGTTTCGCTACTAATGGTCACAATGCTAACGCTCGCAATGCTTAGTGCAGTCACGATGATCAATTGGCGAACTGCTCCGCGAGTGTCGCAGGATCATTCACGACCAACAACAAACGTCCCGCAGCTCGTCGATGGACGTGCCGAGGGCCTCGGCAGCGTGCAAATGACTTTTTACAGCGTGCTGTGGCTGATGGGTATCGCCCAGCAGTATCAGCTTTTCAACTGGATCGACGACCGCAATTACGCGACGCATTATCGCGTTTTAGTTGACGGCAAGGACGCTGATCCGGATGCGATGTTCGTTCGCAGTTTGCGTGGGGTGCTACTCGATTTCTACATCCACGACATCACTTGGATGAAAGTCCCGCCCGAACACCGGGCAGAATTGCGGCAAAGTATCCTGGCTCGAACCGCCGCAAGATATTGCCGGGTCGCCATACCCGTCGGCATCGTCGAGGCACATTCATCATTCGAACGCATTGACCCGAACGGCGGCCCGGGCGAATTTGATAACGTATTATTGATGAAATTTAGCTGTGACAGCGACCGTGCCGTATTTTCTGTCGCTCCGTAATTTATGTGTGGGATCGTGGCCATTTTTAATAACGAAGGAGCGGTCGATGCCGATTCGCTGACCCGCGCGATCGAGGCTCTGACGCCACGCGGCCCCGACGAACAGCGGACTTGGTTTTCGTCCGATGGACGTGTCGCTCTGGGCCATGCACGGCTTTCGATCATCGATCTTACGCCCGGAATACATCCGATATCGACAGCCGATGGCGAGGCGCACATCACGCACAACGGCGAATTCTACGATTTCGAACGGATCCGAGCCGATCTCGAATCACGCGGCCACAAGTTCCGCACCAAATCCGACAGCGAGATCGCATTGCACCTTTACCGCGAGCATGGCGTTGGTTGCCTCGAACATCTTCGCGGGGAATTTGCTTTTGCGATCTGGGACGAAGCGGAGCAAACGCTGTTCGCCGCCCGCGATAGATTTGGAATCAAGCCGCTGTTCTACCTCGAGGACGGTGAAGGGGTAACGATCGCTTCGGAAGCAAAAGCTCTGTTTGCCGGCGGTGTTGAGGCGGCTTGGGATCACGAATCGGTGTTTCAGAATCTGTTTTTTTCCTTTGATCAAGACCGAACATTGTTCAAGAACATTCGCCAGGTTCCCCCCGGATATTATCTGATCGCTCGCAAGGGCAACGTAACGGTCAAACGTTATTGGGACGTCGACTATCCTAAGGCCGACGTGGTTCATCCGCATGTTTCCGCACCCGAATGTATCGAAAATTTCCGTAATCTGCTCGATGAATCGATCCGTCTGCGAATGCGAGCGGATGTGCCGGTCGGCTGTTACTTGAGCGGCGGCGTTGATTCGTCATCGGTGCTAGGAATGGCTAGGAAGTACACCGACAAGTTCACGGCGTTCACCATCGCTTTCGATCATCCGGATTTTGACGAGAGCGACCCGGCGAGGCGAATGGCGGAGTTTGCTGGTGCTGAGTTTCGTTCAATTCCTGTCAAAGGCGGCGATTTTGCAGACGTTTTCTACGACGCCGTTTGGAAAGGCGAGATGATCCATTACAACGCCCACGGTGCGGCCCGTTTCCATCTGAGCCGAGCCGTTCGCAGCGAGGGCTACAAGGTGGTAATCGGCGGCGAAGGTGCGGACGAGCTGTTCGCGGGTTACGACTTCTCGAGTGCGGCTTTGCTCGGTGGTTCGTCGGGCGGCATTGGCAAGTGGTTGAAGATGTTTGGTCGTTTGCTTCGCCCAAAAACCGAGATCGAGCGCCGTATCGCTGAGACTTCGCCGTGGCTCGCACGGCTTGGTAAAACCCTAGCGTTTCCGCCGCATCTTACCGTTTACGTCGCGGACAAGTTCGCCTTTCTCCACTCGATCATCGCACCGGAATTTGCGTTGCAGTTTGCGAATCGCGATCCTTACCGCGAGTTCTTTCGTCAATTTGACTACCGCAAAACCTTGCTCGGCAGGGAACCGGCGAAGCAGATCCTTTACCTTTGGATGAAGTCTTTATTTGTGAATTACGTTCTAGCCGCGGAACGCCTAGACATGGCGAATGCAGTTGAGGTTCGATTGCCGTTTCTCGATCACAAGCTGTTCGAATATGGCCGTTCGATCCCAGGATCGTTACTCGCTAAGGACGGCACCATCAAATACATCCTTCGCGAAGCCGCCAAACCTTACATCACCGACGAAGTCTATCGCGGCCTCAAGCAGCCGTTTCTCGCACCGCCGACGACCAAGCGGAACGATGATGCGATGTTCGTGATGCTACAGGACATTCTGCGAAGTGAGAGCTTCGCGAGCGTTCCGTTCTTTGACCAGGCGGCAGTCATAAAGATGCTCGACAATTTACCGACGCTGGACGACGCGAACCGAGCCTCAATGGACCCGATCCTCTACATGATGGCGTCGATCGGTGTGCTCCAGGAAAAATATCGGCTCTGACCGCGACTGACACGATTTGTCTAGCAAATAGCGATGTTTTCAACTATCATAATCTTGCGGTAAACACTCAAAACTTAAGGAATAACGACTTGAAACCAACAAACATTCAAGATCCCGAATACTTTCACAAAGTTGTCGATTGCCAGTATGCCTGCCCGGCCCACACGCCGGTGCCTGAATACATTCGCCTTATCGCCGAGGGCAAATATACCGAGGCGTACATGATCAACTGGGACTCGAACGTCTTTCCCGGCGTCTTGGGTCGAACGTGCGATCGACCATGCGAACCTGCGTGTCGGCGAGGACGAATTGACGAAGAACCCGTTGCGATATGCCGTCTCAAACGCGTCGCCGCAGACAATCGCGACGACGTTATCCCATACATGCCCGAAGGCCCGTTTCCGTCAAATGGGAAGAAAGTTGCGTTGATCGGCGGCGGGCCCGCGAGTTTGACGGTCGCCCGCGACCTCGCACCGTTAGGGTACGAAGTCCATCTCTTTGACGAGCAGAAACTCGGCGGCGGGTTTATGCGTTCGCAAATACCGGCGTTTCGCTTGCCCGAACAAGTGCTCAACGATGAGGTCAATTACATCTTGCGCCTCGGTATTCACACACAGTTTGAACACTACGTTGACAGCCTCAAAGGCATCTTGGATCAAGATTACGATGCGGTTTTCGTAGGAACGGGCGCTCCGCGCGGACGCGACCTTCCGGATCTGCCCGGCCGTCAAGAGGGCGACGCGAATATTCACATCGGTATCAACTGGCTCGGCTCGGTCGCTTTCGAACATACCGACAAGATCGGGAAGCGGGTCATTGTTCTTGGCGGAGGCAACACAGCGATGGATTGTTGTCGCACGGCACGTCGGCTTGGCGGCGAAGACGTGAAAGTCATCGTCCGCTCGCCGTTCGCATCGATGAAAGCCTCGCCCTGGGAAAAAGAGGACGCCCAACACGAAGATATCCCGATCATCGACAACCACGTCCCCAAGAGTTTCGTCTTCGAAACTCGTGAGCAGAGAGCAGTAAGCAGTGAGCAGAAAGACACTGCTAACGGCTCACCGCTCACCGCTCACCGCCTCATCGGCATGACCTTCGAGAAAGTCGAAGCCAAGTACGACGAAAGCGGCAAACGCTCTCTTGTGCCGACTGGCGAGCCCGAAGTGTTCTATCCGGCGGACGACGTGCTCATTGCGGTCGGACAAGAAAATGCGTTCCCGTGGATCGAAAGGAACATCGGCGTCGATTTTGACAAATGGGAGATGCCGGTTGTCGATAAGACGACGTTCCAATCGACCAATCCGCGAGTTTTCTTCGGAGGCGACGCGGCATTTGGGCCTGAGAACGTCATCACAGCGGTTGCGCACGGCCACCAAGCCGCAGTGTCGATCGACTTGTTCTGCAACGGCAAGAATTTGCTCACCGAACGCCCGCATCCAATGACCAATTTGAGGTCGCAGAAGATGGGCATCCACGAATGGGCGTATGACAGCACGATCGACGAATACGATCGCCTGGTTGTGCCGCAAGCGGACAAGTCTGTGACGCTTCGCGACCGAAAGAAGGAAGTCGAGCTCGGATTTGATCCGCTAGCCGGTTACGAAGAAGCCAAACGCTGCCTCAACTGCGACGTACAGACCGTCTT
>CAZIZR010000007.1:0-146434 GCA_964543865.1 uncultured Chloracidobacterium sp.
GGGCTGGGACAATATCGACATTTTTGGCTGGCTCGGCTACAAGATGCAGATCAAGATCGATTTTCTCTGCCGCGATTCGATCCTCGCCGCACCGCTCGCTCTCGACCTTGCGTTGTTTATGGACCTCGCGGCCCGTGCCAAGATGAAAGGCATCCAGGAATGGCTGTCGTTCTACTTTAAGGCGCCGCAGACCGCACCGGGACTGTACCCAGAGCACGATCTGTTTATCCAGCTCATGAAGCTCAAAAACACGCTCCGTCACATGCAGGGCGAAGAGTTGATCACGCATCTGGGTCTCGAATATTACGACTAGGCTGCCGCCTAAATAACTAATCGCTCTTTGATTCCACAAAAAGTTTAAACTTTTTGTTGTTTTTCGGTTGCGTTGGATTTATTTTATGTGCTAAACCTTAGAATGGTGCGGGCCTTCATACTCGCGGCCACTCTCTGGGCTTCAGTACCCTCCTATTTCCAAAGTCCAGCCAACGATACATCTTTTGAAATCATCATTACAGACGACAGACTTGTCGCCGGAGATGACCGGCAAGTTTGATTTGAAAATACGTTCTAGTGCTGAGGGGCAACAGGCCGCTCGAGGTAAAGAGATGAAACAGGAATCGGCAAAGAAAAAAGATACAGCGGACAAGGGAATTTTGCTTGACCCCGAGCGCAAGAGCCCGCGGGCGGCGGAATTTGAGGATAAGCTTTCCAGCCTGATAGTCGGCCAAGAACGAGCGGTCCGCCGTATGAGCGGACTTTTCCAGATCTATCTGGCGGGGCTAAATAATCCGTCGCGGCCCATCGGTACCATGCTTTTCCTCGGGCCGACCGGTTCGGGTAAGACGCGTGTCGTCGAAGCTGCGTCAGAGGTGCTATTTAACGAGCCTTATACCGTCGTCAAGATCGACTGTGCCGAGTTTCAACATTCGCACGAGATCGCCAAACTGATCGGCTCGCCTCCGGGCTACCTCGGCCATCGCGAAACATCGCCGATGCTGACACAGGAAAATCTCGATAAGGCACACACCGACGAGACCAAGCTGACCTTTGTACTTTTTGACGAGATCGAAAAGGCGTCGGATTCGCTGTGGCAGTTGTTGCTGGGAATTTTGGACAAAGCGACATTAACGCTGGGCGACAATCGCCGCGTTGATTTTTCGAAAACGGTGGTCATCATGACCTCTAACCTCGGCGCCCGCGAGATGTCAGAGATGATCTCAGGCGGCATCGGATTTGCTCCGACCAAAACCGATCAAGCCAAGGACGATAACGAGATCGACACCAAGATCTACCGCACCGCACTAGAGGCCGCGAAACGTAAATTCTCACCCGAATTTATGAACCGCATCGACAAAGTCGTCGTTTTCCGGAGCCTCAAGGAACATCATCTTCGCCGCATCCTCGACATTGAGTTGAACTCGGTTCAGGATCGCATCACCGAATCGGCGGGTACGAAATTTGTATTTGAATGCACTGACGAGGCTAAGGAATTTTTACTCGGCGAGGGCATCGACCTCAAATACGGAGCCCGTCACCTCAAGCGTGCGATCGAGCGTTTCCTGGTATATCCGCTCTCAAATCTCGTCGCGACCGAGCAAGTAGAGACAGGCGATCTAGTGATGGTCGATTTTGACGGTACGACAGACGCTCTGACATTTACCAAACAGGCCGGCAAGATGATCGTCGCGGACACACCGGATCGAGATGATAAAACGGACGAGCCGCTAATAAGTGCTGACGCTGTTGGCCTGCCGCTGCCGACTTCGCAGGTCGCTGCGGGTATGAGCAAATCCAAGAGCGAGCAGAACGATTCCTAATATTGGTCTAACCAAATTTGTAGGGAGCGAATATTCGCTCCCTTTTCTATTTTGCCCAATTAAGCGATCGACTTACAGCCTCGTGCCATTTATCCGTGAGAGTGTTTGCGTTAGCCAATGTCATTTGCGGTTCGAACATTCGATCCGCCTGCCAATGTTCAATAAGCTCATCTCTTGATTCCCAAAACCTAACGGCCAGCCCCGCTAGATAAGCCGCACCAAGCGCTGTTGTCTCAGCGGTTTTGGATCGGACAACACGTATCTGCAAAATGTCGGCTTGAAACTGGAGTAGAGCATTGTTCGTGGTCGCACCACCATCGACGCGGAGTTCGGTCAAGCTAGCATTCGAATCGGCGTTCATCGCTGCGAGCAGGTCAGCGGTTTGAAAGGCAATAGACTCGACCGCAGCTCGGGCGATGTGAGCTTTGCCCGTTCCGCGTGTCAGGCCGATGATCATCCCGCGAGCATCCTGATCCCAATGCGGTGTTCCAAGTCCGGCAAACGCCGGAACGAAATACACGCCGCCGTTAGCCGCAACCGACGCGGCAAGGGCCTCGACATCCGACGAACTCTCGATCACGCCAAGCGAATCACGGAGCCACTGGATCACCGCACCGCCGATAAACACGCTGCCCTCAAGTGCATATTCGGTCACGCCATTGACCTGCCAGCCAACGGTTGACAGCAATCGATGGATGGAAGCGACCGGGGCGGTTCCGACGTTTTGCAGCATAAAGCATCCGGTGCCGTAAGTGTTCTTAGTCGATCCGGCGTTAAAACAAGCCTGACCGAAAAGAGCGGCTTGTTGATCACCGGCTAGACCTGCGATCTTGATGCCCTTGAGTTCGTCTATCTCAACCTCGCCGTAGATCTCAGATGACGAATGTACCTTTGGCAATATCGTTCGGGGCACGTCAAAGATCTCCAGCAGTTCATCATCCCACTCGAGTGAGTTGATGTTAAAAAGCATGGTACGCGAGGCGTTTGACGGATCGGTAACGTGGAGTCTTCCATTCGTCAGCTTCCACACGAGCCAAGTATCGACCGTGCCAAATGCAAGCTCGCCGTTCTCAGCTTTTTCGCGAACACCGGGTAAATTATCGAGGAGCCATTTGATCTTACTTGCCGAAAAATAGGCGTCGACCTCAAGCCCGGTCTTTGAGCGGATCAGATCGCCGTGCGACTCGCGGATCTTGTTACAAATATCAGCCGTGCGGCGGTCCTGCCAAACGATGGCGTGGTGGATCGGCTCACCGGTTTTGCGGTCCCAGATCAGTGTCGTCTCGCGTTGATTGGTTATGCCGACAGCGGCAATGTCGATGGGAGTAAGATTTGCTTTTGCTAATGCTTCGACAGCCGTATCAAGTTGTGATCGCCATATCTCTAGCGGATCATGCTCGACCCAACCGCTCTGGGGAAATATTTGAGTAAATTCCTTTTGACCAACCGATACGACGCTGCCATCGTGGTCAAAAATAATAGCCCGGCTGCTCGTCGTGCCCTGGTCTAATGCGAGGATGTAAGACATATCGTGATAAGCGTATATGTAAGGCTATATTTTGTCCAAAGCCTGCGTCAGGTCGTCGATCAGATCATTGACGTCCTCAATGCCGACCGAAAGCCGTATCAGGCCGTCGGTGATGCCGGCTTTTAGACGGTCCTCACGCGGTATCGGGGCATGTGTCATTGACGCCGAGTGCTGCAGAATAGTTTCGACTCCGCCGAGCGATGTCGCGAGGGTGCAGAGCCGCACGCTGTTGGCAAACGTCTTGCCGGCCTCGACGGTGCCGAGATCGAGACCGATCATTCCGCCGTATCCGCCGGGCATTTGCCGCTTTGCGATCTCGTGATTTTGATGCGATTCGAGCCCCGGATAATAAACTGCTTCAACCTTTGGATGGTCGCCGAGCATATTTGCGATCGCAAAGGCGTTGGAATTATGCCGCTCCATCCTCAGCGCAAGCGTCTTGATGCCGCGAATGACGAGCCACGCGACCTGCGGGGCAATGTTGCCGCCATAAAACTTATTCGCTCCGTGACGTGCTGCCTCGACGACCTCGCTCCTGCCAACAAGAAGGCCGGCCGTCAGATCGCTGTGCCCGCCGAGATATTTGGTCGCACTGTGGATGACGGCATCAACGCCCAGTTCGCACGGCCGCTGATTGAACGGCGTAGAAAAGGTGTTATCGGCAACCGTTGCAATACCATTTTCACGAGCAATGGCAACTACGGCCTCGATATCCGTGATGAGCACCAGTGGATTTGTCGGCGTCTCGATCCAAAAGAGTTTTGTATTGGGCTGTATCGCGGCACGATAATTCTCGGCGTCGGTCGCATCGACAAATGTCGTCTCGATATCAAATCGCTCTTTGAGGTGGTGCAGGAAATTTGTCGTCGTTGCGTACATCGACTGGGGAGCAACAATGTGTTCGCCAGACTTTACAAGCGTAAATATCGCCGCAGATACAGCCGCCATGCCGGATGCGAGAGCGAGAGCGGCGTCTGTATTTTCAAGCTCTGCCACCGCTACCTCTAACGCACGCTGCGTCGGGTTACCGAGCCGCCCGTAATAGTAACCGTCTTTTTCGTCGTTATGAAGGGCCGCACCCTCGTCGGCATCGCAAAATGCGTACACTGACGCAGGGTATATCGGCACGGACAAGGCCCCGTAGTGTGACGAATGGTCGTCGCCGGCGTGGACCGTCTTAGTGTACATCGATCTATCGGCCATTATTTTGTAAACGCTCCTTTCCGACAATCGTAGAACTAAATGCAGCTAATCGCAATCGCCGCGTAATTGCTTTACATATATGGATGACGTAATATGATGTGAACACGATGCAGGACTCAACATTTACCGCGCTCGAACACCTATTTTTAGCTTTGTCGGACAAGACACGCCTGCGGCTGCTTGCCCTAATGGCCGATGGCGATGTGCCGGTTGGTGTGTTAGCCGATAGTCTGGGCGAAAGCCAACCAAAGATCTCGCGGCACCTCGCATACCTTCGTTCGGCGGGGCTTGTATCAACGCGCCGAGAGGGCAAGTGGGTCTATTACGGCATCGAAAGCAAAATGGATGCTGCGGTCACGCGAGTACTTGACGCAACGCTAAGATCGATCTTATCGGATGGGAGTGAGAAATCACGGAGCGTCAGTTCACCGGTTGTCTATGATGAATATTCTTACGAAGAGAATACCGAGGAATATGTATCGGGCTGGGCCCCGCAGGAGTTAGAGATCCATCTACTCTAATTCATCACTATTGCCATACGGACAATGGCGGCAAATGTTATTACAGCAGTGGCCGCGGTTAAGTAGATATCGCCGGGTCAGGACCATCAGTCCATCATCAAAATAAAAATCCAGGCCCTCAACAAATGTCTCGGCCTGTTCGCTCGTATCTAACGCTTGTCCCTGACTATCTTGCATATAAACCCAGAAACTCCTTGTTACCTTCGGCTCCGGTGATCGGCGATTCGATCACTCCTTTGACCTGCAATCCGAGACCCACCGCAAAGTTATTTATTTCCGTGACCACTCGCTCGTGCTTGTCCATTTCGCGGACGATGCCGCCTTTGCCGACCTCGCCGCGTCCTACCTCAAACTGTGGTTTGATGAGCACAACCAGCATTCCGGTTGGCTTGAGTAGCGGCAAGATCGCCGGAATAATTTTTGTGACCGAGATGAACGAGACATCCATCACCGCCAGATCAAATTGTTTGTCAAAGTCGTCCGGCGTTAGCTCGCGGGCATTTGTATGTTCGCGAACCTCGACACGTGGATCGTTTCGCAAACTCCACACCAGTTGATTTGTCCCGACGTCGATGGCGACAACCTTGGCCGCGCCGTGTTGAAGCAAGCAGTCTGTGAACCCGCCGGTCGAGGCTCCGATGTCGATACAATCAAACCCGGTCGGATCGATGTTAAATTCTTTTAATGCGCTTTCGAGTTTTAGGCCGCCGCGCCCGACATACCTTAATTCACTAGACGCTCCTTTGAGCCGAATGGTCGCAGATCTTTCAAAACTTTCCGAAGATTTTTCTACGCGTTTTTCGTCAACCAGTACGACGCCCGCCATAACCAGAGCCTGCGCGCGAGTTCGCGAATCTGCCAGACCCAGCTCGACGAGCAGTTTGTCTATGCGTTCTTTCGTGCTCACAGATTTAACCTCAGCCCCCTCTTTGCCATGCGAAAACCATTACGTCGTAATTCTTTGAGGGTCTTTTTGTTCCCTTGTACTATAGGGTTGCTGTGATTGAAATGGGTGAAATAAACTTTAGCCCGTTCCTTTTGCGGCAGAGCTTTTAGCAGATCAACCGTTTCGGATACGAAAGGGTGCGGCACCTCGCTCATTGGCCGTGAGATCTCGCCGTCGGCGTAAAAAGTCCCGTCGATCAAAAGATAGTTGGCAGCTTTTACCACATCCACAAGCGGCGTCTGCCACTTTTGCCATTTGTCTATATCAGGTATGAAGATGAGCGTTTTTGAACGTGAGCGAATTCGATAACCAACGGTTTCGGAAAATTCATCCCGGTGAGGCACTAGAAAAGGTTTGACCGTCAATCGGTCGTTCAGCTTTACGTCCGTCATATCGGCAAGCGGTTGAAGCGAGATGTTTTTGAGCCCGACAAGCTGCGACCAAGGCGCGTTTTGCTCGAGCATCTGTTTCATTCGCGGCATAGCATAGACCTTGATATCTTTGCTGCTCATCGATTCGCGTCCGAGATACATCAACCCGGTGTAATGCCCAATGTGTGCATGTGTGAGAAAGATGCCGGTGATGTCATTTGTGCGGTCACCAGTAATTTGTTTGAGAAATTCAAACTGCTCAGGTAGGTCGGGCGTCGCGTCAATTATCCAGCGGCTTTTTGTGTCCGGATCGACAATTGCGATCGACGAGACAGTCTGTCTGAGCCGCTCGTCCGCCCACGCTTGCCTGCAAAACGGCGAGTCGCATCCCATCTGCGGTACGCCGGCATCCTGCCCGATGCCAAGCACGACAACATAAGGAGAGGCGGCCATAACGCTGGCCTTGCACGTTAGGACAAGGATAAGGACTAGCGATCGAATCAACATTTTTTTGAGCTGACGAAAGTGCTATTCTAAGCAAAATGGTAACGGAAACAAAGCTCGATCGTTTTGCTAAATACTCGTGGTTCGTCGTTGCGTTTAATCTCGTCGTTATTCTCTGGGGTGTTTTCTTGCGTGCCTCAAAATCAGGCGACGGCTGCGGACAGCATTGGCTGACGTGTCACGGAGAGGTTATTCCGTCTGCACCGGAGCTGAAAACGGTCATCGAGTTTTCGCATCGCGTAACGAGCGGCATCGCTTTCTTTACAGTTTTGGCGTTGGTGATTTGGACGTTTCGTAAGTTTCAAAAAGGTGATCCGATCCGTAAGACCGCGATCATTTCATTTATCTTTATCATTACTGAGGCCGCCGTCGGAGCGGGTCTCGTACTGACCGGAAATACCGCCGATTCGTTGACCGCAGCACGCCCATTTTGGATGGCCGGGCATCTGATAAACACTTTTATTTTACTGGCGTTTCTGACCCTGACAGCTCGATACGCCAGCGGCGGGAGGGCGATGATCGCCGGTATTGCCGCCAAATATAAAGTAGCAATTGCTATTGGCGTATTGGCGATGTTTGTTGTGGGTATCAGCGGTTCGATCGCGGCTTTATCGCATATGCTGTTTCCGTCGGGGACGCTTGTCGAGGGTATGGCAAAAGACTTTTCGCCGACCTCGAACATATTGCTGCGGCTGCGGTTGCTGCATCCGATCACGGCGATATTGACGAGTGTCTTTCTTGTTTTTCTGACCGGCTGGCTGGCAAAGGAATCGGGAAACGAAGCGGGGGTAAAGCGCTGGTCAAACGTGCTGGCGATACTCGTTTTGGTCCAGATCGCGTTTGGCTCGCTAACGCTATTTATGTTGGCACCGATACTGTTGCAGCTCGGGCATCTGTTTTTGGCGGATGCGATATGGATCAGTTATGTGTTGCTCGCCGCTAGTTTTCTTAGCTCAGACCCGATTGACGCGGAAAAAATGAATGATCAACCAACATCTTGATCGGCCGTCGCGGCACCTTTTGCGGTCAGCATTTCAATAGCCTGCTGCAGCTCGCGGCACTTCCGTTCGATCTCGTCCGGACCCGCATCCTGAGAAACATAGATAGGCTCGCCATACGCCACAATAACCCGGCTAAAGGGTTTGGGGATATTATGCTTATCCCAGCTTTTGGTTTGCCAGGCGTTGACCGGATAGATCGCAGCGGGAATTATTGGGTTGCCGGTGATCTTTGAGAGCAAAACGGCACCGGGCTTTGCGACGTGATACGGGCCGCGTGGACCATCAACTGTGAATAGCGTTGGTAGCCCTTGGCTTGCTACTTCGATAAGTTCCTTCATGGCCAATGCGGCCCGGCGGCTCGATGAGCCACGAATAATGCCGTATCCCAACATTATCGCGCATCTGGCCGCAAACTCTGGGTCGCGGCTTTTTGATGTGAGCACCACAAAACCCTTGTTCCGTAGATAGTAGGCACCACTCGTGAGATTGTCATGCCATATTCCCACTATCGCGTTTGGATACTTTGCGAAAACTTGGTCCAGCGTAAGCTTACCCACCAATTCATACCTTAGTGATCTACCCAAAAGCGAAAAGACAAAATAGGCCGTTCGTCCAAGTAGCCGAATCATCGTCCTTTGCTTAAATGTATAATGTCCCAGCGGCTGAAATTTGTAGATACTATCTATCAGGCGGTCATCCATTAGAAAGTTGGCACCAGTTTGGGGTATTATTTGCAACAACGGCAATAGACATATCGTATCTAATTTAACCGCAAAAAGCGCTTATGCAGCGACGAATTCTCATCATCGACGATCACGACGATCTCGCCAGCTCACTCGACGAAGTGTTTACCCACACCGGCCATGAGGTGCGCGTCCTTGAGCGGCGTATCGATGCTCTCGCGATAGATGGTCTCGAAGATTTTGACCTGGTGATAACCGACCTCGACGTTCAGCCCGGCGCACCGGCCGTGGTGAACGGCGACGGCGTATGTCTGCCGGATATGCCGGCGGTAGAGGCCGGTGAACACGTCAAGGCGTTTAAGCTGTGCGCTGCAAATTACCGCCGCGAAGAATTTGACGAAGAAGAGCTTAAAAACATGGTCGCGACAGTACTTGATTACAAGATCAAGTTTGTCGATACGCAGGCTGCCGTTGCTGAAATGCACGAGAATATCGAGTTTGAGCTGCCATCGGCGATATCGCTGATGCACATCGTGCTCGAATATCTGCTAAAGCGTGTCGAAAAGCTCGGTGTCATCAACCCCGAACAATCTAACCTGTTTGTCGCTCTCGACGAGGCTTTTGTAAATGCCGTCAAGCATGGCAATAAGTTTGACGCTCAAAAACTGGTGCGGATCACTGCCGAGGTCTCGAAACAAGAAGCGAAATTCACGATAGAAGATGAGGGCGAGGGCTTTGACGTAAAAAATATTCCAGATCCCCTCGATCCCGAAAATCTTTTCAAAACCTCAGGCCGCGGCGTTCTGTTTATCTACAACATCATGGACGAGGTCTCTTACAACGATCGCGGCAATCGCCTGACGATGGTCAAAAAAGCCAAACAGGACGAAGAGCACTCGGCGTGAATCGGGTAACATATAGTTACGATGAAAGTCACGATCGCACAGATCAATACCACCAACGGCGACCTTGCCGGTAATACTCAAAAGATAATTCAGGCTATCGAAAAAGCCCGCAGTGACGGGTCGGATCTGGTTGTTTTTCCTGAGGTCGTGACCCACGGCTATACTTCGCAGGACTGGTTTCAGGACCGCGATATTATCGAGCACTCCGCTGATCCCCTGCGTGAGATCATATCGGCGACGCAGGGAATTACAGCAATTGTCGGCACGATCCGCCGAAACGATGATAAAGATGGGCGGCGTTTGTACAACTCGGCTGCGGTGATCAACGATGGCGAGCTGGTCGGCTTTGCGGACAAATCTTTATTACCTGAATATGACGTTTTTGACGACCCGCGTTATTTCGAGCCGTCGGATCATCGACGCATTTTTGATATCAACGGCGTCAAACTCGGTGTCGTCGTTTGCGAAGATTTTTGGAACGACAAAACGTTTTGGAAAGAGCGGCTTTATGAAAATGACCCGACTGACGACGTGATCGCCATGGGTGCGGATATTATCGTCTCGGTCAACGCGTCGCCGTACAACAAGGGCAAGATCCGGCTACGCTGCAACATGGTCGCCCATCGTGCCAAGCTGCAGAAAAAGCCGATCGTATTTGTAAATCTTGTCGGCGGCAACGACGGCATTATTTTTGACGGAGCGAGCCTGATCGCCGACGAAGAGGGCGATATTATCCTGCAAGCATCGGCGTTTGAGGAGTTTGTTGAGACGGTTGAGCTTGATGTACGTAAGCCTGACGCACGAGGGATCACAGGCGGCGAGGTCGATGCAATTCATCAGGCATTGGTGCTTGGGATACGTGATTATGCGGCAAAGAATGGTTTCAAGCAGGCTGTTTTAGGCTTGTCGGGCGGCATCGATTCGACGCTGGTCGCTGCTCTTGCATGCGAAGCTCTAGGCCCCGAAAATCTCTTGTGCGTAATGATGCCATCACCGTTTTCGTCCGAGGGCAGCATCAAGGACAGCGAAGCATTGGTTAGGAATCTTGGCTGTCAGAGCCGCATCGAGCCGATCTCCGACACGTTCGAAGTCCTGTTAAAGCAGATGGGCTTGCACAAACCGACCAAAGGCGGCGAGTCGCTTGCGGCTGAGAATATGCAGTCGCGAATTCGCGGCGTGATACTGATGGCGATCTCAAACGCGGAGGGCCGCTTGCTGCTCTCTACCGGTAATAAATCGGAGCTGGCAGTTGGTTATTGCACGCTTTATGGCGACACCAACGGCGGCTTAGCGGTGCTCGGTGACGTGCTAAAGACCGAGGTCTGGCAGATCGCCCGTCATATGAACGAAAAAGCCGGATGCGAGATCATCCCAAATAAGATCATCGATAAGGCTCCGTCAGCGGAGCTGGCACCAAACCAATTTGACCAGGACAGCTTGCCGCCATACGAGGTAATGGACCCGATCCTGCAAATGTATTTTGAGCAAAAAGCGGCGCCCGCCGAGATCATCGCCGCCGGCCATGATGCCGAGCGGGTCTATTGGATACTTAACAAGGTCGAGCACCCGGCAAACGAGTTCAAACGCCAGCAATTGCCACCGACGCTCATTATCTCAAAAAACGCCATCGGTGTTGGCCGCCGCCGCCCGATCACGCATAAATATCGACGTCAAAAAAGCGATCAATAGACGCAAGTATATCCCTAAACTACGTTCTAAAGACATCAGCATTTTGCTGCATTTTATAGAACGGAGTTTTTATATGCCTAATTTTGACAGCCCTTTGAACAATATCCAGATCGCGAGCCCGTGTTCGGCGGATTGGAACGAGATGTATGGCGATGAACGCAAACGCCATTGCGGTGACTGTAAGCTCAATGTTTATAACCTTTCGGGAATGACGCGAGACGAGGCCGAGGCTCTCATAATGAACGCAGACGGGCGTCTGTGCGTGCGGTTTTATCGCCGTGCGGACGGCAGCATACTGACGCAGGATTGTCCGGTCGGGTGGGCAAAGGTGAAACAGCGAACGCGTGTTTATGCCGCTGCGGCCGCTTCGCTAATAATGGCGCTATTTACCGGAGTGTTATTTGTATCGCTTTTTTCCGGCAAACATCGCGGTATAACCGTTGGCGAACTAATACCGTTTGCGACGCCGACGCCGCAGCCGCTTATGGGAGCCATCGCTGCTCCGCCAAAAAATACGAATACGAATTCAAATACTGAGGTGAAGCCGAGGACCAAATTTGAGGTCGGCAAAATGCGAGTGATCCCAAACACGGACCGTAAAGACAGCTAATTAGTTCTTAACGTAATAACCCTGACGGGCCCGGACGCGAAGTTCGGGCTTTGTTTTTAGGCCGACATCAAGCTTTACAAATTTATTGAGGGGGAAATCAGATTCAGAATAATACTGGATCAGGTACTGCGAACGCAGTTCGTTGGCAAGCTGGCGAAAGATGCGGTCGAGCATCTCGGTATTTTTTCGAGTGCTGATCGTATTCTGATATTGGTCCTTTGTGTCGATCGGCTGAAACCTGGGCAGGAATGCAGTTCCGCCCGTATCGTCGGCAAATTTCTGCATATTTTCTTGGCCAAAAACGCTCATTTTATTAAGCTGAAACGAGCTGCCTGCGGGATTTATTGAATAGAAGACGGTGTCAGCGTCTTGCAGCGAACGCAGCACCCGCAACCGCTCGCTCACGCTCGCTTCGTTACGATTTGCGACGGTTAATTGATAGAGAGTTTTGTTGTCGATCGTGTTTATCCGTTCGCCGATCTTTTTGTAGCCGTCCTGAATAGCCTTAGCGATACGCGTGCTGTTGGTGTCTTCGCCGTCAGAGATCACCACGACGACGCGGCGTGTTCCACTCGGAGCATTTTTTCTAAGATAGTCCGAGGCGTCGGACACGGTATCGAAAAACGCGGTCGAATCCTTTGTCGGAACGACTGACCTGACAGCCGCCGCCGCTTGTTCTGATGTTCCGCGCGCAGCAAGCAGTTGGGCTTTTGACCCGATGGCAAATACGGTTGCACGATCGACGGGACGCATTACGTCTTGCAAAAATTTGGCGGCCGTCTCCTGTTCAAACTTAAACATTTTGTCCGTGCTCGCCGACACGTCAAAAAGCAAAACTATCTCAAGGGGCACGACGTCCGCCGTCCCGACATTTTCTATAGATTGGATTTGCCCATCTTCGGCTATGCGAAAATCCTGCGCCGTCAGCCCCGCGACGGCTTGGCCGTTGGCATCGGTGATCGAGACCGGCACCACTATGAGCCGCGACTCGACCTTGATAATGTCGTCGTCGATCTTTGGTGTCGGTGTAGCGGTTTGAGCAGTTGCAGATATGGCAGAGGCGAGAGCCAAAGCAATGATCGCAAGCGTAAATTGTCGTAATTTGCCAAACATCATTTCCCTAACCTCCCGACAAAGTTAGAGGGCATCGGAGCCGGTGAATATTGTACACACGGCCCGGCGATGCCCTCTGTTAGTGGTTTTACTTATCGTCGTTAACCTGCTTGACCTCGACATTTTGATTAATGCCGCGGCTTACCAAGAGCTTGACCTCAACACGGCGGTTCTGAGCACGGCCCTCAGCGGTCGTGTTGTCAGCAACAGCCTGCAGCTCGCCGTAGCCATACGAAGTGCTCATGCGGCGAAGCGAGACATTGTGTGTCTGGATCAAATAGTCCTTTACAGCCTGAGCACGGCGTTCGCTGAGAGCTTTGTTCTTAGCCGTGCTGCCTTCGGCTGACGCAAAGCCGGTCACCTCGATGAGATAACCTTTTAGCGTCGCTGCGGTGGTCGCAACCTGGTCGAGTGCTGCTTTGCCTTCGGCTGAAAGCGCCGCACTATTGACCTTAAAATTGACGGTCGCGGTCGTCTGGACGACATAGTCGTCGAGATCTGAGATACGCTTGTTTGTAGCGTTGACACCAGCAACAGCTGCATCAGCGGTATCCTGAGCGGCCTTGGCACCGCCTTTAGCGGCGTTTGAGATAGCCATCAGCTCGTCGATCTGACCCGAAACACGCAGAGCGTTTTGTTCGGCGGCGGTCAATCTGTCCTCAGCCGGAGCCATTCGGGAATCGATCGCCTGTGCTGTCTGGAGGCTCGTCTTGTCAAAACGTACCTTTGATACCGAAACGCTGCCAGACGCGTCACCGATGCCCTCAACCTCCATATTGAGGCCGCGAACAATAGCGGTCACAGCATATTTATCACCGCCAAAAAATCCATTGGATTTAATGCTGGCGTTTGGCAGGACAACGATCTTTGTATCCATTCCGACTGAATCTTTGATGACAAAGGTGCCGTTATCGTCCTTAGAAACGACGACGCCTTTGATCTTGTATTTTTGACCGGCAACAGCTGTTCTGAGCTGTCCGTTCTGTGCAAATAAGCTGACTGCGCTGAAAACAACCGCAAGTGCGATGATCGATAATTTTTTAAGCATGATTAACTCCTCGAAGATAAATGATCGTTGGTAAACATCACCATTAGGAATAGACGCAAAAAAGCGGGTCGGGGTTGTCGGCTAAAGCTCCCAATACTTTTGCCAAACGATCTGAGAAACGATGTCAATTGCAGGAGACGAAAGAAACAATGTTTAAAGCATACACTAAACGGCGTGCGATTTAAACCGTTGAAAATTACCGTGAAAGCCTGTGTTTACAGGCTTTTTGCTTAATAGGTGAAAGGTGCCTTTTCCAAATATTCCTTCAAATAGGCTAAAAACTTTTCAGCATCTGCCCCGTCAACGATACGGTGATCGTAGGTCAGGGCAAAATAAGCCATCTGGCGGATTGCGATGTAATCGTCACCCTCGGGCGATGTCATCACCTTAGCGCGTTTCTCGATAGTGCCTACGCAGAGGATCGCGACTTGCGGCTGATTGATGATCGGCGTACCAAAGAGGCCGCCGAAAACGCCGGGATTGGTGATAGTAAATGTGCCGCCTTGAACTTCGTCCGGGCTGAGCTTTTTGGTGCGGGCACGATCGGCTAGATCGTTCGCCTTGATCGCGAGATCCGACAGCGACATAGTTTGTGCGTTTTTGATCACGGGCACGAGCAAGCCCCAATCCAGTGCGACCGCCATGCCGAGATTGATATCGCCTTTATAGACGATATTGTCGCCGTCGATCTGCGAATTGACGATGCGATGCTCGCGTATCGCTGCCGTCACAGCCTGAAAAATAAACGGCATAAATGTCAGCTTCGTACCAAACTTAGCCTGAAAATCAGCCTGATTTGCCTTACGAAACTTCGCAACATTCGTCATGTCGATCTCATAGACGCTGGTCACGTGTGCCGAGGTCTGTTTTGAGAACGTCATATGCTCGGCGATCTTTTTACGCATCACCGACATTTTTTCGACACGGTCATCCATAGTTGCAACAGTTGACGGCGGCGTGAATGTTGATGCTGTTGCCGGAGCCGAAGCTGCGGGCATTGCCGGCGCCCCTTTTACCAACAGATCTTGCGGACGCAGAGCGGCACCGGTTTCTAGGAACGACATAATGTCGTCCTTGGTCACGCGGCCACTGATACCGCTGCCCGGAATGCGTGTGATATCAATACCGTGCTCGCGTGCGATATTGCGAACCAGCGGGCTGCTCTTTGTACGGCGAAGCTCGTCGAGGGTTGCGTTACCGTTGCCTGACGCTGACGCAGCTTTGGCTTGAACAGGCGGAGCGACAGGCTCAGCTTTTGGCGTCTCAGCGACAGCGGCAGGCGTTTCCGGTTTTGGTGCCGGTGCAACGGCACCGCCCTCGGCTCCGACTAAGGCCAAAACGGCTCCGACCTCAACCGTCTCGCCCTCTTGAACATTTATAGACAGGAGCGTTCCCGCCGCAGGCGATGGCACCTCAGCATCGACCTTGTCTGTCGATATTTCGAGCAGAGCCTCATCTTTGTCGATCTTATCGCCCACGGCCTTGAGCCATTTTGAAACGGTGCCCTCAGTGATCGATTCGCCCATCTGGGGCATGACGATCTCGGTCGCATCACTGGATTGCGGATCTGGGATTTCGGATTGCGGATTTTCGACAACGGGTTCTGGGGCGATAGCCTCGGGCTCTGGTACAGATGCAACGGTCGTAGCCGGTTTTGAGGGGCTCTCGGCTCCGGCTTCGCCTTCTTCGCCTACGACGGCAACGACAGTGCCGACCTCGACGGTTTCACCTTCTTGCGTACGGATCTCAAGCAACATTCCCGCACCTGGGCTTGGCACCTCGGCATCGACCTTATCGGTCGAAATTTCGAGTATCGCCTCGTCCTTTTCTACACGCTCGCCGACCTGTTTCAGCCATTTCGAAACGGTGCCTTCGGTTATCGATTCGCCCATCTGGGGCATTACGACTTCAACGCTCATATGATCTCCGTACTCTCAATTAACTAGGATACAAGAAAATGGGACGCAAGAAAACTGAAGCAGGTTCTGCAAAGTGTTAAACGATCTGGTTCCTGATATAGGAGCTCGCACGGTCGAGTTCGTGAATGGCGGATGAGACGGCGATCTGTTTATTGTCCTTTAATACGATAGTTCCGTCCGAAAGGACATTATCGATCTCGTCCCATTTTGCCGAAGATTTGCGATAGGAAATGCCTTTTTCATAGATCTCAAGGGCCGTCTTACGCTGGGCGATCCACGAAAAAAGCGTGATGATATATACAATCAGAAACGCGGATGCCAGCAAAAAAAAGAGCAGCTCTTGTCGCACATAATAAGCGACCATCGTTCCCATAAAAAAGATAAACGACAGCACGGTGATAAAAACCGCGCGTTGAATATGCGCGGGCGACAGGCCATGAACGGCGATCAACTTACCAAGATTTTTCTTTATTTCTGCCACAATTTCTAGATAAATAGTATCAAACAAAACTTCGCTCGATGCATTACAGAGCGTCTGTGCTATAAAATATCTACATCGCCTTTACTCAGAAACAAAATCAAATATTGTCCGTAGAAAACATGATGAAAAAAATCTTGATCTTTACGTTTCTCCTTTTTACTTTCTCAATTTCAGCCCTTGCCCAGCAGCCGGCCGTTACAGCGGCTGATTATGCTCGCGCCGAAAAGATGCTCACATACAATACGTCGCCGCTGGTTGACCGCAATGGCGTTCGTGCGACGTGGCTGCCGGACGGGCGGTTTTGGTATCGCGTGCTTACGCCGACAGGTGCCGAATATGTGGTGATAAACCCGGCGGACGGTTCACGTAAAGCCGGTAAAACGCTGGCAGAGATCGGCGTGACGATAACGGCTCCGACTGCTCCGGCTGGCCCTGCGGACGCTCTTTTTATGCGAAATTCGGTTGCCTCGCCGGATGGTAAAAAGCGGGTGTTCATCAAGGATTGGAATCTATGGGTTCGTGACGAAGCGACCAAAAAAGAGACGCAATTGACGACCGACGGCATTAAAGATTTTGGCTACGCAACCGATAATGCGGGCTGGAAACACTCAGATCGTGCGATCGTGATGTGGTCGCCCGATTCGTCCAAGGTGGCCACGTACCAGCAGGATCAGCGTCACGTCAGTGATATGTATCTGGCGACGACCAACGTCGGCCCCCCCAAACTCGAGGCTTGGAAATATCCGCTCCCGCAGGACAAAGATATCATCAAGATACATCGCGTCATCATCGATGTGAACAGCGGCAAAATGGTCCGGCTTAAGATGCAGCCCGACGATCGGCGCGGGACGTTGTGCGACGACATTGCGTGTGATGGTGAATTTGGCGACAACGAGTGGGCGGCTGACGGCAAGACGTTGGCGTTTATTTCAAGCTCTCGCGATCACAAATCGGCAAAATTTCGCATCGCAAACGTCGATACCGGTGATGTCCGCGATGTGTTCGAGGAAAAGGTTGCGACGCAGTATGAATCAGGCCAGGGTGCGGCAAATTGGAAATATCTGCCCGCCACAAACGAAGCGATCTGGTACTCGGAACGCAGCGATTGGGGACATCTTTACATCTATGATCTCTCAACCGGAAAGGTAAAGAGCCAGATCACTTCCGGCGACTGGGTCGTGACGCGAATTGTGCGATTTGATGAAAAGGCGCGGGTTATCTTTTTCGAGGCAAATGGCCGCGAACAGGGCCGCGATCCGTATTTTTCGCATCTTTACCGTGTCGATATGGACGGCAAAAATTTAAAGCTGCTCTCGCCCGAGGATGGCAATCACCAGATCGCCTTTTCGCCGAACGGGAATTATTTTGTCGATAATTTTAGCAAGCCCGACGTGCCGACCGTTTCGGTGCTTCGTGACGCTAATGGCAAACAGATCGCCGAGCTTGAAAAGGCCGACGTTTCGCGTCTCAAAGCAGCAGGCTGGAAACCGCCGATCCCGGTCAAGGTCAAGTCGAGCAGCGGCAAATGGGATCTTTACGGCTTGATGTTCACGCCGACAAACCTTGATACAAACAAGAAATATCCTGTCATCAATTACATCTATCCCGGCCCGCAAGGCGGCGGTGTCGGCACGCGTGCCTTTGGGCCGAGCCGTAATGATAATCAGGCACTGGCCGAACTTGGGTTTGTGGTCGTTGTCATCGACGGCTCGTGCAACCCCGACCGCTCAAAATCGTTTCACGATGTCTGCTACGGCAATATGGCCGACAACACGCTTGAGGATCAGATCTCAGGGCTCAAACAGCTCGCGGAAAAGAACCCGTACATGGACCTGACGCGTGTGGGTGTTTGGGGACACTCGGGCGGCGGTTATGCGACCGCAGCAGCGATGTTCCGTTTTCCGGATTTTTACAAGGTCGGCATTTCTGAGAGCGGCAATCACGACAATCGCAACTACGAAGACGACTGGGGCGAACGCTATATCGGCCTGATGGTCGGCCCCGACGGCAAGCAAACAACCGTAGTTGATGACACGAAAGTAAAATCAAACTACACCGATCAGGCAAATCAAAATTTTGCCAAAAATCTCAAAGGTAAGCTGATGCTCGCTCACGGCCTGATGGATGACAATGTCCCGCCGTACAACACCTGGCTCGTTATCGATGCCCTGACCAAGGCGAACAAGGACTATGATCTGATCGTTTTCCCGAACGCCCGTCACGGCTACGGAGCATCGTCATACTACATGATGCGCCGCCGTTGGGATTATTTTGTAAAGAATTTGCTCGGTGCGGAACCGCCAAAGGAATACGTCCTAAAACCAACGCCAGATCCGAGATTGGCTCAGTAAAACAGAAAAGGCAGGCTTTGACGGCCTGCCTTTTTTATTTGAGTTCCTCAGTATCGTCTTCGCTTGCGTCAAACAAAACGCTGACAGGAGTATGGGCAGGTGGGAGCGATTGGTTATAACCGGCGATGTCTTTTTGCAGTTTTTCGACGGCGTCGCGTCCGCGTTCAAAATCATCGGCCTTTAGCTTAAAGATGAGCTTGCCGCCCTCGTTTGGCAGTCCCGCCATTGCGGCGAGCGATTTTGTGCGTATCTCGATCTTGGCCCCCCGTTTGAAAACGCCTTTTTTGAATTTGATATCGAGTATGTCGACGATGGCGATGCGAGCCTCTTTGATGCCGTCCGATATCAGGCCAAACAGCTTTGATTCAAATTCGAGTACGATACCGGCGGATGAGAACTTAGCCACACCATTGACCTCTGACAGGCCATGATGTTTTTCGGTCTTAAATGGAACGCTCGTAAAACTCTGCATAACAAAAAAGCGGAAACCCGACCGGTAGGAAGGGTGTTCTTAAAAATGCTAAACGCTACAAAGACACACTCTCTACGGCCTTCGTTTATGCCAAAAATACTTTCCGATACCAAACAGGCTGATCAGCAGCCAAAAAAATTCTACTACAAACGAAGGGAAGTTAAAGTCGAAATACAGCGAGACGAGTATCAGCGTCGCTCCGACGGCATTTAGCAGCGAATAGACAAGCTGCTCGCTCCGAACCCTGCCAAGCTGAAGCAAAATATACGTCACAATAATGACCGCAACGCCAACCGTGCCGAGAATGTCGTACCAAGCATAGGTCATTTCATCTTAACGACCATGCCTTTTGGCCCGACTGCCCAAATGGCTTTCTTGCCTTTGGCAGCAACGGCGTTGAGATCTTCTTTTCCAAGCACGTTCCAAGTCTTACCGCCGTCGCGAGTGATGTCTGAGCCATTTGTTCCAACGGCGATGATTGTCGTTTTATCGATATATGTTACGCCCGATCGATAGCCGCTAAGCCCGGTACCGAGTTTCCATGTTTTGCCGCCATCCGATGAAAATGCAAGATTATCCTTGGCTTCGTTTGGTTTCTCGTAGTTGCCACCGACGATAATACCGGTCTTTTCGTCGATCATTGCGATGGAGAAAATACCGCTACCAGCGCTGCCTTTGATTATTGTAGTCTCGGTAGCTACCCACTTATACGAGTCCGAATGCACCATGGGCGGACGTCGAAAGACGCGGGCCGTCTGACCTCCGGTCACCATAAACGCGGTGCCGCCGAAGCTAATCGTTCGATTGTTCTTCACGGGAAATGATTTACCCGGAACCGTAATAAGGCAAGTTCCGCTTGCCGCGAACGCGGCTTCGCCCTCAACCGCCTCGGGGCCAGTTAAGTTGTCATCCTCTTTCCACTCGTTACCTTCGGTCGTGTAAATTAGGAGGAACTTGTTGTTAACCGGATCCGACATAGCCCAGCACGTCTTTCGATCCCAGCACGCAATAGCGTCAAAAAAAGCCTTTTCGTTCGTGTTCTTGAATTGCAGATCCCATGTCTTACCGCCGTCGGTCGTTTTGTAGATCCGCGAAGATTCGCCGTTACCGATGCTGAGGATATAGGCGACTTTATCGTCAAAAGCCTCGATGTCGCGGAAATCGAGTTTCGCGGCGTCCGGCACCTGGATCACGTCCCAAGTCTTGCCGCCGTCGATCGTACGAATGACCGTCCCGCCTGTGCCGCTCGCCCAAATGACCTTGTCACTAACGACCGACAGCCCGCGAAAACTCGCAGTGGTGTTGACGGTCAGCTTGACCCATTGAGCCTGAGCGGTCGCCGATAATAATAACAACGCAAAGAAAAATATTGATCGCATAAATTAAACGCAGAGAACGCCGGGTTCGCAGAGATTATTTTAGCTCTTTCTCTGCGATCTTTGCGTTCTCCGCGTTGAAAAATCTAATAGACCATCCTCGCACGTATCGTTCCCTTGATCCCTTTTAGTATCTCAAACGCCTCTTTCGACAGCTTAGAATCGACATCGAGTATCACATAGCCGATCTCGTCGTTGGTTTTGAGGTATTGGCCGGTGATGTTGATGCCGCGTTTTGAGAGCCGCGAGTTTATCTGGCCGAGCACGCCGGGGACGTTTTTGTGAATGTGGAGTATGCGGTGCGTTCCGGCCTGCGGCCGCAGAGCGACGGACGGTACGGTGTGCGAACCCTCGGAAATGCCGAGTTCGAGATATTTTATGAGCTTTGCCGTTACATCGAGGCCGATGGCTCCTTGGGCCTCTTCGGTACTGCCGCCGATGTGCGGCGTCAGGATTACGTTTGGAAGATTTTGAAGCCCGCTCTCAAATGCGTCACCGTTCTTTTCGGGCTCGACAGGGAATACATCGACCGCCGCACCGGCGAGTTTGCCGGACGTTAGAGCTTTAGCGAGCGCGTCCAGATCGACTACATCGCCGCGGCTGTAATTGAGCAGCACCGCACCTTTTTTCAGGTTTTTGAGCATCGCGGCGTCTATCATGTTTCGCGTTGTCTCGTCCGACGGTACGTGCAGCGTGACGATGTCCGAGTTTTTTAGCAGGTCTTTGAGTTCGCGTATCTGACGGGCGTTACCGTGCGGCAGCTTGGTAGCGGTGTCGTAATAGGTGACGTGCATGCCCAGAGCCTCGGCCATGATCGACACCTGCGAACCGATATTGCCATAGCCGATGATGCCCATCGTTTTGCCGCGCAGCTCGAATGACCCCTTAGCTTCCTTGAGCCATTCACCGCGATGAGCAGCGGCGTTTTTATCCGTGATCTTGCGTATCAGCATCACGCACAGTCCGATGATAAGCTCCGCGACCGAACGCGTATTTGCATGAGGCGCATTAAAGACGGCAATGCCTTTTTTCGTCGCCGTCGCAAGATCGACTTGGTTCACCCCGATACAAAAACACCCGATCGCCAGCAGCTTATCCGCCGCATCGAGCACGTTTTTAGAGATAAGCGTTTTCGACCGTATCCCAAGCAGATGCACGCCCTTGACCGCCTTAATAAGCTCAGCCTCGCTCAACGCACCATTGATGCGTCTGACGTCCGCATACCCGCCAACACGCAACTCCTCGACCGCCGCATCCGAGATATTCTCGAGCAGCAGGATCTTGATCTTGGTTCGTGGATAGGATGTTGGGACAGTCATGTTAATCTGTCAATCAGCCTTTTGCTCAGCGAATTTTATTACATTTTTTAGATTAAAACTTTTCAGCATGATACTCGTTGGTCGGCTGACGGGTGTTGTTTATAACTTGTTTCCAAAAAAGTCCGTTTGGAGCGATTCTTTTCGTTCTATCAGCAACGAGCTCCAGTGGAACCATAACGAAGTTATTGTGCCATTCAGAAATCATAAAGTTGGTATAGCCAGCCAGAGCACAATCGACTGCCATTGCTCCAAGTTGATCACAAAAAATTTGGTCATTCGAATTTGCCGCCGTTGCTCTAATATAGTGCTGAGGACGATTAAAAAATACATCTACCGGCGATTTTCTCGAACCCATATTTCCTATTGGAATCTCCCATTTTTGAGCCAGAATATGTCGTTTAAATTGACTCAAAAAGATGGGTTCCCCATCGTCGTTAAGTTGTTTTGCCTTTACCCGTATTAAACTTCCATCCTTTGTCAGCTCATCAAGTTCTACTTGAGCTCGCTCCAGTAATTTGGCAGTTCCTTCGGCGAGTACAACGTTTGCATATGATGTGCCTTTCGAGATTTGTTTATACAAATGTTGCATATAATCACTAAGGACTTTTTCAGCCTCTACCTTTGATAAGCCGTCAAAATCCTCAGGAATTAAAACTAGGTCAACATGTCCACTCGCAAGGGCTGACGAGGCTGCAACAAATCCGGATTCCGCTCCAAAAACCTCAAGCAAGAAAATCCTCCGGGTTGATTCTGCTTCATCGTTAAGGGTATTAATAAGTCTAGCGGTATTTTCAACGGCAGTTTTATGGCCAAAAGATTCTGAGACCCAAAAAATGTCATTGTCCATCGTTTTTGGCACGCCCACTATTTGGACATTTTGCACAATTTTTCCGATTTCATGTGCGACACTAAGTGAGCCGTTTCCACCGATTACGTAAAGGATATCAAGTCTCCCTTCAATTTCCTTTGCTATCTCTTTAGCCAGAAGCTCTAACCTTAGCTTTCTGTTAGGTTCGTTGGGATTGGGATCATATCTCCGCATTCCAAGCATTGAGCCTCCTCTATCCAACCAATTTTCTGTGTACGCCGGATCTAATTTGGTGCAAAAATCGTCGTAGTTACATGCGCCCAAGAAACTCTCCTGAATGCCATAGACTCCTTGGCCTCTATCGTGTCCCTCCAATCCGTATACGTTAACATGTCGATTTACAATCGCATTAATGACACAGTTCAATCCAGGTGCAACCCCTCCGGCATTCACGACTGCAACCCTTAGTTTCGTCGGATCGTTTACAAGCATTTCTCGAGGGCCTGCAACCCTAAAACTGGGTACTTCACCGCTCCGTGGACGGACGATTGGGTCTACACCTGGATTAGTAAACCTCTCGAGCATTTTTACGTCCGTGGTAGCGAGTTTCCGTTGACTATCGTGCTTAAAGGCTCCGACCTTACTATTTGGACAAGAATTGGGTATTTCTGCGGACTTAATCGGTTTGACGTCAGGAAACTCAATGCCATTTTTCAATAAATACCACAAATAATTTCTTTCATTTAAAATCTTTGAATTGGGATCGTCATAATCAAGCCCCTTCCTCGATCTGTCTGGATTTTCCATATTGAATTATTATTTTACATGTCGAAAAACTTGCATGAAAAAGCAGCAACAAATAGTCGTTGCTGCTTAGGTAATGCATGAGAGCAACCCGAAAACAAAAAGCACCTAAAATTAAGTTCCACACCCGCTGCTACAATCGGCTTTGGCGTCCGGACTCCATAATTTTTCGTCAAGATCACCAAAAAAGGACTTAGCAAAAGTACGCGTCTCCAAATATGCCCAAGGAGCTGCGGTTTCAAAAGGCTCGTGGTCAATAAAGATTCCCAAGCTATTTTCACAGAAGTCATAATAATCCTTTGTGAACAATAGAAAAGTGTGCCACATTTTATCTATTGGGTCGGAGGTTACCTTGTATCCCGGCTTCACAGCGCATATAACCATAAATTCTTTTAGAGCCTTGAAGCACCTTTCCGCTTCTTCTGTAGATGCTCCAAAATCCTCACGATACCGCTTCAAAAGCCGATCATTGCGATAGCTCATTATCTCTTCAACCGACATTTTGGTGCTTCGCAGACTGACGTTTTCCATTTTCATAACTTCAATAAGCTTTTTGTCCTAGAAAATAACCCAAATTAAAACACTTGTTCGAATTTCTTACAAGCCCTGAGTTGCTTTTTTAAATATGTATCGTCAGATCATGCACACCTTCGGCGGCTTCCATTACTGATTCGGAAACGGTCGGGTGGGCGTGGATGATGCGGCCGAGTTCGTCGGCGGTGCATTCGAGGGCCATGGCGACGCAGGCTTCGGCGAGCAGCTCGGTCGCGTGCGGGCCGATGATGTGGACGCCGAGCACCTCGTCGTATTTCTTTTCGGCGACGATCTTTACAAAACCGTCAGTCTCGCCGAGGATACGAGCTTTGCCCGATGCAGAGAACGGGAATTTGCCGACCTTGACGTCGTAACCGGCGGCTTTTGCTTTTTCTTCGGTCAGGCCGACGGACGCGACTTCGGGGTCGCAGTAGGTGCAGTTTGGCACGAGGTGATGTTTGATCGGCTCGACCTTTTTGCCGGCGAGCTTTTCGACGACCAAGATGCCCTCTTTTGAGGCGAGGTGAGCGAGCCACGCGGTGTCGATGACATCGCCGATCGCAAAAACGTTTGGCTCGTCGGTCTCGCAATACTCGTTGACCTTGATCGTACCGCGCGGATTCACGACGACCTTAGTATTTTCCAGCCCGATGCCTTCGATCATTGGCATACGCCCAACGGCGACGAGCAGCATTTCTGCCTCAAGCGAGATGGTCTCGCCTTTGGCGTTTTTGCCCGAAACTTTTACGCCGCTCTTATTTTTTTCGAGCTTGTCGAGTTTTACGCCTGTTTCGCATTTAATGCCTGATTTTTTGAACGAACGGGCAAGTTCTTTCGACACGTCGGCGTCCTCGATCGGCACGATGCGGTCCATCAGCTCGACGACCGTCGTGTCGCAGCCAAAGCGATGATATACACTCGCAAACTCAACGCCGACAGCACCTGAACCCATTACGATCAGTGATTTCGGCACTTTTGTAAGTTCGAGAATGTGATCAGAGTTGACGACCGTCTTGCCGTCCGTTTCAAAACCCGGTATCGGACGCACGACCGAACCGGTGGCGATAATGATATTTTTCGTCTCGATCGTCTCTTTTTTGCCGTCAGCCAGAGCGACTTCGACCTTTCCTTTACCGACAATCTTGCCAAAGCCGTTAAAAACGGTCGCCTTGTTCTTTTTCATCAGATAGGTCACGCCGGCCGAGTTCTTTGCAACAACGTCTGATTTGTATTTCTGCACGCCTGCCCAGTCATACGACAGGTCTTTGACCTTTAGGCCATAATTTTCAAAATGCGATGCCTTGTCATATAGATGAGCGGCGTTGAGCAAAGCCTTGGTCGGGATACAGCCGCGCAGGCCGCAGGTGCCGCCGAGACGCGCGTCTTTTTCTTTTTCGACAATTGCTACTTTTAACCCAAGCTGTCCGGCACGCACGGCGGCAACATAGCCGCCCGGCCCGGATCCGATGATCGTTACGTCAAATTGTTCTGCCAATGTATTGTCCTCAAATAAAAATAATTGCTTTTACACATTATAGGCGTTTAGCGTGAGCCAATCTAGTTAAGCCCCAGCGAATTAGATTACAATGGTCTTACTATGATCCATTCCGAAGAATTTCTTGCAATTGTCAACGACGCCAAGAGCCGCGTAAGAGAGACCGATGTCGCCGGAGCCCGCGAGCGGGTTGCCGCCGGTGCCGAGCTGATAGACGTTCGCGAGGATAACGAATTCGCTGCCGGACACGCCGCAGGAGCTCGGCACATGGCTCGTGGTATTATCGAACGCGACATCGTCCAGACATTTCCCGACAAAGACACCGAGATCGTCCTTTATTGCGGCGGCGGATACCGTTCGGCACTATCAGCCGATATGCTGCAAAAAATGGGTTATACCAACGTCATCTCGATGGACGGCGGCTGGGCGGCTTGGAAAGAAGCGGGTGCTCCAGTCGAGGTTCCTATCCCTTTCTAGGCGACAACTACGATGACTTTGATACACAATAAAGCTTTCGCAACTGCGGGTTTAAGAGCATCTTTACGTTGATCCTTCGGGCTTGATAAACCTCACCCTCAGCAAGGGTAGCTGGGGCAAAACCAATATTCTGTAAAGCTAAAAGATCATCTTCGTACAGAAATACTGCGGTGTTTGCCTCATCAAGCAGCTCCTTGACTCTCGCAACCCCCATCTCACGAGGAACCGCGAGGACCGGTTTTTCATACGGCAGGTTAAATCTGATATCCGGCGTCCAATCTTCCGCATCCCCGAATACGTAAATTTTGGCGGTATTTGTTATCTTGGCCGACATTTGCGGCACGGGTAGGAACCTGGATTGTTGCGGGGTGAGAAAAACATTACTCGAGACAAGTGTAAGCCATATCGCAAAGGTCGTCCCCAGCACTAAATAATTTACCTTTCGCCGATAAATGCACGCCAGAGTGGGTATTAGGCCGCAAATGATCGCAAATGCAGATAAATAAACGAGACTTGTTTCCGGGAAAAGAACACCCAATGGTGCGATCGCAAGAAATACCGCTGCAACGAGTAGCCCGAGCACAACGACCGTTGAAAACACGTACAAGATCCTCTGGACCGTCACGGTCGAAATGTGGATCTGGGTGATTATGCGGGCGGTGATCAATGCCGCGGCGGGGAATGCCGGTATCACATAATAATCGATCCTAAAACGCGATGCCGCAAAAAAGGCAACCGGCAATATCATCCAAATATACAGCAGGCGCATCGTCCTGTGTCCGATCTCAAGCGACTTGCGGTTCCTGAAATCAAAAAACGCGACTATCAAAAGCAAGATCGACCACGGAGCAAAACCTCCCAGCATTGATCCAAAGGTGTATTCGATAAACGACGATCTGGGGGCGTAAGAGGTGCCGGTAAAGCGCCGGAGATTTTCCTGGACAAACCAATTTTCAATAGGCCCCATGCCGTCACGAATATAGACCAGGGCAAAATATGGAAACGCAAACAGTAGAAATACAATGAGGCCGCTAAACGGCCTAAGTTTTCGGATAATGCTCAGATCTCGAGAAATTATGAGTTCGATCAGAAACGGGGCACCCGTAAGAAATATCGCCGCGGGGCCCTTGACCAAAAATCCCGCAGCCATAGCCGCGTAACCGATCATTGCCAGTAAATACTGGTGTTTTGAGACACCGTCGAGAACCAGCATCCAGCAACAGATACTGGTCATGATGCACAATGTCAACAAAATGTCGGGCATCGTTAACCTGGCAAAACTGAAAAACAGCCATGTCGTCGCGAGCATCGCCGCAGCAGTAGCCGCTCCTAACCGCCCAATAAACCGCTGTCCAAACGCATAGGTCAATGCCAAAATCGCGAGTGCAAACAGGCCCGACGGAATTCTGCCCGAGCCATAATTGGTCCCAAATATCTTGTATGATGCTCCGATCACCCAGTACTCAAGCGGCGGTTTATTGAGCGGCAATTCCTGCGGAGAGTGCATCAAGAGTCTGTCGCCGGTTTCGAGCATCATGCGGGAACCCAATGAGAAGTACGACTCAGCACGTGAAAATCGATTGTATGACCCGATGTTCACGAAAAATAATATTGACGCGAGCACCAGAATGATCAAGCAACCGCCGTGGACGGTGAGCAACGATCTCAGCGAGGTTTTGATGGTCATGATCGGCTTGTAAGGCCTGTAGCCGGACAAAATATCTAGTGTTCGGGCCACTATGGTCCAACCGGGCGATTAGAATAAATTGTTGGTCAAAACAACGTTCAGTATAATTACTTTATGATCTTCAAGCAATTTTTGGAAAGGATCAGGAGCACTGGATGAATAGCGATATCGAAGAACGTCGGGCATACATTCGTGAGCTGCAAGCCAAATTTGCCGCGCGCGGCGATTCGCTTGGGTGGTTTGAGGAGCTGTACAAAGAATCTGCCGGTGATAACGAACAGATACCTTGGGCGGATCTCGAACCTAACAGCTATTTTCGCGCGTGGGCAGAGTCGACCGGGCTTAAGGGCGATGGCGGCGCTGCGCTTGTCGTCGGTTGTGGTTTGGGCGACGACGCGAAATATCTTCACGATCTTGGGTTTAAGGTCACTGCGTTCGACATATCGCCGACGGCGATCGAATGGGCGAAAAAGCTTTATGGCGACAATGATATTAACTTTGTCGCGGCCGATCTTTTTAACCCGCCAACTGAATGGGTAAGTGCCTTCGACTTTGTGCTTGAGATCTACACGATCCAGCCTTTGCCGCTTGAGATGCGGCCTCAGGTGGTTGACGCGATTGCCGCGTTCGTTGGTGAGGACGGCAAGCTTGTGGTTGTTACGCGCGGCCGTGAGGACGATGCTGAACCCGATATCCTCCCGTGGCCGATGTCACGTCGTGACCTCTCGCGATTTGAGCATAACGGCCTAAGACGGACCGACTTTGTCATAATGCCCGCCGAAAACGAAGACGAGCCGCCGAGGTTTGTCGTCGAGTATGTGCGCAACGCAAATCGGTCTTAGGAGAACATTGCCCTTTGCTCTGAAAATTTTGTTTTCAGGCTCCCACACACTACATCACACAATTCGAAAACCGAATCGTCGGCGATCTTGTAATAGACCGTGTTGCCGACTTGTCTTTTTGCTACCAGCCCTTCGTCCTGGAGCATCTTTAGATGCTTGCTGACATTTGGCTGGGTCGAATTTACCGCCTTGGTAACGCCCGTCACGCTCGACTCGCCGTTTTGCAAAAACTGTAATATCTGCAGCCGAAGGGGCTCGGCGAGCACTTTGAATCTCGCCGCGACCAGAGCGACAGCCTCGGCTGACATGGTCTGATGTCTATTCTTTTTCATACTTGACAATATAACGATATAGTTATATGCTCATACACAGATCGAGTATATTACTTAGGAGAACGAATTACAACAATGACGATCAAACAAGCAACGGTGCATGAGATAAATGAGCTATTAGACGGCGGCGGCGAGTGTCAGGTCATCGACGTTCGTGAGTTTTCTGAGTTTAACAGCGAGCGGATAGCGGACGCGCAGTTGATGCCGCTTTCAAATTTTGAAAAACACGCCGACGAGATCGACCACACAAAACCGGTCTATCTGATGTGCCGCTCAGGCAATCGGGCGAAAAATGCGGCTGAAAAACTAGCGGCAAAAGGGTTTACGGATATTCACGTCGTCGAAGGCGGAATGGCCGCCTGGACCGGAGCGGATCTGCCGGTCGTGAAGGGCGGGTCAAAGGTTTGGTCGCTCGAACGGCAGGTACGGTTTGCCGCCGGCCTATTTGTGTTGTCCGGCGTGCTTTTGAGCGTGTTCGTCAGCCCGTATCTATTGTTGCTCACGGCTTTTGTCGGGGCGGGGCTGATGTTTTCGGCGTTGACCGACACATGCGGAATGGGCATGGTTCTAGCCAAAATGCCATGGAATAAAGCCCCAGCGAGCTGCGAGTCCGCGAAATAAGGATCAAAATGTCAGCACTTTTCATCATTGGTTTGGTCTTGAGCGCGGTCATTGGACTGTCATTGGGGTTGATCGGCGGCGGCGGATCGATACTGACCGTGCCGATACTCGTCTATTTGCTCGGTGTGGGCCCGTACGAAGCGGTCGGTATGTCATTGGCCGTTGTCGGGGCGACGAGTATTTTGGGCTCGTACATGCACTGGCGAAGCGACAATGTAGATTTTTCGACGGGGTTGTTATTTGGGATCGCGGACATTATTGGAGCTCTGCTTGGTTCACCATTGACCAAATTAGTTTCGCCCGAGCTGCTCTTGTTGATATTTGGGTTACTGATGCTAGTAGTTGCGGTTTCGATGATATGGCGGCGAAAACATAAGGTCAGCGAAATTACGCACAAACCGCATCCGGTCCAGGGCATTATCGCGGGGCTTGGTGTTGGCATTTTAACGGGATTTCTCGGTGTCGGCGGTGGGTTTTTAATTGTTCCCGCGTTGGTCTTTTTTGGTGGGTTAAACATGAAAAAAGCGATCGGTACCTCGCTATTCGTTATCTTTCTCAACTGCGCGGCGGGACTCGGCGGCCATATGAGCCAGAATATTTTTGATTGGGGGCGAACGGGGATCGTGATGGCGCTTGCGGTCGCAGGTGCGATCATAGGCACGATCTTGTCGCAACGTATCGCGGCACAACGTTTGCAAAGTATGTTTGCGGTTCTCGTCTTAGGCGTCGCAGCGTTCCTCGTAGTGAAAAACTACGCGGTTATTTTTTGAAATTGGTAAAATACACACACTTACTCAGGAGAACTAAAGTTATGCAGTTCAAGCAATTCTATTTAGGATGTCTATCGCACGCTTCTTATTACATTGGCTCTGAAGGCGAGGCGGCGATCATAGATCCGCAGCGTGATGTCCAGCAGTATCTTGACGAGGCTGCGTCGCACGGAGCACGGATCAAATACATTATTGAGACGCACTCGCATGCAGATTTTGTCAGCGGGCATGTTGAGCTTGCCGCAAAAACAGGTGCCGAGATCATCTACGGCCAACGGGCAAATACTCAGTTTCCGACACATAAAGTTGCCGATGGTGATGAGCTAACTGTCGGCAATATCAAACTTACATTCTGCGAAACACCCGGCCACACGCCCGAGGGCATCACGATCATTGCTAAAGATACGGCGGACGATCTGGCCCCTCTTAAAATGTTCACCGGCGACACGCTCTTTATCGGCGACGTCGGCAGACCCGACCTGATCGGTTCTGTAGGTTTTACCGCCGCCGAGATGGGCGGGTTGCTCTATGACTCGTTACACGAAAAGATACTGCCACTGCCCGATGAAACTGAGGTCTATCCGGCGCACGGAGCTGGTTCGCTTTGCGGCAAATCGCTCTCAAAAGAGACCTGGTCAACACTCGGTGAGCAGCGAAAGTTTAATTATGCGCTCCAGCCGATGTCGAAAGACGAATTTGTTAAGATCGTCGCCAGCGACCAGCCTGAGGTCCCGATGTATTTCCCCAAGAGTGCGGCAAAAAATCTCGAGGGCTCGGCTCCGCTGACTGAGATCGTCAGGCCGCGAGAGCTTTCGACGGAAGAGATGCTTGATTTTGACGGCGTCGTTATAGACGTACGAAAAAATTTTGAATACGGCGGCGGACATATACCAAACTCGATAAATATCGGCCTCGGTGGGCAATTTGCCTCTTGGGCCGGAACGCTCATTCCGATCGGGACGCAACTCGCTATTGTCGCCCAGACTCAGGATCAGATCGACGAAGCAGTAATGCGCCTCGCCCGCGTTGGCCACGAAACGGTCACCGGTTCGATCCTGATCGATAATTACACAGGCGAGAAAAAAAATATCGAACAGGTCAGCGTCGAGGAAGTTGCCGGGCTGACGCAGACTGAGAAACATTTGCAGTTTGTAGATGTACGGCGGCCGGGCGAGTACGACGCCGGCCACGCAACACGAACCTGGAACGCTCCGCTCGACAAACTCACTAACTTGGTCGATAAACTCGACCCGGCGACGCCCGTTTATGTCATTTGCCAGGGCGGTTACCGTTCGAGTATCGGCACGAGCATTTTTGAGAACGCCGGTTTTCGGACCATTTTTAATGTCACAGGTGGTACTGTAGCTTGGTTTGACGCAGGGCTCGAAACCGAGGCCGCCGTCACCGCGTGCGCAAGCTCGAAATAGGAGCATAAGATGAAATACATATTAGTTTTAACGACAGCGATATTTTTGTTCGCCGGGTGTCAGAGCGCGTCAACAAAAAATACAGATTCGGGCGTGGCAAACCTTCCGTCCGAAATCAAAGAGGTTTCGCCGGCGGAGGCTCAGGCTGCGGTATCAAAAGCTTATTCGCAGTTCATCGACGTTCGCACCGCTGAGGAATATGCCGGCGGACACGCCGCTCGGGCTGTAAACATCCCGCTCGAAACGATCTCATCAAAACTCGGCACGCTTGAGAAAAATGAGCCTGTCTATCTGATCTGTCAGACGGGCAACCGTTCGAAAAAGGCTGCGGCCATTTTAAAGGAATCCGGATTTAATAACGTCTTGAACGTTACGGGCGGCACTGTCGCGTGGCAAGCTGCCGGATTGCCGATGGAGACAAAATCTCCGCACGGTGCCCCGACGGCAAAATAATGGGTCGTTACAATGCAAAACAAGCAGCACTGGGAAAATGTCTACGCGACCAAAACCCAAGATCAGATGAGCTGGCATCGCGACCATCTCGATAATTCGCTAGATCTCATATTGCAGACCGGTGTCGAAAAAGATGCTGCGATCATCGACGTTGGTGGTGGCAGTTCGACGCTGGTTGATGACCTGCTCGGTCGAGGGTTTGCCGATGTCTCTGTCCTAGACATTTCGGGCACAGCAATAGCTAATAGCAAGGAGCGTCTAGGTGCCGCCGCTCAAACGGTCAATTGGATCGTGGCCGATATTACCGAGGCCGATCTGCCCGATGACCGGTTCGACGTTTGGCACGACAGGGCAGTGTTTCATTTCCTGATGGACGCCAGCGATCGACGAAAGTACGTCGATCAAGTAACGCGTGCGTTAAAGCCGGGCGGACATCTGATCGTCGCTTCTTTTGGGCCCGAAGGCCCGCAAAAATGTAGCGGCCTTGACGTTGTTCGATACAGCCCGGAGACCATGCAAGCGGAATTTGGCAGGCAATTTAGCCTTGTTGAAAGTTTTGATGAAACGCACAATACGCCATTTGGCACGACGCAAGAGTTTGTTTACTGTTACTTCAACAAACTCACCTGAGTGTCGCTTACTATCCCGATCAAGGCGTTCTGATGTAAAATTGCGTTTGGAAAACAACACATATGTCAGAAGCAACACAAGCAGTTAAAACGCGGGTCGAAACCGATTCGATGGGGCCGATAGATGTCGCCGTGACGGCGTATTGGGGAGCACAGACACAGCGCTCGCTACACCATTTCGACATCGGATTTGATGTCATGCCGCGCGAGGTAATACGGGCTCTTGGTATCCTCAAAAAGGCCGCCGCAATCGTCAATTACGATCTCGGCAAGCTCGAAAAGAGCAAACTGGATCTGATCGTGCAAGCGGCCGACGAGGTGATCGAGGGCAAACTCGACGCGCATTTTCCGCTGCGTGTGTGGCAGACAGGTTCGGGCACGCAGACCAACATGAACGCCAACGAAGTCATCTCAAACCGAGCGATCGAGATCGCCGGCGGCGAGATGGGTTCAAAAACGCCCGTTCATCCAAATGACGATGTCAACAAATCACAATCGTCCAACGACACGTTTCCGACGGCGATGTATATCGCCGCAGCGGAGCGTCTGACGGCTCTCATCCCTCAGGTTCAGAAAGTTTGTGACGCCATCAATGCCAAAGCCCAGGAATACAAAGATGTCGTCAAGATCGGCCGCACGCATTTGCAAGATGCGACACCGATGACAGTCGGCCAAGAATTTGGCGGCTGGGCTTCACTCGTCGAGCGTGATATCGAACGCCTGCGAATGGTGTTGCCGGGCCTGATGGATCTTGCGATCGGCGGCACGGCGGTCGGTACGGGACTCAACGCTCATCCCGAATTTGCCCAGCGTGCTGCTGACAAGATCGCCGAGCTTACGGGTTTGCCGTTCAAATCGCACCCCGATAAATTTGCCGCTCTGTCTGCGCACGACGAGGTGGTTTTTGCGTCCGGCGGGCTGAAAACTCTTGCAGGTTCTCTGATGAAGATCGCAAACGACATCCGATGGCTGGCATCAGGCCCGCGTTGCGGCGTCGGCGAGATCTCGCTGCCCGAAAATGAGCCGGGAAGTTCGATCATGCCGGGCAAGGTCAATCCGACACAGTCGGAGGCGATGACGATGGTCGCCGTTCAAGTGTTTGGAAATGATGCAGCCATTGGCTTTGCGGGTTCGCAGGGCAATTTTGAGCTAAATGTTTTCAAGCCCGTGATGATCCATAATTTTCTGCACTCGGTGCGGCTGATCCACGACGCCTGCCACGGATTTGTCGATTACTGTATCGCGGGCATCGAGCTTAACCGCGATCAGATCGATCATTACCTGCGAAATTCGCTGATGCTCGTGACCGCGCTAAATCAGCACATCGGCTATGACAACGCCGCCAAGATCGCCAAAAACGCCCACAAAAAAGGCATCTCTTTGAAAGAATCCGCCGTGCAATTAGACCTTCTTACGGCTGAGAAATTTGATGAGCTGGTCGTTGCAGAAGACATGACGCATCCATAGGTGTAATCCATGAGAGTTTTATTTTTAGTTTTAGGTTTTTTCTCATATTCTTCTTTTATTTTTGGACAGAACGGGGGCCAAGCGGTAGATCTACCGACCAGTTTCGCCGGAAAATGGGTGTTGAATAAAAACAAGAGTGATGCCGGAATTGGCATGACCGTGACCTTTCCGGATAGCACGATGGTTGCTACCCAAAGTGCGGACGAGATAGTGATTACTTATACAACGATAATGGATGGTAAGAAATCCGTCAGAAAAACCATCTACTTGATCGGCACCACCGCCGACGAAACCGTCAAAAGCAATAGCGAGGATAAGGTGGCTGCGAAATGGGAGGGGAAGAAACTCGTCATTGGTTTCGAAGGAGCGTTAGGGACGGTTCAAGGCGGCGTTCGCTCCCCGGTTATGGAATCAAGAGAAGAGTGGAGCCTGTCGATGGATGGAAAAACCTTGACACAAACGATCAATGGAAAAGGAATGCCCGGTACTGCAAAGTTTGTCTATTCTAAGTCGAAAAACCAGTAGTACGAGAACGCGGAGAATGACCTCTACATAACCATTTCAATCTCATCAAATCCCGGACGTATGAAATCACGAGCGTTCGGGAATTTTTTTTCGGTAAGCTGTTTGGTGTTTTCGAGCAGGTCGATTAGCGGGCGGATCTTGCTGGAGTTTTCAGCCGAGAGCAAATATGTCCACGACAATAACGAACGCTCAATCGCTATCAATGCTACCTTGATAGAACCGTTTGTATCGCTTTGCGAGTCCCGGATCTCGTCCGTGTCCACGTCACCGTCGGCATCCAGAATGCCGTGTAACCCGCGTTGGATCTTTCCAGAAATAAAAAATTGATACCAATAGATAACCTCGATCACAGAAGCCCGTATTTCATCATCAGCATTATCGTGAGATAACCATTGATCTTTTTCACTAAGAACAGTTCGTGCGTCCCAGGCATATTTCTCTGCCAATTTAGTGATCTCTTCACCCTTGATAAATGCTTTTTCGCGAGCCCTGATCTCCGCGTATTCCTCGTCACTCAGTGGAGTCAGATCGATGCCAAATTCCTCCGCTTTTTCCGTCAACGATGCACGAGCTTCGGCAAAAATATTCTTAAGATTTTGGAAAAACGCGGGTTTGGTTAGGTCCTTTTCCTCGTCGGACATCGCTTGTTCCGCAACTCCGACGCGGCAGCGCAATACAAATTCGCATCGCTCACACCAACGGTCGCAATAGTTATGAATAGATGGAATGAATTGCTCTTCGGATTCCACGATGATTGTTAAAACGTTCCTGTTTCAGCCGGGCGGTAGTAAAACAGAAAATAGACGAGAGCAATTACCACGGCGGCGATGCCGAGGCCGATCAGGCTGACTGTGAAAAGAAAGGTTTTGGCGCAGCCGCCTTTTTTTGATTTTACGGGAGCAGCTTTTACTTTTTGAGCATCCGGAGCCGGTACCTTGGTCTCGATAGTCTTTGCTTGATGAAAGTCCGGTTCGTCGGGCGGCAACCCTTCGGTTTCGGCGGTTATTGCCGTGTGGAGATCTGATTCGGGCGGCAACCCTTCGGTTTCGACTGTCGGTGCCTGATGAAAGCCGGGCGCGGTCGTGGATTCGTCAGACGGGACTGTGGCGTGAATGCCTGCGGGCGTACGCCCCTCAGACGAGCGAAACACAGGCTCGGGCATCTGCCACCCGTCAGAACTGTCTGGTTGTTTCATTTCGTCGCTCATCAATTAACAAGCACGCTCGTTCACACTCGCGTTTCCGCCCATTCTATCCCTGAATATCCAAAACGTCCGAACGTGTAATTATAGACGTAATTCGCTTAAAATCTTCGATCAAAACCGCTGGATTGCGTTGAAGTTTTGATTTGATCTCGGCAAAGCTTGCGTCAACATCGAGCACCGGAAAGCTCTTGTCCATAACATCGCTGACCTTTGCGTTGAGCAATTCGCGGTTTGCGAGCAGCTTGGTCAGGATGCCGCTTTCGCGAAGAGATCCGACCGAGCGATGGTCCTCGATGACGGGCATTTGCGTAATGCCACTCTCGTTCATTTTGGCGAGCGCATCGCTAACTAGATCATCCGGGCCAACAAATATCAGCTCGGCGGGCGAGGTGCCGTTTTTGGTCTCGGCGATCAGCCCGGCGGTGATACGCTGTGGTTCGAGCAGCAGTTTTTCCTTCATCCATTCGTCGGAATGGAATTTTGACAGGTAATGCTCGCCGGTGTCGCAGACGATAAATACGACTAGCGAATTTTCATCCAGCTCTTTGGCGACCTTTAGCGCAGCGGCAAAGATCGTGCCCGTCGAGCCGCCGCAAAAGATGCCTTCTTTGCGACCAAGCTGTCGCGCGAGATCAAACGAATCGCGGTCGGTAATGTTGATGATCTCGTCGATGATCGAGACGTTGGCGTTGCCGACGGGCAGATTTTGCCCGATACCCTCGACGAGATACGGCGTTGCTTCGGGGATAAAACCGGATTCTTTGTAGGTTTTGAATATCGATCCGTACGGGTCGGCACCGATGATCTTGATGCCGGGGTTCATCTCTTTTAGATAACGGGCAGTGCCGCTGATCGTGCCGCCGGTGCCGATACTTGCGACAAAATGGGTGACTTTTCCGTCGGTGTCGTTCCAGATCTCAGGCCCGGTCGTGCGGTAATGTGCCGCCGGATTTTCGGGGTGATTGTACTGGTCGGGATAAAAAGAATTTGGTGTCTCGGCGGCGATGCGTTTTGCCGTCTCGACGTAATGGTCGGGCGTACCGGGCTTTGCCGCCGCAGGGCAAACTACGATATCCGAACCAAGCCCCTTGAGATAACGAACCTTTTCGGTCGATGCTTTTTCAGTCAAAACAAAGATCGATCTGTATCCGCGAACGGCCGCAACGAGCGCGAGCCCGATGCCCGTATTACCGCTTGTCGCCTCGATGATCGTGCCGCCTTTTTTGAGCACGCCCTCGCGTTCGGCCCAGTCGATCATCGAAATGCCGATGCGGTCCTTGACCGAATAGCCCGGATTCAGGCTTTCCATCTTGGCGTAGATCGGCGTCTTTATTTTCAACTGCCGCGTAATGTTATTGATCCGCACGAGCGGAGTGTTGCCGATCAGGCCGAGTATGTCGTTGTGTGATCTCATCGCTAAAACTCTCGTTATGAATACATAACGAGTTTAAGCGTAAAGCGGATTTGAGGCAACAATCGTGAAGTCGCTAACTAATTAGTCTTGGCACCAAAGCGCTTCACGTCAGCAGGTATGTAGATTACGGCGAGGCTGACATCGCTGGTTTCGCGGCCGGGGAAAACCTGCATTGAGAGCGAACCGGCGGCGGAACGTGTCTTTTCGGGCAGGGTTTTTTCGTCGATGAGTATTACATGTTCGCCGGGGGCGAGATCGCCAATGACATAATATCCGTCGGCGTCGGTGAGCGTATCGCGTCCGCTGGCGGTGACGACACGAACATCCGCGAGCGGTTTTTCGCCCTCGTCAAATTTGCCGTTTTCATTCACATCCAGCCAAACGCGGCCACGCAGACGGCCCGTTCTGACAAGGCGGAAATCGATCGTCGAGATACTGCCGGCCTTGATCGCTGTAGAATGTTCGCCGCCGCTAAGCAGCGTCAGATCGGCACGGATCGACATTAGATCGAGATATATTTTGTGGTCACCCGCGAGCACTGCGTCAAAGCTGTATTGCCCCGCGGCGTCCGATAGGACGTAGCGGTTGCCGTCCACCTGAACTTTCACATCAGCCTGCGGCTTATCCACGTCAGCGTCAAAACGGCCATTCACATTCACGTCCTGATACACGCGGCCCGAGACTTTTGCAAACGAATTGACCTCGCTGAGCGGAGCGTTGAGAAACGCCGACGATTCGCGCTTGCGAAACAGCGAGCCTTTGATGCTGACGAGCAGCGTCGGTCCGGCGTTCGTGTTCATATAGCTGACCTGTAGCGATGTCTGACGCGGCAGCGTTAGCGAAGCGGTGATGCGTTCGTAAGCCGAAAATTTTGAGTTTTGTCCATAGCTATAGCCCGCTCCGGCGGTAAAGCTGAGGCGTTTGCCAAGCAGATTTGACGTTCGCCAGTCGATCTGTCCGGTCAGAGAACGTCGGCTTCCGATACCTTGGCTCATCTCGACCGAGTTTCGGTCGTTGATGAGAAAGTTCGCTCCAAACTGGGCGTTCATCGTTGCTGTGCCAAGCGTTTTGACGCGGGTCGCATTCATATAAACGCGCCAGCGTGAAAAATCTTTTGACGCGTTAAATAACGAAAACGCTGACGACCTCGCCTGTATCGAGCTATTTTGCGTGTGCGAAAAATAAAATCTTGGAGCCGTGCCGCCGGGCGTAATAGCAACAGCGACGGTCGCCGAGCGGTCTTGTTTTGTTGCGTCTCCGGGTCGTTTTACGACGCTGGCGTTAAAAGATGTCGAGAGCCATTTTCTAGGCGACCAGTTGAAACCGGCAGCTTTGAGATCGAGCGGATCGCGTACACCGGGCTGCGGCGAGAGGAAATTACGACCGATAAACGCATAACGACCCTGGACCGAAAAACTCTCGGCGAGCTGATATGTTGCAGAGAGATCAAAGGCGGACGCCGAGCCCTTTACTCGAATACTGTCAGTCGATAACCCGTCAAATATGCCAAAGGCCGTGTCACCTTGCATACGGAAACGCGAGCCGTTGTAATTTGCAACAGCGGTAAAGACATCGCCGGTTCTCGTCGGCCCTGCAAAGCGCATCGCCCCGGCGGCAAACGTCCACGGCGAAACACGGCGTGAATTTGCCAGAGCGGTCGATATGGAAAACCCAAAAACATTGGTGTCGTAACGCGGCGCGAGGACCGGTTGCGGCAACGGATCGTTTTCAATTATCAGCGGCCTAATGATCGTGCCGGAATTTGCACGTCCTGCAAATGCCGTAACGGCAAAACGCCCGATCGGCACAGCGGCCATCGCTCCGCGAATATTTGCCGAGAGAAACTGTAGCGTCGTGCCGGTGCCAAAATCTCCGGCGGTGAACCGCTGGCCATTCGGCCTCTCGAGATTAAGCGTGAAGTTACGAGGTCGGATACTCTGCGACGAAGACTTACTCGCGTTCGATGTGAAATAAAACCGTCCGTCACCGACACGTCCCACACCCGTCAATATAATGTTGTGCGACGATAGCGACGAATAACGGTTGAGGTTGTATTCGTAATCGATGTTGTACAGCTCTGCAACGCTGCGGCTGCTACTGCTTTGTACTGTAGCCGGAGCTACGCTCCCGCGGGTGATGAGCACTGCGTTTTGTGCATCGTCAAACCGGATCGCGGCGTCAAAAAGCGCCGATGCGATCTCAGCGGGCACGATCATATCATCGGCGTTTGGCGTGAAAACCAGTTCGCCTGCGTTCGATATAGCGAGCAGCACTGCGCCGTTCTCACGCACTTGGCCGAGCCGCGCGTCGAGGTCAGCAGTCTCGCCGGTCTGACGTTTCACCGAAATTCTACGCGCCGATACGTCGATGGTTACGGCATCACCGAGTGCCCGTGCGACTGCCATTACCGGCACGGCAACCCGGCCATTGCGGTTGACGGCATTGCTGTTTGGGCCGGTCAATGTGCGGCCATTAACGATGATCGCTGCAAATTGTCCCTGTTTTTTTGCCGTTGCGGTCTTGGCGGGTATTTTCTTTCCAGGACCCGGTTTCGCATACGTCTGAACCGCCGCCAATGTGAGCAGGCAAGCCAGACATACGAATAGCGTATTGCGAAGTGAAAAAGAGCGGGTCATTTGGTTGAGAAAAAGCGGGAGTTAAGGCTTTTTGACGGCTTTGTCAGAGGCAGCGATCTGGGTGACGGGAGCTTTGACGACCAGATCGGTGACGCCTTCGGTGGCGTTTTTGCCGTCCTGAAAATCGACGCGGTATTTGACCGTGTAGTTGCCGGGCGGCAATTGTTTGGCGACAAGCAGCGGCTGTTTTGTTTCGGCTCCACCAAGGATCGGCAGAGGCTCGACATCCGGCATGTCCGCCACGATCTTGCCTTCGGTGTCGAGAACTTTGACCGACGCGAGCGGACGGATCATGCTGTTGCCTTCGTTTTTGAGAGTCGGCGTGACGACGATGCCTTCGGGCGTAGATTCGGCTAGCAGGTCGCCAAAATCGCCTTTTTGCGTAAGGCCTGGAACCTTAATGTAAAAGACCGATGCCATGCGGTATTTAACGATCATCTGGCGGACGTTTTTATCATACTTGAGCGATTCGGGACGCTGCTCGATGATCAGAGCAGATAGGTGGTCGCCGGGGGCGGCGTTTGCGGGAACGGAGATAGTCACGCGGATCTGGTGGATCGCGCCGGGCATGACGGCGGCTTCGCCAGGGCTGTAGATGATCCAAGGGCTGGCCGAATTTGCCTGTGTTCCGGCGGGAAAATATTCGACGCGGCCGTCTTTTGTTATGGTCCAGTCGTTGAGCGACGCGACGATGCGGGCGGGTTTTGTTGCATTGTCACCAGCCTTGTAATCGAGATTTACAACGACCGTCGTCTCGGTGCCGGGTTTCATCTCAAGCTCAAAACGTGCCGGCCCCAGAGCCATACCGCCGGACGGAGTTTGTGCCAGAGTAGCCGCAGCGAGGGAAATAACGAGAAATATTAACGAAATAAGTTTATTCATTGCTTTGATTAGCAGGCGGCTGCTGGGCCGGCCGAAATTGTAAATGTAATGGTCGCACTCGTTGTGCCGGCCGCGTAAAACTGTGGCGTGATGGTAAATATCGCGTCGAATATGTATCCGTCGTTGGTTGCCCGAGCCGCTCCGCCATTCGACAGACGCGGGCCGCTGAGTATCGTTGTGTTGGTCGTTACGTCGGCAAGATCCGATGTGTATTGTGCTCGTCCGGTCGCGGCGTTGATCGAAACACTTGTCGCCGGATCATTGCTAAAAGGTGCGTAAAAAATATGAGGTAGTGCACAAACGCGGGAATTCGATCCCATCGCGCGCCAATTATTCAGCCCAAAGCCGATGTCCGACTTTTGCAGCGCCTGTGGGTTGGCGTTGATCGCCCCGGAGTAGGTCGCCGTCACTTTGTACGCCTGATTACTTCGGACGGTAATAGGCACGGTGACCTTAACGATGTTATTTGTATTGGACGGTGAGACCTCACCAAAGTTGATGGTTACGACCAGATTGTTTAAAACACTCGCGCTGCCCGTGACCGAACCGCCGACTGTGCCGGTGATAGTCGGAGCACCGCCCGAGGAAATGTCGAGTGCCTGGGCAAACACATTGCCCAGGCTCAAGAGCGAAATTACGCATATCAATAATGCGAATGAGAAGACGTTCTTCGTCATTTAGAGTTATGGTGCGGTTACGGTAAATGTCACGGAAACGGTCGTCGAACCGTTCTCGTAAAACTGCGGCTTGACGGCAAACATTGCGGGAACCGTCAATCCGTTAGCATTGCTGCGGGGAACTGCGTTCATGATGAATGCACCGTTCAGCGCGGTGGTCGAGCTGGCAAAAGCGCTCAGGTTCGAACGCGTTGCGGTAAATTCATAACGGCCACTGGTCGCGTTGACCGAACCGTTTGCGACCAATGTCGGGTCGCCCGATGTTGCATTGGTATCGGCACCGCCAGTGTTGACTCCCACGCCTGTGCGTGCGATCGTGCCGAGGCCAAAACCGATATCAGCCGCACCGATCTTGTTAGCCGTCGAGCCTGTGCTGCTGACGGTTGCGACCATCGACATCACATATGCAGCATTGCTGCGGAGCTTGAGCGGCACGTTTGCCGTGACAAAGTTGCTGGCGTTGCTTGGACCGAGTTCGCCAAGGTTGACGACGACTGCCAAGGGGCTGTTAGCTGTGCCGTCGGTCGTGACGCCGCCGCCGGAATTACCGGCGAGCGTTACTGCACCGCCAGAGTTGATCTCGACAAATTTCGAGACGGTTCCACTCATCGAGACCGTACCGGTCGTCGTCTGAGCGTTAGCTGCAACTACAAAGAGTGCAGCCATGCATGCCGCCATAGCGGCTATTTTCATTTTTCTGAACATTTAATTAATGATCTCCTTTTCGACTTAAGTGATGGAGGCGAGACGCAGTTTTGGCCACTCGAGAAACGGTGAGAATCTCAAAATGCAAAAATAGCTTACAAGTATGAACTATCTCGAATCGGACGCAAAATACACGTCACCAGCGAGTCCAAAAAAACCTTGTCTGCTTTACCTGAATTGTGGGTGATTATTGTGGGTTGGCGATGCAAAACTGCTGCACCGTAAATAAGATTATTACAGCGGCAGATACCTTGTCAACAAGTTTTAACAGTTGGGGCGAAATAATTTTGCGTCGGCTGATTTTGATGGCAGGGGTGATATAATTAGGGAAAGCTGAGTGCGAAATTTTAGTTTTTATCAGAATTATCAGAGGAAATATGAAGTTACCTGGTGGTATGGACATTAACGCGATGATGCAGCAGGCCCAACAGATGCAAGAGCAGATGGGCCGTCAGATGAAAGAACTGGTGGTCGATGCGGCTGCGGGCGGTGGGGCCGTTGTGGTAAAAATGCGTGGCGATTTTGAGGTCATCAGCCTCACTATCTCGCCCGATCTCGTAAAAGACGGCGATGTCGAGATGCTCCAAGACCTGACCGTAGCGGCCCTAAACGAAGCCCGCCGTAAGGTCGAAGAATCGCTAAAGGGAAAATTGGGTGGCATGCTGCCGCCCGGTCTCATGTAGTAACTAAGAGAGAAACTTAACAGGATATACAGGATATACAGGATGTTAAAGGATACCTGTCTTGATCCTGCCTATCCTGTTCATCCTGTAAATATTCATTCTCATGCTTGATTACTCAGAACCCGTTGCAAAATTGATCGACGAATTCAAACGTCTGCCGGGCATCGGCGGCAAGTCAGCTCAGCGGCTGGCTTTTTATGTGCTGCGGCGTCCGCTCGCTGAGGTCGAACAGTTTGCAAATGCGCTCACCGAGGTTAAGGCAAAGATCGTTTTTTGTTCGGTTTGCAATAATCTGACAGACGTTGACCCGTGCCTGTACTGTACCGACGTCAAACGCGACCGTTCGATCATCTGCATTGTCGAGGAGCCGTATAATTTGGTCGCAGTCGAAAAGACGCGATCGTATCGCGGGCTTTATCACATCCTGCACGGTACGCTATCGCCAATGCGGGGTATCGGGCCGGACGAGCTGATGCTCGCGAATCTGCTGCCCAGACTGCGGTCCGAAAACAACGAGGGTGTCGATATCAAGGAGCTGATCGTCGCGACAAACCCGACGACCGAGGGCGAAGCTACAGCAAACTATATCGCCCGCTTGTTAAAACCGCTCGGCTTACTGGTGACAAGAATTGCAATGGGAATGCCGGTCGGGGCCGATCTCGAATTTGTTGATGAAGTGACAATGGACAAAGCTCTGGCAAATCGCCACGCTATTTAGTTTCAAGCTTAAAGTTTCTTTTAAAAAGGCCTCAAAGTCATCGACTCTGAGGCTTTTGTATTCATCTCTGCCTACTGCCACTGATCTTAGAACCGTACTGTTTCAGTCTCAGCCATCGAGTTCTGATGCGTTGATTTCCACTCGTCTTCGGTGCCGTAAAAATTGACATCAAATTTGAGCAGGCTCTTTGCCGGGATACCGTTAAATTCTTGCGGGGCATCTTCGAAAGCAGCGATGGTCCCGATCCCAATGACCTCAGAACCGGCGGCTTGGACGATCTCGATGGTTTCGTTGATGGCCTTGCCCGAGCGGTTGATGTCATCGACGATGATCGACGGGTAGAGCTCGTATTCGGACATGTACTGTCGAAACTGCCGTTTGCCGTCTTCCATCTCGGCCCACGAGATCTGTTGGGCACCGAGAGCTTCGCGGACGCCGAATGCGACCATGATGCCGCCGGGGCTTGGGGATATGATCGAGACTTTTGGCAGATGGCTAGCAATTGTCTTTTCCATTCTAAAGAGACGGCTCAGGCCGACGGCCAGAACACGGGCGTTGTCATAATGACGAAACGCGAGCGGCATCTGAAAATAGTGCGAGGCGTGTTTGCCATTCGGGTAAACAAAGTGGCCTTTGCGGTAAGCACCGGTCGTTGTGAGGATGTCCATCACTCTTTCGGGCGACGGGACCAGGTCGATCTGGTTTTCGGTCATGAAAATTTCTCCTTAACTAAGGTGCAATTATACAACCGCAGGGCAGGTCGGGCAAAAAGCCGTGGATTTTTTTAATCTTCGCGACCCAGCACTTTGCGGATCATAAATTGCTGGTCGAGAGCCATCTCAGGCGGCAATTCGTCCACACCAAACCACGCAAGTTCCATGATCTCACGGCTGCCGATCTTGGCATCGCCCGTACCCTTGGCGGTGAACATCACCTCAATATGCCGTTTGAATGTGCGGATGCGGTAGATCTTTACGTCATACACTTCGATACTTGTCTCTTCTTTTACTTCACGGCGAAACGCAGCTTCGGCCTGTTCGCCAAACTCCAGAAAGCCGCCCGGCACGCCCCAGCCCGACGCGGGCCGCAGCACGTGATTGGCGAGCAGCACCTTGCCGTCCTCATTAACAATGATGCCGGCGGCGGATGACGTAAATGTCACCTGCATACGGCGCGTGACAAACGTCCGTGCCGATTTGGGTAGCTTTTTCCAGAGTTTTCCGACGAGGTTTAAGATCATTGCAAAATAAAAAGGGAACGGCCGAAACCGTTCCCTAATATTCGCATAAGCCGATAGGCTTTCGCTATTACCAGCTGCGTCCGCCGTATCCGCCGCCGCCGCGATTTCTGTCGCGTCCGCCGCCGTATCCACCGCGTCCACCACCGCCGCTGCGGTTTTCCTGTGGCTTAGCTTCGTTGACCTTTAATGTACGGCCATCGACTTCTTTACCGTTAAATTCGGCAATTGCGCGTTCTGCGTCATCAGCGCTAGCCATTTCGACAAAACCAAATCCGCGTGAGCGGCCGGTTTCGCGATCTTCGATGATGTTTGCTGATTCGACGGTGCCGATCGTGCCAAAGAGGTCGTTAAGGTCCTGGTTCGTTGTCTGAAAAGACAAATTTCCTACGTATATTTTCATTTTATTTTCCTTTCCCGCTTAGGGAATTGCTACAAGAAGTGTTGCGAATGCTGGCGTGTTCTTAACCAAAAGCGGTAGAGGCCGGTCGCGGATACTCAAAAAAACTCAAGAGCTACTTCTATTTTACTATCAAAGGCCTGCTCTCAAACTTATCCAAAAACCGTTAAAGACGAAGCGCGTTTCCCCATGGACCGACGCTAAGAGAAGGATTAACTCAATCAGGATGACATCTCACTGCCAGAAATGCAACTTAAAAAAATGAGGACGATCCGAAGATCGTCCTCATCAAATGATCCGCATAAACACGGTCTATTTCAGCGAGGCATCGTCCACGCGGAAAGTGGACGTTATTGAGCTGTCCATCGTCGAGCGGAATTGCACCCGCACGGTCTGGCCGCGATAGGCGGCGAGGCTAAACGATTTTTGCGAATACGTCGATGCAGACGCCACCTTATTAAGGTTGCTATACGTCGCAAGCGTCGTCAGCAAGGTGCCGCTGGTGTTGCGGATCTCGACAAAGAGCTTGTCGTATTGCGTCGTCGTTGTCGTCTCGCTCGAGGTGACGTTGAGCCAGAATGTCAGGTTCGCCGTCGCTGCTGCGGGGATAGTGACCGTCTGATACGACTGTCCGGTGACGCTGTTGTTCACGCCAAAGTAGATGTAACCGGTACCACCGTGCGGGCTCGCGCCGTTTGCGGTGTAAGAATATCCGGTTCCCGAACCGACCCACGGGCTCGCGCTCGCTTCAAATCCCCCGTTGGTCAACAACTCTGTCCCGCCGGGGGTCGGAGTTGGAGTCGGGGTTGGCGTAGGTGTGCCGGTAGTCGGACAAGCTCCGACACCGACCGCGCACCAACCGGTCGCGACCGTATTGTACTGGGCACTCGTCGAGCCAAACAGGTCTGCCGCCGAGCTCAATGTAGCGGTCCTTGCACCGGCAAAATTTGTGCTCGCAGTCATATATGTCGTCAGCGCACGGTAAAAGATCTTTGCCGCGTCGGTGCCGCCGATGCCGGTCACAGCAACGCCGCTGACACGGTTAGTGCCGCCATTTGCCATCAGATAAAAGGCGTGATTCGAAATGCTCGAGTTTGTATGCACGCCGCACTGGTCGTTTGCATTCGACGCGGTGCAGGTGCCTTGGTACAACCTTAGCGTGTAGTGGTCGGGATCGCCGACTGCGTTAGGGTTGTCCATACGTCGGAGCGCGTCGCCGGCTGTGCCGGGCGTGTAAGCTTCTTCGCCGATCTTCCATGTGTCGCCTGAGACAACACCGCCGTCGGCGTAGAGTTCGACCATCGAGCCCATGATGTCGGACCACGATTCGTTTAATGCACCCGATTCTTTTGCGTAGGTGAGGTTGGCGGTGCGTTCGGTCACGCCGTGGGTCATTTCGTGGCCGCAGATGTCGATCGTCGTCAGCGGCGTAAAGGTCGAACCGTCGCCATCGCCGTAGGTCATCATATTTTGATACCAAAAGGCATTGTTGTAATTCGAGCCAAAATGTACACGCGAAGCGACGATGCTGACGCCGTTTGCCGCTGCGGTGGTCGTGCCCGGGCCGTAGTTTCCGTCGATGCCGTTGCGGCCGTGCACCGTCTGGTAATAATCAAAGGTCTTTGCCGCACCGTAATGCGCATCGACGCCGGCACGTGCGTTGGTCGCTGTCCAGTTGTCGTCGGCATCGGTGTAACGCGACTGCGTGCCGCCGGTGCCGGTCGATGTGTTGCCGGTATTGTTCATGTTAAAAGTGCCCTGCCGGCGGGTCGTGTCCTCCATGTAAAAGTTCGCCCCCGATTGGCTGGTGCTGATCGCGACAGTGCCGCTGTACAGCGACGAACCGGTGCCGGTCTGCAGGTTGTCATAGCCATCGACCCGCTCGCCGGTGTGAGCATCGACGAACACGACCGGAACTGAGGTGCCGCGTGAACCGTCAAGCCTCGGCGTTTCGACCCGATAGACGAGATGGTCGCGGGTCCCGCCGCGATAGATGTACAAGCCGATGTTCGGCGAATCCGTCAGTTTTGCACGGCCCTCGTACATGCCGATCGCAAAACGAAGCGCTTCTTTCTCGCCAAAATTCGGCGTCGTATTTATCGCGATATTGTCCGCAAGGGCGTCGGTCATACCTTTGACAGAGCCGTCTGGGGCGATATGCACGATCGCCTCGCCTTCCCACACGGGGACGCCGCCGATCCGTTGGCGGATGTGCGTGTGAGCGGTTTTCAGGCCGTCGATCTCGACGCGCTTGATCTCAAAATCGTCTGCGTTGCCGATGGCACGCTCTGCTGCGCGGCCACGCAAAAAGTCAAGACTAATTTGCTTTGCCATTTCACGCTCGTCTTGCGAGCCGGTATTAAAGACCGCTTTGTTTGCTGTGGCTCGTTTTGAAACGACGCCAAACGCAACCAGTGCGACTACGATCACTGCTAAAACACCTAGGATTTTTTTCACTGTGGTAGATCTCCTCAAAAGCTAAAATATGAACAAGCCGTTTCCGCTATGCCAAAGGTTAGTTGGAGGGCATCGGAAAAGCCGGTACGGCGACAATGTTAAGTTAAAGGTACTGAAAACCACCGAAATGCGGGTGATGGGCAAACATTGTATCACCACTATATACTGTGTCAAAGGGAAAACTCGCAATACGGGTAAATGGATGAGATCACGCTGACAACCGACGATATCGGCCGCATTTTTACTTGGGCCGAGGTATCGCAAACGCACCGCATCCGCAACGGCATCTATCAGCGAAACGGGCGGCTGATATCGCTGCTGACCGATTTTGGCGTCCATAATCCGTGCTATCCCGATACACACGGAGCAGGCAAGAACACCATCCTTTACACGGGCAGCGGACGGCGCGGGAATCAAAAGCTCGATGCGCAAAATCGGGCTTTGCTCGATGCGGTCGAAACGGGCGAGAGCGTCCCGCTATTTAACAAACTGTCTCCCGGACGCTGGGAGTTTCTCGGCTACTGGAGCGTCGCCGACGGACGGTATATTTTTGACGAAAAGCAGGGTAGAATGGTGTGGAAATTTACATTACAACGCAACACGGTATAGGAAATATTATGAAACAGATAATTCCGGGCCTCTTACTGATCTTTGTTTTTGCCGCCGCTGCGTCAGCGCAGGTCGTGCCGGCGAAGATCAAGAAGTTTCTTGACGACTATTACTCGTCAGCCGACATGGGCAAGTGGCGGCAAGCTCCGGGAGCCTGCAGCGGCAAGAAATGGCTGCTGACCGGCGATTTTAACAACGACGGGCGGACAGATTATCTTGTGCGAATTCTGGCAGGGAAAGGCGTTGAACGGAGCTTGCACCTGATCGGGTTTATTAACGAAAAGGGCGACTATATTCCCGATCCTTTTTTTGAAGAAGAATATACTGCCGACACCAAACGCACCGCGACCACGATCATTAAAAAGGGTTCGTCAATAAGCAGCACGCTGCTCGGCGAGGGCGAAGGCTCGACAACGATGGTCAAGGCGGACCTCGTCAACCAATACATCTGCGAGACCGACGCGGCCATTGTGTATTCATATAAGGACGGCCAATTTAAGAAATATGGCGACAGCGGTGGAAACGAAGTTTTGCCGGGCCCTTTGCCGCAGGTATTTCCAACACCGACGCCGACTCCGAAAACCACACCGACTCCGGTTAAAACGACACCGCGGGCGACGGACAATCCACCTGTGCAGACACTGCCGACCACGCCGGCAACTACAGAGCTGCCAAACATCGTCGGCTCGTACAGGATCTACAAAGCCGACGGCAAGGTCGATGCCTCGGGCGGTACCGTGTCGTACGAAAACGGCGTGCTGACATTTAAGATCTCGGACGGCCGAAACTTGAGCGGCTCGACCGCTTTTGTTAAGAACGGCGTCATCTCGACCGGCTGGGGCCGCACCGCCACCGTTTCTCCGGACGGGCAAACAATATTCTGGTCGGACAAAACTAGGTGGGTCAGGCGTTAGATCAAAAAAAGGAGCCACATATTGTGAATAAACATTTTCGGTCTATTGGTGCATCACGAGATCTAGCGTTATGTTTCCTTATACTTGCGGCGGTCAATCTAGCGTGTATGGGATTCAAAAAGCCCTGGCGTGATTATTCGCCAAAGCCTTTTAACTCAGCCGAGTGGCTAGCCGGTGACAAGATCGAACGCGGGCGTATGATGCGCGATATGTTTCGCAATCCGAAGGTGGATATCGCGAACCGCGACTCAGCCATCAAAACGCTTGGCGAGCCTGATATCAAAAAAACTATCGAGGGTAAAGAGGCCTGGTTTTACCGTATCGATTTTGGCATCCCCGATGCAATGGACCTGACTGCTATTTCATTCGACGAAAAAGGCCGCGGCTCAAGCGGCTACGCCCACGGCGGAACAATGTCGATGGGGGCAAAAGAAAGCGAGTTGAAATAACTATTTTTTTCCGAGATCGACTGCCCGTTTATACGCTGCGTACACCGCTTTTGATAGCACTGTCCGCAAGCTGCCCTTTTCCATTTGGTAGATCGCCTCGGCTGAGGTGCCGCCGGGCGAGGTGACCATGTTGCGGAGTTCGGCGGGGTGTTTGTGCGAATCCATCGCAAATTTGACCGAACCGAGCATTGTTTCTTGCACCAGTTCTTTTGCCATATCACGCGAAAAACCTAGATGAACACCCGCATCGGTTAAGGCTTCCATAACCATAAAGATATAGGTCGGGCCGGTCGCGGAGAGCGATGTCGCCATGTCTATCATATTTTCGGTCTCGACAAACAGCTCTTTTCCAAGCGCCGTTAGCAGCTCACGGACGTCTTCGCGTTCGTCATCGCCGACCGCAACGGTGCAGGTCCAAGCGGTAATTCCCGCACCGATCTGCGACGGCGTATTTGGCATTGCCCGTACGACCTTTGCCGTGCCAAGCTCTTTTGCCAAATGCTCGATCGTGGCTCCCGCGACAATTGAAATTACAAGCTGGTCAGGGTGCAGAACACCGCTGAGGTCTGCGAGCACGCGGGCTAGACGCTGCGGTTTTACGCAGATAACGATGGCAGAATTTGCTTCCCGTGCCGCCGCTTGAGCCGCTTCGGCGTTACTCTCAAAAGCGTTGATGCCGTATTTTTGCGCGAGTTCGTCCCGTCGCGAATCCTTCGGGTGGCTCGCCGAGACGTTTGCCGCATCGACGAGGTCGTTATTCACGAGCCCGGCGAGCATCGATTCTGCCATCACCCCGCAGCCGACAAACGCGAGGTGCATATTCTTTAGATCGTTAGCCATAAGTTAGAATTAGAGTTTCACGCAAAGCCACGAAGAACGCAAAGGTAACGCGATCCAAGATGATCGAAATCAGAAAAGCCGCCGAAGCCGATAAGCCCGCGATATGGCAGATCATCAAAGCCGTCATCGCGGGTGATGACACTTATGTATTCCACTCCAATACCCCGGAAGATGAGATGCTGGCGTATTGGTTCTCGGATGAAAAACACACTTATGTCGCAGAGATCGACGGCAATGTCGTCGCAACTTTTTGGCTAAAACCAAATCAGCCCGGCCTCGGTGCGCACGTCGCAAATGCCGCCTACATGGTCTCGCCCGAGGCTCACGGGAAAGGGATCGGCCGCCAGATTGCCGAATGGTCGCTAGACGAAGCAAGGCGTCTCGGCTTTTCAGCGATGCAGTTCAACTTTGTCGTCAAAAGCAATGTCCACGCCGTCCGGCTGTGGCAAAACATCGGATTCGAGATCATCGGCGAGATCCCCGACGCATTTGACCACGCTCAAAACGGTATGACGAATGCGTATATTATGTACCGTAAGTTATAATTGCGGTTTTACCATGACCATCGACGAACAACTCGAATTCTTAAAAAAAGGCACGGTCGATCTGATCCGTGAAGAAGACCTGCGCAAAAAGCTTGAGCGGTCGGCAAAAACCGGCAAGCCTTTGCGGGTAAAGCTCGGACTCGACCCGACGGCACCGGATATTCATCTCGGCCACACGGTCGTTATTCGTAAACTCAAAGCGTTTCAGGACCTAGGGCATACTGTAATTTTTCTGATCGGTGATTTTACCGGTACGATCGGTGATCCTTCAGGAAAAAACGTCACGCGTCCTCCTCTTTCACGCGAAGAGATCGACGCCAACGCCGAGACGTATAAGCGGCAGATGTTCAAGATACTCGACCCCGAAAAGACGGAGCTGCGGTTTAACGGCGAGTGGATGGACAAATTTGGTGCGGCGGATTTTATCAAGCTTTGTGCCAAAACCACCGTCAAACAGATACTCGAACGCGATGATTTTACAAAGCGGCTTAACGAAGAAAAACCCATCTCGCTGCACGAGCTGCTCTATCCGCTGGTACAGGGTTACGACAGCGTTGCGCTGGGCGCCGATGTCGAGCTTGGCGGTACAGACCAAAAATTTAACCTGCTGATGGGCCGCAATCTGCAACGCGAATTTGAACAGGAACCGCAGGTCATCATTACCACGCCGCTCATCGAGGGGCTTGACGGCGTTCAGAAAATGTCGAAATCGCTCAATAACTACATCGGTATCACAGAACCCGCGGGTGAGATGTTTGGCAAGGTGATGTCGATCTCCGACGAGCTGATGTGGAAGTATTATGAGCTGCTAACCGACCTATCGGTATCCGAAATTTCAAATTTGAAAAAACAAATGGAGCAGGGCGAGAATCCCCGCAACCTAAAGGTGAATCTTGCGAAGCTAATAATCGCAGACTTTTATTCCAAAGATGATGCGATCGCCGCCGAGGAAGAATTCGTAAAACGCTTTGTCCAGAAAGAGGTGCCTCATGAGATCGACGAAAAGCAGATCGCTGCCGGCTCATATAATCTTGCACAGATTCTCGCCGACACGGGCCTTGCCGCATCCAAGGGCGAGGCTAGACGTTTGATCGAACAGGGCGGGGTCAAGGTGAATGGCGAAAAAGCAACCGCGGCAAATGCAGACATCGCCATCGATTCCGACGGCGTCCTATTCCAGGTCGGCAAGCGTAAGTTCCTGAAAGTAAAATCTTTGTGATCTCCCGACAACAAGCTATACTCAACCTATCGACTAATGAGAGAAACCGCCACAAAACGGACACGACTTGCTGACCGCATCAATGCGATCGTCAGCGCCGAAAAGCCGTTTCGCAAGATGGCGGGCGACTGGTCAAAAAAGGCAAAGCTCGCGATGGACGAGGCGAACAGCCTGTCGCTTGAGCGGGTCGAGATACGGCTCAAACGCCTGCCGCCGAAGCTTGACGGGTTCAAGATCATACATCTTTCCGACACGCACCACAGTCCGCTAACTGGGCTTGAACACATCGAACGAGCCGTTAAAATATCCAACCGCCTCAGGCCAGACATCGTTATGCTGACGGGTGACTACGTCTCGCACGAAAGCGAATATGTCGCACCTGTTGCCGCTGCGCTGGCTAAATTAAAAGCGAAACACGGCGTGCATGCGTGTCTTGGCAATCACGATCATTGGACCGATGCCGATCTCGTAACCGAACTATTTCGCGGTGAGGGAATTAACGTGCTTATCAATCAGGGCTTTCGACTGGTAACGCGTCGAGGTTCGTTTTGGGTCGCCGGTGTGGATGATCATATGGTCGGTAAGACCGATGTGCCGCTGTCGCTCAGAGGTTCCTTTCCCGATGAGATGAAATTGCTGCTTGCCCACAACCCCATAATCTTTCGCGAAGCCGCACGTTACGGCGTTGATCTGACCCTGAGCGGCCACACGCACGGTGGACAGATCCGCGTTCGCAACACCGAAAAAAATATTATCCCGCGAAGGCGAAAGGCCGGATTGCACGCACGGCGAAATTCGCAGGTTTACATCACTCGCGGCATCGGCACCGTCGTCGTCCCGATGCGTTATCAGTGCCCGCCCGAGATCTCTCTCTTAGAACTGAGGTCCGTCGAATGAACGAATCTCCCGTTTCAACAAAACTGATCACGATCCCAAATCTGCTGACGTTTCTGCGGATGGCTTTGATCCCTGTCTTTGCGATACTGCTAGCCTATCATCGCCCAGGCTGGGCTCTGGTGGTATTTACGATCGCGGGCGTGTCGGATGGTGTTGATGGGTTTATTGCACGGCGGTTCAAACAAGAATCAGAGCTCGGCACGATCATCGATCCGATCGCCGATAAGCTGCTGATGACCACCGCGTTCATAATGCTGACTCTCTCAAGCGTTGTCGGCACGCCGCGTCATTTACCGGTTCCATTTTGGGTTACGGCAACCGTCATTGGCCGCGACGTTGCTATCATTTGCGTCGCCGGAGCGATCAATGTGATGACTGGCTTTCGTGGTTTTAAGCCATCATGGCTGGGCAAAGCGAGCACGTTCGTCCAAGTCGTCGGCGTGATCCTGATCCTCGTCGCCGCCGTTTTCCCAGAGCTACGAGGGTTTTTTCTCCCGACGGTTTATACGACCGTTGTCGCCTTTGCCGTATTCTCAGGCGGGCATTACATCTTTCACGTCGCGCGTCTTATGCGTGAGGCAGAAAAACAATAAGGGCTCCCTTTTTCAAAGGAACCCTCTTTCTCACCGTATTTTCTTATCAAGTTAAAACTTAGACGGGTCTGGGAGCGGAGCTGCGTTTGTCTGTGCCATGTATTCGGCAAACCCGGCGTCCGAGCCTTTTCGAAATTTGTACACCTGATCGAGGCGTGCTTTCCACGTCGCATAGTTGGGGTGTTTCACTGCCTCAGCCCTTTTACACGCCCTAGCATAGGCATCCATCATAAGATCGATGGCGGCATTGATCTTCGCCGGATCTTTTTTGGCCTCGGCCGATAATTTTGCGTAAATGTCCTCGTAAAACACCGAGATCAGATAGTACGGCAGCGGATCATTCTTTAAAGCTGATTCGATCTGCGTCGCCTTATAGATACTTGAGATCGCCGCCACCTGCTCTTTTGTCAGCGACAAACTGCCATCAATAAAATACATATAGGCCATGGCTTCGTTTTTATCGGCAAATGGAGCAAAGGATTTTGGTGCGGTTCCAGCATCGAGTAACTGAACACTCTTTTTCGAGGAGGCAATAGCATCGTTTATGTAAATGGCTCCGTCAACGTTTCCTGATGCGAGGTAGCCTGCGTAGGCTAGGTTCAGTAGCACATCAAGATTGTCCGGATGTTCAGCAAGTATCTCTTTCCCGATGGTAAAAGCTTCGGCGTATTTTTTTGCCTCGAGTTGCACAAAAAACTGATTCCCACGATATTTGTCAACGTACACCTTGACCTTGGCTGTGTTGGTGTCCGTGTCCTTGCCAAATCTCGCGAGATAGTCCTTGGCGACGGCATACGCCTTGGCCGAATCCTCGGGTGTTTTGGCGTTTGACAGAGTGGCGATTTGTTTCAACAGCTCCTCTTTTGTCGGCGGCTTTTGAGCATAGGTGCTCGAAATAAACATGGTCGAAGCCAATACGATGGCGGCAAACGAAAACAGCTTTTTCATAGTAGCGATAATTTCCTCAACAGATCTGGATATTCGAATAATCTTAAATATATCAGAGCAGATTTTGTAGTCTCAAATTACAGATGCAGTTAATACGCGATCCGCTGTCTTTTTGTTTGATCGCCTTCTTGGTCCGGTCCGGACCAAAGTGGACCAAAGTGGACCAAGGTGGACCAAACATCCCCTCTGAAATAAACTTGACAACAACACACTCAAGTATTATCATTTCCATATGCTCAAGTCATGTGTTTTATAAGAGAGCAGGGCAATAATAGTCAGTTTTGGAGAAAATATTATGGGTAAGATCATAGGAATCGATCTGGGAACGACCAATTCGGTCGTCGCAGTCATGGAGGGCGGCGAGCCTGTCGTCATCACAAATAGCGAGGGCGGACGCACTACGCCGTCTGTCGTTGCATTTACCAAGGACGGAAATCGTCTGGTCGGCCAGGTCGCTAAGCGTCAGGCCGTGACCAATCCGGAAAACACGCTTTACTCGATCAAACGGTTTATGGGCCGTCAGTTTGACGAGGTTTCGGACGAGATCAAACAGGTACCGTATTCGGTCGAAAAGGCCGGAAATGGCGATGTGCGTATCAACGTCGAAGGCAAGCAATACAACCCGCCCGAGATCGCGGCGATGGTCCTGCAAAAGCTAAAACAATCTGCCGAAGATTATCTTGGGTCGAAAGTCGATCAGGCGGTCATCACCGTTCCGGCTTACTTTAACGACGCTCAGCGTCAGGCAACAAAAGACGCCGGTAAGGTTGCCGGACTCGAAGTTCTGCGTATCGTCAACGAGCCGACGGCGGCTGCTCTGGCGTACGGCCTGGACAAGAAAAAGGACGAGGTTATCGCTGTTTTTGACTTTGGCGGTGGTACTTTTGACATCTCGGTCCTCGAGGTTGGCGAAGGCGTCGTTGAGGTCAAATCGACCAACGGCGACACGCATCTCGGCGGCGATGACGTTGACGAAGTGCTCGTCGGCTGGATCATCGACGAATTCAAAAAAGATCAGGGCATCGACCTGCACAACGACAAAATGGCTCTGCAGCGGCTGAAAGAAGCCGGTGAAAAAGCCAAGGTCGAGCTGTCGTCGGCGATGGAAACAGAGATCAACCTGCCGTTCATTACGGCTGACGCTTCGGGGCCAAAGCACCTCGTGATGAAACTCACGCGTGCAAAATTTGAGCAGCTCGTCGAGCCGATCCTCAAACGCCTGATGCCGCCTGTCGAACAGGCTATTAAGGATGCTGGCCTTGAGCCGAAAGATATTGAGGGGATCGTGCTGGTCGGCGGTTCGACGCGTATTCCTAAGGTCCAGGAAATGGTCAAGGAATATTTTGGCAAAGAGCCAAACAAATCGGTCAATCCTGACGAGGTCGTCGCTCTCGGAGCCGCGGTCCAGGCAGGTGTTTTGGGCGGCGAAAAGACCGACATTCTGCTGCTCGACGTGACGCCTTTGTCGCTTGGTATCGAGACTTTGGGTGGTGTTTCAACGCCGATGATCCAAAAAAATACGACCATCCCGACGCGTAAATCAGAGATCTTTTCGACCGCTTCGGACAATCAGACGAGCGTGGAGGTCCACGTTTTGCAGGGCGAGCGTCCGATGGCATCGGACAACAAGACGCTTGGTAAATTCCACTTGGTTGGAATTCCGCCCGCACCACGCGGCGTGCCGCAGGTCGAGGTGACCTTTGACATCGACGCCAATGGCATCGTCAATGTATCGGCTAAGGATGTCGGCACCGGCCGTGAGCAAAAGATCACGATCACGTCGTCGTCGGGACTCTCGAAAGAGGAGATCGATAAGATGATGAAGGATGCCGAAAGCCACGCAGGTGAGGACGAGAAGAAAAAAGCCTCGATCGAAGCCCGCAACCGTCTCGACGGCCTTGTGTACAGCGTTGAAAAAACGATGTCCGAAAACAAGGATAAACTTGATGCGGCCGCAGCCGGCGAGATCGAAGCCGCTATTGCCGAATCGAAAACCGCTCTCGGCGGCGAAGATGCCGATGCGATGAACACGGCGTTCGAGCGTCTGCAAACCGCGTCGCACAAGCTGGCAGAGGTGCTTTACAGCCAGACCGCAGCGCCTGATGGTGAAGCTGGAGGTGACGAACAGGCATCCTCAGCATCGGCAAGCGGTGACGGAGGCTCGGCAGCAGCCGCTGACGAGGGTGATGTCATCGACGCGGAATACGTCGATGTCGATGAATCGACCGATTCGGCTGACGAAGAGAAGAAGTAACTGATCCGGTTAGCAGTGAGCGGTAAGCAGTGAGCCGTCCGTTCACTGCTTACCGTTTCCTGATTAACCAAACGATTTTGCTTGATGAGCAACCGTGGGCTAAACTGCTCACGGCTAACAGCTTACTGCTCACCGACTAAATGGCGAAGAAAGATTATTACAACATTCTCGGCATCAAAAAAGATGCGAAAGCCGATGAGATCAAAAAGGCTTATCGGCGGCTCGCGCGCAAGCATCACCCGGACGTAAATCCGAACGATAAGGTCGCCGAGGATAAGTTTAAGGAAGTGCAAGAGGCGTACGATGTGCTTTCTGACGACAAAAAGCGCAAGGTTTTTGACCGTTTTGGTTACTACGCCGATAATCTTGACGCCGATTCGCCGTTTAGCAGCGGAGCAACAAGCAGCGGTCCGGCGGGCGGCGGTTTCGATTTTTCGGGCTTTGATTTTTCAGGGTCGGCGGGGCAATCGAGCGGATCGAGTTTTCGCGATATTTTCTCAGATCTTTTTAGCGGTGGCGGTCAAAAGGCACAACCGGAGCCGCCGCGTCCTTTGCCCAAAAAAGGCCGCGATATAGAGATACCGCTGGCGTTGAGTTTTGAGGAAGCCTTTACCGGCTTGACGACAAACATTACCGTCAACCGCAGCGAGCAATGTTCGCGTTGCCAGGGCGCGGGCGACACCGGCGGGCCGGTCGTTCAATGTCCGACTTGCAAGGGAACCGGGCAAGTAATGCGGACCGGCGGGCGTTTGCAGTTTTCACAAAACTGTTCCGACTGTGACGGAACAGGCCGCCGCCGACAGCCTTGTAGCTTATGCAACGGCAAAGGCGTAACGCCCAAGACCGAGCAGGTCAAGATCAAGATACCGGCGGGCGTCGATACAGGTTCGCGTGTTCGCGTGCCGAAAAAAGGGCACGGCGGACGGCTTGGTGCCGAACCGGGCGATCTGTTCATCTTGACCAATGTCGGCAAGCATAAATTCCTCGAGCGAAAGGGCGACAATGTTTATATAACCGTCCCGATCACGGTTCCCGAGGCGGCACTTGGAACTAAGATCGAGGTTCCGACCGTCGAAGGCAAGGCTGCGTTAAAGATCCCTGCGGGAACCGAGTCGGGCCAAAAGATCCGCCTGCGTGAGCGAGGATTTCCGAGTTTACGAAACCCGAGCCTCCGTGGAGACCAGTTTGTCGAGGTAAAGATCAGTTTGCCAAAGGTGATCTCAGAGGAAACAAAAGAGGCTTTGCGGCAATTTGAAAAGCTAAATCCTGAGAATCCGAGAAAGACGATCGGTTTGGAATAGATGTTTGGAGTCCCGCCTTTAGGCGGCTGCCCGCTAAAGCGGGGACTCCAAGCGCGAAAAGATGAAACAGCGAGTAAGAACATATACGATCAGCGCGGTTGCGGAGATGTATGATATCCATCCGCAGACTTTGCGTCTGTACGAACGCGAAGGCCTGCTCGCTCCGTCGCGTTCGATAGGCAATACCCGTCTGTACGAAGACGGCGATCTCGAACGTCTCGAAGTGATCCTATCTTTAACACGCGAACTTGGCGTAAATCTGGCCGGTGTCGAGATCATCCTAAATATGCGTGCAAAAATGGATCAGATGCAAAGGGAATTTGAACAGTTTTTTGAATACCTCAAAACGCACGCAAACGAATTTTCACAGCAAAGCGGTGCGTTTTCGTCCAGCGAAGCTCTCATTCCGATCTCGCGCTATCGCGTCACGCGTATGCGCAGCGAGATTTCCCCCGAAGACTAAAAGATACCTACCAAAAGGTCTTACCAATCGGTTAAATTCATCCGGCTTTATCATTGCTTTCCCGACGTTTTTGGGATAGGATTTCTTAATTCGATCAACGAAAAATGGTTTAGGAGAATCCGATGTTTGGAAGAATTTTATCACGCACACTTGCGTTCACTTTTGCACTAGTAATATTTTCGGCCGTGGCGGTCGCACAGGACCTGGATGATGTAGTCATCTCGGGCAAGGTCACTGATTCGGCAAATCTGCCTGTCGTCGGTGCAAGCGTCACCGCGACTATGACCGAAACCGGCGAATCGCGCACTGTCGTAACCGACGGTGACGGGTTTTACCGGCTCATCAAATTGCGACCGGGTACCTACAAAATAAAGGTCTCTAATGGCGGTTTTGGCACTCAGGAAACGGCGGGGATACCAACTATCTCTGCTCAAACACTGCAAAAGGATTTCAAACTCACTCCTGCCGGGGTAACGGCAGAAACGACCGTTACCGTGACTGAAGACGATTCGCCGGTTGTCGACACTACCCGAACCATTGTGGGTAGCACTGTTACGCAGAAAGAGATCGAGGAGCTCCCCATCGATTCGCGTAGTCCTTTGGATCTTGTGCTTACTCTTGGGGGTACGGCCGAAGAGCAATTGTCGACGCGAGACCTCTCAGATGACCGTGGTCAGCGCGGTCTCTCGGCTCCGGGCACCACGCCAGAGGAAGCAGGTATTTTTGGGCTTTCAGGTGGAGCGGCATATTCGAACAACATAACGATCGACGGATTGGATAATAATGACGATCGCGGAGCCTCCTTTCGCTTCCAGCCTTCCATGGATGCCGTGAGCGAAGTTCAAGTGATTACTAATCAATTTTCTGCCGAATACGGACGAGCATCAGGAGGTCGTGTCAACATCAGCACACGAGGAGGGGGTAACAAATTTCGTGGCAGAGCCTATTTATATTTTCGTGATGAAAGTCTGAATGCGAACACATGGAATAACAATCGACGTGGGATCGCCATAGCGCCTTACCAGAACAAAAATCCGGGTTTTACTTTTGGCGGGCCGATCCTGAAGAATAAGCTGTTCTTTTTCTCATCATATGAGTATGACAACGTCTTTGACACTACTTTGCTCGACGCTTGGGTGCCCGTGTCTGGCGGAAATCCGGCATTCCCCTTGCCAACTCCTAACAACGCTGTCGCCGGTACGTCCACAATTAACGCAGCAAGCTGTGCTCCCCAAGTCTGTCCGGCGGTGGTTGTTGGCAATTACTTGACACCTACGGATACACCCGCTAAGAAAACGATCTTTACCACACGTATAGACTGGAACTTAAAAGCCGCTCACAACTTCACTTTCTCATGGCAACTTGGCCGGTCAAATGACTTAAGGTCCTTTAGCGGTACAAACCGTATTGCTGATTCCATAATCGGAAGAGTTCGCAATACAGACGCATACAACTTAACGCATAATTGGGTTATTGCATCTAATATTGTTAACCAGCTACGTGCTCAGTATTCAAAACTTGACCCAAGCTCCGCTCAGGCGGCCGGGGCGACGTCGCCCGCGGTTCTCGTAACTTTTACACCGCCAGGACTGTCCTCTACTACCCAAGTGTTTGGGTCAACGAGCAATTCGTCGGATCGCAAAGAGAATCGCTGGCAGATCCAAGATACACTTACCTGGGTTAAAGGATCGAGCACATGGGCTTTCGGGGTAGATTATCAGAATGTCGATACGACGTTTATAGACCGATTTGACGTTACGGGGACATACACGTTTAGCAATTTTTCGTTCTTTGCAGGTAGCTCCGCGTCCCGATTACAGCAGAATTTCAACACAACGTCTAACCTGCTAAACAAGTATACTGGGGTATTTGTACAGAACTCATGGCGTTTCCGACCGAACATTACGGTGAGTGCCGGGGTTCGCTACGAGCGTGAATCCGTACTTGGTGATAACAATAATTTTGGACCCAGACTAGCATTAGCTTGGAATCCATTTAAATCAAGTGCTAAAACTGTCATCCGAGTCGGCGCCGGCATTTTTTACAACCGCGTCCTGCTCAGAACAATTGATGATTATACGGCGGATTCCCAATCGTTGCGACTTGATACCAATAGTTTTAATGTGCCTACGGGAACAACGGTGACAGGGTCCGTTTGGCGAAATTTTCTTGCGAGCCGTTTCCCAACTGGACTTACCCTTGACACGATAATACCAATCAATGCAACGCAGAGTTTTTCTGTGAGGGAATTATCGCGTCCGTCAACAGTATTTCGTAGCCTATCCCCAACTCTCGTCATTCCGGAGAGTTATCAGATGAATGCGGGTTTTGAACGAGAAATCGCTAGGGGCCTCGTTTTCGAAGCGAATGTCACTTACAACAAGACGGTACATTTATGGCGAGAAACAAATCCAAACGCCCCCGTTCTACCTGCGGGGGTGCCTGACCGTAATGGCGATGGACGTATAACATTTACAGACTATCTTCTTGGGATTACTACTGGAAACCATCAGTTCTACTCTGGTTCAACATCAGATGCCATCGGCTTGCACACGGCACCAAATGACGCGGCAGCAACGTGCCCGAATGTTACAACTGTTTGTTTCATCAATGTTAATACGCTAAATAGTAATAGCAGTACGTCTTGCTCGACCACGACAACCACAAATACTCCAGTTTGCCGTGCGTTTGCAGCGGTCAATGCTCTCCGTCCATCGCAATTTGCATCGCTAGGGCCGGTACAACTAGAGCAGGTCAACCCCGTTGGCAATAGTCGCTATTTGGGAGCGGTGTTTGAATTGCGAAAACGCTACAGCAAGCTCGGCGGGGGTTTCGGGGCCAGCTGGAGGTTGGATTATACACTCTCTCGTCTTATGGACGACGGTATTGTAAACACCTCTGACCCTTCGTCACCCGGTGATTTTTCGAAAGATTGGTCGCGAAGTCTAGCGGATCGAACTCATCGTGTTTCATTCACGGCTAGTATAGACACTCCTAACTGGCTTGGAAAGGTACGATTTTCTCCGATATTTCGCTGGGGATCCAGCGCTCCTTTTAACCTTTCGTCAGGCGGGGTTGACCGCAACCTCGATGATGTCAGCAATGATCGGCCAAACTATTATGGGCCAAGTAATCTGATTGATTGGCGCGTGTATGGGTCTTCATTTCCCACTGCGATCGCGCAGCAGATCACGCTTGCTCCGATTGGTAGCCCCGGAACTATAGGGCGAAATGCCGGAAATGGCCCGCAATTATGGCAGTTCAATGTCAACGTCACACGTGAGTGGAAGTTTGGCGAAAGATTTAAGCTACGTCCTTCGTTTGAGGTAACTAACCCTCTCAATATGCGGGTATTTAGCTTCGGTTCAAACTTTATCAATTTTGATAATTTGAGCTTGTGTAGCGGTGGTGGTTCGTTAACCACTGCACAGCAAGCGACTTGTGATGGATTTTTGGCACCGACTCGTACGGCAACACATCGCCGTGTCAGGCTCGGGTTGAGATTTGACTTCTAGTCAAATCGTTTGATGAATTACGGGCCGCCATTATTGGCGGCCTTTTTTTGCGCGAAAATCTTGGTGACTGACAAATCGCTGACGTGATAAACTAAGATGTTGAACATTTTTGTTCACGCTGTACGTTATGAGCCAAATGATCGCAGAGCCATCTATTCCCGTCAGTGAGACGACCATTGATTCGGTCTTGTTGGACGCTGATCTGTTTGTAAAATACAGCTCGCCGGAAAAGGCGTTTGCTCTGCTTCGCGGAGCGATCGAACGCAGCCCGCGTTCGATCAGCTTGCGCGAAAAGATGCGCGACATCTGCGTCAAGCAAAAGAATCTGAATGAGGCCGCCAAACAGTGCCTCGCCCTTGTTAGTCTCTACATTGCCCGCGAGGATTTTGATGTTGCGTATGATCGACTGCAGGAGGCAAAGTTGCTCGACCCGCGGATATCGGTCGCACCGGGACTCGAAGCTATCCGCCGTGCACGCCGGCCTGATTTTGCCGCGAACCGCGACCGTGCTCCGCAAAAGGTCAGGACTGATGTGACCTTTGCCGGCAACCTCGCATATGTGTCGATCTTTGACGCCGTTCAGGTTATCGAAAGTGCAAAAATGACTGGCCTGCTTGTCATCAAATCGGACTTGCATCTCGCGAATGTTGCCTTTAACGAGGGCAAGATCGTGGATGCCGAGTGTAACGGACACAACGGCGTGCCGGCGTTTCGTGAGATCATCGAGATCAACGGCGGTACATTTGAATTTTCGACCTCTGATAACGAATTTCCTGTTGTAATAACAGTTTCCAGCAACACCAATTTCCTGCTCGATGTCCTTACCGAACTCGACAATGAACGCGCCGAAAAACAAGGTCTAAGAAACGTTGGCGGCGAGATAATATAATTTGACTTAAATCCCCAAATACAACAAAATATAGTGTTCCTAAATAACCAGAGCACTATAGAATGTTTAAGCTTCAGCGCCTAGAAATTACCGGATTTAAGTCGTTTGCCGACTACACAGAGATCGTTTTTACCGGAAACGGCATCACTGCCGTCGTCGGGCCAAACGGCTGCGGCAAGTCAAATGTGTCCGATGCTATATCGTGGGTGCTGGGTGAGCAGCGCGTCAAATCTTTGCGCGGCGGCGAGATGAAAGACGTGGTTTTTGCCGGGACAAAAAACCGCAAACCGGGCGGCATGGCCGAGGTTGTGCTGCACCTGATCCGCGACGATACGTTTCTGGACAGCGATGAGAACGAACTTGAGGACATTGACCTAGCTCTCAGTGGTATTGACGAAGCCGCCGTCGATATGGACGAGATCGAAGGCGTCGAAGAAGAAAGCAGTGAGCAGTTGGCGGTCGTCGGTGAAGAAAATGGCTTTGTAGATGACTCGACTATCGAGGCCGAAACTGTCGAGACCGTCAAAGCGATGGCTGTCGGTTCGACAGTTCCGCTTGAGACAAAAGTAAAAACAAAACGGCATTGGCGTCCGCGTTCGTTCGCTCTGGATTTTGCTCCGGGCGAAGCTGTTTCGGTCACACGCCGTTTGTATCTGTCGGGCGAGAGTGAATATCAATTAAACGGTAAAACTTGCCGTCTGCGCGACATCACAGATCTTTTTGCCGGGACGGGGCTGTCTGGTGCTCACTACGCGATCATCGAGCAGGGACGTATCGGCCAGATCCTTTCCGCAAAGCCCGCGGACCGGCGGAGCTTGATAGAAGAGGCTGCCGGTATTTCAAAGTTTCGTGCCCGCCAACGTGCCGCCGAGACACGGCTTGAGTCCGCAAAATCTAACCTCGCGCGCATTTTCGACATCATCTCCGAGATCGATACTCGGGTGAATTCGCTTCGCCGCCAAGCTGCGAAAACCCGCCGGTTTAAGATTTTGCAAGAAGAGTTTCGTGAGCTGCTGCGTCAGCTTTACGCCGCTGAGGGTAAGTATTTATCGGATCTTTCTGAGCAGTTAAAACAACAACTGACCGTGGCTGAGGCAGCGGAAACGGCTTTGCACGAGCAGGTGGCGGCAACCGAAGAAGCGGCAAAAGAATCAACTGGAGCGGCACGTGCGGCTGAGGAAAGCCTCGCCGAGCTTCGCCGGATCCATTCGACCAACGCACTTGAGCGCGACCGTGCCGAGCGCGAGCACATCTACAAATCAGACCAGATCGTCGGGCTGAATACCCGCTGCGAGACTTTGCGTGGCGAGATAGCCGCGAGCGAACAACGCTTGAAAATGCTCAACTCCGAGCTTGAGCGTTTGCGGCTGGATGAGCAGCATGAGAGCAGCGAACACGCCAAGGCTGAATCTGCCTTGCGCGAATCTGAGGACGCCCATCGACTCGCGTCGGATGCTTTTACCGCCATTGAGACGGCAATGGAAGCCGCCCGCGGCCAGCTAATGCAGCACACCGCGGCGGCCGAGCGTTTTGACGAGGTCGCTCGCCAGCTTGAGCACAATCTTGAAAGGCTTGCGGCAAGGGCTGAGGGACTTGATAAAGAGGGACTTCGGGCCGACGAGACCTTTTCGACAAATCAGAAACAGGCTGATGAATTAGTAAAAAACCTCGCTGCTGAAGAAGCAAAACTCCGCAATCTCAATGCCGAGAAAGACGGTTTGTTGGCGATCACGGCAGACGCCCGTACTGCTCAACGTGCGGCGGAAAGTGAATTGCAAGTATTGCAGGACGAACATTCAGCAAAGAAACACCGGCTCGCGACCTTGCTCGAACTCGAAGAAAAACGCGCCGTTTACACGCCGCAGGTGCAAAAGATATTTGCCGAGGAAAAGAATATCGGCGTTAAGCTCGCGGGTGTTTTGGCCGACAGGCTGAATGTTGAAACTGAGGCCGAAACAGCGGTCGAGACTTTGTTTGGAGCGTTTCTTGAGGCGGTCGTTGTTGAATCTTTGTCGGACGCAAAGCGTGTGTCGGCTTGGTTAAAAGAGAACGATATCGGACGAACGGCGATGATCATCTTGCCAAAAGCTGATGCCGTAGCGAAAGGCTCGAGCAGCGGCAAAGGCGACACCATCGCCGATATCCTAGGCGCATCACCTGAGCTCGAAAAAGTTTTACGGTCGATATTTCCTCGTGAAATGTCGGCACGGCTTGTTCGCGATCTTGACGCAAAAGGCACGTCCGATGGCGACATGCTAGTGAATTATGACGGCGATCTGCTACTCGGCGGCAAATTGCTCGTCGGCGGTAATCGTACATCGACCGGACAAAACGAATCGCTGCTAGCCTTTAAGCGCGAGCTAAACCATCTGGAAAAAGATTGCGGACGCCTCACAAAAGACATCGACAAAGCGACCGCCAAGGTCGAATTTGCCCGTACAGCTCTCGTTGAAAACGAGAGCAAGATGGTAGATCTGCAATCGCTTATCATCAAGGTCGATCGCGGTATCCACGGCTTGCAGATACAGGTCCGCTCTGCTCGCGAAGAGATCGAACGCGCGAAACGCCACCTACAGGTCGTCACCGACGAAGCCGGCCAGATCAAGGCCGAGATCGCGGACGCCCAAACGAAACGTGCCGAGGCTATTGGCGGCAAAGAGTTTGCTGAAGCCGCACGTATTACTGCCGTCACCGATATCGAACGCATCGCCGCTGACCTAAACGAAGCTCGTGCAAAAACCGAAGCGGCGAACGCTGTGCTAAACGACAAACGGATGATCGCCGCTACGTCTGACGAACGCCGGCGTTCGGCTGTGTCCGCGCTCCGGCGTGTCGAGAACGAGGGCAAAGAGATCGAATCTCGCCTCGCCCTACAAAATCTTGAGATATCCGAGGCCGAGGGCAAGATCCGCGAACTGCACACAGCGATCAACGAGATCACCGACCGCATAGCGTCTGCCGGGGACGAGGTCGCAAATGAGAATACCGAGCTGACCGCAGCGATCACCGCCCTTGCGGCCGCCCGCGAAAATGCCGACCGCATGAGCGAGACTCTCGCCGATCTTAACCGCCAGGCCGCCGAAGCTCGTAATGACCGTGCCGCGATCGAGATCCGACAGGCTGAGGCCGTGACGGAGCTGAAAAATATTGGCGAAAACTGTCTGCAAGAGTTAAATGTTTCCCTTGGCAGCCTCGTCGCCGAGGTCGAACCGTCCGAAGATTTTGTGCTTGAGAACGCTCGGCGTGAGGCCGACGACCTGAGGCAAAAGCTCGAAAACTTTGGGGCAATAAATATGCTCGCGCTCGAGGAGCTTGGCGAGGCTGAGGAGCGGCACCTGTTCCTGACGACGCAGCGGCAGGATATTGTTGACAGCATTGCCGCTACGGAAGAAGCCCTGCGTGAGATAAAGCAGCGTTCGCGTGACAAATTCAAAGCGGCGTTCGAAGCGATCAATGAAAACTTTGTCGAGTTTTTCCAGGAGCTATTTGGCGGCGGACAGGGCCAAATGACTTTGCTCGAATCCGACGACATTCTCGAAGCCGGTATCGAGGTCGTCGCCCAGCCGCCCGGCAAACGCCTGCAAAACATCATGCTGCTATCAGGCGGCGAAAAAGCGATGACCGCCATTGCTCTCGTGATGTCGATATTCAAATACCGCCCGTCGCCGTTCTGTTTGCTTGACGAGGTCGATGCTCCGCTTGATGATGCCAACGTCGGCCGCTTTGTCGATAAGATCGCATCGATGTCCGAGAAAACGCAGTTTATCGTCATCACCCACAACAAACGCACGATGGAAGCCGCCCGCGCACTATACGGCGTGACGATGCAGGAGGCCGGCGTGTCAAAAGTCGTTTCGGTTAAATTTGAATAAGAAATTAGCCACAGAGTACACCGAGAGAGCTGAGAAATAGAGTGTTTTGATAATTTCTTATCCGTGTGTATCCGTGTTTATCTGTGTTTATCTGTGGTTAATTTCCCTCTTTTACCAACCGGCCACTGCCAACTAGCATCTGATACACTGATACTCAATGATGACCAGCCCCTCCAAATTGATCGTTCTCTTTCTGCTATTGCTTTTGCCTGCCGCTTTATCGGCGCAGACGAAAAAGAATCCAAAGCCAAAACCTACTGCCCCTGTCGTTACGGCGACTCCGGCACCGACGCCCGCCGCAACACAGACGCCTTCGCCCGGGAAAAAGAATGAGCGTCCGGCGGATAACAAAACACCCGTGGTTACTAAGGCTTACACGCCGACGTATTTTTACGATTTTGACCGCCCGGGCTTTACATATCAGCACATCTCGATCGAGCACGACTCGACCGGTAAAGGCCAGATCGCATTGACACGGGACGGTTACGATGAGATCTGGATCGACCCTCTGCAACTGACCGCAAAGACGCTTGAGAATATTAACGCGGCGTTAGCAGCTCTAAACTTTATCGACTCGACCGAGAGTTATCAGTTTCCAACTCGTGATTATTCGCACATGGGCAACATGACGCTCAAGCTGATGCAGGGCGGCAAGGAGCGAACGGTCAAATACAACTGGACAGAAAATAAGGACGCCAAGGTGTTGATGGACGAATACCGCCGCATCAGCAATGAATACACCTGGCGGTTTGAGATAATTTTGGCACGCCAAAATCAGCCGCTCCAGACGCCGGGGCTGATGGATGCAATTGCCGGATATATCGACCGCAAAGAGATCTCTGACCCGCCACACCTGATCCCGTTTCTCACAGAACTATCCACCGACGAACGCCTGCCGCTGATCGCCCGCAACCGTGCAACCAAGCTCATCAAACAGATCGAAAAGGCTAAGAAATAAAAAACGGATCGTGTTTGTGCGTGTGCAACAGTGTTTCACATGTAGCACGTCCTACGTATGGACGAAACCGCCGTTTTTAGGCAGTATTAGTCAAAATAAACTGGCCCATATTTCACCGATCCGAGCCTCACGGGTCAAAGGTGTTTCCCGCATTGGTCAAAAGTAATTCTCATCGCTAACCTTTTATTTCTCTGCCAATACCGTGGGAGCGGTTATTGACCCGTGAAATCCAGGTTTGCTATGTTTGCAGACGGGGTGACGGCTTGCGACGCGGGCACAAATGTAAAGCGGCGTTGGGTCACGGCGATGGTATATGTGCGGCCGGGCTGCACACCTGTAAACCTGTAAACGCCGACAGGCCCCGATATCACGGTTTGCAGCAGTACGCCATTTTGATCGCGAAGCGTGAGTGTCGCTCCGCGTATCCCGCGTCCGGTAAGTGCGACCGTATGCCCGCTGATCGTAACTGTTGAGATGGTCGTGAATTGCTGTATGCTGCCAAAAGCCGTGCCCTCTGCGCTTTGTGTGATCGCACAGTAAAAGTATGTAGTCGTCGCAGACAGGCCGCTGATATTTTGTGAGTAAGTAACACCCGATGTGCCCGCTCCGAGCGAATTACCGCCGGTTACAGGAGCACGCGTGCCAAATGTGTCGTTGCACGTGCCGGGACTCGTCGCCGCATACCGAAACCATCCCGTGGTAGTTGCGCCGTTAGGATTGCCCGTGCCGTTAAGCGTTGCGAGCGTATCAAATACGCTGGTCGCTACGTTGGTTGTGGCGGTCGGTGGCAGAGGCGTAGTAAATTGAGAGACAGAACCAAACCCAGTCCCGACGGAGTTTTGAGCTATCGCGCAGAAAAAATATGTTGTGCCAGCCGTGAGGCCGCTTATATTTTGCGAATACGAGACAGTCGAATTACCGCTCGGGATCGCCGACCCGCCTGATACAGCAGGAGCACGAGTGCCAAAACTATCGTTACACGTGCCGGGACTCGTCGTCGCGTAGCGAAACCATCCGGTCGTGGCAGCACCGCCGGGATTGGCAGCTCCATTTAGCGTAGCCGATGTGCCTGTGCGGTTGGTAGTTAAACCTGTAGTAGTTACGGGCAAAGCGGCCAACGTAGTGAATTGCTGCACCGCACCAAACGCAGTGCCGTATGTATTCGCCCCGATCGCACAATAAAAATACGTAGTGCCGGGCAAAAGGCTTGAGATCGAATTTGCGTAATTAACAGGTGTGCTGCCCGCTCCGAGCACCGTGTCATTGATCGATGATGCCGGAGCCCGTGTTCCGAATGAGTCATTGCACGTGCCGGGACTCGTCGTCGAATATCGAAACCATCCGGTCGTGCTGTCGCCATTAGGATCGCCGCTGCCGTTAAGTGTAGCCGCAGATGATGTGACAGATGTTGCCGCTGATGTCGTAAGGCTTGGCGCCGTCGGCGTCGTAAAGCTCACGATGCTGCCAAATGCCGTGCCCTCAGTGCTTTGGACTATTGCGCAGTAAAAATATGTCGTGTTCGGCGACAGGCTTGTGATGTTTTGTGTGTATGATACGGGCGATGTGCTTGAACCAAGCGACGAACCGCCCGAGCCGACCGGTGCCCGTGAACCAAAAGTATCGTTGCAAGTTCCCGGACTCGTCGTTGAGTAGCGAAACCATCCTGTCGTCGCTGCGGCATTAGGATTTCCGCTGCCATTGAGCGTGGCCGTGGTGTTGGTCAGCGGTGTGGCCGCGCTTGTCGATGCTGTCGGTGGTAGAGGCGTAGTAAATTGAGAGGCAGAACCAAACCCAGTCCCGACGGAGTTTTGAGCTATCGCGCAGAAAAAATATGTTGTGCCAGCCGTGAGGCCGCTTATATTTTGCGAATACGAGACAGTCGAATTACCGCTCGGGATCGCCGACCCGCCTGATACAGCAGGAGCACGAGTGCCAAAACTATCGTTACACGTGCCGGGACTCGTCGTCGCGTAGCGAAACCATCCGGTCGTAGCGTCGCCGCCGGGATTGGCAGTTCCATTTAGCGTGGCCGATGTGCCGGTGCGATTGGTCGCCGAGCTAGTTGTTGTTACCGGTATCGCTACCAATGTCGAAAACTGGATCACCGATCCAAATGCGGTGCCAAACTGATTTTGCACAATAGCGCAATAAAAATAGGTCGCACCCGGGAGGAGACCACTGATCGCGTTAGAGTAACTAACGGCTGTGCTGCCCGCTCCAAGATTTGTATCATTGACGGACGACGATGGTACCCGCGTGCCAAAAGTATCATTGCAACTGACAGGATTAGTCGTTGAGTAGCGAAACCACCCGGTAGCCGCAGCAAGGTTGGGGTCGCCAGTGCCGTTGAGCGTCGCATTTGTAGATGTTATCGATGTCGCAGTTGATGTCACCGCCAAAGGTGCCGCAGCGGTTGTAAATGACTGTAAGGATCCAAACGCCATTCCCTCAGCGTTTTGCGAGATCGCACAATAGAAATATGTCGTGCCAGCCGAAAGACTACTGATGTTTTGTGCGAATACAACCGATGATGTGCCTGTACCAAGGGACGAGCCACCTGATGTCGGGGCTCGTGACCCGAAAGTATCGTTACAAGTTCCGGGGCTTGTTGCTGCATACCTAAACCATCCGGTTGTTGCCGCGCCATTAGGGTTGCCGCTGCCATTGAGCGTCGCACTTACATCGACTACGTTTGTCGCCGAGCTGGTCGTTGCTGTCGGAGGAGTCGGGGTCGTAAAAATGCTTACTGTTCCAAAAGCTGTTCCCGAAGCATTCTGTACGATCGCGCAATAAAAATAAGTCGAACCCGCGGTCAATCCACTTATGTTTTGTAAGTAGGAAACCCCAGATGTGCCGCTGCCGAGCGCCGAGCCACCGGCAGATGGTGCCCGTGTTCCAAATGTATCGTTGCATGTGCCGGGGCTGGTCGTCGAGTAACGAAACCAGCCCGTGGCGGTTTCGCCGTTGGGATTACCGGCTCCGTTGAGCGTTGCCGATGTGCCCGTACGGTTAGTCGTCGAATTTGTGGTCGCCGTGGGTGCGGCCATCAACGATATGAATTGCTCGAGATCGAACGATGCCGGTGATCGAAACGCAAAACAATTACCCAGGCTTTCACCGCAGATACCAATAGCCGTATCGTTGTTGGAGAAATTTCCGTTGTTGGTGGCCATTAGTTGACACACCAGTCCCAAAAAAAGCACCAGGCAAAACGACGATATTCGTGCAAATACACTTAATGGCTTCGTCATAACATTATCCTCGTATGTTTCGGATAATAGCACGTTTTTTCAAACACAGGTCATTTTTATCCCACTCAGATCAAGTGAATAATTGGGGTCGCTTGCGATATTGCTATGTTCTTAAACTGACCTAAAACTACAGGATCGCGCGTCTGACCCCATTCTTTCTTTTGTGCTTGGCCCGAGTTCGATTATGATATAGCTCTCAACGGTCGAGTAAAATGGCAGACCCTGACCCAACCAAACCTTACCGACTCACCTTTGAGGTGCGCCCCAAATATCTATGTTCATATGTTGAGGGCGAAGAGGATAGCTATGAAATATCTATCGCGTATTGGCAGGAAACGGCGGACGAGGCCAAGCGGCTGGGGCTGTCAAAAGTCCTGATCGAGGAGAATATCGTCGGCACGGGAACGGAACTGGATGCCTATCGATTTGCCGCGGATATTGCCCGGATGGGTTTTAGCCGTGTTGCATTTGTCGACCGTCAACTCGATCACGCCGAGGTCAATGCATTTGCCGAGCTCGTCGCCCTCAATCGCGGTTTAAACTGCAAGATATTTAACGACATCTCCGCCGCCGAAATGTGGCTTATTTCGGCGTGATCGTGCCGTCGTCGGCTATCTTTGGAGCGTTTGGCCCAAAATCCATTTCGGACAGATTGCGCACTACTCGGATGGATGCGCCGGATTTATCGAGGACTGGCGTGCCGCGTCCCTCGAGCCGGACGGCGTTGATCTTGCCGGAGATGAATTTGCCGTCGGCGGCAAGCTTGGCTTCGACGATCTCGCTCAGAGCCGTCTCACCGGCGAGTTGGAACCAGCCGTAGGTGCAAAAATTGCCCATCGAATAGACGATCAAACGGTCCTTATACATCTCCATGCCGCGCATTACGTGCGGGCCGTGGCCGAGCACAATATCTGCTCCGGCGTCGATGACGGTGTGGGCAAACGCAGGCAGATTGCCGCGATTTTCGCCGAGAAATAGTTCGCTGCGGTTTGGCACGCGCTGGGCACCAGTGCCCTCGGCACCGCCGTGGAACGAGATGATCACGAGGTCGGCTTTTTTATTTGCCTCGTTTACAAGCTGTGTTGCACCGGCAAGATCGCTGACGTTTGGCATACCGTTGTTGTGGCCAAATGCGATGAGGGCGACCTTTTTGCCTTTGACGTCGAGATAGGCAATGGTTGCCGGCGGGTCGAGGCTGCCGGCGTATTTGATGCCCTGTTCGTCTAATACTTTCTGCGTGCTGGCACGTCCGGGCAGGCCAAAATCACCGGCGTGATTATTAGCGACGCTCATCATATCGAAACCGGCCTCTTTCAAATACTTGCCGTAACGAGTCGGCGTGCGAAACGCAAAACAGCGGGTCGAGCCCGGAGCACACTTGCCGGACGAGCCGCTATCGACGATCGGGCCTTCGAGGTTGCCAAAAGCGATGTCCGCCGCGGATAAGATCGGCGTTGCTTCTTTAAACAGGTCGGCACCGTCATTTGGCGGCATACGGCTCTCGTTAGGGTATGGCGATGCCATCATGATATCGCCGACCGCCGCTATGGTGATCGGCGACTGATCTTTTGGCGTTGGTTCCGGCGCAGGTGCGGCCCCTTTGCCGTTAGCATCGACAACCGTGCTCGAACATCCGCTGGACATAGTGAACAAAAGTGTAAGGATCAGTAGAGATTTTTTCATGATGGTTTAATGTGTAATTTAGACTGTTGCCGAACTTTCGTTTGATGCGATATTTAGGCTGTCATTGACGAGCTTGTTCTGTTCCAGATTGTGAATGGCATACGAACCCGTCGCCGGCGAAGCGGACGCGGTGCGGCCGATGTATTGCAGCGTCGCGTGCTGAGGCAAGATCGCCGTTATGCGAGGTTCGACAAACGTCCAACCACCCATATTCTGCGGCTCTTCTTGCGTCCAGACGATCTCGGTCGCGTTAGGATATGACGCAAATATCTCAGCGAGCTTTATGGCAGGGAACGGATAAAATTGTTCGACACGGACAACGGCTACATCATTTGCCCCGCTATTTTCGCGGGCGGCGTCGAGATCGTAAAAGACCTTGCCGCTACAAAGGACGACGCGTTTTACCGCTGCACGATCAGTGATGCGGGCGTCATCGATGACGGGCTGGAATCCGCCTGATTCTAGCTCGGACATTTCCGAGCTCGCCGCCGGGAGCCGCAACAGGCTCTTTGGCGTCATTACTATCAACGGTCTCACTGCTTCCTGCTTTGCCTGACGGCGGAGCAAATGAAAATATTGCGCGGGCGTTGTTGGATAGCAGACTTGCATATTGTTTTCGGCACATAGCTGCAAATACCGCTCAAGCCGTGCGGACGAATGTTCCGGCCCTTGGCCCTCGTAGCCGTGCGGCAACAGCATCACGAGACGGCATTTTTGCTGCCATTTGTCTTCGCTCGACGAGATGTACTGATCGATCATGATCTGGGCACCGTTCGAAAAATCGCCAAACTGTGCCTCCCATGCGACCAGATGATCCTGCGACATGACCGAATAACCGTATTCAAATCCGAGCACGCCGTACTCGGACAACGAGCTGTCAAAAATGAACGCGCGGGCACGCGGATCAGCTTCGCTGCGGAGTTCGTTGAGCGGTGCCCAGCGGTCGCCGGTCAAGGTGTCGTACATATTTGCGTGCCGCTGCGAGAACGTGCCTCGTCCCGAATCCTGTCCGCTAAAACGTACGGGCAGCCCCTCAAGCACGAGCGAACCGATCGCCATAGCTTCGCCAAATGCCCAGTCCATAGGCACTTCGCCGTCGCCCATCTTGGCACGTCGGGCAAGCTGGCCGACCATTTTGGGGTTGATGTGAAAGCTCTCAGGCACAAGCGAGATCTTTTCGGAGACCTGTTTTAATGTAGCCGCCGAGACGCCTGTTTCGAGCACAGCCGAACCGTCCTCATCGACAGCATGTGCCGCCAGGCTTGCTTTGGCCGGTTTTTTCGCGGCAATATCTTTGGCTCGTGCGAGGATTCCCTCGTATTTTTCTACCGTCTTATCGGTCATCGCGGCGAGAGTTTCTTCGGTGATGACGCCCTCGCGAACGAGCTGCCGCGCGTACAGATGCTGTGTGCCGGGATGCGCTTTGACCCGAGCATACATCACCGGCTGGGTGTAGCTCGGTTCGTCGCCCTCGTTGTGGCCAAGACGGCGGAAACCGACGAGGTCGATGACGACATCTTTATCAAACTCGCGTCGGTAATCGAGCGCGATCTGGACGACGCGATACGCCGCTTCAGGGTCGTCGCCGTTGACGTGAAATATAGGCGTCTGCGTAATGTGTCCGGCATCGGTCGAGTATATCGAGCTGCGGCTGAGTCCTGGCGAGGTCGTAAAACCGATCTGGTTATTGATAACGATGTGGATCGTGCCGCCGGTGCGATAACCCGGCAGACCCGCAAGCTGGAGAGTTTCCATCACCACGCCCTGTCCGGCAAATGCCGCATCGCCGTGCAGCAGCAGCGGCAAAACGTGCGAATAGGCCTCTTGCCGGGTTAATCCACCACCATCCCGAAGCTCGTCCTGTCTCGCGCGAGCCATACCCTCCACCACCGGATTGACGGTTTCGAGATGGCTCGGGTTACACGACAGCTGGATCTTTAGGTCGCGTCCGGCCTTGGTTTTGCGGTTGCCGATGGCGCCTTGGTGATATTTAACGTCACCCTCGTCGGCAGGGAAATCAGGGTGCGATGTGCCCTCAAAAACGGTGAAGATGCGCTCGGCCATATCGCCCGTTGCGGGGTCGCCGACGATGTTTGAAAGCACATTGAGCCTTCCGCGATGAGCCATGCCGAGATAGATCTCATCGACGCCTCGGGCGGACGCTCCCTCGATCATCTGATCGAGCATTGGGATCACCGTTTCGCAGCCCTCAAGCGAAAACCGCTTTTGTCCAAGATATTTCTTGTGCAAAAACTGCTCAAACTGCTCGGCCTCGATCAGTTTTTGCAGGAGCTCGATCTTGGTCTCGTTGGCCAGCGGTTGGGTATCGACAAACTGCTCACGCACGCGGGCACGGATCCAATCCTTTTGCGTGTTACTGGCAATATGTCGATATTCGATACCGACCTTGCCGCAATACGCTTTGCGCAGGATGTCCAGGATGCGGCGGAGCGTCGCTGTCTGTTCGCCGTGCAATCCGCCGGTGATAAACACGCGGTCGAGGTCCCAGACGGTCAGGCCAAAATTTTCAAGATCGAGGTCGGACTGGCGGGGCTCGATCATATTGAGCGGGTCGATGTCCGCAAGCAGATGGCCGCGAACGCGATATGCGTTGATGAGCTGCAGCACGTTAGCCTGTTTTTCGACCTGTTCGCGTTCGCCACCAAAGAGCGTCGGGTTATTATCCTCGGCCCAGCGTAGCGGCGGATAGTTGATCTCAAGATCGGCAAAAATGCTGTCGTAAAACTGCTCGCCGCCGGTCAGATATGTGTGGATCTTTGCGAGGAACAGCCCGCTCTCGGCACCCTGAATGACGCGGTGGTCATAGGTGCTCGTGACGGTCACCGTTTTGCTGATGCCGATGGATGAGAGAGCGGCGTTGGTCATCGCTTGGTACTCGGCTGGATATTCGATAGCACCGGTCGCGATGATCGCAGACTGACCGGACATCAGACGTGGGTTCGATGCGGCGGTGCCGATCGTGCCGGGATTTGTCAGCGAAATGGTCGTTGCCTGAAAGTCAGCGATCTCGAGCTTGCCGTCGCGTGCCTTTTTGACCTGCTCATTATACGCGGCAAAAAACTGGGCAAAATCCATATCGTTCGCGCCTTTGATATTAGGCACGAGCAGATTTCGCGAACCGTCTTTTTTCTCGATGTCGATGGCGATGCCGAGATTGATGTCCTGATGCTCTAGCCGCGACGGGACGCCATTTACAACCCCAAAACCGACGTTAAGATGCGGGTACGCTTTGACCGACTGGATGATCGCCCAGGCGATGATGTGCGTGAACGAAACCTTGCCTTTGCCCTGAGCGGCGAGGTGCTCATTGATAATGCGGCGGTTTTCTTCGAGGATCTTGACCGGAATGGTGCGAAAGCTCGTCGCGGTCGGAACCGTCAGGCTCTGCTCCATGTTCTCGACGATCTTTTTCGAAGCTCCGGTGATCGGACGCGTTTCGGTATTGGCGGAAAGCGGCACGGCGACGGGCGGTTTTGGCTGTACCGGAGCTTCGGCCACGGGCTGTGAGGCAGGTTCGACCCTAACCGTGCTTGTCTCAGCGGTCGGTGATCCGCCGCTCAATAGCTCGCCAAAATAGGCTTGCCACGACTCGTCGACCAACTTTGGGTCGGTCTTGTAGCGCACAAGCAAACCCTCGACGTAGGTTGCGTTTGAGCCGAAGCTTTCCTTAATGAACTCGCTAAAATTTGTTGTCTTATCGCTCACTTTCTTATTGGTACCCTCAATGGTAATCCTCAATTTTAACGCAAAACGCGCCAAAACTGTAACCAGCTATTTTGCCGGAGATCTTACCGCAGCAGATTTTTGACCCGGAAATCGACTTTGACCGGTACGACGCGTTTGAAGCTAAAGCCAAATTTCTTGAACTTGCCGAATACATAGACCGTGCCGGTGATGATCCAGTCTTTTTTCGGGTCGGTCAGCTCTTGGGCCGCGCCTTTGGCAAGGCTCGTAGGTTTGATCGTGATGCGGGCGGGTTTTGGCAAAGACAACGGCTCGCCCTTTTTGAACGAATAGGGATGCCTGTATTCCTCGACATCGATCGCGACACCATTAACTCGGAAATCGTGAAAGGTCATAAACTCGACATCTCCGCTACGGCTCGACAGAATGTCGGCACCGACCTCGACGATCACACCTGACAGGCCCATGCCGGCGAGTTTGAAACCAGTCAGCTTTACAGCCGCGTCAGCGTCCAAGTCTTTATAGCCCGCGTCGGTTTTGTTGGTGATGACGACCTTAGCGTCGTGGACCTTGTACCCGCGAATTTCCGACGGCAGCGTCTGGGCGAGCGCCGACTGCACGAACATCAATACAAGGAAACTTGATGTAATCGCGGCGATCTTCATTATTTTAGCTTGAGTTAGCTGGACGAGGCCTGTGACTTTTCCTGAACGTCAGGATCGGCACCGTCGCCCTCGATATCGAGACGAATGGCATCGAGGATGCCGTTGATAAACTGCGTCGCTTCGTAGGTCGAAAACCGGCGGGCGACTTCGAGAGCTTCGTTGATAGCGACACCGTTTGGCGTTTCTTTATCCAGAAACTCGAAGACCGCCAGCCGCAGCACGTTGCGGTCAACTATCGCCATTCGCTCGATGCGCCAGTGTTGTGCACGGGTGCGGATGAGGTCGTCAATTGCTGTGAGGTCTTTGAGAGTACCGCAGACGAGACGGTTGGCAAATTCGCGGGTCTTGTCGTCGATCACGGTGTCGCCAAGCTCTTTCCAATAGCTGCTCGTGAGCGTCTCGCAATCGTTATGCACGAGGTCGTACGCAAAGAGCATCTGCAGGGCGCACTCGCGGGCCTTGTGCCGTGTTCCCGAACTTTTCTCTAACTTTTCAAGCGACATGCGGAAAAAATCTTACGTCAGCATTGGCGCGATCCATATCGCGAAAGAGGCTGACCATTTCGACTGCGGACAGTGCCGCCTCGTACCCCTTGTTATCGGATTTTTCGCCGGTGCGGTCAAGCGCCTGTTGCATCGTGTCGGCGGTGATGACGCCAAACATAACCGGGATGCCGGTCTGCATTGACGCCTGTAAAATACCGCTTGCGGCTTGGCCGGCGACGTAATCAAAATGCGGCGTATCGCCGCGAATGACCACGCCGAGAGCGACGACAGCGTCGTAATTTCCCGTTTTCGCGGCCTTCAAACACGCAACCGGCAACTCAAAAGCTCCGGGTACATACAGCGTCTCGATAGCGTCTTCGGCAACGCCGCGTTCAGTCAAAGCCTCAATAGCCCCGCTCGCGAGTTTCCCGGTCAGCTCGTGATTCCAGCGACTAACGACCACGCAAAAGCGAAAGCCCTCAGCCGATATGTCGCCTCGATTTAGTTCGGTTTTCAAATCTCGTCTCCCAAAACAAGTATAAATAACGCCGCTCACGATTGCCAAGCAAAATACTAGGTTTTGCAAACAGGTGTGTTTGCCCTAATAATTAGCGTATAACGTGTCGCGGCATATTATCGAAACCGAAGAGAGTCTGATCATCGAAACGCCGGAGCGTGTGCCGCTGGAGTTTGCCTTGGCGTCGATAGGGAATCGGTTTTTGGCGGTCGCGATCGATCATTTTATCCAGTACATGTCGATCATTCTGATCGCGTGGTTTTTTCTGAGCATCGCCGGATACAACTCAAACGACATTGCCGACGCCCCGGATAAGCTGTTTTCCGAAGCTCCGAAATGGACGATCGCCCTCATGATCATCATTTTGTTTCTCGTGTTTGCAGGATATTTTATTCTCTTTGAATGGTTGTGGAACGGACAGACGCCGGGCAAACGGCTAATGAAACTGCGTGTTATCAGAGAAGACGGCCGTCCGTTGACACTATGGGAAGCAATTGCCCGTAACCTGCTGCGGATCTGCGATGCGGTGCCCGGATTTATTCTGCCGGTTTATTCGATAGGGCTGATCGTTATCTTTATGAGCAACCGCGACCAACGTGTCGGCGATGTTTTTGCCGGGACGGTCGTCGTCCGCGAACGCGAGGGCGAAGCTCCGACGTTTGCCGAGACTTTTTCGACGCGGATAACGGATGTCGCTTTTACACGTGTGCAGAAACAGACGGGGACGAATGCAAATGTCGCTCTGCTGACCGAAAGGGAAGTCGAGGTCGTCGAGAGTTTTCTACGGCGGCGTTGGGACCTGACCGACCGCCAGCGGCTGTGGATGGCGTGGCGTATCGCTCTGCCGCTGATGTATAAACTCAAGCCGACCTTTGAGATCGAAGATTTTACGTACGAAGGCTTTCTCGAGGAGATACTCCATCGCTTTCACGCAAAACAGAGATTCCTGAACTAAGAGGGAATTAGCCGCAGATGAACGCGGATAGACGCCGATAAGAATTTAATAAATCTTCTTTTGATCTGCGTGAATCTGCGCCCATCTGCGGTAAAATTGCTTTTTATGAAGAATATTTTAGTAACCGGCGGGGCCGGATTTATTGGGTCGCATTTGGTTGACAGGCTGCTCGGAGAGGGCGGTTGGCAGATAACTGTCGTCGATGATTTTAACGATTTTTACTCGCCGGAGATCAAACACGCAAACATCACAGGGCATCTAGCGTCGCCGAATTACAGGCTTGTCGATGCCGATATTCGCGATGCGGCGGCGATGGCTGAGCTTTTTGCAGACGCCAAATTTGATGTGATCGTCCATCTTGCGGCACGTGCGGGTGTGCGGCCAAGCCTGACCGAGCCGATCCTTTACACCGAGACGAACATCGTCGGCACGCAAAATCTGCTCGAACTTGCCAAACAGCATCATGTCGAGCAATTTGTCTTTGGCTCATCGTCGAGCGTTTATGGCATTAACGCCAAGGTTCCGTTCGCCGAGGATGACCGCATCCATCAGCCGATCTCACCATATGCCTCGACCAAGGCGGCAGGCGAGCTGCTTTGTCACACATACTCGCACCTGTACGGAATGCGGATCGTTTGTCTGCGATTCTTTACGGTGTATGGAGCTCGGCAGCGGCCGGACCTTGCTATACACAAATTTTCTAAGCTCATCGCCGACGAAAAGCCGATACAGATGTTTGGCGACGGCACGGCGAGGCGTGATTACACCTACATTGACGACATTATCCAAGGCGTTCGTGCTGCGATAGATTATGACCGTTCGCAGTATGAGATATTTAACCTTGGCGAATCGCAAACTATTGAGTTAAGAGAGCTTATCTCGTTGCTCGAACGTAGCTTAGATATGCACGCGATCATCGACCACCAGCCGATGCAGCCCGGAGACGTGCCAATTACGTTCGCAGACATTTCTAAATCAAGAGAGTTGCTCGGCTACAACCCGACGACAAAGATCGCGGACGGGATACCAAAATTTGTCGAGTGGTTTCAATCGACGCGGCGTATCTAGAGGTCTTGGACAGCACCCTCGCGCCGCTCGGCGACGTGCCATAGCACGCCGGACGGGTCGGTCATATAGATGATACGCAAGCCCCAAGGTTGCATCGCCGGTGGTTTTGGCGGCGAAACACCAAAATTGGCGGCGAGATCAAGCGAGGCGAGGTGTTCCCACCAAGCGTCGAGGTCATCGACCATCAGGCTCATCATAAAATTGTGGGCCCAATCTTCCTGATAATAATTTTGCAGGATAAATCCGCCCGCGTTTACATTAAATATTGCGACCTCGCCATCAAGGACCTTTTCAAAACCAATGGCTTCGTAAAACCGCTTTGAAAGCCCAAAATCTTTTGCGGGCAAAAAGGGCCGCATTCGCTCATTTCCAATTGGTTTGACTCCCATATTTATTTATCAGCTCCATCTAAAAACCCTTTTCATTATTGGCAACAGCCAGTGGTCGGCAACAATCCGGTGGAAAAATTCTTCGTGCTCTACCTCGACCCGTGCCATATCGAGCAGGTCTTCGACGAGAGTCTCCATTCCGAGTTCGCGTGCAAAAACAGCCGCGTCCTCATATTCGACAGAATTTTGGCTCTCAAGCCGTCCGGCGAAATACATCGGCATAAACCAGCCTGAGATGTAGCAAGCCGGGCCGAGGACATTACCGATCGTCCAAAATATTTTTTCGCGAAAGGGGCGTGGTTTTGCGCCAAGTTTTTCGAGCCACTCACCGACGCGGCGTCGATGGTCCCATTCCTCAGCCTCGATCTCGCGAATGCGCTCTTTTTCGGGTGAATCCTTAAGCGATCTCCAATGTCCGCGATAGGCATACGCCGCCGCGATCTCGCCTGCGTGGGCGTTTTGCAGAATGCGGATCAGGTTTTCGCGTGCTTCGTTGTGCAAATCTCAGTTTATCACCGGAATCGCAGATGAATATGCCAAACTTTACGTCTTATTTAAGTAGTGCCAGCCAGCGGCGATAGGTCAATTGCCGCCAGATCCATTCCATCGGGCCGTAGGCGAAATAACGCAGCCAGACCGCACTTGCGATGATCTGTAGCGCGAAAATGATAAGGGCTGCCAGCGTTGCTTTCAGCGCTCCGAACGTCCCAAATTGCTGAAAGCCATAACCGTAAAAGATCGTAACGCAGACGACAGTTTGCAGCAGATAGTTGGTCATCGCCATACGCCCGACCGGAGCAAATATCGCCAAAATCCGCTTTGGCAGCTGACTGTGCCACAGCATAACGATCGCTGCTGCAATACCCAGAGCAAGTGCCGGAACGCTTACTGCATAAGCCGCAACACCGGCGAGTCCGGCGATCGAGGGCGGAAACGGTGCCTCGTTTCCTGCAAGCCAAGCGAACAAAAGATTGCCGACTATGCCGAATCCAACTCCGTATATTGCTACCTTGCGAATAAATGGCAAATTAGCTGCCGTGGCGGTAAAAATGCCGCGTCGGTACGCGTACATTCCCAGCAAAAACATTGCCAGTATCTTGGGGAAACGCATTTGAATAATGAGCCCGGCCCAGCGGCCAAGAAGGTATCCCGGATTGTAGCCGGTCAGTATCTCAAAGTAGCTGCCTTGCTGTACGATGGCTATTGACCTGCTCCATTGTTCCGTCTGAGCATTTGCGATAGTAGCGCCGACATCCGGCGGTGCGAATGCGAGAAAAAGCCCCAACAGTATCGCGTATGTGACTACCGGAACCACCAAAAGGATAGCTGCCCATCTCAAAAGGGTCTTGTCGGTACGGTTCTTGAACAGGATCAGAACAAAACCTACGACGGCATAAACGCTTAGAATATCGCCCGGCCACAGAAAAACGGCGTGAACTACACCTATGACCAAGAGCCAAAAAAGCCGTCGCTTAAATAGCCCCGCACGCAAATCGCCACTTTCGGCGGCTTTGGCCATGTGCATGGCAAAACCAATGCCGAATAGGAATGAAAAGATCGAGTAAAATTTTCCCTCGATCACGACGTGAACGAAAAATGCAGTGATCTGGTCGTACAGTGGCGTGCCACCGGAGAGCGGCGGCATCATCCCGTAACCCGAAAACCACTGCATATTACCGATCAGGATGCCGCCGATCGCGATGCCGCGCAGGACATCCAGTATCTCGACACGCTCTGTTGCTGAAACCGGTAGGGAATTTGTAGTGGTCATAATGGTCTAAATTACGCTATTGCCGGGCCGAATGTTCCGTGACAATGCCGCGGCCGATTGACAGAGCAGTAGTTTAGAATTATTCTAAATACAAATGGTAGTTATAAAGGAATTAAGGCCCGGCGGGATCACAAAACAGCGAAAAGCCGTTTTGCAGGTTATCCGTGATTCAGAGGGGCACCTGACGGCTAACGAGGTGTTTGAGTCGGCGCGGGCGTTGTTGCCGGGCATCTCATTTGCGACAGTCTATAACTCGCTGCATTACCTTAAGAACGAGGGGCTGATCGGCGAGGTGAATTTTGGTACGGATGCGACGCGATACGATCGCAACCTTACGCGGCACGATCACGCTGTTTGCAGCGGCTGCGGAAAGCTCGTCGATCTCGAACTTAACATACCGCCGTCGCTGATCGCTAAGGCGTCGGGCTTGTCTATGTTTGAGGCGGAATCGGTCGAATTGATCCTGAGGGGCAGGTGTCCCGAGTGCACTAAGTAAAACGTTTTTTTAAGACTCAATCTAAATCTAAATAAGGAAAAGGTGAACAACATGGGAAATGAACACGGTTCGAATGGATGCCCTTTTACCGGCGCGACAAAAAAGATCGACGTCGGTACTAACGGCACCAAAAACAAAGATTGGTGGCCAAACCGGCTCGACCTGAGTATTTTGCGTTCGCACTCGTCAAAATCCGACCCGATGAATGGCGGTTTTGACTACGCGGCGGCATTTAAAACGCTCGATTACGAAGCGTTGAAAAAAGATCTGGTCAAGCTGATGACCGATTCGCAGGATTGGTGGCCGGCGGATTTTGGGCACTACGGGCCGCAGTTCGTCCGTATGACCTGGCACGCCGCAGGCACGTATCGCGCGACTGATGGTCGCGGTGGCGGCGGACGCGGACAGCAGCGTTTTGCTCCGCTCAATAGCTGGCCTGACAACGTCAATATCGATAAATCACGCCGTCTGCTCTGGCCGATCAAGCAAAAATACGGCAACAAGATCTCGTGGGCTGACCTGCTCATCCTCGCGGGCAACGTCGCGCTCGAATCGATGGGATTTCGCACATTTGGTTTTGGCGGAGGCCGTCCGGACGTTTGGGAGCCGGATGAAGATATCTACTGGGGCGACGAGACCGAGTGGCTCGGCGACACCAGACGTTTTAGTGGTGAACGCGAGCTAAACTCGCCCCTCGCAGCAATGCACATGGGCCTGATCTACGTTAATCCACAGGGACCGAAAGCAAGCGGTGATTTCCTCGCCGCCGCCAACGACATCCGCATCAACTTTAGCCGTATGGCGATGGACGACGAAGAAACCGTCGCACTCATCGCGGGTGGTCACACCTTTGGTAAGGCTCACGGAGCGGCCCCTGAATCGCACAAAGGCCCCGAACCTGAGGCTGCCGACATCGCGGAACAGGGCTTTGGCTGGACGAGCAATTTTGGTTCCGGCCACGGTGCCGATACCGTTTCGAGCGGTATTGAAATGGCATGGACTAAGACTCCTGCACTTTGGAGCAACAACTTTTTTGAGAATCTGTTTAAGTACGAGTGGGAACAGATGCGTTCGCCCGCCGGTGCGATCCAGTGGGTCGCTAAGGATGCCGAAGAGATCATCCCCGACGCTCACATCCCCGGCAAATTCCACAAACCGATGATGCTCACGACCGATCTCACGCTGAGGTTCGATCCTGAATTTGGCAAGATCTCGCAGCGTTTCCTGGAAAATCCGCAGGCGTTTGCCGATGCGTTTGCTAGAGCTTGGTTCAAGCTGACGCACCGCGACATGGGGCCAAAGGTCCTCTATTTGGGGCCGGAGGTTCCGGCTGAGGATCTCATCTGGCAGGATCCGATCCCTGCATCGACAACAAACCTCGACGCCAACGGCATTGGTGCTCTAAAGGCAAAGATCGCCGATTCCGGCCTTTCGGTCGGCGAACTCGTCTCGACCGCGTGGGCCTCAGCATCGACATTTAGGTACGGTGACAAACGCGGTGGTGCCAACGGTGCTCGTATCCGTCTAGCTCCGCAAAAGGATTGGGCAGTGAACGATCCCGAACAGCTTGCTAAAGTTCTCGGCGTGCTTGAGGGCATCGCCAACGAATCGGGCAACATTTCGATTGCCGATCTGATCGTGCTTGCGGGCAATGTAGGCATCGAAAAAGCTGCTAAGGCTGCGGGCGTTGACGTGACCGTACCATTCACACCGGGCCGTGGTGACGCGACCCAAGAGCAGACCGATGTCGAGTCGTTCGAATTCATGGAGCCCGTTGCTGACGGTTTCCGCAATTATCTGACCAGCAAATTCTCGGTCCCGACCGAAGCTCTGCTCGTCGATCGTGCAAATCTGCTGACGCTGACTTCGCCTGAAATGACAGTGCTCGTCGGCGGCCTGCGTGTGCTCGGTGCAAATTATCGCGGATCGAACCTCGGTGTTTTGACCCACAATGTTGGTTCGCTGAGCAACGATTTCTTCGTCAATCTGCTCGATATGAGCACGGCGTGGAAAGCCACGGACGAGTCGCAAGAGCTGTTTGCCGGAACCGACCGTAAGTCCGGCGAAAAGAAATGGTCGGCGACACGTGCGGATCTGATCTTTGGCTCAAACTCGGAGCTGCGTGCCCTCGCTGAGGTTTATGCGAGCGACGATGCCAAAGAGAAATTTGTGCATGATTTTGTCGCAGCGTGGACCAAGGTGATGAACCTCGACCGTTTTGACGTGGCGTAAAGAGCGCAAAAACGACCATTGGAAAGGCGGCTCGATAGCGGGCCGCCTTTTTCGTTTAAACCGTGTGTGTTTTTATTATTTCTGCGGCTTAGCAGCGAGAAAATCATTGATCATCGGAACAATAATAGACAAGCGGTTTAGCAGAGTAACGTGGGTTGCATCGGGAATGATCGCTAATCTCGATGCCGGGTGAGGCTGCATATCGCCGTGGATATCGCCGCCTTTGAGCCGGTAAATCTCAGCGATGTGCTCTAGCTTGATGCCATCGGCGTCACCGTGGATAAAGAACATCGGAGCTTTTGTCGCCTTGAATCTTTCGGTGCCAAAATCGAATGGACGTATGGCCGTCGCTTTTAAGTGATTAAAGAAATCAGGGAAGCCGTTCGGGTTTGGATTGAGTTTTTTATAGCCGGTCTCGGCAGGCGTGCCTTTCATCATTTCCCAAGTAAAGCTGGTCCAAAAGGCTTTCGAGTCAATGACCCAAGTGTCGCTTCTGATCGAATAAGAAATGCTGACGACCTTTCGCACCTTGTCGGGATGACGGATCGCCGTCTGCATCGCCACGCCTGCGCCGAGGCTGTAACCAATGACATCTGCGCTCGGGATCTTTAGCAGGTCGAGCAGATCTGCGACATCGTCAGACAGATTTTCGTATGTCATATCGCGGTTGATGTCAGCCGTCCGCCCGTGGCCCTGCATCTCGACTGCGATCACTTTGTGCGTTTTTGCCAGCTTGTTGACGAGATCTCTCCACTCATCCGTGATCGCCATAAATGCACCGTGCAGCAACACAACAGGCTCACCTTTTCCGTGTATCTCGTAATACATCTTCAGCCCATTGACCGGAGCGTAGTCCCGAATCGGTCGGGATGTTTGCTGCCCGACTGCTGCGGTTGCTAGGAATAGTATGACCAGGAAGGCTGTTATTTTGAAGATCTCCATTTTATTTGTCCTCTTCGATCTGCGGAGCGCCGGTTTTTACGTCGCCGTCGCGTGTGTAGGTGATGCAGATGTTACCGTTTTGCGAGATCAGGCTGTCGGTCACCTTAAATGACGCCGGGATCGTGCCGTCTTGGAAGAGGCGTTTGCCTTCGCCGAGGGTGATCGGCATTATCATTAGTTCGAGATCATCGACGAGGTCGTTCTTGAAAAGCGTCTGAAGCAGGTTCGCACTTCCGAAAACATAAAGGTCGGGGCCGTCTGTTTGTTTGAGTTCGCGTACCTTTTCCGCGAGATCGCCGCCCAAAAAGACCGTCGGTTGCCAGTCGCTTGAGGTTCGTGTGTTCGAGGCGACGTACTTCGTCGCGGTCATCACATTCGGCCAGAAATGCGAGTGCGTCGGCCAATACGGCTCCCACATATCAAACGTCTTCCGCCCCAACAACAGATCGACCTCTTTCCCCAGCCGATTCTGTATCACGGCCCCGGCCTCCTCGTCCGTATATCCAAAAAACCACCCTTCATACTTAAACCCGTCCTCCGGGCTCGACTGTATAACACCATCGATCGTCATGAATTCTGCCGCAATTATTTTTCTCATATTTCTCCAAAGTACTTATAGTGATCATTCGTGTTGTTTCGTGGTTAAGTTCTTAGATCCGTAACCACGAAAATTCACGAAATAGCACGAACAAGAGCCAACTCAGCTCGCTTTTTCATTAGTATTCTCAAACCCAAATCGAATTGCAGCTTCGAGCACGTCAATGTTTATTTCTTTAAGCGTTTTGAACCTGATGCAATAGCCGGTCACGGTCGCTTTGCCGAGGTCTTTTCCATAAGTCTCGGCCAGGTATTTTTTGTCTTCAACACCGAGGATATAGACTGAGATCCCAGATTTGTTTGGGCTCAGGCCGATCTGATAGAAATTGCGGATCGACCCGTCGGCGTATGTTTGGTCGCGAGACCCGTACCCGATATCCGGATTAGAAACGACCTTGCCTTCGGCGTTCTTGCCGTCGAGAAACCATAATTTAGCATCCGGGTTTAACTTTAGAATCCGGTCATGCAGCGTCTGGATATCGGTGCGTTTTGGTTCCTGGTGGCTTGTAATATATTCGTCGATCTGCTTTTGTACGTTCATAAAGATAAAATCTTTAAGCCACGAATTACACGAATGTTTTTATTAGTGATATTCGTGTCATTCGTGGCGAAAACTCTTAACTCTCCTTTAATGCTGCGAGCAGTTCTTCCAGATTCTTCAACTGAGCTTCTGTTCCTTCGACGAATCCAAATTCGATCATGCGTTCGAGCCGTTCGAGCGATTCGTTGTAGATCGATGCGTGAACCGAGGTTCTTCCATCTTGCTCGCTAAAAGTCAGATCCCAATCCGAGCCCGGCAATTCGACATTTTCGTCGGCGTCGGCGAATGTGTTAAAGAGCTTGAAATTCGACTTCGGCGTGATCGAAGTGTATTTCTGCAAAACCCAACGCTCGACGCCCTCAGGGCTGACCATTGCATAGAATCTCTTGCCGCCGACGGTAAAGTCCATGACCTTTGTCCGCGAAGAATACGGTTTCGGCGCCCACCATTGGTCGAGAAGCGCAGGTTTCGTATAGGCGTCCCATACGAGGTCTAATTCGGCATCAAAATCAACCGTTATCGAGACCGTCTTTGTTTCTTTGTTTACGACAAAATCCATTTCCATGCTAGATCTCCTCCGCCAGTATGTCGTCGAGCTGCTGGTAGCTGATCTCCATGCCGTCTGTCATTCCCGTTTCTAGTGCCGCATCGCGGTCGGCCTTTGAGACGTACTTGATCGTGGTCGCGACGTTCGTGACACCGTCGATCTCGTCGAAAGTCACGGTGATGATCGACGCCTCGCCGCCCATCGAAATGCCCATGTTGCCGGGGTCGAAAACTTGCGTATGCACGATCCTTTCGTGCTCTACAATCTCGAGTACGTCGCCGTTGAATCCAAACTCTGTGCCGTCTTTGTCATTACGCCAACGCCATAGATACCGGCCGCCGACACGCATATCCATCTCGCAGACAGGCATCGACCAATTGGGCGGACCTGTACACCATCGGCGGAGTAATCCTGGCTCTATGTATGCCCGCCAAACCAAATCGGTGGGTGCATCAAAGCTCCGTTTTACGAGAACCTCGGTGTCTGATGGCAAGCTTGCTTCGGCGGGTTTCATATCTTTCGCTCCTTATCCTGTTGTTTTAGCTCGGTAAGCAGTGTATCGAGCTGCTCAAATCGCGATTCCCAGATCTTGCGATATTGTTCGAGCCATTCGTCGATCTCTTTCATCTTTGTGATTTCCAAAGAGTAATAGATCTCGCGCCCCTTTTGCTCCTGCTGGACGAGCTCGCATTCGGTCAGTATCCGGAGATGCTTTGACACGGCTTGCCGCGAGGTATCAAAATGTTCGGCGATAGTGTTCGGAGTCATCGCCTGTATCGCCACGAGCGCAATGATCGCCCGTCTCGTCGGGTCAGCTATCGCTTGAAAAACGTCTCGTTTCATATCAACGAACAAGAGTATGCAACCAAACGGTTGCGTATGTCAAGCGCAACCGAACGGTTTCGTAAAACTTTTCTGCGTATTATTGAAAACGGCTAATTTGTGGAAACCAGTTTACCGCCGACGATCGCCAGCGGCAGCAACATCAAAGTAAATACAGCGTGATACCACAGCGGGACATATTGCCAAGACATCACTGCTTTCATGATGCCCATTACTAACAGGAGGCACCCGGCGATGAGCGGTGCTTTTGAATTCTCACCCGCGATCAGAGCGGCTAGGGCACCGGCCATGACCGAAACTAACGAACCGACGACAACATGCGTTACGAGCATCGTATTGTCCGCTGCAAACTCACCGCCGTTCTTTATCACATCTTCGAAAGCTTTTTGATGAACGCCGAATGCCGGCCAGAGGGCTGACAGCCCCTTTTCGATCCCGATCCACACGATCAGCCAGCCGACAAATCCGCCGATAACGCCTAATATTATTCGCAACATACTGTTCTCCTTTGTGTGCCTATCTTAATCCCAATCATTCTTGAGCATCAACTGTTCGATGAGGTAAGCGTGGTGCATCTCGTGAACGTAAAGATGCCGAAACATGATAAACACCGAATAATGATCAAAGGCTTCGTGGACTGCGGGTTTCTGCCACTCGTCTGGCGTGAGTTGTTTTAGCCTCGTAACAAGCGACGCTCGTTCGCGAATGTACCGCTCAAGGCTCTCGTCGAGATCGACCTCAAGCATCGCTCCTGCTTCGTCCTCAGCCGAATTCTCGATAGTTTTGATGATCGGTTCCGGTGTGGACAAGATCAGATCAAGCCGCGCGCGAAACGCGACATCCGATTGCGACAGATGAATCGCATTCTCATAAGGCGACCATTTGTCCGGGCTCGGCAGTCGCTTTAAGATGGCTTGCGGCACCTCGCGGATCAGCGGGATTATCACGCTGGGTGCGTTTTCTAATGCGGAAATTAAAGCGGTAGTGTCGCTCATGACGTCTTTATCCAGAATTCCGCGTTTCGCGGCAATTAGCCACGCCGTTCACGGCGTGCGTGGCTGCTCTAGCAATCCTAAAGGGCGTTTTCAACGTCCTTTCGTCGCTGGGATCGGTAAGGACGTTAAAACGCCCTTTTAGATATTTTCGTAACCTTACCACGTCCTGAAGGACGTGGCTATTTGCCCTGCGGGTTGTTTCGTGATCTTCATCCGGACTTTCACCGCTTCGTGGTGATTGTTAGGGCTTCGGGAGCCTTTGAATGGCCTTCGTGAGCTATTGTACCCGCTTCGTCAAGAGGTGGACGGCCTTCGTGAGGAACTTGCAGGGCTTCGGGAGGGAGTTGCAGGGGTTCGGGGGCGATTTACGAGACTTCGCCTCCAGTTCGCGACTTACTAGCTAACCAACTCTCGAACTTGTCGGCGATACGTTGAACCCGAAGCTGGTTGAGCGTGCCGCTGTACGTGTGCATTTCTTTGAACCATGAAAATGCGGATTCCTGCACAGCACGAACAAGGGTATTTCCAACGCGACTTAAGTCTGAGTCGGGTTGCATGGTCCAGGAGTTTTCTTCAGGTTCCAGAACACGGCTGAAAACGGTGCAATCATACTCGCGCGGAAAGGCGGATGTGTATTCGCTGCCTTCGTCCCGATGAAATGCCTTCCAATAAACACCGAGATTTACATAAAACGACGCTGACCAAGCATCATTCCATTGGCTCTTCTGAACGGTTAATACATCGATTGTGTCATTTTCTTCGCGCCAAAAGTTTTGCCCTGACTTTCGGAATCCCTGGGCCTTCATCAACGGAGCAAGATAGCTCCTTATTAATTCGTCGATCAGCTTTGAAGGATGCGGGCCATCGGGCGGATCACCGCGCTCCGCTAACTGCCTTTTTACGCTCTCGACGAATGAAGATGGAAGTCTTCTGACAATCACGCGGCGATCTTCTCCACGCGGTTGTAGACGGTGTCGCGTTCGACGGGGTCGAAGCCGGCACGCTGGATCATTTCGATGATCTCGTGCTTGGTCATTTTGACTTCGTTATTGGACTCGACGGAGTAGCTGTGGGTGAGCTCGCCGCCGTCGGTGATGGTGCCGTCGAGGTCGTTGGCCCCGAAGTGGAGCGCGGTCTGGGCGGTGGCTTTGCCGAGCATGACCCAGTAGGCCTTGATGTGGTCGAAGTTGTCGAGCATCAGCCGCGAGACGGCGATGGTCTTGAGATTGTCGATCGCGTCCGGCCCCGGCAAGGTCGAGAGGGCCGTGCCCGGCGGATAGAACGCGAGCGGGATAAAGCACTGGAAGCCGCCGGTCTTGTCCTGCTGTTCGCGAAGCCGGACGAGGTGATCGATGCGGTCTTCGATAGACTCGATGTGACCGTAGAGCATCGTGGCGTTGGTCTTGAGGCCGGCACGGTGGACTTTGCCGGCGAGCTCGAGCCAACGGTCACCGTCGCATTTGTGATCGCAAATTCTAGATCTGGTCGGTTCTGCAAAGATCTCAGCGCCGCCGCCGGGACAACTGTCCATGCCCGCGCCTTTCAGTTTCTCGATGACCTCTTCGTCCGACATCTTGTAAAACCGCGCGAAGAAATCCAGCTCGACCATCGTCAGCGCTTTGAGATGCAGCAATGGAAATTCGCGTTTGAGTGAGGAGAACAGATCTGTGTAGTACGTAAAAGGGAGTTTGCTGTTCAGGCCGCCGACGATGTGCAGCTCGGTCGCACCTTCATTCACCGCGTCACGTGCTATTTGTATACCCTCGTCGATCGAATGCGTGTACGCACCCTCCTGACGAGCACGTTTGTAAAACCCGCAGAACTTGCAGTCGGCGACGCAGATATTCGTGTGATTAAAATGCCGATTGACGTTGTAATACGTCGTCAGGCCGTGTTTGCGGCGGCGAACCGTGTCGGCCAATTTGCCGAGAGCGTTGAGGTCCGAAGTGTTGAAAAGAGCGAGGCCTTCGTCAAACGTGAGCCGCTCGCCGTCCTCAACTTTGAATGCGATGTCGATCAATTTTGGGTCAAATGAAAACTGCATATTACGCTTAGGCCGCTAAAACTTCGACATATTCGCTCCGCGAAATGGCCGGCGGAATAACGGCCCCGGATTCTGAAAGGTCTTCGAGATGAAACTGGATGGCCTCTTGTATCAACTGTTTAACTTCTTCTTCTGTTTCTCCTACAGCAACGCAGCCCGGCAGGTCGGGAACATAAGCCCCGTAGCTCGTCTCGCCTCTCTCGATAACTATCATGTAACGCATATCCAATACCTCACTACTTCTTCAGACCGGCTTGTTTTAGGACGTTGTTCAATGTGCCAACCGGCATGTCAATACTTTCTTTTCCGGCAATCGTCACCGTTCCGCCTTTTGTTTGATGATGAAACTGGCGATGGCTGCCGCGAGTTCTAACCAAATACCATCCGTCTTTTTCGATCATCTTTATAACATCTTTTACCTTCATTTGAGACCCAAACTCTATGTTAAAATCTTAGCAAAACGGAGCAAACTAAACTATCTATGAAATTCGGACAAGTACCAAATCCCGAGGAGATCGATTTTACGATCCCTGATGACCGTGAGGAGTCGAAAGCTGTTTTAGGTAAATCAAAGGCTAAAGACATGTCGGTCCACATCGGTTGTGCCAAGTGGAACAAGACCGATCTCAAAGGGTTTTATCCGAAAGGTACAAAGGACGAGCTCGGGTATTATTCGACGCAGTTTAATTGTATCGAGCTGAACGCGACGTTTTACAGGCTATTTAAGGCTGACGTGTACGAAAAATGGTATGAAACCGTTCCGGACGGTTTTAAGTTCTTTCCAAAGCTTACGCAGTCGATCTCTCATTTTCGCCGGTTGAAAGACGTCGAGGAGCTTGTGGATATCAGCGTTACGAATATGTCGCACTTAAAGGAAAAGTTGGGGATGCCATTCCTGCAGATGCACAATAATTTCGGGCCGAAAGATATCGACCGAGTAGTTGCGTTTGTTGAGAACTGGAAACAATATAAGGCTCCGCTTGCCATGGAATTTCGTAAAACCGAGTGGTACCACGACCCTGAAGTTTCGGAGCAGCTATTCCACCTGCTTGAGAAAAATAAAATAACAACGGTGTTAGTCGATACCGCCGGACGCCGTGACCTGATGCATATGCGGCTGACGACGCCGACGGCTTTTGTCCGTTGGGTCGGAGCTAACGATCCTAGTTCGGACCGTAAGAGGCTGGACGAATGGGTTGAGCGGGTCGCCGCTTGGAAAGCACAGGGTTTGAAAGAGCTAAATTTTTTTGTTCATCAAAATATCGAAAAAGAATCTCCGCTCTTGTCTGCGTATTTTATCGAAAAGCTAAACAAGAAACTCGGCATTGACCTGCAGATACCCAAAACTTTATAACCAATGATCCGGTATGTTCGCACAAATGCTGAGGATCAGGACCTATTGGCACTCGTTGCGATGCTCGACGAAGAGCTGCGAGAGCGTGACGGCGAGGATCATTACTTTTTTGCGCAATTTAACAAGCTTGCCGGGATCGAGGGCGTTGTGCTTGCGTTTGACGGCGAAACGGCGGTCGGGTGCGGAGCATTTAAGCGGAATAGCGAGACCGAGGCTGAGATCAAGCGAATGTTCGTCCGTGCGGACTATCGCGGACAGCGTATCGCGGCGAAAATACTTGGCCAGCTTGAGGCGTGGGCGAGGGAATCGGACTACGACGCTTGTGTGCTTGAGACGGGATTCAAACAGCCCGAGGCCATCGCTCTTTACGGGCGCGAGGGCTACGAAGTTATCCCAAACTACGGCCAATATGCCGACGTTGACTTAAGCGTCTGTATGCGGAAAGAAATTAACCGATAAAGACCGCAGCCCCAAAGGTTGCGAGCAAGATCACGCTGACAAAGGCATTGGTCGTAAAGAAAGCGGCATTCATTCGCGAGAGGTTGCCGCCGCGAAGCAGGGCGTGTTGATACACAAATAGTGCTCCGACGCCGATCACTCCGGCGAAAGCGAGCCAAGACATCCCGGTCACGATCCAGAGTAATAACAACACGATAAACGCTTGAAAGTGAAACAAGCGGGCGATCCAGAGGGCGTTCTTGATACCGAAACGAGCTGGTATAGAACGCAATCCCGCCTTGCGGTCGTACTCAAAATCTTGGCACGCATACAGCACATCAAACCCGGCCGTCCAGATCAGAACAAAGACTGAAAGTAGGATGGGAACCTCGTCCATCAGGTTACCCCGAACCGCTATCCATGCGGCAGACGGTGAGATCGCGAGAGCCGCTCCGAGTAGTAGATGGGCAAAGACAGTAAAACGTTTTGCGTAGGAATATCCGAGTACGAAAAGTAGGGCAACCGGCGACAGAGCGAACGTCAGCCAATTGAGCGACCACGCTGCGAGGATAAAAACACCGACCGAAATGTAGAGAAAGACCCAGGCGAAAGTCAGCGACAGTTTTCCGGACGGAATCTCGCGATTCGCGGTGCGGGGATTTGCGGCGTCGATGTCGCGGTCGATGATGCGGTTAAATGTCATCGCTGCCGACCGTGCACCTACCATCGCGACCGTGATCCACAATATCTGCCGCCACGTCGGTACGCCGTTTGCCGCAAGTATCGCCCCGAGAAAGGCAAACGGCAGTGCGAACAGCGTATGTTCGAACCTGATCATCGAGAGCGTGGTCTTTAGTTTTTGCCAAATGGATGCCATGCCAAACGGAAAATTCTAGCACAATACCGCTCGCACCGCTCCACGCGGTAGAATGTAGCAATGCCCAGCGGACGCACACACGATGCTATTACAGTTTTTCTCTCGCTTCCGGCGTTTGCGGCGACGTATGCGGTGACGAGGGATATGTTTGCGTCAGCGGTCGTTGCGGCAGCTTTTATTTTTGGCGGAGTGATGTTCGGGCCGGATCTTGATACGGTCTCGCGGCAATATTCGCGGTGGTTCATCTTTAGATTTTTGTGGTATCCGTACCGCTCTTTTTTCAAACACAGGTCGCGGTTTTCGCACGGACTGATCTTTGGTGCGTTAATACGTGTCGTTTATTTTCTCGGTGTCATAACGCTCGCGGTCTATGTTTTAGCGATCGCTTGGTACGGCACGGCGGGTGATAACACACCGGCGGTGTCTGATTTTACTGATGCATGGCGAAGTATCGGCACGCTTATCCGCACATATCTAGGCGACAATTTTATGCTGCTCGCGTTTATCGGATTATGGCTGGGAGCCGCGAGCCATACGTTTACGGATATGGCAGGGTCGTTTATTAAGACGGGACGGATCGTGAAGTTTCTATAATTGGCTGAGGCCTACGTTCAACCACCCGCTACCGCCTGTGGTTCTGACTAGCCCCGACTGCCGCCGCCCGTCCGGGCGGTGTGGAGTCGGAGTGCTTGACGCCGAACGGCATCGGGCACGTTGCGGTTTTTTGAAAGGGCGATCAGATCGCGAAGCTGCAGCTTATTCATGATCGTGATCGCATTTGCGATCGGCGTACGCGGGTTGCGGGCTAGGGCATGGCCAATGTTATAGCTGCGTGCCCACTGACGGTTCGTCGCAATTTGGCGGAGGATGTCTTCGGTGATCGAACGCATCGACGCGATCGACTCGACTTCTTGCTCGGTGATGCGCGGGTTGTTGACCACGGCGGACGAGACGAGGCGGTTGGGATCGCGGATGAGGATATTGCGGGCCTCGCGGTCGCCTTTCATGCCTAGCTTGACGCGGTCTTTGACGCCCATCTTCATTACGCGGTTGATCATCGAGATACGCTCTCCCGGTATCTCGTCTTCTTCGGTTTGCAGTTCGCCGATGATCTTGTGGATGGCCGCCTGACGCTGTTCCTCGGTCTCTTCATACACCTCTTCGATGTATTCGAGGCTGAGCCATGAGTCGTCTGTTTCATGGTCGGGAACCTCGATCAAACCGGCGAGAAAGATAGCGTCCTCGGCGGATAGATCGGATTCGGATTGTTCGAGAAACTCGGCGGCGGCTTCGTTGCCCTGGGCACGCAGCTCGCTGGCGATCTGCTGTGCACCGCGTTCTTTTTCAAAAAACTCACGCTTGATCTCGGTCGCACGCCGCTCGGCCTCAGGCGTGCGGCTCGGGTTTTTTAATATCGCGTCGAGGATCGGCGGATTTTGGATGAGGAGCTGCTGGTTTAACGCGATCAGCTCGATCAGCGAACCGTTTTGCGTCGTAGCCGCAAATTTTGCTATCGAACCCGGAGGAGTTTTTGCGTTCGTTAGGATGGTCTCGTGGATCGCCGCCGGCAGATCGGCTCGCTCGGCAAAATAGGCGAGCACGGCCGGGGCGACATCAGCCGAACGAATGGTTTCGGTCAGCGAATCCGCGTTTTGCTCGGTGAGGGTCTGACGCGAGTTTTCTTTTAGCTCGGGGTCGTTACCGTTGTAGAAACTAACGAGTATTTCGAGCAGGTCTGCCTGGGGAAGAGGCAATATACCGCGCGACGCCGCCAGTTGAGCGGGACGCGGGGCGGTTCCTTCGACCACGGCTTTGACCACCGGATTGCTTGATGCGATCTCAAAACTCATAAGAGAGCTGGGGAAAACCTGCTATTAAAACTATAAATACTTCGGGAGGTCGGACCAATCACAGACACCGACATCATAGCATAATGTGAATATAATCTTGACTAACCGCCGTGCTTAACATAGTTTAATACACAGGGCTTTTCTGCCAATTTCTACCAATTTATTCCGCAATACATAAGACATTCTTGACCGGACACATAATGATCAAAGACGAATTACAACAACTGATCTGTGAAAAAAAAGCATGCATCGGCGTCATCGGCCTGGGCTATGTCGGCCTGCCGCTGATAGTCGAATTTTGCCTCAAAGGCTTTGACTCTATCGGCTTTGAGGTCGATGAACACAAAACACGGGAAATTAACGCGGGACGTTCTCACATCGTCGATGTGACGAGCGAGACGGTCCAAAAATGTATCTCTTCGGGCAAGCTGACGGCGACGACAGATTTTAGCCAACTCTCGAAGTGTGACGTAATTATCATCTGCGTTCCGACGCCGCTGCGTAAGACCAAGGATCCGGATATGTCGTATATCCTGACGGCTGGTGCCGAGATCCAAAAATACCTGCGTCCGGGGCAGCTCATCATCCTCGAATCGACGACCTATCCCGGCACAACCGACGAAGTTTTACAGCCGATGTTTGAGGAAAAAGGCTATAAGCTGGACGAAGGATTCTTGCTTGCTTTTTCGCCGGAGCGTGTCGATCCGGGCAACCCGCAGTTTCAGACGCACAATATCCCCAAGGTCGTCGGCGGTTGTTCTGACGATTCGACCGAAGCGGCGGCGATGCTCTATGGCCAGATCGTCGGACAGGTGCACACCGTCACGTCGGCACGTGTTGCCGAGGCGGCAAAGCTGTGGGAAAACACGTTTCGTGCGATCAATATCGGCATGGCAAACGAGATGGCAAAGCTCTGCAACGCTCTCGGCATCGACACTTGGGAAGTTGTACGGGCGGCAGCGACAAAGCCGTTTGGCTTTATGCCGTTTTATCCGGGGCCGGGAATTGGCGGCCACTGCATACCGCTTGACCCGCATTATTTGTCATGGAAAGCGCGTCAGCACGGGTTTGATTCGCAGTTTATCTCGCTTGCCGAACAGATAAATTCGACAATGCCAAATTATGTCGTCGAACTTGCCTCGACCGCTCTAAATGATGATAAAAAAGCAGTTAACGGTTCAAAAATATTGATCCTCGGTGTCGCATATAAAAAAGACATCGACGACATGCGCGAATCGCCGGCTTTGTCGATCATCGATCTCCTGCGTGCTGACGGAGCCGATGTTTATTACCACGATCCGTTCGTGCCGGAAGTAACTTTTGACCACGCCTACACCATCGGCGACGGCGAGCCGCTTCATAACAAAGAACTGACCGATGACCTGATCCGCAACTCGGACTGCGTGATTATCTGTACCGAACATTCGCCGGTGGATTATAACCGCGTCTGCGAACTTGCATCATTGGTCGTCGATACGCGAAATGCACTATCGGTCGAAACCCGCGGTGAGAGCAAGGCGAGGATCGTCCGTCTATAAATTTCAAATTTGAGATCTCAAATACAAAAGATATTGCTGATCGCCGGTGCACGGCCAAATTTTATGAAGGTCGCGCCGATATATGCCGAGATGCGGCGGCGGCCGGAGGAGTTTGATCCGTTGATCGTGCACACGGGCCAGCATTACGGCTCCATGTCGGACTCATTCTTTCACGATCTCGGGATCCCGCAGCCGAACATTAATCTTGGTGTGGGTTCTGGTTCGCACGCGGAACAGACGGCGGGGATCATGGTCGCGTTCGAGCCGGTCGTGCTTGAGCACAAGCCGGACTGGGTGCTGGTCGTCGGTGATGTGAATTCGACGATCGCATGTGCTTTGGTGTGTGCAAAGCTCGGCGTTCGGATCGCGCATGTCGAGGCGGGGCTCCGCTCGCGAGACCGACAAATGCCGGAGGAGATCAACCGCATCCTGACGGATTCGATATCGGATCTGCTGTTTACCACATCGCAGGATGCTGATGAAAATCTGGTAAACGAGGGTATCCCGGCCGAACGAATTAGCTTTGTCGGCAACGTGATGATCGACTCGCTGCTTGAGCATCTCAAGATGGCGGAAAGCTCTACGGTGCGGGATGATCTAGGCATCGATGGTAAAGATTACACAGTTTTGACGCTCCACCGTCCGTCGAATGTTGATGATAAACAAACATTTTCGGGCATTTTAGATGCACTGCTCACTGTTGCTGAACAGATACCCATCATCTTTCCCGTACATCCGCGAACTCGGCAAAAGATCGACGAATTTGGGTTAGCGGACGCGATAGCAAACTCAAACATCCGTCTCATCGACCCGCTTGGTTATCTCGATTTTATGCGGCTGTACAGCGGTGCAAAGCTCGTGTTGACGGATTCGGGCGGGTTGCAGGAAGAGACGACGGTGCTTGGAATCCCGTGTCTGACGCTGCGTCAAAACACCGAGCGGCCGGTGACGATAGAAATGGGGACAAATATTTTGGTTGGTACTGACCCTGAAAAAATTCGTGACGCTGCTGCTAAAATTCTGGATCTGAGATCTGAAATTTCAAACAAAAAGATCCCGCCGCTCTGGGACGGCAAAACGTCTGCGCGCATCTGTGACGAATTAACAAAGATCTAACCGCGAAATACGCGAAAGACGCTAAATTGGGAATTTCTTTTTTAGCTCCTTTCGTATATTTCGCGGTTAATTCTTAGTTTACTTTTCGCCAAAGGCAGCTAGCACCTCGTCAGCGTGAGATGAGACATCTACCTTTTCAAAAATTTTGACGATCTTGCCGTCGCCGTCGATGAGAAAGGTCTTGCGAAAAGTGCCCATGTACTTTTTGCCGTACATCGATTTTTCGCCCCACACGCCGTATGCCTCGACGATCTGTTTGTCGGTGTCGGCCAACAGGTCGAACGGCAGTTGAAATTTTGAGATAAATTTCTGATGCGACTTTTCGTTGTCGGTCGAGACGCCGAGTACGCGGATGTTTTTGCTCTTATAGACGTCATCTGCGTCACGAAATGAACATGCCTCTTTTGTGCAGCCGGGCGTATCGTCTTTTGGATAAAAGTACAGCACGACCCGCTGGCCTTTTAGGTCAGCAAGTTTTACGTCGTTTCCGTTCTGATCCTTGGCATTAAAATCCGGTGCCTTATCGCCTTCTTTAAGCATAATTCTCCTCTTGTAGGTTAAAATCTAATTTTCAAGATTGTAGCACGCAGAGAGATGTTTAGACCCATCAGCGAACAAAATGCTTTAGCCAGGCTCGATGCTCTGAGATCGGAGTTTCGAACGATGATCGCCGAGACTTATGAGCACAAGGCGAAGCCCTGCGCGGTGTGTGAGACACCGGGTGCGTGCTGTCTGGACGAGCATTTTGTTAACGTGCATGTGTCGCGGATCGAGGCGGTTGCGATCAGGAAAGCTATTGCCCAGCTACCCGCCGAAACGCAGACGGCCGTACGCGAACGCACGACCCTTACCATCGAAAAATACAAACTCGAGGAAACTGTCGACACACACACAGCTACTTATGCGTGTCCGCTGTTTGAAAAGGGAAGCGGCTGTCTGGTCCATGATACGGCAAAGCCTTTGCCGTGTATCATGCATGCCTGTTATTCATCTCCGGACGATATGCCGCCGGACGAGTTGCTCGATGACGCCGAGCTTGCCGTAAGCAAACTCAACGAAAAGACCTATCGCCGCCCGACCGAGCATCTGCCGATCCCATTGGCTATCGCAAAATTGATCTAGTTTGCGCGTCTCAATTTGCCGCCGACAACGGTCATCGGAAGCAGGAACAGGACGAACAAAATGTGATACCAAGCCGGTGCGATATTCCAAAACATATACTCGACGGCTACGCCGACCAGCACGAGAATGATGCCGAGCACCATCGTCGATTTTTTATATTCGCCCGCGACGAGCGCCGTCATGTAGCCCGCGATCAACGACGTGATAAAGCTGCGGGCGAGATTTACCAGCACGATCGTTGTGCTGCTTTGCAGTGCGGTACCGTTTACAAAAGCCTTTTCGGCTTCGCGCGAGTGGTTGCCATAATCGGCCCAAAAATTAGCGAGCGTCTGCTCACCGCCGACCCAGACGATCGACCAGACGACAAATCCGACAATTACACCTAAGATTATTCGACCCATTCTCCCTCCAATAAAAGAAAAAGGACAACAGAAATTTTAGGTAAAAACTCCCCTTGTCCTTGTCAGGTTACGCGAACAAAACTTTATTCGCAGAAGTGCAAAATGTCAACGCTACTTGATGCTGAGTTCGAACGGCATCATCATCATCGCCTGTCCGTTCTGCATCTGATCAAACAACGCCATGTAGCGGAACGAGCGGCGGATGTCAGCCGGAAGCGAGCTGATGAAAGCCTCTTGAGCTTTTAACTCAGACGAAGTTTCGTCATTGAACAACGTCTCTAGGAACGGTCTCGGCGCCGGGAAAACGACGCGGCGAACGTCTTTGTCAGCGGGCAGATTTGCAAGCTCTTTGGCGATCGAGATCGCTTTTTCGAGACCGCCAAATTCGTCGATCAGGCCGTTTGCTTTGGCTTGTGTGCCGGTCCAGACACGGCCCTGGCCGAGTGCGTTTGATTCCTCGGTAGTTTTCTTACGGCCCGCAGCGACCTTTGGAATAAAGCTGTCGTAGTACATACCGCCGATCTGCGATTCCATTTTTGCCCGCTCTTCGGGCGTCCATTTTTCCGTGGCACGAAAGATGCCGGCATTTTTGCCGCGCATCGTGTATTCATTAGAAACGCCGATCCAATCGTAAAAGCCCTTGATATTAGGTTTGAAGACAAAGATGCCGATCGAGCCCGTGATCGTGGATGGTTCGGCGACGATCTTGTTCGCGTTACAGGCGATGTAGTAACCGCCCGAAGCAGCGACGTCGCCCATCGAGACGACGACAGGTTTCTTGGCTTTGGCGTTTTCGAGCGCGTACCACATCAGGTCAGACGCGAGTGCTGACCCGCCGCCGGAATCGACGCGAAGTACGATCGCCTTAACCGTTTTGTCATTTGCCGCATCATTTACCGCAGCGACCACTGTGTCAGATCCGACCGATTCTCCGTTCAAAGGCCCGCTTGACGAACGTCCGCTGGTGATCGCTCCTGAGGCGTAAATGACCGCAACGCGTTCGCCGTTATTGAGGCCAAGCGTGTCCGAAGGGATCTCGCGGTACGCACCACCGCGAACGGTGCGAAGAGCGTCGGTCTCTTTGTAACCGAGCTTTGCCTTGAGTTCGCTATCAACCTGTTCGCGATAAAATGCGTCATCGATCAGACCGAGTTCTTTGGCCTTTTTGGCACTGTACGGAGCATTGTCGATCAATGCTTTAACATCCTCGACCGATTTCTTTCGCGATTCGGCAATGCCATTCGCATAGCGGCCAAAAAACTCGTCGAGCAGGGAATTGACGACCTCCCGCTGGCCGTCGCCCATCGCTGTTTTCGTGTACTGGTCGGGAGCATTTTTGTATTTTGGGCCGATCTGGATGGCATCGACCTCAACGCCGAGCTTGTCGAGCGAACCCTTGTAAAACATCGCTTCGGCGGCAAGGCCGTTGATGTAGATGTCGCCCGACGGCGGCAAAAAGATCTTGTCTGCGGCGGTCGCGATGTAATATTCCTTGTTCATCCCGATCTCCATATAGGCATAGACCGGTTTGCCCGAAGACCTCAGATCTTTGATCGCGTCACGCAGCTCGTCAGCCTTGCCCCAGCCGATGCCGGGAAAATTAATATCGAGCAGGACGGCACCGATGCGCGGATCAACTTTTGCTTTGCGGATCTGCGTGAGCAGGCTGGTAAAAGATTGCGGCTGGGCAATGCCAAATGCTTTGGCAAGCGGCTCTTCGGCAACGTAATCAGGTAGTTCGCCCGAGATATTGAGCACCAACACGCTGTTATTCGCGACCGTAGGAGCACCCATGTTGCGCATTGCAAAGCCGATCGCAATGACCGCCACAATGAGCAGAGCTAAAAGAACGCCGCCGATCAATAAAAAGAACTTACCTGTTTTTGACATTGCCATCGTTGATATTTTCCCGCGAGACCAATACTAAATTTACGCCAAATTCCACGTATTACTTGAGTTATATTACGTCAATCGGTGGCAAAAAGTTTAATCAGCAAGCAATGCTTATCCGAGGCAGTTTTGTGCATCAAAGGAATACAGCGTTATAGCGCCGGGCGATATTTTTGGTATATTCACAGTTTATGGCAAAAAAGGCCTCAATTCTGATCTGCGACGACGAAGAGATAATGCGTGACGTGCTCGGCACGATAATGTCGAGCGCCGGTTATAAGGTCGATCTTGCAAAAACCGGCGAAGAAGCCGTCGAGATGTATTCGCAGAAGCCATACGAAGTCGTGCTGATGGACGTATCGATGCCCGGTATGGGCGGGCTGACGGCACTTGAGGAATTGATAAGGATAGATGCCGAGGCGGTCGTACTGATGGTTACGGCTTATGCAACCTTTGACACGGCGATCTCCGCTTGGGAAAAAGGTGCCGCCGGCGTTATTCGCAAACCCTTTCAAAACGAACAGATCCTTGCCCATGTTGCCAAAGGCATCAAGACCCGTCGCAAGGAAGAGGAGCGGCAAGTATTGCGCCAAGCGATGGTCCGGTCGGTACAGCGCGATCTGATCGTTGTCCATTCTGAGAAAATGGAGAACATTTTCCGGTTGGTTGATAGGGTTGGGCCGGCCCGCTCGACGGTTTTGATCACCGGCGAATCAGGAACCGGTAAAGAGCTTGTTGCCAAAGCGGTTCACGCGGCGAGTCCTCGGGCAGATAACCCTTTTGTGGTCGTGAATTGTACAAATATTCCATCTGAGCTGCTCGAATCAGAGCTTTTCGGCCATACAAAAGGGGCTTTCACGGGAGCGGTCGGTGCGAAAAAAGGCCTGTTTGAAGTAGCAGATACAGGCTCGATCTTTCTCGATGAGATCGGCGACCTGCGGCCGGAAACTCAAGTTAGATTGCTCCGCGTTATCCAGGAAAGGGAATTTACGCCGATCGGCGAAACCACTCCGACCAAGGTCGATGTCCGCATTATCGCTGCGACAAACGTCGATCTAAAAGAGGCTGTGAAGAATGGGCAGTTTCGCGAGGACCTTTATTTTCGGCTGTCGGTCGTGCCGATCGAGATCCCGCCGCTGCGTGAACGGCGTGAGGGAATACTCCCGTTAGCGCAGCATTTTATCCGCAAATATAATGAGGAAAATGGGCGCAATATTTCCGAAAACCTTTCTCCGGAGGTTCTTTCGCTACTGGAAAATTACAATTATCCCGGGAACGTCCGTGAGCTTGAAAATATTATAGAGCGGGCCATTGTCATCGCACCGACAGACGAGATCACTGTCGAATGTCTGCGGCCTGAAGTTCGTGACCCAGAGAGCGCGTTGCAAAAGATGTCGGCATCCGCCGGCAAATCGGGCAACATCGATCTGGCGCATGGCGTGAGTTTTTACGATGAGGTCAAAAATTACGAGATCGATCTCATTCGCCGTGCCCTCGAACAGACCGGCGGACACCAATCGCGCGCCGCGCGCCTGCTCGGCCTCAATGCCACAACCCTCAACTCAAAGATCAAAACCTATAATATACCGACAAAATCAGCCTGATACGTATATCCAAATAATTGGAATAATCTTCAAAAATTTTCTCAATTTTCACTGAGAAACAATGTAAACTGCTGCGATCCCGGCACAATAAATGACTTTATCCACTTAAGAGTCAGTAAGTTAAGCACAAGTTACATAATTGTGTAACGTTGGCGTAATTATGGCACGATACTTGCCATTTTCTTTGTGTATCAGTGTTTACCAAAATTTCAACTTATACCGCTGCAGAAATTGCAGCACACAGCCGGGCTCAAGCTTATTGAACCAAAATTATTCGCACTTAAATTTTTTGTAAGTGAATTAGATTTATTTTCTTAGGAGGAAAAATGAGAAAAGTACTATTAATGATTTTCATGCTGTCGCTCATGATGGCCGTTGCTTACGGTCAGGGCGATTCAGGAATATCTGGAACAGTTACTGATACCGCAGGGGCAGTCGTGCCCGGTGCGAAAGTGACTATTCTTGATACCAAAAGCTCGAGAGAGCAAACAACGATCACTAGTGACCAAGGCACTTACAGGTTTACAAACCTACAGCCTGGGGCTGGTTACAGAATTACCGTTACTGGCCAAGGATTCCAGACTTTTGTGCTCGATTCGGTACAAGTAGCGATTTCGTCAAACCAAACACATAATGTCCAATTGACGGCGGGTCAGATCACTGAAACTGTTACGGTCGTGTCGACAACAGGCGATGCGACTTTGAATACAACAGATTCAAGTATCGGAAATATTATTGGTGCTCGGCAGTTGAGAGAGCTCCCCATTCAGTTACGTGGATCGCCAGCCGCACTGATCGGGCTTCAGCCGGGTGCTGTTGGTAACAATGTTTTTGCAGGTGGCGGTAACAGGACTGGTTCTGTCGCCGGTTCGCGTGCTGACCAGGGCAATGTTACTTTGGACGGCATTGACGTTAACGATCAGGCTGGAAACTTTGCATTTGCTACGGTGGCTAATGCTCCTATCGATTCCGTGGCAGAGTTTAGAGCTGTTACATCTGGACCTGGAGCTGCTTCGGGTAGAAGTAGCGGCGGACAGACAGATTTGACGACCAATAGCGGTACAAATCAATATCACGGCAACCTCCGCGAATACTATCGTAATGAGAAGATGTCCGCGAATACCTTTTTCAACAACAAATCAGGAGTGGCTCGACCTAGACTGAGACGGCACCAGTATGGCGGCAGTCTTGGCGGTCCTCTTCCATTCTTGAATTTTGGTGAAGGAGTGCCTGTTTTTACTTCAGGTAAGGACAAGGTCTTTTTCTTCTTTGACGTGGAGAATCGTAGAGATAGGTCTCAGACAGCCACTTCGCGAACTGTGCCATTGCCGCATTTTCTTGCTGGCACGATCGGTTACATTAATAACACCGCCGGCTGTACGACCGCTAGCCGTTTGAACACGACACCCGCGTGTATCTCGTTTTTGTCGGTCGCTTCTGCAACGGCATTAGATCCACAGGCGGTTGGTCCAAATGCTGCCTTGCTTGCGTTCCTCAATTCTCGTTATCCGACTCCGGCTAATGACCCGACAGGTGGTGACGGCCGAAACACAGGTTTGCTTAGATTTAACGCTCCGAATGTAAGGGATGAAGTCACGTACACGACCCGTGTCGATGCGAATATTACAGATCGCCAACATCTCTTCGTGCGTGTTACAAAGGCTTACCGTGACTCGACAAATACTGTTGCGTTTTTGCCAACCGATCCGGATGCGGTGAAATTCCGAGATAGAAGCTATGGCGTAGCTGTTGGTTGGAATTGGGCGGTCTCACCATCCTTTACCAATGTTGCAACGGCCGGCGTTACCAAGCAGGTAAATATCTTTGCACCGGCTTCGGCAGCCTCGTTCCCCTACAGTTTTGGAGGCGGACCTGTTGGAGCTCCATTTCCTAGCTTGAGCTATCAAGATCGTAATGTCTTGGTGCCAACGATTCGCGATGATATGACGTGGACCCGCGGAAATCATTCGATTCAGTTTGGCTTTTCGGTCAAACCGATCGAACAGAAGTCGTCGCTTATCAATGACTTTATCTTTGCGAATATGGGCGTTGGCGGGCTGAATACTGCGTTAAACCCAAGTCTGCGGCCGGCTAACCTTAACACAGGTGCGACGGCAATAACTGCCTATGATTCGGCATATGCATATATTCTAGGTAGATTTTCGACGGTTTCAACTAATTACAATATTCTAAACACGGGCACGGCGCTTCCTCCAGGTTCTGGTAAGAAACGTAGCTACGCGTATAACGAATATGAATTCTATGCTCAGGATAACTGGAGGATTCGTAACAACCTTACGATAAACCTTGGCCTGCGTTATCACTGGTATCCGGCTCCGTTTGAAAAGAAAGGGCTACAAGCTGATAACACGACTGACTGGAAAGCGTTTTATGCAAAGAGAGTTGCTGACGCCGCAGCTGGTAATGCGACTGCTACATCCGAAGAATTCCTTAGTTACAAACCGAGCGGAAAGCGTAACCTTAATGGAACTCCGTTTTACGAAACGGACAAGAATAACTGGGCCCCGAGGATCGGATTTGCTTACAACCCATCATTCAAAGATGGAGTGTTAGGAAAGATCTTTGGTGAGCGAAAAACAGTAATCCACGGTAACTATTCGATGGTTTATGATCGAATTGCCGGGGCGGTTGCCTTCATCCAGAATCAGGTTGATTATTTGTTTTCAGCTAACGTAGCCAAAAACTTTGGTTTCACAGGAAATGCGAATACTGCGTTGCTGATTGACCCTCGTTTTACTGGTATCGCTACGGCTCCGGCCGCGGTCAGCACGACTCCACCGACCGTTACCAACCCGCTTATTCCTTATGTGACGGCTGGCGTTGGTGTTGGGTTAAAGACGGGAACATTTAACTATACGATCGATCACAAATTTAAGATCCCGAAGGCTTACACATGGAACGTCGGTTTCCAGCGTGAGCTGCCTGGTAATATGCTTCTCGACGTTTCTTATGTCGGCCGCATGGGACGTGATCTTTTTGTTCAGTCGGATGTTGCTCAAGTGTTGGACTTTAAGGATACTGCCTCTGGCCAATTCTTGTTTGCAGCCTTGAATGCAATGCAGGCGCAAGTCCAGGCAGGAGTTCCTGTTACCAATCAGCCGTGGTTTGAAAATCAGATCGGGGCTGGAGGTACAGCATTAGTTATTTCTAACTTTAGCAATTTGGTTCGAATTGGAGATACTTCTGATCTTATCCAGGTTCTTTATGCGAATAACTTGCTGAGGCCAAATGTCGGAATGAGCAGTCAGTTTGGATCAAATCTGTTTATCTCAAACCAGGGTAAATCGGATTATCATGGTGGGCTGGTTAGCCTTCAGAAACGATTCTCTCAGGGATTGGAATTTGAGGTTAACTACACATACTCTAAATCGCTGGATAATAATTCGACCGTGGCAAATACGGTGTCCGGCGGCATCGTTTGCGATGTCAGCGATCCTGACGTATGTCGCGGGCAATCCGATTTTGACATCCGACACCTTTTTAACGCGAACTACATTTATGACCTTCCATTTGGCCGCGGCAGAAAGTTTGGCGGCAGTGTCAATAAATGGGTCGATGCGGTTATTGGAGGGTGGACAATGTCTGGTATTGTGAGTGCTAGATCAGGGTTGGCTATCAACGGTACTACCGGAGCTTTCCCGCGTTCGTTCAACCTTACGAGCCCTGCGATCCTTACCGGCTCTCTTTCAGCTTTTGCAGTAAACATCCGTGACGTTGGTTCGACGATCCAATATTTCGCTGATCCTGTTGCCGCGAATGCTGCATTTGGTTATCCGAAGCACGGACAGTTGGGTTCGCGTAATATTTTGCGTGGACCAATGTTCTGGGGTTGGGACATGGGCTTATCGAAGAAATTCAAAGCTCCGTGGTCAGAAAAACAGCGATTCACTTTGCGTGTCGATGCATTCAACGTAACTAACACGAATGCATTTGGCACACCAAATCTTGCGAAAGACGGTGCTTCGTTTGGACTGATCACAACATCAGCAAACACTCCGAGAGAAGTTCAAGTTGCTGTTCGCTTTGATTTTTAGTTTGAACGATATGATCAACTAATCGCCTGATAATTAGGCCTAAGACCTCTTGGATCTCCAAGAGGTCTTTTTTTTTCATCCAAAGCGATGTCGCTATTAAGTTTTAGTTTCATCAGAAATGCCCGGCGGTGCGCCCTGAGATTGCGGTGAGATAAACAATCCTGTTTAATTGAACCCGAGGTATGTCAACGGAATTTCGAGAAAGAAATGTTGCTTTAAACCCGCTCGGTGCGGGGGATCTGATCGATAGGGCGGTCAGGTTTTACCGCAAGTTTTTTGGCACGTTTATCCTCATTGCATCACCGCCGGTCATTGTTGGGACGCTCGTCTCGGTCGCGTGGACGATAATTGGGCGGCAGATATTTCAGCTAGGCTCAGACCCATATTCTGCTGAGAATACCTTCTATTATGTATTCCTGTGGTTTGGCAGCGTTGTCATATGGCTCGCCGAGACGATCGCGACGCTAGTCGTAATGGGCGGGGCATCTCGCAACTTTGTCCGGCATCTGTTATTTGGCGAGGCGATCACTTTTCGCGAAACTTACGCCAACGTATGGAAACGTCTGAGCGGGCTCGTCGTTGCGTCTTCACTGATAACGGTGATACTGGGGGTATTTGGCGGCGTCATCTTTTATTTTGCGATGACCGTTGCCGTACTGCTCATATTGCTCGTCGTCTGGGCTTTAAGTTTTCTGCCGGCACTTGCTTTCATTGTGTCGGTCCTGGTGGGTATTGCAGTGGCCGGCGGAGCTATCTGGCTGTTCTTTTTGGCGGCGTCGCGGCTCGCGTACGTGCCGCAGGTGATGCTCGTCGAGGGGCAAGGTGTTTTCTCCGCCGTTGGTCGCAGCGCTTCGCTTGCGAGCGGCAATGTTAAACGTCTGGCGGCGCTGTTCGTCTTTACGACGGTCGCTGCATATTCGGCGCTTGCTCTGCTATATGTGCCGCTCGCGTGGTATGCGCAGGCTAACGGCGTCCAGTTGATGTCGTTCGACACCGATCTCGTGCCGGCGTGGTATGAGATCGCGTATAACCTGATATGGCAGATCAGCTTTATCCTGCTGTCGCCGGTTTGGATGGCGGGGCTATGTCTGCTGTATGTCGATGAACGCGTTCGTGGTGAGGGCTATGATATCGAACTAATGGCGGCTCGTCGGCTTGGTGAGATACCGAGTGTTCCGACAACATACATTAATCCGCTGCAGCCGGCCTTGTCGGCAACGGCGAAAAACGCTGAACCTGCGACAGCAACGAGCCGGTCAAATATCACGACCCTCGGGCTAAAATAATAAGTTATGTCTTTTAATTTGCGACATATATATCTGCCATCTTACTCAAAGATCGTGCTCGCGATATGCGTCGTAATGATCTTATCGAACGTTGCGTCGGCGGCGTCTCTGGACGATTACCGTCAGCGGGTCGAGTCGGTTCATATTTATGTCGAAGAACTTTTAGCAGAAGTTGGAAATGCCGAACAGGGTAAGCGTGACATGCGGCATGAGAGCGAAGTGATCGCACACATCCGCCGCGTGCTGCCGCCGACGGAAAATGTCGAGTGGCCGACTGGGTCGGTCGAGACGGCGAATCAGTGGCTATATGCTTCGCTCGAACAATTTCAAAACGAAGCTGACCCAGCAAAACGCGGCGTGATCCTGACCGGCGTGAATGAACGGATAACGTCGATCGCCCGCGAGGTCGATGAGTTGCAGAAAGCGTCTGCGTCGAAACGCACAAAAGATGAAGACAAACAGAAGCTCGCCGAGATCCTGCAACGCGAAGAGTATCAAAAAGCTCAGGCAAAAGAGGAAAGCATTTTTCAACGATGGCTGCGCGAATTTATGGAGTGGCTCGCAAAGGTGTTTCCGCGTTCGCCTGTTACACCGAATGCGGATCCCGGCACAGGTTCGCTAAAGATGGGTTTGCAGATCCTTATATTTGCTCTCGTCATCGGCCTCGTCGGATTCTTGATCTATCGATTCATACCGTTCTTTGGCCGTCGCAGAGGTAAAAAGAAAAAGGAAAAGGGCGACCGCGTCATACTCGGCGAACGTGTCGCGAGCGACGAATCGGCCGCAAGCCTGTTTGACGAGGCTGAAATGCTGGCACGCGAGGGTAACCTTCGCGGAGCGATCCGCAAAGGCTACATCGCTCTGCTTTGCGAACTCAGCGACCGTAAGCTGATCGGCCTCGCCCGTCACAAAACGAATCGTGATTATCTTCGCGATGTTAGAAAGCGAGCCGACCTTTTTGAAAATATGAACGGCATGACGCTCAATTTTGAACGCAATTGGTACGGGCTGCGTCCGGCGGACGCTCAGGATTGGGAAGATTTTAAGAGCAGATATCAACAAACCATAGCGGGTGTAAAAGGGTAATTGCACGTGAAGCAAAAGCTTTTCATTTTTATTTTTCTGATCTTTTTGGTCGCCATTTTGGTCGGGCTAAATGCCGCGACCTATACGCAGAAAGAAAAGACGCCCGACAGCGAGATCAGCCCAAAACGCTCGACTTTTAATTCCGGTGCGACTGGATTGCAGGCGTTTTATACATTATTAAGTGAGACTGGACGCAAGACTGTCCGCTGGCAAGAGCCGCCCGCGGCACTGCTGACCACTCGCAATAAACCGTCCGTCTTTGTCGTTGCAGGCCGGGTGCGGCGTGAATTTACACCAGCCGAGGCCGATGATCTGATGCGTTGGGTCGCAGCCGGAGGCCGACTCGTACTCCTCGATCGCGAACCGCCAACTGACCTGATAAAGATGTCCGGACAATGGACGGTCGAGGTCGAGGCCAATCAGAATTTTGAGATCATGTCTGCCGACCCATCTGACACTAAAAAAATGACCGGCAACACGCCCGCTGCAAAGCCCGTCCAGCCGTCGCTATACACGGCCGGCATCAACGCCGTCCAGCCTTCGCAGTTTGCGGCGGCTATCATTTTTGAGCGGCAGGGATCTGAACGCGATGCTCCGCCCCCGAGATCCATGTCGGCAAAAAGCGACCCGTATGCTGCGGTGGACGAGGTCTCGCCTACGGTTCATATCGCTCAAGCTCAGAACAATCTGCTTGTGGACATGCCGTATGGTTCGGGACGGGTCGTGATCTTGTCCGACCCTTTTATCGTCGCGAATTCCGGTATCGCTCTCGTCGATAATGCACAGCTGGCGGTCAATATTGTGTCCGGCGACGGCATTGTCGCGTTTGACGAATATCATCAGGGCTACGGTGCGGACAATAATCGATTCCTGCAATTTTTTGCCGGAACGCCTGTCGTCGCGATATTTTTACAAGCCGTGGTAATCGTTGGCTTTATCTTTTTTTCGCAAAGCCGACGGTTTGCCCGTGCCGTGCCGGAGCCGGAGCCGGATCGTCTGTCAAAGCTCGAATACGTTGCCGCCATGGCAGAGCTGCAACAGCGGACGCGGGCATTTGATCTGGCTATCGAGAATATTTACACGGATTTTCGCCGCCGCGTCTGCCGTCTGCTCGGCCTTGATAATCTGACCGTCAGGCATCGAGAATTATCAGCCGCTATCGCAGAACGCAGCGGGCTTGATCGCGACCGCACCGAGACACTTCTGTTCAAGTGCGAAGAGATCATTCGCGGCGAACCGACCAACAAACGCGAGGTTGTCGAACTGACAACAGCTTTGCGTGAGATCGAGGCAAAGCTCGGTATCCGGCGTGCGGCTGACAAAAAGATCTAAACGATGACCACTTACGCTCTGATCATATTGATCGCGGTATTTTTTGTGACGAGCGTTGTCGGCGTCGTCACAGGCAGCAATTCGCTCATTGCCGTACCGGTGATGTTTCAGTTTGGCATTGATCCGCGTGTCGCGGTGGCGACAAATATGTTTGGCCTCGTGTTTATGTCGATCGGCGGGACGCTGCCGTTTGTCCGCCAGAGAAAGATCGATTACCGCAGGGTCTCGCCCTTTATCGTGCTGACCATCATCAGCTCGGCGATAGGTGCGATGCTGGTCGGCATTATCAGCGGCGACGGCATTAAGCTGATCGTTTCGACGGCGATGATCGCGGTTGCCCTTTTTACACTTGTGAGGCGGAAAGCGGGTGTTGTTGATGATATCGAGCCGAAAAAATATTCGGCGCCGCTGACGTATGTTCTGGTGTTTTTGCTCGGCATCTACGGCGGGCTGTTTAGCGGCGGATACGTTACGGTGCTGACTGCTGTCTGTGTAGGCATCTACGGAATGCGGTACGGCGAAGCGGTGGCTTCGACCAAACTCATAAACGTCTTTTCGTCCGCGATTGCCACCGTAATTTTTATGTGGCAAGGTCTAGTGGATTACAGGCTTGGGCTGATACTGGGCGTGACGATGTTTGCCGGGGCTTACATCGGTGCCCATTTCGTGACAAAATTAAACGATATCTGGCTGCGGCGGATCTTTTTGACGACGGTTATACTGCTTGCGCTAAAAACGCTTTACGATTTTATTTAAGATGCTAACTTACACACCTACAACAGTTGCACATATCCTGAACGAGCTTCGCAAGACGATCGTCGGACAGGATCACGTTATCGAACAGATCCTCGTCGCGATACTCGCCGAGGGCCACGCTCTCATCGAGGGCGTTCCGGGTACGGCAAAGACGCTGACGATCAAATCGCTCGCTCAGATAATCGGCGCAGAGTTCTCTCGCATTCAGTTCACGCCCGATCTGATGCCGTCGGACATCACCGGAACGAACGTTTTTAATATGCAGACGTCGCAGTTTTCGCTGCGGCAGGGGCCGATCTTTACCGACATCCTGCTCGCCGACGAGATCAACCGTACGCCGCCAAAAACGCAGGCAGCTTTGCTCGAAGCGATGGAGGAACGCCAGACGACCATCGACGGCGAGCGCTATCCGCTCTCGCCTTTGTTCACCGTGCTCGCGACTGAAAACCCGATCGAATACGAAGGCACGTATCCGCTGCCCGAAGCGCAGCTCGACCGGTTTTTGATGAAGATATTGATCGACTACCCGGAGCAGACGGACGAAGAAGAGATCGTGATGCGGTGGGACGCTGGATTCAATTCGCGGCACTTGGAGCAGGTGCAGATCGTACCGCTGCCGGATGCGGCGGCGATACAGCGATGCAGGATGGAAGTTCGCGAAATGCGGATGGAATTCGGCGTGCAAAAATATGTCGTTGAGATCGTGCGTCGAACTCGTACGCACCCGACGATACTTTACGGAGCCAGTCCGCGTGCATCGGTCGCATTACTATTGTGTTCAAAGGCTTTGGCAGCGATTCGCGGGCGAGATTTTCCTACGCCTGACGACATCCGCGATGTCGCTTTGCCTGTATTGCGTCACCGTTTGGCATTGCGCGCCGAGGCCGAGCTCGATGGAGCAACGACCGACGCAGTGATCTCTGACATCATCAAAACAGTGGAAGTCCCGAGATGAGGCAAATGAGGATCGCCGTCACGGCTATACTTTTTGTCATATCTTTTGCCGCCTCAATTACGGCGCAGAGTACAAATTTCCCCGATTGGATCCAGCGGGAAATGTAGTCGAGGCCCTGTTGCGAATCAAAGCAAAAACTAAACTCCGTAACTTAAGAGGCAAAACCGCTGCTGACCTTGCTGTACGAAATGGACACCAAGATATCGCAAAACTTCTTAAGTAACCTTATTTCACTTCTTCAGGTGCGCCATCGGTTCCTGATTTCTTGGTTTCCGTCGGCTTACCTGTCGATTTAGGCGCTTTTGGCGGTGGTGTTGCCATCGGCTTAGGCGTCGGTTTTACAGCCGCATTTGCTGTCGGTGTGGTTGGCGTTGGTTTTGTCGTCGGAGCTGTGTTTGTATCTGTCTGAACGGGAACAGGGACAAGAATTACTCCGCTGTCCTGCGGCATGAACTGGCTGCCGCCGTTCGGGTCAATGGTCACGGTCTGTCCGCCCGGAGGCGTGTATGGCTGCGGCATTCCGGTTGGCGGCACTCCCTGTGCCGGTGCTCCTATCGGCGGAGCTCCGTTACCTGACCAGGCGTTATATCCGTCACCACCCGGCAGAGTTCCAGGAGGCACCTCCATCATACCGGCAGATGCGGCCATCATTTCGGCTTCGGTCATCTCTGGCAATTTTGCGAGACTTTCTTCTTGAGCACCTGTTGCGGGGCCGATCGGCTGGACAGGCAAGCTGCCTGCGTCAGCGGTCAACTGCGCGGTCGGGTCGGTCTTTCTAACCGATGTAAAATAGATCAATGCGGCTGCTAACAGCGTAATTCCCGCGAGAGCGATGAATGCGGTCTGCCAAATGTTATGTTTTGAACCACCGGCAGTTGCGGCAGCAGCTTTGACCTTGCCGGTCGAGAGCATTTCGAGATCTTCGGCAAATGCCGTCATCGTCTGGTAACGGCGCTCGGGGTCGAGAGCTATCGCACTCAGCAGGATCGGCTCGATGTCGGGATGCAGATCGCGTCGAAACGTTGAGAGCGGCGGTGCTCCGTCAGTTTGTTTTTTTGCCACATCAGCAGCGGTCGCTCCGTCAAAAGGCACGACGCCCGTGAGCATCTCATACAACATTATGCCGAGAGCGTAGATGTCCGAACGTTCGTCGGTCACCGGATAGGCAGTTGATTGTTCAGGTGCGAGGTATCGCGGATCAGCACCTTTTGCTACTTCGAGCGGGTCATTGCCAAAACCATAAACTTTGGCTGCGTCGTCCTCAATAAAAATATTTGCCGGGGCGAGGGCTCCGTGGAGGATCTTTTTCTCGTGCGCAGTTGCAACGCCGTTTGCGATCTGTCGTGCTAGGCCGAGAGCCCGTTGCTCGTCGATAGACGCTCCATCGGCAAGCAAACCGCTAAGCGTCTCGCCGCTTGCCGGTTCAAACACCGCGTACGAAACGCCTTTGGCGTCGGTGCCAAAATCCGTGACGTTCAAAATATTAGGGTGCGAAACTGAGGATGCCGAGCGTGCCGCGTCGATAAACTTTTTTGACCATCGGGCGTCGATGGCGAGAGCCTGCGGCAGCACCATTATCGTCACGGGTTTGTCAGAGATCTCGTGCTTGCCCGCAAAAAGGTCACCCGCCGAGCCCTCGCGAATGAGGCTTTCGATGCGGTATTTATCGGCTACTAATTTTCCTACAATATCGTTGATCATCTAATGTTAGAACGCTTTTACGCCCGTTTAGTTGCAAGTAAAGAATATCGCTACGCCCCTCTAGATTCAAGAAAATTCTTATAAAGAAAAGCGGATGAGGCTATTTCTAACCTCATCCGCAAATTTGTGTCTTCGTTCGCGGTTTAGAGCTTAACGAATACGATAAGCAGTGCGAACAGCACGAGTGATTCGATCAGTGCGAGCGCGATGATCATCATCGTTTGAACCGTTCCGGCTGCACCGGGGTTACGGGCAGCACCCTCAGCGGCACGCGAACCTACGAGACCCTGTCCGATACCAGCAAGTCCGGCAGCGAGGCCAAAACCGATACCGCCACCGATAGCTTTGGCAGCCGAAACCGAAGATTCGTTGTCGGCAGCACCCTGAGCCAGAGCCGGGATCGCCATCAATGCAAGTGCGAGTGTCGCAAATACAACATATTTAATTTTGTTCATTTTTTTATCTTCCTTTTATTTAATTAGAAGACCGTCTTCAAGTAAACCAGCTCAGGGGTATTATTCCGCCTCACTTCCGGTATTGCGTGGATTTTCTACTCCGTGGAGTCCACGCCGCCTGCGTGCGGGCATATAGCTATAAAGAGCAAGTTATCAAATCCGGACTTCTCGATTTAGAGTACAAACTTTAGTTTGCCTCATGTTAAAGAGCCGCAAGCTAAAGCTTGTACTCTGAACTTGTTACGCATGAGCCACAGCGGCGTCGCCGTGAGTGTCATGCTCGTGCTCATCGTGATCATGCGGGGCGTGTGAGACCTCGCCGATATAGATCATCGAGAGCAGCGTGAAAACAAATGCCTGTACGAACGCCACGAAAACACCAAGCAGCGTAAGTACGAGCGGTACAATAAAGTGCGTGAACGGCGGTGCAAGATTGGTGATCTGCATAAACACCTGCTCGTCAGAAAACATATTTGCAAACAGACGCACGCCAAGCGTGAATGGCCTGATCGAACTTGAAATGATCTCGATAAAAAAGATCAATGCCGTGATCGGTATCATCAACGCCGGCAGTTTTGGCCCCGCAAAATGCTTGATGTGGCCAAACAATCCGTTTTCTGCAATGCCGACGTAGTTGTAATAAACAAACGACGAAACACCGAGTGCGAACGTGACGTTGACCGACGCGGTCGGCGACATAAACATCGGGAACTGGCCCATCAGATTCGAGACCAAGATCAGTACGCCAAACGTCGCAACCACAGGAAAGTGCCGTGCTCCGTGATCGCCGATGATGCTGCCGATCATATCTTTGACGGCGAGAAAACCGGCTTCGAGTGTGAGTTGGCCCGGCTGCGGGTCGTCCTGGCTGAGTTTACCTTTGAGCAAATACACGATAAAAACCGTCAGCAGACACGCGATCACAAACATGATCGTGTACCATGGGATGGCGTTCTCGACCGTGTATGGCCCGCCGAAAACTTTCTCAGCCGTCGTGCCAAATTTCGAAAAAACGTACTTGTTCCACATTGGTTCGGTGTACGCTTTCTGGAAATGGTGCACGGGTTCACCAATGTAATGATTGACGAATTGTACGATGAGGGGCAATTGATGGCCGCCGCCTTCTGAAAATAAGAACATCTTAAAAATACCTTTTAGCTCGAACTAGTAAAAATACTTCGCAATCCTTGGATGACAACGGCGAAAGCAAATGCCGCAAGCCCCGCAATTACCGCCGTGAGCGGTAGAGCCCCGGTTAGGTGCACGGCCAGCAGAACAAGGCCGAGAGCCGCGTAACGCATGATGTACTTTGCGGCTAAAATGCCGGTCGAGTGAAGCGTGTCACCGCTAAACATTGCCTTGGTCACTCGGTCGAGCCAAAAATAATTAGCAAACGCGAGTATCCCGCCAAACAGGACGCCGACGCCAAATAGCGTGCCGCGAACGGCAAAACCGAGGCCCGAGCCGACAACGACAAGCACCGCCATTATTATCAAAATACCGCGATGCGACATCGCGCCATTATCAGTTGTCAAAGGGTCAATATTCTCACCCATTGCGAAACTTAAATTTTACAAATAAACGAGGGGAAATTCAAAAGAGAGGCGCGGAAAACCCAGTGTTTAGAGTTTGTCGTCGTCGCGGGACATTAGGGGACGGATCTCGGCAGACGGCTTTTTTGTGCTGTAGATCTGCGAGCTAAGACGGAAAAACTGGACAAATCCGATGATCGACCCAAGCACAATCCCGCCGACGATGCCCCACGGCGAGCTGCCAAACAAAAGATCGGCAAGCCAACCTAGAAACAGGCAAAACGCGACCGCGCCAAAAAAAGCGATTCCCGCGGACCAAGCCAATCCGCTGCGGCGGACGTTTTCCTCGGTCGTTTCGGGCGAAAAGGGAACCACCACGACGGGCGGCTCGTCCTTTTCTTGCTCTTTTTCTTCGTCAAAAATGCTCGGCGTCATCTCGCGCAATGATGACAGTTTCCGTCGGCGATTTCAATTCGTAGGTGATGCCGCGCCAAGTCATACGACGTGACATCAACGCAGCGAGCGAATTGTAGAGGAACAATGACGGAGCGATCAGCCACAGGGTATTTTGTGTCCAAAACTGCCGCCGCAGAGCTGCGTCGTGTTGCGGCAAGACTAGCCTGACCGCATTGAGCCGCAGCCACGCTTTGCCAGTGCTGAAAACCGTAACGAGTATCAGCGTCGACAGGCTGACCCAGACGGCGAGGCCGTTGGTTTTGCTAAGGATCACGATCAGCAAAGCGGCGATCAGCACAGCGTTAAAAATGGCAGTACCGATAAGCGAAACGATCCAGAGTGGCGTCGCATAGACACGTGTGATCTTCATTTGGCGGGTCGTAAATTCGACCGTTTCAGCTAGTGTGCAATCCTCGACCGTGGCGGTAAGTGCTTGTGGGACAAAGATTATCGGCAGGTCTGCGGCCTTTACGGTGCGTGTAACCGCAAAATCGTCGGACAACAGACCGCTCCATTTCTCACGCATATCGAGCCGCTCAAATGTGTCGCGGCGCATCGCCATCGAGCCGCCCCAGCAGAAATTGGACGTGATATTTGGCCCGAGTGCCGACGTGATCGATGCGTTCCAGACGGAGCGCAACTCCGAGCCAAACGTCGAACGTCGTGCGATAAACCAGCGATAGCCCGTTGCGGCTCCGGCGTTTTTGTCCGCAAGGGGAGCGACGAGAGCTCGTAGCCAGTCCGCTGATGGGCGGGCATCAGAATCGGCGAAGACAAATACTTGACTCTCCTCAGAAACATGCAGAACAGCCTCGCGAAGGTTTTCGACCTTTTGGCTGGACGAGGTGGCTTTCGGGGCGGTCATAAATTTGGCATTAATTTTAACAGGATGTACAGGATAGTCAGGATAAGTTGGTCCACCGGGGAAATCGGCATTCAAATCCTGTTCATCCTGTTTATCCTGTTTGAAATCTACCTTGCCATTTACATCGGTGCATTTCAGAATGGCTTCGATCACTGAAGCCGCCCGGTCCTTTTCATCATCGACGACGAATATCACCTCATATTGCGGATAGTCTTGTGTGAGAAATGCGGCGAGGTTTTTGTCGAGGTCGTTATCAAGGCCGCGGCAGGGAACGATCACGCTGACAAATGGCATAAATTCAGATCGAGGTTTGGCTAGCTGTTCACGAAAAAACTTAAGATAGGCGATGCCGCCGAGAAATGACTTAAAGCTAAGCCAGACGAGAACCGCGGCGAAAAAGTAAAAGACAAAGATCATCGGGTCCCGCGTGCATTCAACATCGGCGTGATGTAATCGATCGTACGGACGGCCGCTCCGCGATTGTGCCCCATTACTTCGAGGGCGTTCAGGCCAAGCTCCCGTCGTTTCGATTCGTCTTTTAGCAGATCGCTAAACGCAGTTGCGAGCGTTGAAACGGCCGTTTTTTCGGTTACCTGCTCAAGCTGAATAAGAGCATACTTGTCCAAAAATTCATTTACAGCGGCCTCGAAATTTTTCGTGTATGAGCCGGTAATTATCGGCTTGCCGGTTGCCGCGGGCTCAAAAATGCTCTGTCCGCCGTGCGGTATCAGACTGCCGCCGACAAAGACCGCCTCGGCGAGCGGATATGCCGCCCGCAGCTCGCCGATCGAATCGAGCAAGATAATCTCTGCGGTTTTGTCGCGTGACGAAACTTTTTCCGACCGCCGCACCCAGGTAAATCCGGTAGCTTTTATCAGGTCTGTCACCTCGTCAAATCGTTCGGGGTGACGCGGTGCGAGCATCAGGCGCGGCAGATTGTCGCCCGCCGTTTTCCAGATCTTTTTGAATGCGTCGAGTATCCATTTTTCTTCTGGCGAATGAGTGCTTGCCGCGATAATGAGCGGAGCGTCCGACGCGATGCCAAACCGCTCTTGCAGCTCGGCGGTGATGGCATTTTCGTTTTCGTCGAGGTCATGGTCAAACTTGAGATTACCAAGCACGCGGACCTTGCTTGCCCTGAGGCCCAGCGACATTATTCGCGTGGCATCGTCGTTTTCCTGCATCAACGCAAAATCGAGATAGCCGAGAATGCGTTTCATAAACCGCTTTATCTTTGTGTAGCGGTCGAGTGAACGCTCTGACAAACGGCCATTGACGATCGCGATGCGGGCACCGGATTTGTAGCTTTCGCGGATAAGGTTAAACCAGATCTCGGTTTCCATCAGCAGCAAAACACGCGGTTCGAAATGCCGCAGAGTCCGACGAACCGTCCAACGAAAATCGAACGGAACGTAGAAAACACAATCAGCAACGTCCTTAAAGATGGCCTTTGCGAGCTTTTGTCCGGTGCGCGTGACGGTTGAGATTATGACGCGGTGGCCGGGAAACTTTGTCTTTAGTTCATCGACGAGCGGGCGGGCGGCGTTGGTTTCGCCGACCGAGACGCAGTGGATCCAGACAACGGGTCGCTTATCTGTTTTGAATTTCGGTAAAAACCCGAGGCGCTGAAAAAAGCCCGCCGCGTGTTTGCCGCGAAATATCGCACTCAATGCAAACACCGGCAGCATCAGCACAAAAGCCAGCGTATATAAAAGGCCGTAAACGAAAAACATTATTTTCTTAGCCTAAAAAAGTGCTAAAAGCCCGCAATATCCTGAAAGTAACGATGATCGAACTTTCCGGAAACGCGGGCTTATTAACTTACAAAAATCGTGCGTTATTTTACGCGCTCCATATACCGTGCCTCGGTCGGGTTTACACGGATGACTTCGCCCTCGACGATGAACGGCGGCACTGATACGGTCACTCCGTTTTCAAGCGTCGCGGGTTTGTTCGAATTCGACGCCGTCGCACCTTTTAGCGGCGGATCGGTTCGTGAAACTGCGAGATCCATCGTTGCCGGCAAAGCCACCCCGATCGGCGAACCGTTGTAAAACTCGACCTCGATCTTGAGATTTGGCATCAGCCATTGAGCGGCGTCGCCAAGCTCGTCCTCGGTGAGAGCGACCTGTTCGTACGTCTCGGAATTCATAAAATGATGATGCGAGCCGTCTGAGTAGAGGTAATCCATCTTGTGCTGCTCGAGCGTCACGCGTTCGAGCGTGTCGTTCGAACGAAAGCGAAACTCAAATGAGTTGCCCGTCAACAGATTGCGAAGCCGTGCCTGGACCATCGCACGCAGATTGCCCGGCGTGTGATGGTGAAATTCCATCACGCGGACCGGTGCTCCCTCATGGACGATGACCATGCCTTTTCTAATATCGTTTGCTGAAAGTGCCATATTTCTATATCCCTAACAAAAAGAGATAGTGTAGATTTTTGAGGCGGCGGTTGTCTAGTTGACGGTCACCTTGAACTTGAACGTACCTTTCCATGGATCGGATTTGGTGCATTGCTGAATGGTGAATTTATAGTCACCTGCGACGGTCGGCATGACCTCGTTATTAGCATGACAATCTGCGGCCATATCCTGTTCGTAACCCGATCCGGCCGGTCCCTCGATAAATATGGAAATCGATCTGTTACCGGTGTTTTCGGTTTTCATCGTTTGCCCGTCGAGTACGCGGATCACAAAAACGCGCTTTTGTGTGTAGCCATTTAGCGTTCCCGTCACTGTCGCGGACGTTGCGCCGCGTTTGAACGTAATGCGTTTTGCCGTCTGTGCCGATGCGGCGTTAACGGCGAGGCCGACTATCATAACTGCAAAAATACTGATGGCGATCTTTTTCATAAATTATTTTCCTTTTTCCAGAGTCAACGGCGGCGGCTCCTGTCCCTCGGGCGGAGCTTCTTTATTCATGCTGCTGTAAATCATCGTGATCTTGTCGATCCAATCTTTGGCGTCCTTGTTGCTCGGATCGTACTTTAACGTGCGGCGATAATCGCCAAGAGCCGACGCATATTGCCGTGCTGCGGTCAGAGCGTCGGCACGTTTGTAATAAGCCTCGGCGAGAGATTTCTTAACGGCGGCATCGTCCTGTTTTTTCTTAAAGGCAACTTCGGCGGTCGCTATCGCCGTGTCATAAACCTTGGTATCGATCGGATCGCCGCTCTGTTTCCACTTTGAGCCTCCCGCATTTGCGGGCGGTGTTTGGTTTTCGGTCGTATGGGCGATCGCCGTTTGTGACTTTTCGGTATTCGCCGGTTTTGTCGTGTTGGTGTCTTGAGCAACCGGTTTTGCCGCATTGCTGCAACCGATCGCGATGATCGTTGAAAGACAAATTGCTGGTAATTTCATTTTATTATTCCTTACTTCTTTCTTTGCGGACTTAGTGTCTTTGCGTGAGATCACTTCATGGATATTCATGAACCTCACATATTAACTTAGATTTTCACGCAAAGGCTCAAAGTACGCAAAGGTAAAACCAAGAAGAAAATAAGCGCGACCGGTTCACTGTTTCTTATCTATATAAGGCCGGGCCTGGACGACATAGATCTTGGTGCCCAATATGCCCCACTCGATATCCTGTTCTTTTTTGCCGCCAAATGCTGTGCGGATATTGATCGCGGCTTTGGCCAGAGCGCGGGCTTGCAGGTCGGTCAGCACACGTTTTTTTGCACCGGCACATTTATCGACGGTTTCTTTTAGGTCGCCGTTCGCATCAAATGCCAGAGCATTTTCTTGCTGCGAAAGCGTCATTACGATGACTGAATTCGATTTTGGATTAAATAATATCTGCTCAGGCAGGCCCGAATTATCGACGACCTTTGAATTATGTCCGCATACCGCGCTGATATAAACGCTGTTTTTGCTGCGGTCATCAAACGGGTCTTTGGTGATCATCACGCCGCCCCGTTCCATATCGACACCGAGCTGGACGAGCGCCGACATATAGACGTCGGACTGGCTGACGTAATTGCGGACGCGAGCTTCGTAAGCCTCAAATTTCCAGAGCGATGCCCATACCTTTTTCACCGCTTCGACAAGCTTGTCTTCGGCGATGACGTTTGGCACGCTCGAATAGAGTCCCGCACCGCTAAAATTTGGCAGGTCCTCGCTGTTTGACGAGCTGCGGACAAAGACCGGCTTTCCGCCAAGCTGCGTTTTCCATTTAGCTACGAGTTCGGCTTTGAGTGTGTCGTCAAACTTACCTTTTTGAATGGTATTGCGAAATTCGTCGAGCTTTTGACGCCGGACTTTCGGGTTGTGAACAAAATCATTGTTGTCCATCAGGTCATCAATTATCTTGTCAAAACCGTTTTCCTTCATAAATTTGTCGTACCAGTGATACGGAATAGAAAAACCGTCAGGAACCGTGATGCCGGCAATTTTCTTGTTTAGCATCTCGCCGAGATTTGCCGATTTTGCTCCGTATGCGATGCTGTCTTTTTGCCGCATTTCGCGAAGGCCGGCGAGCTTTGTGATCTTTAGATCGGCTGGCGGGATCTGCTGATCGGGCGAGATAAACTTTGCTTTAATGTCGTCTTGTGATGCTTTGTCAAAGCTGTAATCCGTCAGATTCGCATCGAGTTTCATCACGAACGTATCGTATTCTCGAAACAGCTTGTCGGCGTCTTTGATATAGACGTTCGGGATGTTCCAACCCTTGGCGAGGATGTTTATGTGCGATAGCGGCGACGAAGGTTTTGCGACGATCACACCGCGAACGGGCGGCAACGTCAACGGCAGTTCTTTTAAGATCAGGATCTCGTTATCCCCGATTTCTACCGTGTCATCGAGCTTGTCTATGATGTGGACGCGGCCAATGGCGGTACCTGTGTTGAGCGCCAGATATGCCTGATTGCGGTTTAGCTCGTCCTGCAAAATGCGGTCGATGCCGATGTTTGCTGATACGTCCTCTTGCCTGATGGAGTTTGGTTTGTATGTCGTCTTTTGAAAAAACTGGGCGTTGATCGTCGCGTTTGCCATTTTAATAAGCTCGGCTGAGGCGAGATCGCCTTCCCACAGTTCCCACGTAAATTTTTCGACCGGGGCCTGCCACGCGATCGTACCGACCATAAAACGGCGGTCGAGATCGACATAGATCCCCTTAAAAACGTCGGTCCCGCGCGGTACCAGATATGTGGCAAGCAAGAAATCTTTGTGAAAGCGATATTTTTGCGAATTAATGAAAAAGATCTTGTTATTCGAACGGCGGTCGATGACAAACATCACGTGCGGCATCGCGTACGGCGTTCCGGCGTGATAGACGCGGGCGATCGAGTTAAATGCGTTTCGCGACTCGACCTTAGGCAGCGAATTCTTTGGCGAATCGGGCTTTTTGTCCATCGCCCCTTTTGGTTCGCGGGTTGGGGACGGCTTACGGGCCATCTGGCTAAATGTCGAAAGCGAGCCGGCCAAAATACAAAAGATCACCGCAGAAATAATGTCGATTTTGCGTCTGTTCATAATTGATACTAAAAAATTAGCCTCTACCCGCCATGAAATTCGTCCTGAATTCACGGGCTTCTTGCTGGCCTATGTTCGTATGCCCAAGATCCCTGATCAGGCCGTCGGTGAGTCCGTAGATCCAGCCATGCACCATCAGCTTTTGCCCTCGATTCCAAGCATCTAGCACGATGGTCGTCTCACAAACATTCAATACCTGACGAGCCACATTCAGTTCGCAAAGCCGGTCGATCTTTTGCGGCATCTCCTCGATCTTGTCTAATTCTGCAGCGAAGAGGTACGCTGTTTCGCGAATGTTCCGGAGCCAGTTGTCTATGAGGCCGTGGCTGTCCGTTTCGAGTGCGGCCCGTACGCCGCCGCAACCGTAATGTCCGCATACGATTATGTGTTCGATCTTTAGCACCTCGACCGCAAATTGTATTACCGACAGACAGTTGATATCGGTGTGAACGACCAGATTCGCGACGTTTCGATGAACAAAGATCTCGCCCGGCGACATACCAACGATGCGGCTTGCCTCAACGCGGCTGTCGGAACATCCGATCCATAGAAAATCCGGAGTTTGCTGTGTTGCCAGATCGACAAAAAAATTAGGATCTTCGATGGTTTTCCGCTCGGACCAACGTTTGTTGTTTTCGATCAGGCGGGCAATTCGTTCCATAAACTAATATCTTACCCACAACCATCGTCAGCGTAAAACAGCCTCGATCGCGTCACACGCGGTTTTGGTGCCATTTTCCGAATCTATGATTCGCTTTAGCGGCAAAGCGTTTGCGCGATATTTTTCGTCCGAGAGTATCGCCGACAAAGCCTTTGCCGCGCTTTGGGCGTTATAACTACTGCGGCCGAGTATCTCCGCGACACCCGCACGGCGGCAGCGAGCTGCATTATCCGGCTGGTCGTGGCTAAACGGCACGATGAGATGCGGCACACCGGCACGCAAAACCTGTCCGGTCGTGCCGACACCCGCCTGATGCACGACACACGCGGCATGAGGAAAAACCAGCGAATACGGCGCAAATTCAAACGCAACTATATCGTCATCAAGTCCCTTTGGCGGTGCGTTGTCCTTGCCGTAGAGCAGCACGGCCCGCCGTCCGAGCAGCTTTGCAGCTTTTGCACTTTCGTCAAAAAAATCTCTAGCGTCCATCACCGCTGCCGAGCCGAGCGTAAAAACTATCGGCGGTTCACCGGCTGCGAGAAATGCCTCAAGCTCCGGCTGCAACGCTAATGTTTCGCTGTCATCATAAAAGCAAAACCCCGTTTGGATCGTCGGCGAAAACCAATCGGGCTGGGGCCTTGCAAACGCTTTGGAAAACATCGCCAGATGCAGTAGCGGCGAAAATTTATCGGTAAAGATCGGGTCGTGGTCAGGATTTAGGCCAAGATCGCGGCGTAGAACTTTGTAAGGCTCGTGCCAGCCGCTGATCGTCCAACGCATAAAGCGAAACAGTTCGCGGTGAAATGCGGTCGGCAGCGGACGAAGCATCTCAAAAAGCCAGCTGGCTTGCGGATAAACATTCGGGTCCTCGGACGAAAACATACACATCGGCGAGAGCGTTGTCGTGATCCATTTCACGCCGGTTTTCTCTGCTATCGAAGCGGCGGTGTAAACTATCTCACCATTCAGGAAAACATCCGCTCCATCGACGGCGGCCAGCATATCGTCATACATATCGCGAATGCTTGGCATTATGATCTCGCGAATGACCATCTCGGGGCCGGTGCGGGCGTCCATCGTTTTTCGGATCAGCTCAGCGTCGGTCGGGTCGAGATCGGGCCGCAGCGGGGCAAATTCGAGTCCGTTTTCGATGATCTTTTCCTGATAGCCCTGCCAAGTGTTGACAACGACGCTGTGGCCGCGACGCCGCAACTCGATCCCGAGAGCGAGCATCGGATGCAGATCGCCGAGACTGCCCATTGTCGAGAGTACGATGCGTGACATATTTTATTGAGGTTAGATCTCGGGGTCCTCTGATCCGGCTTCTTTTGCCCGGCGTTCGTCGAGGCGGGTTTTGACCTGCATGCGGATGCTGAGAAAAAAGGCGACTGCTCCGACTACGGCGGTGACAAACATCGCGTCATAATTGCCGCGCCAGAGAAAGAACGCGGCAGTTCCGGCAAAGCCGACAGCAAGAAGTTGGAATATCAGCTCCCAGTTCATCTGACGGCCACGTCGTTAAACCCTTCGCCGCGAAAATACGCGCCGACCGCACGAAACATCCGCCGAAAGCTGCGAAATACTTTTGGTAAAAACCAGATAAAGAACAGGACAAACAAAAACAGCACGATAGCAATTGCCATGGGGGCAAAGACCGCGAGCACAACGCCGACGATGACAAGCCCGTCCTCAAAAAACGACAGTGCCCAGTTTGAGATCGGCTCGGGCGACAGATTGGCACCGACACGAGCGGCTGCCTTAGTGCCGTGTGAAGCAAACGCGAGCCCGCCGCCGACGAGTGCCGCTGGTATGTAAATGCTTGTGTCTAATTGGTTTGTCGCCGCGTACGCAACGACCGCTCCGGCGGGAACGCGGATAAATGTGTGGACGACATCCCACACGCTATCGACGTACGGAAATTTGTCTGCAAAAAATTCGACGACATACAGCCCGCCCGCGATACCGATGATCCACCAGTTATCCAGAGCGTCGAGCCCGCCCGGCAGCTTGGTCGCACCAAACTTTTGCAGCAACCCGAGTATCGTGACGGTGGCATAAAGATTAATACCCGACGTCCACGCCGAACCGAGAGCCAGACTTAATGTTGAGAACCATTCCATTGCGCTTTCCTCCGCCTAGGCAATTATCAAACAGGATAGACAGGATGAGCAGGATTGTCTATGGATTTTATCCAGTTCATCTTGTACATCCTGTTTAAATCTCCGTAACGACTTACGACTCTTCGCTTTCCTCAGTTCCTTCGTCTTTTTTAAACCCAAATTTTTCGAGCCTGTATTGCAACGTCCTGAACGTTAGCCCGAGCAGTTTTGCGGATTTTGTGATGTTGTTGTCGGTGCGTTCCATGGCCTGCATTATCAGGCTGCGTTCGACATCTTCGAAATTTACGCCTTCGGCGGGCAGGCCGAAAAGGTCGCCGGATGCGGCGGTTGTTGTAACGGTTCGTCCACCGCCGTGGGTCATTTCGGGGGGCAGATCGTCGAGCGTGACGCGGTCGTCTTCGCAGAGCAAGATCGCTCGTTCGAGCGCGGATTCGAGCTGGCGGACGTTGCCGGGATAGGCGTATTCGTCGAGTAGCTTTCGGGCGTCGGCGGCGAATGTGATCTTGCGATTCGTCCCTTTAGTGTGTTTGGCGACAAAATAATCGATCAGCACGGGGATGTCGGTGCGGCGTTCGCGCAAGGCGGGTAGCTCGATCGACAGCACGTTGAGCCGGTAATAGAGATCCTCGCGAAAACGATTTTCTCCGACCATGTGGAGCAAGTCGCGGTTGGTTGCGGTTACGACGCGGACATCGACATTGAGTTCGCGTGTGCCGCCGACGCGGCGGATCTGTTTTTCCTGCAACGCCCTTAATATCTTCGCCTGCAAAGCGATATCAAGCTCGCCGATCTCATCGAGAAAAAGCGTGCCGCCATCGGCGATCTCAAAGAGGCCTTTTTTGTCTGAGACGGCGCCGGTAAACGAGCCTTTTTCGTGACCAAATAGTTCTGATTCGAGCAGATTCTCGTTGATCGCGGCACAGTTGACGGCTTGGAAAACTTCGTTCGACCGCAGGCTGTTTTTATGTATCGAGCGTGCGATCAGCTCTTTGCCGGTGCCGCTTTCGCCGCGGATGAGGACGGTCGAGCTGGATTTGGCGATCTTGAGGATGAGCTTTTTGACCTTGTCCATCTCGGGCGATACCGACACGATCTCGGCGTCGAGCATCGTCAGTTTTTTCAGAGCACGCGAAACCGTTTCGAGCAGCTTTTCGGAGTCGTACGGTTTTTGTAGATATTCGAACGCTCCCAAACGCAGGGCGTCAACCGCCGAATCGATCGTACCGTGCGCCGTCAGCAAAATGACGATGATCGAACGGTCAAAATCGGTGAGCGATTTGAGCAGTTCGAGACCACTCATGCCGGTCATTTTGAGGTCGGTTAGGACGAGGTCAAAATGCCGGTCGGCGACAAATTTCATCGCCGCTTCGCCGGACGATGCCGTCGTCACATCATAGCCCTCACCCGACAGGATCGTCTCTAAAATTTCTCGTTGATTCTTCTCGTCATCAACTACAAGTATTGATTTGCGTGCCATAAAAAGCTGTTGCCACAGAGGTCACAGAGAAAGATGAGATCAGTTTTGTTTTTCGCAGAGAACTCTGTGTTCTCTGTGGCTAATGATTTGCTCTCGGTAATTTTACCGTAAATTTCGTCCCGCTGCCCTCGACGGATTCGACCTCGATCTTGCCGTTATGGATATCAACAATTTTCTGCACGATGGCGAGGCCGAGGCCGGTGCCGGTTTCTTTGGTCGAAAAATACGGCTCGAATATCTTTGAGAGGTTTTCGGCGGCGATGCCGTTGCCCGTATCTGTGATCTCAAAGCGGACAAATTCGCCGCCATCCTCGGCCAATATCTTGATGCCGAGATGGCCGCCGTCCGATTCCATCGCCTGGACGCCGTTGATAAACAGGTTATTGAATACCGAACGCAAAAATTCCGGATCGCCCATTATCTGCGGCACATTTTCGTGTTCGATGACGCCGATGGTGATGCCTTTCTCTTCGGCCTGTGGCTCGACGATGCGGAGCGATTCTTCGATGGCTTTGCGGGCGTCAAGCGGGACGAGTTTTGCGGTCGCGGGTCGCGAATAGTTGAGAAAATCCGATATCTGCTGATTAATACGGGCGACCTCTGCCTTTAACTGCGAGGTCAGTTTTTCAAAAGTCTCGCGGCGTTCGGGTTCGTCGGGTGCAAATTTCGACCGCAGATGATCGAGCGTCAGGTTGATGTAATTGAGCGGATTACGTATCTCGTGGGCGATTGCCGAGCCGAGCCGCCCGACGACAGCGGACTTTTCGGCTTGTTGGAGCTGTGCTTCGAGATCACGTTTTTTCTCAAGCTCGGCGGCCATTTCGTTAAAGTTTCGTGCCAGCTCGCCCATCTCGTCGCTGCGGCTTGTGTCCGGCACGCGTACAAGCAGATTGCCCTCGGCGACCTCGCGGGCGGCGTTTGATAGATTTGTGATCGGCCGTGCAAAACGCCAAACGAGAAAGAGCGTGATCAGCGACGTCACGAGCAGCACGCCGAGCGTATAGACGAGCGGACGGGCGGCCCGCCAGCGTGCCTCGGTCTTGTCATTTTTGATCAGCACCATCACGTACCAGCGGCCTTTGCTCGTCTCGATCGGTATGGCGTGTGCCTCGTCAGCCTGGTCCTTATTATATGGCGTGATCGGGTTTGGGAAATTTTTGAGATCTTCGCCAAGCCTAGAGCTTTCCATCAGCGGCGGCAGCCCCGCAATGTCTCCGATCTTGTGATAAACGACTTCGTCATTCTCGCCGGTCGAGGGCAGATAATCGGGATTTAGGCTATCGGTTATCCGCCAATCGCTATCGATTATGATGATGTCTTTGATACGTTCTTTGGTCGCAGCGTCAAAAAAAGTCTGGTCATTTTGGTCGACTAGATCCTGAACGCGCAGGTCTTTCATCGGGATACTGGTAAACCCGAGCGTGATACCGGCGACGAGAGCCTGTGTCTGACTTTCGCGTAAGTCGTTGTTTTCCTGTTGGGTTAGCAGGTTCAGATAATACTGCACGCCGAGCGATGCCATCAGCAACAGCGCTAACACAAGCAATAATCTTCCGCGGAATGTATTAAAGAATCTCATAGATACCAACAAAATTACTTATGAGAAAATGCTTGCGCTACTCGTCGATTGAATGTTATATTCATCGTTAGTTTTTTAGCAACCGCCGAAAACGGCTTATTTTCCGGTGAAACGAGATTTTCGATCTCCACCTGATCTCATCAACAATTTTAGTTATCCGAGGTAAAGCATGAAGTTAATGTTCCCCAAATTGTCCCGCGTCAGTTGGTTTTTTGTGCTCGTAGCTGTTTCGATGCTGCTCACAGGCAGTGTTTCGGCACAGTCGAAAAAGGTCGCAGCCGCCAAAAAGGCTGTAGCTAAGAAGGCAGCAACGACCGCAAAAGATGCCAAAAAAGATCGCGACAAAGCCAAAGCATCCGCCAAGGCCAAACAGGACAAAAAGAAAAAATTAACCGCTAAGGCCAAAGATAATAAAAACGACAAAGCTAAAAAAGACACCAAGAAAGCCGCCGAATCAAAAGCCGCCGCGGCCGAACGCCGCCGCAAAGAAGCCGAACGCCGTGCCGAGATCATCGCCGAGCAGCGCCGCCGCGAACAGGCCCGCCGCGAAGCGATCGCCCGCAAGCTCGCGTTTGAAAATAATCTGAGGACCGAGACGGTCGCAAACATTTCGAAAGATCAGACTGAGGGCGAAGATCTTCAGATCCGTAACGCCGCGATAAGCGCGCTCGGGTCCAACGCCGGTTCGGTCGTTGTGATGGAAGCCCAAACGGGCAAGGTGCTGACCATCGTTAATCAAGATTGGGCCGTTCGCAGCACCATTCGTCCGTGTTCGACGATCAAACTCGTGACGGGCGTTGCGGCTCTTAACGAAGGAGTTATCAGCAAAGAGGACGGTTCGGTCAGAAATGTTTCTACCCGCCGCAAACTCGACGACGCACTGGCGTTTTCGGACAATCCGTATTTTCAGCGTGCCGGTGTCCAGATGGGCAATACGAAGCTTGTTGAATACGGCCAGAAATTAGGCCTCGGACAGCAGACGGGCATTAATCTTGAGGGCGAGGCAACGGGGCGTTTGCCGTTTAGCAACAGCAATCCGCGTATCTATTCGCATGGCGACGACACTGAGGTTTCGACGATACAGCTTGCCGTTATGGCGGCTGCGATCACCAACGGCGGCCACCGCGTATTGCCGCGTATCCCGCGTGGCGGCGTTGCGAATGCAAGATTTCAACCCTTTTATAAAGCCAATGTCGATGTGCCGTCGCAGAACGTTCGCCGCGTCATACCCGGCATGATGGGCGCCGCCGAATACGGCACCGCCCGCCGCAATATGAATCAGACGCTCGGCGTCGCCGGCAAGACCGGTTCGTGTATCGATAAAGGCTCGTGGGTCGGGCTGTTTGCCTCGGTCGCACCGATCGAGCAGCCAAAATACGCCGTGGCTGTCATCACGCGCGGTCAGCGTCAGCGCGGCCGCATTGCCGCCGCCGTCGCCGCACAGGTTTATAACGCTCTGGCCGGAAACATCGTCAGGACCGACCGCAATCTGGCACAGACCGAATTTAAGATCGCACCGAGAAATGCGGTTGATATTAAGACATTGGCTAAGATCGGCGACGCGGCTGATGATGACGAGGCGGATGAGACAGATGCCGCCGAGACGACCGCCGTTGGCAACCCCAATGTGATCATCGTGCCGAGCGCTCCGCGTGACGCCACACCAAAGAAATTGGTCACAAAGACCGCAGATTCCAAACCCGTATTCCCTCCGGTTGTCATAACCTACGACAAGGATCAAAAGGAAAAGAAACAAAAGCCGTAAGTTTGTAATAATTTAAGGCTGAGACTATGCGAATTTTGTAAAGGAAATTCGCATATCGGCTTGACTTGCACAGCAAACTTACGGATTATTTACCTTTTCAAAAGTTTTCTTTTGAGCGATAATTTTTAATCAAAGCCATCATACGCCACGCGCAAATATAGCAACTTTTTTGTGCGGGCAAACATCTGATTTCACGCGAAACCAAAGACATATTCTTTGGGGCCGCTACGAGAAAATTATTTTGGTATTACGCATTAGGCGGAGGAAGTATTTCGATGAAAACGATTTTTAGATCAACAAATTTGCTGCTTTTATTGGCCGCAATTATCGCATTTGGAGCTGTGGCCGGCATGGCCCAGGATCCGTGCACGGATGCCGACGGGCAGACCAAGATGCAGGACGAGTTTGACACTCTCTATGCAGACAAAAAAGACCTTAATGTTCGTCAGCGGGCCATTGACTCGGGCAAATCTTTCCTTGAGAAATATGGCAATTGTGAATCTGCAAAGGTCCGTGCCGACTGGCTAAAGGCCCAGATCCCAAAGATGGAAACCAATCTTGCTAACGCCCGCGCAGCAGCGGCTGAGGCAGCATTGCTCGCGCGTTTTGACACGGCATTAAAAGCAAAGAACTTTGACGAAGTTTATGCTTCGGGTAAAGAGGTGCTTTCAAAGTATCCCGGCAAGTATCTTGCCGCTGAGATCGTCCTCGGTTCGATCGCTTTCGACGAAGCCTATAAGGGTAATACCAAATTTAATGACGACGGCCTGAGATTTGCCAAAGCCGCTATTGCGGATCTGGAAGCAGGTAAAACGTTCACGAGCTTTGGCGTTAATCCTTACATTTATAAGACCAAAGAAGATGCTCTGGGTTATATGAACCTGACCATCGGTTATATCACGAGCGTTTCGCAAAAGAATCAGATTGGTTCACTTCAGTATCTCTATAAGACGACACAGGGAACCTCAGATGCGAGCAAAAATCCTATCGCTTACGAACTGGTTGGTAACTACTACTTTGCCGAACTCAACAAGATCGTTGAGCAGATCAGTGCCCTGAGTGCGAAGCAAAATACACCGAACATCACGCCTGAAGAGCTGCAAAAGCTCGTCGACGAGATCAAGGCCAAGGTTGCGATGTCAAACGGTACATCGGAACGTGCAATGGATGCATTCTCGCGTGCCTACACTATGGGACAGGCTCCGGCATACAAGGCCAAGATGAAAAAGAACGTCGAGGACGCGTATAACGTTCGATTTGGTAAGAAAGATGGCGTTGACGGTTGGATCATGACGGCGGTTGCAAAGCCTTTTGTAAATCCGACGACACCGATCGAACCGATCAAGGATCCGGAACCGGTTGCCCCTGTCACATCGACGGCAACGCCGCCGACGACCGCACCAATGACCGGTCCGGCGACAAACGGTAAACCGCCTGTTACGAACCAATCCAAACCGGCTACGACGGCTCCGGCAAAGCCCGCGGCTACACCCGTAAAAAATCCGGGCAAGCCGAGTGCCACGGTTAAAAAGCCTGTCGCAAAGAAAAAGACGGCTTAATTGGCTAAAGTTGATCTAAAGATCGGCCGGGTGCGTGTAGATACGCATCCGGCTTTCTTTTTTGTTAAAATTACGATCGATGACGCCAAAGCTCGCAAAACTAGAGACGCTGATCGGGCACCGCTTTGCCGACGCGGGCTTGCTTGAGCGTGCTCTGACGCACCGCTCGTGGGCGTATGAAAATCTGCCGGGCGAATCGGACGAGACGATCCGCGATGCCGAAAACGAATCGATGGAGTTTGTCGGCGATTCGGTGCTCGGGCTGATCATCGCCGAGCGGCTCTACCAAAACAACCCCAGATCGAGCGAGGGCGATCTGACGCTGATGAAACATCACCTCGTCAGCACGACGACGCTTGCACGCATTGCCGAAAGCTTAGGCCTCGGCGATTATGTCCGCGTCGGGCGCGGCGAGGAAAAGACTGGCGGGCGTAAGAAACAGGCGCTGCTCGCAAATACGCTTGAGGCGGTCATCGCGGCGGTTTTTCTTGATGGCGGTTACGTTGCGGCAAGAGTATTTCTCGGACGCATATTTGCTGACGAGATCCGCAATGCAACGCCGAAAAATTCGCTTGATTACAAGACGATGCTCCAGGAAACGCTGCAGGCCGATAAGATGACGGCACCAACATATAACGTCGTCAAAACCGACGGCCCGCCGCACGACCGCACATTTCTCGTCGAAGCCGTCTGGGATCGCGGCAAGGCCCGCGGCACAGGCAGCACAAAAAAATCAGCCGAGATGATGGCAGCGGCCGAGGCTCTGAATATCTTAGCGGAGCAAAAAGGAATTAAGACGAAACGCGTCGGGAAAAATTAACGTATCATTTAGCTACTGTATGAGTGACGAAAACAAAGAAACAACGCCCGCAACTGAGCCAAAACCCGCGGGTCCGCCAAAATCCATATTTCGCGAATATTTCGAGTCATTTGTCGTGACGCTCGTCATGGCGATATTTGGCATGACCTTTATTTTGCAGGCCGTGACGGTCCCGACCGGATCGATGCAAAATACGATACTCGTCGGCGATTATCTGCTCGTCAATAAGTTTATATTTACGCCGGGCGGCGGCAGCAACATCCTGCCGTTTTTGCCGCAGCGTGAGATACAGCGCGGCGATATCGTCGTTTTCAAATATCCGGGCAACAAACTGCACCCTGAGATGGACCGTGCACACGGCTCGTCGGCGATACCGTATCAGGTCAATTATGTAAAACGCGTGATCGGCTTGCCGGGCGAAAAGGTCGAGTTTCGCAATAATCAGATCTATATCAACGACGTGCTGTTGCCCGAGCATCGCATCATCGGCGACGCTCCTGACAGCCAGTCGGCGCTGACCACGACCGAATTTGAAGAGCGTCGGCCTGAGGATAAATGGGACGTTTATTACTCAAAAAAAACAATGGATATCGTCAAGGGCGGCGGCAGTGTTGTACGCGGCCAGTATGAGTTTGGCGTAAAGGGAAAAGAAATGATCGTTCCGCCAAATAGCTTTTTCTGTATCGGCGACAGCCGTGACGCCAGCGAAGACGGCCGCGTCTGGGGATTTGTCCCGCGTGAACTGATCGTCGGGCGGGCAATGTTTGTCTATTGGTCATGCGACCGCGGAGCGTCCGACGGCAGCATGCTCTCGTGCATCACACACCCTCGCCTCAGCCGCATCGGGAAATTTGTTAAGTAGGAATTGTAAACTGTAAATTGGGCAATTGTTAATGGGTAGGAGATGGTTTTATCCAATTAACAAAAAGCCAATGGACAATTTACAATCATCAGTTTATGAACCTTAGCATTAGCGGTGAGATACACGAGGCTATCAGAAGTGGTTCGCCAGTCGTCGCGCTCGAATCTACCGTCATCGCGCACGGGCTCCCATATCCGCAAAATATTGAGACTGCGATGAAATGCGAGGCTGCTGTGCGGGCGGGCGGTGCCGTTCCGGCGACGATCGCGGTTTTTGGTGGGGAGTTTTGCGTCGGATTGAACCAAGATAAGATAGAGCAACTCGCCACCCGCAAAGATATCCGCAAGATCTCACGCCGCGATCTGCCCATTGCTGTCGCAAGCAGACTCGATTGTGCGACGACGGTCGCAACGACGGCGTTTATTGCTCACATGGCGGGGATCAAGGTGTTTGCGACGGGCGGCATCGGCGGTGTGCATCGCGGGTTCGAAGCTGATATATCGGCTGACCTGCCTGAGGTGGCACAGACACCGATCACGGTCGTATGCTCAGGTGCAAAGATCGTCCTCGACCTCGACCGCACTCGCGAATGGCTTGAGACAAATGGCATTACTGTCCTCGGCTGGCAATGCGACGAACTGCCGGCGTTTTATTCTCGCGTAAGCGGGTTGGCGATTGATGAAAGAGTTGAGAATGGAAAAGAGGTTGCGGCAATAGCAGCCGCGCGTGATGAGCTTGGGTTGAAAAACTCGATCCTCGTAACAGTCCCGGTTCCCGCAGAATTTGAGATCGACCGTGCCGAACTCGAATCGATCCTAGCCGATGCACTAAAACTCGCTGATGAAAAGGGAATAAACGGCAAAGAGATCACACCATTTTTGCTCTCGCAAATGTCCGAACGCAGCGGCGGACGAACGCTCGCCGCAAACATCGCCCTGCTCGAAAACAATGCCCGCGTTGCGGCTCAAATATCGAACGCATTGTCACAACCACCTGCGTAATTGGGCGTACAGTTCCGATTGTTACAGACTGGCCGCCCGCTTACGCAGGCGGTTCTGACTATTTCTTTTCCATCTTCGCTTTTAGAGCATCGAGCCGTTTTTGGGCCTCGACGGCCTCAGGTTCTGTCGGATATTTTGTTACGATCTCTTTCCAAGACGCTCCGTCATAGTGAAATTGCTTTGCGGCGGAGTTGAACAAAAAGATGATGCCGAGCCGGCGGTAGCGGTCGAGCATGACAAAATTGAGGTAATAGCTGTGTAGCGGAGCTGCGGACGCGGCCATTTCGTTGCGTTTTAGCTGGGTTGACGCTGATTTGGTCAGCTTTGCTGCGGCTTCTTCGAGGATGTCGCCGTATAGCAGCAAGATCGCGGGGCGAAATTTGGACGCCGGATACATCTCGAAAAACTGTCCGGCGATCTCGATCTGATCAAAAGCGTCAATTGCCTGTACGAGCTTTGCGAGACGGGCCTCGTCATCGGGGCGAAACTTACCAAACACAGCGTCTGCCTGGACCCAGCCAAAACTCGCAGGCGGTGCGGTTACCTTATAAAACTTAACGCCGTCGGCTTCGGCGACACCGAGGATCTGCACTTTACGCCCGCGCTGCATACGATGGACAACCTCGGCAAAAAGACTAGGTGTTTTGCGGAGAATCGATAGCGTTTCATCGACCACAACGGCTGATTGACCGATCTCGGCGGATTTTGTCGTCGCTGTTTTGGGTTTTGACGGAGCGGTTGCGGGACGTTTTTGTGCGGAGATGCCCGCCGCTGAAACGAGCAAAAAAAGCAATATTATGGAAATGGAAACCTTCATCCTGTCTCCTGACAAACTATTTTTTCTTCGCTGCCTGGTTTATCCGCTCCTGCACACCCGCGTGGTGAAAATGACAGATCGCGATCGCCAGAGCGTCGGCGGCGTCGTGCGGTTTGGGTACTTCTTTTAGCCCGAGCAGCATCCGCACCATTTGCCCGACCTGCTGTTTTTCGGCATTGCCGTAGCCGACGACCGTCTGCTTTATCAATCGCGGTGCGTATTCGGCGATCTCTAGGCCCCGTTGCTCCGCCAGCAGCAACATCAGCCCGCGAACCTGCCCGAGTTTCAATGCGACGCCTACATTTACGGCGTAAAACGTATCTTCGACCGACAGCACGTCCGGCGAATGCGTTGCCATCACCTCGGCTACGCCGTCGTAGATATTGAGCAGACGCTTAGAAAAAGGCTGTTTGGTGTTCGACTTAACGGTACCAAAATCAACCAGCGCATATTTCGAGCCGCTCCCGTCAACCACGCCCCAACCGAGCGTTTCGCTGCCTGGATCGATCCCTAAAACGCGCATTTTGTTTCAAATTACTTCCTAAAATTTAAGCAAAGATACTCCAAAAAAACAGCTGAATGCAAGCGCAGGTTTTTTTAATGCAAAGACAACAAGACCGCAAAGAGAAATTCAAGCCGAATTTCCAAGCTTCGCGCCTTTGCATCTTTGCGACTTTGCGTTGAAATTCTTATCATCAGATTTTACGCATGGACACAGACGGCACCAATGTAATGCGGTCGGTTCGCACACTGCTTAGCGAAGCGGTGGACTATGCCGGGTTGTTTCCGCCGGCGGGCTTGTCGATGCCTGAGGCGGTGATCAACTACGCGACCTACCGCACGAGCAACTACAACTGGATGCTCGGCCGTTTTGTCGTGACGGCGGCTCGGCTCGAGGAGTTTTACGAATGTGCACGCGATTTTGTCTCGCGTGATGCGGGTGACGCGTGGCGGGTGAGCGTCGTTGTCGGCGACGAGGTCGTCAAGACGATCAACCAGATCAAAGACTTTAACGCCGCGAGCGGGCCGGGGATAGTCGTCGATACGCTTGAGATCAAGGCCGATTCCGCAGGCGTGATAGAGAATGCGGCGGCGTCGGTGCCGGATGATGTGACGGCGTATTTCGAATTAGCGCTTGATGAAAAGCTGCCCGAACTCATCGCGACGCTTGCCGTAACCGGCCAGCGGGCAAAGATCCGCACAGGGGGCATCACGCCTGACGCTTTTCCTAAGACGCACGATATCATCCGCTTTGTGCGGACGTGTCTCGCGGCAAATGTGCCGTTCAAAGCGACCGCCGGCCTGCATCATCCGATCCGCTGTTTCCGCCCGCTGACCTATGAGGAAAACGCCGTCACCGGCACGATGCACGGCTCTTTGAACCTCTTCCTCATGACCGGTTTCGCTCTCGAAGGCTATCGTGAGAGCCTGCTCACGGATGTGATGGAAGAGGAGTTTGACGAGGTTTTCGCCTTTACAGACCAAGCCGCCATCTGGCGTGAAGACTATTTGCTAAACCTGCGGCACATCGAGACGCTCCGCGAAAAAGGCATCCAGTCATTCGGCTCGTGCTCATTCGACGAACCCGTCGCGGATCTGCAAAAACTAGGAATCTTATAACCGCGAAATACGCGAAAGAAGCGAAAGGTGTACGCTTTTCTTTTTAGTATCTTTCGCATTTTTCGCGGTTCAAATCTTATGTACGAAATCAACGAAACCCACGACCCGAACCTCAAAAGCTGGGTCGAATCCGCCAACGACCCGAACACGGATTTTCCGATACAGAATTTGCCGTTTTGTAACTATCAAATTGCTGGTAAGCAGTGGCAAAGGGATAGCCTGATCGGTGTAAGGATAGGTGATTTTGTTTTTGATTTTGACGAGGTCTGCCTTCAGCCTGAACTCGCCTGGTTTTATGAAAAGCACGGAGGTGATATTAACAACGCAAGTGTTCAATGGCTTGCCGGAGATATATCTCAGGAGATGAGAAGTGTCTTGCGACATTTCATCAGTGGAATTCTTGTGGACAGTGCGGATGTACAAACTCGGAATGCTGTCAATCGATGTCTTATTCCGGCTTCGAATGTGATCTTTTGTCCTTCATTTGAAATTCACGACTACACCGACTTCTACTGTTCGATCTATCACGCGACGAATGTGGGGTCGATGTTTCGGCCGGATCAGCCGTTGATGCCGAATTATAAGTACGTGCCGATCGGTTATCACGGGCGGGCTTCGTCGATCGTGGTTTCGGGGACGGACGTGAAGCGGCCGCACGGGCAGAACCGCAGTGACGCTGAGAAACCACCGGTGTTTATTCCGTCGAAGAGCCTCGATTACGAGATGGAGCTCGGCTTTTTTGTCGGTCGCGGAAACGAGATGGGTTCGCCGATCGACATCAAAGACGCGGAGGAACATATCTTCGGCGTATGTCTCGTAAACGACTGGTCCGCACGCGACATACAGGCGTGGGAATACCAGCCGCTCGGACCGTTTCTCGCCAAGAACTTCGCGACTACGATCTCGCCGTACGTCGTCACAATGGAGGCTCTCGCACCGTTTCGCACGCCTGCTTTTGAACGCGACGCGGACGATCCGCAGCCGCTCGATTATCTGTCGAGCGACAACAACCGCAAATTCGGCGGCCTCGACATCAATCTTGAGGTTTACATACAAACCGAAAAGATGCGGAACGAAAAGATCGAGCCGCACATGCTCTCGCGTTCGAATACGAAGGACCTTTACTGGACGATAGGCCAGATGCTGACGCATCACGCCTCCGGCGGCTGCAATCTCCAAACCGGCGACTTACTCGCTTCGGGAACAGTTTCGGGCAAAGAAAAGTCGGAACGAGGTTGTTTATTAGAACTAACTTGGCGAGGAACCGAGCCGATCGATCTGCCTTCCGGCGAACAACGTCGCTTTCTCGAAGACGGTGACGAGATCATCATGAAAGGCTACTGCGAACGCGAAGGCTTCCGCCGGATCGGCCTGGGCGAATGCCGCGGTAGGATCTTGCCGGCTGAGTAGGATTTTTTTACCACATAGAAACATAGGAAACATAGAAAGAAAACCCTATGTGCTCTATGTTTCTATGTGGTTAATTCCATCGCTCTGTTAGAATTCAGTTGTGAAACCAGCACCAGCAGTTTCTGAAGATCGAGTGTCCGTTACAGCGGCAGACGGGCGGGAGTTTTCAGACGTGCTCGCGGTCGAGGAACCGCTTGAGATTCGCCTCGGTTTCCCCGACGGAACGCACAAGGCCATCTCGATAACGATGCGAACGCCCGGCCACGACGCCGAACTCGCCGCAGGATTTCTATTCACCGAAGGCATGCTCACATCGCCCGATCAGATCAAACAAACTCGCCACTGCGGGCCGGCTAAAGCCGGAACTCCAAGCAATACGATCCGCGTCGATCTCAACGACGGTCTCGACCTCGATCTCAAACGCCTCGAACGAAATTTTTACACGACTTCAAGCTGCGGCGTCTGCGGCAAAGCCTCGATCGAAGCCCTCGCGACCGGCGTCAGGCCCATCGAAAGCACGATGAAATTTGGCGCCGACGTTATTCATTCGCTGCCGCAGAAGCTTCGCGACGCACAGGCCGTATTCGACAAGACAGGCGGACTACACGCTTCAGCTTTATTCAACACCGACGGCACGCTCGACATCGTCCGCGAAGACGTCGGCCGCCATAACGCGCTCGACAAAGTCATCGGTGCTAAGTTCATGACAGCCGAAATGCCTCTGTCGGACAAGATATTGCTCGTCTCAGGCCGCGCAAGTTTCGAGCTAGTTCAGAAGGCGTTGATGGCCGGAATCCCAGTACTCGCCGCTGTCGGCGCACCGTCGAGCCTGGCCGTCGAATTGGCCACAGAATACGGCATGTCGCTGCTCGGATTTGTGCGAGATGGACGGTTTAACATTTACAGCAGCGGGCATCGATTGGCTAATTAGAAAGAAATGAACGACGACTCTCGAGAATTGAAAGTCACAAAGCCAGCAACGTTTGCGGCGGGGCTCAAGTCCGTGTCCAGCGCGATGCGTGTAACGATCGGCAAGATGGGCGTTGGGCACGCAACTCGCGGATTGCTGAAACTAAATCAAAAAGGCGGCATCGATTGCCAATCGTGTGCGTGGCCCGATCCCGACGGTCGGCGTTCGTTTGGCGAGTTCTGCGAGAGCGGGTCGAAGGCATTGGCTGACGAAGGCACAAAGAAGCGCATCACGGCAGGGTTTTTCGCGAAATACAGCGTCGAGGAACTTCGCGAGAAAGATGATTTCTGGCTCAACGACCAAGGCCGCCTGACCGAGCCAATGGTGCTGCGTAAAGATAGCACTCACTATCAACCGATTTCGTGGAACGAAGCGTTTAAGATAATCGCTAACGAACTAAATTCGCTTGCTTCGCCAGACGAAGCGGTGTTCTACACTTCAGGCCGCACGTCGAACGAAGCCGCATTCCTATATCAACTATTCGTTCGTCAATTTGGCACAAACAACCTGCCCGATTGCTCGAATATGTGCCACGAGTCGTCAGGCGTCGCATTGACTGAATCGATCGGTCTTGGCAAAGCCACTGTTCGACTGTCTGACTTCAATGAGACCGATCTCGTCATAGTCATTGGCCAGAATCCGGGAACGAACGCTCCGCGAATGATGTCCAGTCTGCAGGACGCCAAGCGTGCGGGTGTAAAAATGATCACGATCAATCCGCTTCGCGAGGCGGGCTTGATGGGCTTTGTAAATCCGAATCCTGAGCAGTACCCAAATCCGCTGGAGTTTCCTGTAGCCGTTCTCGGCAATCGCCCGACAAAGTTCGCAGACCTGCATCTACCGGTTAAGATCGGCGGCGACCGTGCTTTGCTGAAAGGCATGATGAAGTCGCTTCTCGATCTCGAACGTGCCGCTCCGGGCACTATTTTCGATCACGAATTCATTGCTAAATATACTGACGGTTGTGATGCGTTGATCGCGAATCTTGACGAGACATCGTGGGGAGACATTCTTTCGATGAGTGGCGTTGAACGGGCTGAGATCGAGAAAGCGGCTGAAATGTATGCATCGGCTGACCGCGTGATCACGTGTTGGGCGATGGGTATAACGCAGCACAAAGATTCAGTCGCGACGATACAAGATCTCGTAAACCTGCACCTTTTGCGTGGTCAGATCGGTAAGCCGGGAGCCGGTGTGTGTCCGGTTCGCGGGCATTCAAATGTGCAAGGCGACCGAACGATGGGCATCATGGAACGCCCGAGCAAGAAGTTTCTTGATGCCTTAGAACGCGAATTTGGGTTTACGCCACCACGCAAACACGGCCACTCAACCGTCGAAGCGATCGAGGCGATGAGCGACGGCGACGCGAGAGTTTTCTTCGCGATGGGCGGCAACTTGGTGAGTGCCGCTCCCGATACCGAAGTAGTTTTCGATGCGTTGCGGAAATGCGATCTGACGGCTCAGGTCATCACAAAACTGAATCGAACGGCATTAGCCACAGGCAAAGTCTCGCTCATTTTGCCATGCCTCGGACGTTCTGAGGTCGATGAGCAAAAGGGAAGAGAGCAGTTCGTGTCAACGGAAAGCACGATGCTCAATGTGCAATCGTCGAAAGGAATTTTTGAGCCCGCGTCCGAACATCTTCGCAGCGAACCGTGGATAGTTTGCCAATTGGCGAAAGCGACGCTTGGCGACCGAAGCACCGTCGATTGGGACGCAATGGCGGGAAACTATAACAATATCCGCGACGCGATCTCGCGTGTGATCGACGGATTTGAGAATTATAACCAACGCATTCGCGAGCCCGGCGGTTTCTACTTAAACAATCCGCCACGCGAACGTGTATTCAATACGGCGACCGGTAAAGCTCGATTTATTACGCTGCCGCTTGTTGAAAATCGAGTTGGCGATGGCCGTTTGCTGCTCACAACGATCCGTTCGCACGATCAATTTAACACGACGATATACGGTTTTAGCGACCGCTATCGTGGCATAGAAGGCGAACGCCGCGTGATATTTATGAACGAAGCTGACATAGCCGAACGTTCATTCACCGCCGGCAGCGTCGTCAATATCACCAGCCATTTCGACGACGGTGAACGCCACGTTGACAGCTTTATTGTTGTGCCATACGAGATCCCGCAGGGATGTGCCGCCGCATATTTTCCCGAAGCAAATCCACTCGTCCCACTTGGTAGCTACGCTGACAAGAGCCTGACGCCGACATCGAAATCGATAGTTATCTCAATCAAGGCAACTGGCGAAACGGCGGGCGAATTTGACTTGAAATGAACACCTTCGATGCATACATTTTAGTCGGCGGCAAGTCGTCGCGAATGGGAAGACCCAAAGCAAGCGTCGAGTTTCGCGGCGTGCGAATGTTAGATCTCGTCGCATTTGCAATTCGTGCTGCATTGCCTGGATCGCGTATTTGCATCGTCGCAGCAGATGAGGGTCAACTCACTGAAATAGGAGAGATCGCCGATTTTGACGACGCGATCTTTGACGTCGGACAAGATCGCGGCCCGGTCGGCGGGCTTCATGCGTCGGTCGGGCACTCCGGTTCAGAATGGGCATTTGTCGCGGCGTGTGATTTGCCGATGCTGACGTCGGAGTTCATTTCGTTTCTTGTTTCTCAGATCGATGACAATGCTGATGTGGTACTGCCGATCCAGCCTGATGGTGTGCCGCAACCGCTCGCAGCGTTGTATCGCGTCGAGACGGTCCGGCGTCGTTTGTCGGAGCTTGTGAATGTGGAGGGAAACTCGCCATCGTTGATGGCGGCAATAGATTCGTTGCGGATCAAGCGGGTTGATTTCGCCGAATATCGCCACATCGCCGGCTCCAATGAGCTGTTCATAAATGTGAATTCACCCGGTGATCTTGAGAAAGCGGCATCGCCTCTCGAAGCGGGTGATCGAATTGTGGCAGAATAGAGATATAGATGGAGATCGCTCTCGACAAACTGCACGAAGAATGCGGCATATTTGGTGTTTTTGGCCACGCTGAGGCCTCGACGCTGACGCAGCTTGGGCTGTTTGCGTTGCAGCATCGCGGACAGGAGGCTTGCGGCATTGTAACTGCGGAGGGTGACGAACTGCTGCAATATCGGGAAGTTGGATTAGTTGCAGATGTGCTGAATCCTGAGGTTTTGAAGAAACTCACGGGAACGTCCGCTATCGGTCACACTCGCTACTCGACCGCCGGTAAGAATACCCTTGATGAGGTGCAACCGTTTTCGGTTACTTGCCAGCATGGCAAGATCGCTGTTTGTCACAACGGCAATCTGCCGTTTGCCGACGCCCGCCGCCGCGAACTAGAACGCGACGGAGCGATATTTTCCTCGACATCTGACACCGAAACAATATTACACGGCATCGCCCGCACGCCCGCGAAAGACGCCGTTGATGCGATCACAAAGGTGCTTGCGACGACCGAGGGTGCGTTTTCGCTGCTGTTTTTGACGCCGACCGCTTTGATCGCCGTTCGCGACCCTCGTGGATTTAGGCCGCTTGTTTTGGGCAAGGTGCAAGATGCGTGGTGCGTTGCGAGCGAGACGTGTGCGTTTGACCTTATCGACGCCGAGTACGTTCGCGAGGTCGAGCCGGGTGAGATGCTCATCATCGATGCTGACGGGCTGCATTCGTCGAAGCCTTTTGAAGTTAAATCTCACGCGGTCTGCACCTTTGAGCACGTTTATTTTTCGCGTCCCGATTCGATAATATTTGGCCGCTCGGTCAACGAATCACGTCACAAGATGGGTAAACAGCTCGCCGCCGAACACCCCGTCGAAGCTGACCTCGTCGTGCCGGTCCCTGATTCCGGCGTTGCCGCCGCGATCGGTTACGCTCGCTGGTCCGGAATCAATTTCCGTCAGGCGATCATCCGTAATCATTACGTCGGCCGCACGTTTATCGAGCCGTCGCAATCGATCCGCTCGTTTGGCGTGCGGCTCAAGCTCAACCCCATCAAAGATCTTATAAACGGCAATCGCATCGTGCTGGTCGATGATTCGATCGTGCGGGGCACGACCTCGAAGAAGATAGTTGAGATGGTCCGCGAAGCCGGTGCCGCTGAGGTCCATATGCGCGTTTCGTGCCCGCCGACCGCACATTCGTGCTACTACGGCGTCGATACGCCGCACCGCCAAGACCTGATCGGTTCGCGTATGTCGGTCGAGGAGATCTGCGAATACATCGGTGCTGACAGCCTCGGCTACCTCTCACTCGAAGGCATGCTTGAGGCCATCGGTCTAGATCCCGCATCCACTTGCAACGCGTGCTGGAGCGGTAAATATCCGACGCTGATCGCGAACGGCAAAGCTGCCTGACAACGCCACCCTTTCAATCTTCATCCAAATAACGTAGACTAGTCTTCCTCGATGGGGGCGACAGGCTTCGACAGGGGCTTGTATAGATCTTTGAATGCACGTCGGGCTTTGCACAGGTGAGCTCGTTAAAAACACTTGATGCGAAACAAATGCTAATCAAGAATTAGCTCTTGCTGCTTAGTTAACTCTAAACCAGAAGTGTCTTACCGGAAGTCACGCCTGATGCGACCGGATAAGGCATAAAATAGTTCGGGCTCGGGCGCGTCCACCACCTGCGGACGCGGCTTAAAATTAGCCGGGTTAGCTGTCCGTGAGGTCTTGTCGATTCATCTGCTCACAGATTGCGAATTTTAAGTGAATCGACTAAACGTGTTGATTTTACTGGTCGCAACCTTTGGATGCGGGTTCGATTCCCGCCGCCTCCACCATCCCTATTCATGCTGGGATTTGCAACGTTTTGAGCGGTTGTTTAACATGGGATCAAAATTATGAAAAGATATTTGCCCTTATTTGCACTAACATTAACCCTTAATCTCTCGATTTTTGGCCAATCCGACATTAAGCCCCCTAAGATCTCGGTAGATGAGCTGCTCAAGAAACACGTGGCTTCAGTCGGTACCGTTGAAGACATAGCAGCGGCTAAATCACGCGTATTTGTCGGGACGGGCAAAATGATGACCAAGAAAGTAACACCTGGAGCGTTTGGACAACTCACCGGTACTGTTCAACTGGCGTCGCAGGGCGATATGTTTCTTTTGACCATGTTGTTTGAATCTCCCGTATATCCTTACGAAAAGGCAGCTTTTGACGGTAAGAACATATCTGTCGGTATGCCTCAGGGGAGAAAGACACAACTCGCAGAATACCTCAAAGCTCAACCAAGTATCTTGAAGGATGGCTTGTTTGGGGGAGTCCTATCGGGCGGGTGGCCATTGTTTGATTTGAAATCAAAGAAATCCGCGAAGATCGAAATGAACGGTACGGCGAAGGTCAAGGACCGTTATTGTTACAAGGTCAAATATTCTTCCGGAAAGACAGGTGATCTGAAAACGGTTTTTTACTTCGATGCGGAAACATTTCGACATGTTCAGACGATCTACGAATATACTATTCAAGAGAGGATCGGAACGAGCTCGACCGACCGTTCAAACAGCCTTGTCGAATACTATACGCTGACAGAAAGTTTTTCCGATTTTAATATTGCCGGTAAATTAACTCTTCCTTTTACCTATGACATCGGCAGTGACGGCCAGGGGCAGTTAGTTCAATCAGGCGGGTTGGGTGCAATGAATTGGACTATAACGATCCGCCAAGCGTTCTTTGACGAAGCCCTTAGTCCTGAGAGTTTTAAGGTTTCTTAGTACTACACAACGCGAAGAATTTTTTGTCTGTCCTTGCTGCCTCGCGCGACCACCTGCGGGCGCGGCTTAAAGTTAGCCGGTTTAGCTGTCCGTGAGGTCTTGTCTGTTCATCTGCTCACAGACAGCGAAAATTAAGTGAATCGACTAAACGTGTAGATTTTACTGGTCGCAACCTTTGGATGCGGGTTCGATTCCCGCCGCCTCCACCAT